>NZ_DATMRB010000089.1:0-58506 GCF_035566555.1 Collimonas sp.
GAGATCGCCGGCTCCAGTTTCACTAATTTTCCCTGATAAATCCCGCCTTCCGGCGGCATCATGCCGAACTTGACGCGCGGCCAATGACCGTAATAGCCGAACATATCGCGCTTTTGAATACGCTCCTGTGTCCTGGCGCCATTGATAAAGGCGGCCACCTTGTCGATGTTGAAATGTCGTGGCTTGCCCGTTAGTTCGCGACCGCGATCATTGAGGTTGTACTGAATCACACCTGTTCGCATCCTATTCTCTCCTGTCTAGTGCGGTGAAGGCAGCATCGCTTCGCCTTCAGCCCGATAAAATTGCTGCGCCATGGCGCCGTTAAATAGACCAATCTCATTCTCAAAGTGCTTCAACAGCGATAGCTGCAGCACATACTTGGCAGCGATCACCGCGCGCAACGCGGGCGCTACCATGGGAATGTTCATTCCCAATTCTCCCTCATCATCGATCGACACCCGGATCCGGCTGGTCAGATAATGGGTAGCGCTAGGATCTGCGCTGCCAATGCTGCTGGCGCTGCTCAAGGCCGTCGGATAGGGCTTGCTCTTATCCTGCCAAAGCTGCTCCACGATCCAGCCATTCGGCCAGAGCAGTTGCAGATACATGCGCAGGAAATGCAATCCCCGCTTGGGATTGCGCGCACGCCAGGCTTTATAGAGATAGCGCATGGCCGGCTCTTCGGTGCGGATCAGCGCCAACCCTTCCCGTTTGACGTGCCGCTCGATCAAGGGCAAGGAACCCAGGTGCGGCACGCCATAGACGTTCAGCTCGCGCTCAGCGTCCCGTAAATGAGTCTTGAACAGGAACAGTACCAACTGCTTCAGTTCCGCTTCCAGCGCGTTGGCGTCGTGGCTGCGCTGGAGCGGCGCAAGCGATGGGATTCTGCTGTCGACGGCCATTACTGCCCCCAGGAGCCAAGGTTGTAATTGGCCAGCGTCACCGAGACATTCAGGCTTTCTGGGGTCATGTAGCGGAAATGTTCAGGCAGCTGCTTACCCTTCATCGGCGTGATCGTCACTGAAAAGTCGCTCCCCGAATCCTGGAGCGCCTGGACGTTGTTCTTCAGCAGCGCATAGATCGCCTTGTATTTCACCACCAGCATGCCGGCGCGGATCGGCACGGCTTTCTCGCCGTATTCCTTCAGCAACACGTCCAGAATCTGCTTTTTGACGGCAACGGCGTCGTGAATACGCGCCACCTCGGCAACGATGGTCATGCCAATAGGAAGCATGGCGGGCGTGATGAACACGATGCGATAGGAGTCATCGGCGGCCTTGATCACGCGCACAATCTCCTGTTCGATCGATTCGCGCGTGGCGCCATCGGGCGGCACAAAGGAGACGAACAGCCGGTTGATACTGTCCAGGCTCGGCCCGCGCACCAACTCTTCAATCGTTTCGTTCCAGATCGAGAGAAATTTCAGGCCGGCGATATTGCGGCGAACCAGAAAATCAAACTCACCCAGGTACACCGCCGTCTGGTCATAGGCTGACGGATATTTGCAAAGCTCCCGCAGCGCCGCGATATCTATTGGCGCGGCACCCGGAATCAATAGCGAGTCCATCGTGATCTTGATGAGGCCGTCTTGCGGCGCCACCGCATAATCCAGGGCAAAGGGGCTGCCAGCGTCCGGCCGCACGTCCCCTGTGGTCTCATATACAGTCAGGGTCAGCACCTCACCGACGTTGGGCTGATAACCCACATAACCGGCATAGCCAAACACGACGAACAAGCGCCGGTATTCGTCGCATTCCACATGGAACACCTTGTCGCCATTGGCAACATTCGTAAATTCCACACTATATATATACGGTGTGCTGGCCGCATCGGCGACTGAGATACCGCTGATAAAGCGCCCGTCTGCTGGCTGCGGCACCTCAATCTTATAAAATGCCTGCGAAACGGTCACGGTATGCTCGATTGCACGCACCTGCTTTTGCACCAATTCAGCATACCCAACACCGCCGGCAGGCACCGTTACCGGCGAATCGGCAACGTACATGCGGCCGCTCGAATCCAATAGCCCACGACCGGCGCCAATGGCAAACTCAGCATTGGTAGGATTCTCAACTTTCACCTTCACGCGCGCAGGTGTTGCCATCGGTATCAAGCCCTTGAGCGAAGCATCGGCCAGTACAGTCGAATCCCGGACCTTGTCAAATGGCTCCATCGCACCGAGCTCGATCTGCTGCGACATCATCGCCATCATCTGGGCGATTGCGGATTGCGCCTGCAGCAGCCGCGGATCGCCCACCTGGTACAACGCCGCCAGCTCAGGGAACTGCGAGACGGAATTGACGATCACCCGATCAAAGTCTTCTTTGGAATAGGCCATGTCAGCTCACGCGCTCCTGCCAGCCAGCCACATCGACAATCAGCTCACGGCGATCCGGCTGCGAGTCCACATAGAAGACATTGACAGCACCAGACGGCATCGCATCCAGCGCCGGCACGTCCTCGCGCATCTTACCGATGAAAGCATCGCCGATGCCGGCGGCCATGGGGTTTTGCAAAAGCGACTGGGGATCCGCGCCATAGTCCGAGCCGAGATAGCCGTTCGGCGGCGTACTCAGCCAATGGCGGACCATGGCTTGAATGTCTTGGGCAATGATGGAAGGTTTCATGGCGATGATGATAGAGCCATCGCCAAGAGTGAGATAAGGGGGTTTTCCTGTTCACAGAAAAAAGGCGTGCTAACCATTAATCGCGCACATCATTCAGCATAGATTCCATCGATTGCATACGATACTGCAACTTACGATTCCCCCATCACTGGGAGCAGGTGAATTTATGTAGAATTGCATCTGAGTCTTTGGGATAACTTAGCACAGGCGAGAGCACTTGTGTTTCACGCAGCGAAATAGCAGAGTTGAACGGCCGACTAATATTGGTCAGTGTCATGGACTGAATATTCGCAGTCGTCGAATTTACACAGTCAGTAACTGTTCTATCCAGTATTGTCCAAGCTTGACGATTACCGAGCATGGAATGCTCTCAGGCTTGATTAAATCAAATTTAATCTCCGTGCTTTTATTAAATTCAACTCCATCACGCAAGAAAAATTTCCCACAATTACAGAGTGACAAATTGTGGACCTCAGCGAGATGAAATTAAGTTAAATTAAATGAGAAACATAAGATAAGCGGTACGGCTCACGATCTTTTCAGTCAAAATTAAGGTTTTCTGTTCCCACTGGGATCGTCTCCGGCTCGCTCCCGGAAGGACTGAGTCGGACCGCCACCGACAGCTGCCGCGCGCGCCTGGATACCCAATTCTTTTACGTTCTCACCGGTCAGAGTGCGGAGAAAGGCGAGCAAATCACGCTTTTCATCCGAACTCAGATGCAGCGGCTGCAACAAGACGTCTTTGTCAGGATTATCTATGCCGCCACGGTCATAAAACTCGACGACTTGTTCCAGCGCGGACAACGAGCCATCGTGCATGTACGGCGAGGTGAGCGCTATGTTGCGCAAGGTCGGTGTGCGATAGGAGCCACGGTCGACGACATTGCGCGTGACTTCATAGCGGCCCGCGTCGTTTGATGCCGCTTCGGATACGCTTTGCAAAGTGCGTGCATCCATGGTCACGTTCAAACCTGGCGCAAGCTGCACACGGTACGTCATCCTGGCATTCTCTGCGCTGGACAACCAGCCTATTCCCGTATTGTGAAATTTACCGTCAGTAAACAGTGCACTATTCTTGTCCATGCTGTGGCACGCGATGCAGTTGGCCTTGCCGGAAAAAATACGGAAGCCGGCCTGCTCATTATCGTTAATGGCCGTTTTGACCTGGCCGTAGCGCCAGCGGTCAAAGCGAGAATTCCCGGATAGAAGCGTGCGCTCATAACTGGCGAGAGCGGTGCCTATCGTTTCGCGACCTACTTCCCGTCCGTTGAATGCGGATTCAAACAGGTGCTGATAATCCGGCAAGGCTTTGATCTTGCTAACCACATGATCGACGGACGGATTCGCCATTTCATTCGCTGCCAGCAATGGCCCCCAGGCCTGCTTTTCCAGACTGCTTTCCCGGCCGTCATGGAACAGGCGCCGCACGTAGGCGACATTCAGAATAGTCGGGGCATTTCGGCGTAGGCTTTGTCCTTCGAAACCGATGGGAGTCGCCAACTCATTCGAGGTAAATCCTTGTTCAGGCACGTGGCACATGGCGCAAGACATGGTGTCGTTGTACGATAGGCGTCGATCCATGAACAATTTTCGTCCCAGCTCGATCTGCGCCGGGAGCGGCAAAACGGTATGCGGCGCAGTCAGCGGGGGTAAGCCAAGTGTACTGTCCGCCAAGGCTACAATACTGCTTTCATCGGGACGCTGGCATGCGGCCAAGGCGATTGCTAGCAGACAATGCGCGAACAACAGGCGTTTCATCGAGCTTTGATACCCTGCTCCATTAGCAAGGTCTTGATGTCGTTGAATATCATGTCATGTTGGAGGAAGGCCGGGCTGTATATTTCACGGACCTGGCCGCGCGCATCGATCAGGAACACCTTGAGCATATGACGCAACAACGGAATCCGCTGGCCGTTCGGCGGTGGCGAGGCGACTGAGACATCTTGTCCAAAGCCTTCCAGCATGGGTAGTAAATCGCTGCGCGCGCGACTGGTCAGAAAATGCCACGGCAGGCCGTGCGTATCGCGCGCATCTTTACCGCCATAGTTGCGCATCGCTTCCGGCGTGTCGTATTGTGGATCGAAACTCATGCTGACAAAGCGCACGTTATCGCGCATGCCTGGACTGCCTTCGATGGATTTTTTCAGGTTGTGGAAGGTGGCATATGCTAGGGGACAACCGCGGGCATCCGTGCAGTAGGTGTAAATGAAAGAAAAAAGTGTGACTCTACCGGTGACATAGCGCGACAGTTTTTGCGGGCTGCCGTCGCTGTCGAGCACCAGCCCTTCAGGCGTGTTCAGGATCCGTTGCAGCCGGTAAGTACCTGCCGGGGGTGCAACAAAGCCACTGCGCTCCAGTGCCTGCGCACGGCTTGAGCAAAGCAGCAGAACGAGCGAAACCGCCAACATAGCCGTTGCCGGCAATCGGCAACGTTGCGGAACGGAGCAGAGGCTGGCGCTTTTGCGGCGCGGAGGACGCGAGAAAATTCCGAAACTCAAGAGACGTCCTGGGAAGACCTAGCCCCGAACTTGATATGGTGTGCTCGGCCCAGCTTCAATTTGTAGAAATCGAGTGTCCATTGTTCCTGCAGCTGTTTGCCATTCCAGCTATACAGTTTCAGAAACTGTTCGTCATCAGCTCCCTTCTTGTCCCAATTGGCCAGCAGGGAACTGCTGACATAGACACGCTTGCCGTCCCAGCTCTGCGACACCATGTTCGCCTGCGCCCCGGTGTGCTTGGCATAAATTTCCTTTGGCGCTTCCGGATTGCTGAGGTCGAAATAGCGCGTCATGCCATCCATGAAAGTATTGACCCACAAGCCTTTGCCATCAGCGTTGATCGAGATGTCCACCGGCAGCGGCACCTTGGCCGGGTCGCCAATATTTCCCACATCCTTGGCTTGCCATTCGCCGCGCGCGTCTTTCTTCACTAGCCACAGCTTCGAAGTCAGTGCGGTCGCGGTAATCGCCCAGTCGTCGCCCTCCTTCAGTGACCAGCGCACCTCCAGCGGAGCGCCTGGCACCTTCATGATTTTTTCCGGCTGCATGGTTTTCAGATTCCACATCACCATGGTGCTGCCGAAGTGTTTCATGGCTGACGGATCCTTCAGCAATTTGCCAAAATCCATCATGTAGTTGTTCCAACCGGTAAAGCTGGATGTCAGCAACGCGTTCATAGCGGGATTGACGCCGATATCGTAGCCGTAGCCATCGCCGCCCTGCGTGGTAGGCATGTCGTATTTGCTAAGGAATTCGCCTTTGTTGTTGTACAGCGCCATGCCAGTGGTGCCACCATGATCCTTGTTGTTGGAGAGCGCACCGACTAGCATGCGGCCCGGCAACGCGTAGAAGGTATGCGGCCCCACCAGCCCCGATTTGCTGGCAAAGTCGCTGATGGTCTTGAGCAGTTTCGGCTTGGCCGGATCGCTATGGATATCGAAGACGTAGATCTTATTGTCGTCCAGACCGCCAGCCCAGAGAAAGCGCCGGTCGTCGGTAAAGCCCGTGTGATGGGCCTCGCCACGCGCGCCGACAGAGATGGTGGCTATCACTTTTCCGTAACTTTTCGACGCTGGATTGACATCCACCGTCACCAGTTTATCGAAGCCGTCTCCCATGCCGCGTACACCAAGCGTCCAGACGTAGGCAAAGTCCTCCTGGCCCTTGATGAGGTTCGACATATAGGGAGAGTTGCAGGTTTCGTCAGCCATGATCGACCTGCTGACGAATGTACTGCAAACCAGAATCGCCGCGCAACTCAAGGTCGCCACGAAAGAGTGTTTCCTGAAATAGCTGTTAGCCATTGCCTGCCTTTGAAATCAATTGATAGGGCCGATCTCTTGGATCGAAATCGTGGCAATCCTAACCCGTATCATATTGTCATCATAGCTGCCAAAGTTGCCAGGATGCGACCTTGTTTTCAAACGCTGCTTGTCGAGGTGAAAAAACAATCATTGGTAATCCCCGATACACCACAGACCATCCGGTACGATCAGCGCAGCTACCGTCATTCGACACATTAATCGTAGGTAGCGCTCAGTGACACACCGTTGAATTTTTGCTTAGCGACGAGCAAAATATAGTACCAACGACCAGAAGCTGGAGTTGTCAGAGCAATGTTTTCCCTGTTTCCTGGATTGTGGGAGGCGGCATCGTAAGAACTGGTGGTCGGATAACGATCAAGAGCAATATACATATCGACGTCACCGCTACCGCTGCTAGTGCGCAAATTAAGGTTTTTTGCCCCGTTCGGTAGTTGGATATAAGCATATACGTGATCAGAAGACGATAAGCCCTTGATCGAACAATTTTTACCCAGATAACTGGATGACGCGCAGCTCGTCAACTGCGGCCCATCGGGTAATGGCGGCTCACCCGAAGTGCCCGTAGTCTTGACCCAGCTGGCAAACTCGCTATCGTAACGAGCGCCTATGTAAGCCATCATATTTTGATAGCCGTCATAATCGCCGACGCGGAATTTAGCTAGCACAGTATCGACGTCATTGCGATGACGCTCAACCATAAACCGCGTTGCCATATAGCCCCAGCGATATGCTCGCGGCACATAATCCGTCATCGCATATGTATTGCCCAATATTTGGCTTAGGCGGTAAGCGCCTGTATGGGCGACATCGATCGCATCCTGGTAGTCATTTTTCTTGGACAAATACTCGGCAATCCCTTCGATCCACCAAACCGCAGGCTTTGCTGTACTTGTGGTGAAATCTCCGAACATGTTGAAGCGGCCATCCAGATAATGGATATATTCGTGTTCCAAGTTCCACACGTGAAATGCCGGACGCATCCAAGATGCTTCGTGAGCAATAAAACGCGCCTGATTGCTAGGTACCTCGGGGTTGCCTTCCAAATACATCCCACCGTTATTGGTACTGATCCCATATATCACCCCGGCGTACTTGTTGTAGTTGGTGTAATCACCAAATACCACCACTTCCAGCGAAGTATTATGGTCGTTAGCCACGGGCGTGCGATTAGTTTGAAGCATATCGTGGAAATAAGACTCTTCTTTTTGTATCACATCACACGACGATCTCATTTGCGCCGGTGTCATCTGCTGCGCACGAATACGTAAGGTAGGGTCGCAGGAATATGTGCTTTTCAGTACGATATCAGCGAGTCGAGTTTCAAAACCGCAGGTACCGTATTCTGCACAGTTAGCATCGTCGTTATATTTCACCGCTGTCGCTGCGGCCAACCAGAGATCATTATCTGCGCCAGTCATGGTGGTTGTTGCTAACAGGTTCTTGATCATGATTTTGACGCCAGTTTTCTGCGTGGGGTATTGCATGAAACGAAATGCCTCGTTTGCCGTGTCAGTTAGTTGATACGCAGTTTCGCTCCCCACGAGAGAGTCCTTGTTGTTAACGACAAAATTATTGAGTGCAGCTGGGTACATCATGTCGCTCTGGAATATCCGCTTGCCATCGGCCCTACCATGGGCATAGAACAGCACAGTTAGCACACCGGTAAAGCCACCGGCCGCGGTCGGTTTTCGCAACGCATCGACGGCATACGGATTGCTGACGCTATTGGTGTAGCGCATCACTAGGTTCTTCATGCTGTCCAGATAATAGGTTTCGTCGCTCATGTTAGTGATGAGCTTCAGCACTTCGCTGGCGGTGCTCGACGCTATGGAGTTTTCCCGAAACAGGGTATCGCCGTCGACTAGTTGCCGGATTGACGGACGCAAGGTAGCCAATAATGATACAGAGGGATTGGTAATCACATTGCTGCTGGCTAAGTAGTAGCCGGCGCGCAGATAGATTAGCAGATTGACCAAGGCCCGATTGGTGGCATTGTAGATATGCGCTTCCTGCGCGAAACGATTGGCGACCGCTGACAAATTATCAGCCGCATAAATCTTGGTGGCTTGCGCGGTAGTCAGCGAGAACAAGCCGTAATGGCATTCATAGTCGGGTAGGTTGGCAATATAGTCGGCCAGGGCTTTGCCGTCATATCCAGCGAGTATGTCCATATCCTGGCAATTTGGCGCGGCCGCCATTCGTTTGCTGCGCTGGCCACTCACTGATCTCTTTTGTGCTGGAACCAGGTCGGTCCGCGGCTTTGTACTGGGCGGCAGATTAAATTTCGATTGCTCCGGCGAGGGCGGTAAGGTCTGTCTCGCACGCGGCATTGGCGCTTGCTTGATCAGTGTACGTTCTGGCGAGGCTCCCGGCGCGGAGACGGGGGTGCTATCGGCATATGCCAAGGACGACAAGCAAGCCAGCGTCAGAGCTGTCAGCCAGGAATTTTTGTTCGGAGTTGCCATCTATTTATTATCCTCATGTGAATGGCGGCGACGCACCATGACATGAGAGTTCAAGGGGGCCGCAGCCGACTGAGGAAGTTACCTTAGGTGCGCAAATACCAATAGCTGTCAGATTTGGCAGGTAGATAACAAATATTTCGAAGGTGTTCTAACGATATTGCGACAGCGTGTCGGGTGACTCTTTGTCACAAATTCGAATTAGCTCGCACGAGCTGTGGTTCAGGGTGACGACGAACGCGGACAGTGAGGATTTACCTCGCTGGAAGCCAACCTATCGCAATAGAACCACCGACCATCAAGCGTTTGAAACGCGTACCAGCGGCTCCGACGTCCTGATCACACGCGGCATGGCGCCCTCATTGCAAAGGAACCACCTTAGAAAGGATGGGTAATTACAGAGTTACTGCCCGGGTCAGTTTGGACTCACCACCGAAAAAAACTGTAACGTTTGCCAGTTGCAAAATAACCGCAATTCTCGTCTCATTGACTTCGCATTCTTCCGATTTATTTTTGAAATAGAAAAATCATGACATCAGAATTTTCTTCTATCAAATTTTCTAGAACACCTATTGTCAAGGCCGTTGAGAATAGCCACGATTCTATTACCGTTGCATGGTCTGCTCCCATTATGGATCGACCAATCACCGCTTATCAATTCATAATCAGAAGGGGCGCGCCCAACGGCCCCCAATTGAATATCGAGGAGTTACCGAGGCCCAACAACTTTCCTCCATATCGCCACGCAATCCGTTCTCTGACATCAAAAACGGTCTATTACATTCAGGTGCGAGGAATCGATTGTGGTGGTGATGCTAGTAGTTGGTCCAGACAGCAAGGTTACAGAACGCTATGAAGTGCCACGTTTCCAGGACCAAATACCGTAGCGGTTGACCTCGAAATATTCACATGTTTTCAAATGATGGTGTGTAAAGAATTTTAATTCATTGAAAAATCTTCGCCTCAAAGGAAAAAATGAAACCGATCAAATACACGGGAAAACTTCTCGACGAACAATGGGAAAAAGTGGCGCATATTCTATCGAGAGCATCGGGACTAAATCTAGCTCAGCATGATTATCGTATATTTATTGAGGCCGTCTTGTGGGTCATCTTGAATAAAAAATCCTGGGCCGATATACCTGATCATTTCGGAAGTGCAAAAAGTATTTATACGCGTTTTTATCGATGGAACGAAAACGCCGTCTGGCACCTGTTGGCACGACGATCGACGACTGATCAAGAATTACATGGAATGCTGACGCAGATTAATGATCGTTGTGATTTCTTGAACAGACGAAGAGAAAGTCGCTCACAAGACCGAATGACGATTCATCGAGAAACTATCGCTCTGCCTACAAATTGCCAAAGTAGCGCCCCCCAATGCGACCTCCTCAAATCCACCACCTGAAAACTTTGACAGCTATGTGTGGCTGTAATGCGCGAATACACTAGGATCGTCGACGAAAGGGTTGCCGTACTTGGACAATTCGGTGTTCAGACCACTAGTATTGTCGCCATCCTAGGGGCTGCCGGCCTGGCGATCGGCCTAGCTTTGCAGGGAACTTTGCAAAATATCGCAGCCGGTATGATGCTGCTGTGCCTGCGTCCATTCCAGGTCGGCGAATACATCTCGAATGGCACTATCGAGGGTACTATCGATGAAATCGGCTTATTTACAACCCAACTGACAAGAGCCGACGGTATCTGTTTGCACACTCCGAACAATCAATTATGGAACAGCGCGTTAACCAACTATAGCCGCAACAACACGCGTCGCATCGACATACCGATCGGCATCAGCTACAAAGATGACCCAGCGGTTGCGACCCAGGCTTTGCAGAAATTATTGCTGGCGGACGAGAGGATTCTGGTGACACCGACTCCTCTCGTGGTTGTAACCGATCATGCCGACAGTGCAGTTATGCTCAATCTGAGAGCCTGGACTACTACCTCCGAATACTGGGAGGTGCGCTGGTCGATTGCGCAAAAATTGCAGGCCGCTCTGGCAGCAGTGAATTGCTCAATTCCGTTCCCGATGCGCGAGTTGCGCATCACCCACGAAGCGGAAACCATGTTTCCCGCACAACAAATTTCGCACATGACGTTGAAAAGCTACGCAAGTAAATAATTGATTTATCGTGACGGGGCCGTTCAGGAGCACTGGAAAAAGTTAAAGAATTCAAAATCAAGTAATTAATATTTGATATAGGATATTCCCTAGATTACACTGAACTTATATCGGAATCGTTATGAACACTCTTTGATTTTTTTCGTGGAGCGCTAGTCTACTATGATAAATTTTTATATGAACGGGTAGACGCAATCAATCCATGCGAGCGCATGGCTTTTACATTGGCAGCCTATAACAGTGGACTGACTTGGGTAAATAAGCGAAAAGAAAAATCGACTCAGCCTCTGTTTTGCTTTGATAAAACCTGTGCAATCAATCCTGGCATTACACCCGGGAATCAAAAACAAAATGCAGAATATCCACGGCGGATTTTACTCCAGCACGAGGCACGCTATATCAAAGATGGCTGGGGAGCAGGAGGTTGTAAATTGTCTCCCACAAACTTGGACGGCTAGATCTTAGTTGTTCTCCGGCATAGCGGAGGAGTGATGGCTGGAAATAAGCCATTGTTTGCCATTCCACTTATAGGTGAAAGTGTAACGAGCCTTCACCTCCGAGCCATCCGCAAATTTGAACGTATATAAACCTGTGTCGATAGCGCTATTACAGTCGATTTCGATGGAGCGGCTGTCGATCGCCCCCACTGGCTTGCGTTGGAGGAAATGTTCGAAGTAGTCTTCCTTCTCTTCTTTAGTCAAGCGCGGCTTATTAGACATCGTGGGCAGCAAGATTGATTTTGCGGCGTAGTTGGCTACTACCTTCTTAGGCTCGCCAGTTTGCAACGCAGCATTCCAGCGATCGAATAAAGAGGCAACTTGCTTCTCGGAGGTAGCATGACATACCTCAGATTTGGCATAGGCATTTGTTGCTGCGACAAGAATAAGGGCGGGCAGAGAGACGGAATGTAAAAGGCGCATAGGATTCTCCAGCGAAAAGAAGAAAGATTGTGAGGGGAGAGGATATATTTCCAAACATAACCAGCACCTCTTGTACCTAGGGTACATCAAGTTGTTCTGAAAAAATGATGCCATCTTAGTCGGGCGGATCAGCGCGATACAACTGGAACAGCAGCCCGACCAAATCAATTCCGAGAATGTCGACATCCATGGCAGATTTAGGATACCGATCTTCAAACATCTCGACATCTTCGGAAAAGCTACCGTTAATCCACTGAAAACCTTCAACGAGCTTCTGAGGCACGAACAAACGACTTGGCGTTTAACACCCTACTCCCGAAAAAAGCGTATCTATGAAAACAGCATTTTGCTCGCAGCAGCTAATAATATTAATGCAAAAGCAAGTTTCAGCCATCGAAGATTAAGTCGCTTGCCAAGAATAGCGCCATGCTTTGTAGACCATAAGCTACCGATAACGCATCCAGCAAAAGCCGGCAAATAAACAAAACCCAGTGAGTAGGCGGGAAGTACCTTGTCACCCATTAACCCCATTACAATATAAACAAATGCCGCGATTATGCTAATCGGAACGCCCAATGCAGAAGCCGTGCCGATCGCTTTGCGCATATGGATGCCATCAAAACCTAGAAGAGGCACAAATAATGTTCCTCCTGCGATTCCAACAACGCTTGAAATCACGCCGAGAAAACCTGAGATAACAAACATTGGCCTTCGTTGTAAGATCTGTTTTTGCGCTACCTCTTCAGCATGCCCTTCTCGATGCCAGACTTGATACAAAAACATACCTGCTATGCTTACTTCAAAGGCAATGACACATCCGGCTAATGCATTTCGCGAGATGGACGACCCCACTATTGCTCCAATGATGACACCAACAACAATGGCAGGTAATAATTCCTTTGCAGTTTTGAAATCGACATTGCCATTAGCATGATGGGCACGCGCGCCCATCATGGAAGTGACAAACACGACAGCCATTGAAGTGCCAATAGCTAATGGCATGATGACCGATGATTCAATGCCCATTTCTTTAAAGAGCGTAGTCAAAACCGGCACAATGATAATGCCACCGCCAACCCCAAACAAGCCTGCCAGATAACCTGCAATACACCCGGTGGCAATGTAAACAAACAGAGAGAAAATTAACAAGATTGTTCTACCACCGATAGCTTTGTTTTAGGCATTGGCATATGGCGATTCATATTTTTTTGAAGAAGTGCACTGCACTCCGCAACACCAACTGAGTGGCCATGTAGAGCCTCCGGCAGACGACCATCATCGGCAAAAATAGTGGTCAAAGCATTCCCAATCGCAGATTGGGCCGCAAACAGACATGGTGTGGAATAGAGCGTTAGTCCGGCCCCCGCTTCGCGCAACTCAGACAATGTGACACGCGGACTTTTACCACCGGCGATCTGATTGAATAACAAAGGCTTTTTTGTCATTTTGCGTACTTCGCGCAATGTTTCGATAGAGCGTATTCCATCGACCATAATCACGTCGGCATCTGTTTCCGAAAAGCGTTCTATTCGCCTATAAATCTCGTCACCTGCAGCATCAGTACGAGCCAAAACGCATAAATCGGTGCGTTGCGCCAGCACCATTTCAAGCTTTTCCATGTACTGCTCCAGAGGCAACAGCACTTTACCCTCGTAGTGACCGCAACGGCGAGGCCTTGCTTGGTCTTCAAGCATAATCATTGCCACGCCCATTTGCTCTAGTTGCGTACTGACGTGACATGCCACAGAAACATCCACGTAGCCATCGTCTATATCAACGAGCATTTTATGTTTGGGCAGAATTTGACGAATACGCCATGCCGCCTTCACCATGTCGCTCCACGCGATATAACCAACGTCTGGCAGTCCATAATGGCTTGCGGCAAAACCAAATCCGGAATAAAACAGATTGTCAGAATGCTGCGCGGCGATAGTCGCAGAGAAAGCATCAAAAATACCAATGAAAGGAGCAACCTTTCCGCCTTGAATCTCTTTGCGTAGCACTGCGCCTGGATGGATCATTATTCACCTCTCCGTCAAGTCAAAATTTATTAGGGAAAAATAATTTAAAGTGCAATCACTTCAGTACCTTCGCTGCATCATGGCTAAACCTCTTCCCGGTAATTTCGAAAAATTTCATCGAATCAAATCTATCGCTATGGCAAACACTAAATTCCAAACGATTGCCATTAATGGATACAAGCAGATTTTCCGTAAGACGCCCTGTGTGACATGGAACGGCTCATATCTCAGCATGTAGCATTGATCCAAATCGATTCTATCTGCTTCGAGAATGCCATCCTAGATGTAACAAATGACAGGGTGGTAATTCTGCGCACTAACCAAAACTAGTAGCAAATGGCATCTAGACATCTACATAAATATGCCCTTGTCTACATCATGCCTCCGCAAAGGCATCCTTTGCGATCCGACGTGCCGCGTCTAAACGCAACAGTCCAGCATCACAGTTTTCAGATCCAATGTAATGTGCACTCTCAAGGAACGCCATGCAGACGGTATCCCACAGGTCCGGCGATGGGATGCCCTCTTCCTTCATTTTGTCCTTGGGCTCGATGTGATACCTGGCCCTCTCGTCGAAGAAATAGGGAATTTTTGACGCCTGGTCGAGTAGGTCTTGGGCGTGCTGATTGGAGAACGTGATGCGGGCGTCCTTCACGGCCTCGGCGGCCAGCACGGAGCACTGCGCCCGAAGGTTGAAGAAGCGGTCCTTGTTCTTCTTCTTGAAGCATGGATTCCCCCAGTTGATCTTGACCACGTTCGGGCAACCGAGGTTTTCGAGCATCTTGGCGAACTGGATGCCTTGGCCACCGACGTCGACAAGGATGGTGCAGTTGGAGAGGCGCTGTGTATAGTGGAACACCTCGCCGGCGATATGCTGCCAGTCCAGAGCGTTCGAGAAAATAGGCACGTCCATGATGTCCACGCGGCGCGGATCAGCGTCAATGCGATCACCATTGCCGATCACCCGCGCGTAAGTGCCGACGGTCTTGTCTCGGAAGACGCCGGCGGCCACGTCGATGATGAACAGATTGCCATAGGGTTCACCGGCGCTGATGGTGCGTTCGGCGCCAACTAGCTTCTCTACCTGACTGCGGCCTAGCAGGAAGCGCTCTGACTGCTCAGGGAACAGGCCCAGCACGCGAATCTGATATTCGACCGAATCCCGGCCGCCGCTCTCCTTCTCACGCTCCTTGAGCCATTTGGTGGTCGCAAACGGCGAGCGCTCGGAATTGAAGCGCAGCGAATGCCACGAACCGCCATTGCGCGCCGATAATTTGTGATGCGAGGCATGATGCCGGCCGCTGCTGCGGACACCCTGGGAGGCGATCAGCGTGCGGTTACAGGGTTGCGTCTGCGTGCCATCGATCACGTCGAAGTGGTCGTCGCTCACGCCGGCGGCTTCATCGACAATGATCAGCTGCGCCCAACGGTGCTTACCGGCGATACCGACAGACTGTCCCTTGGCGAGCGCGACACGGCCAACGAACCACTGTTCCTCGAAGCCTGTCACGTACACGCGGGTCTTCGTGATAACGAAATAGTGGCACAGCCAGGCATGCGGACCGTTCCCCATAGCAATCTTGGAGTCCTGCATTTCCTTCCATACGCCACCACGGCCACCATTGCCAAAGTTGACCAGAATCAGCCATCCGCTCTTCTCCATCGCGCGTAACTGGTATTGCACGGTACGCTCCGACTGGCGCGTTTTATAGGCCAACTGCTCAACGGATGGATAAATACTGGTCCCGTCATCATGGGCGTGATCGGCCAGTGCCAGCGCCAGAAGCATCTCGCCACCGCCGTTTTGATAGCGCTCAAACACCATCGACATAATACGAACACTCACTAAATTGCCTCCATCAATCCCAGGCGGCGCAAAATCGCGTTCGTTCGCGCGACGCCGTTATAAAATAAATCGATCATCACCTCGTAGCTCATGCCAACGGGACGCTTTGCGCGGCCGTCAAGGACGTCATGACAGCGGCAGCATCCGTAGGCGCCCTTCTCATCTGGCGCCTTGATGCCGTAGCCCTTTCCGTCCTCCAGCAAATTGGAATGACAAAGAACAGTCGTATCGGTGCGGTAGTTGCAAACGCCTGGAAAACGCAAAGTGCATTCCTGGTCGCACGCGGAGGCACGTATCTTGGTCAACGGCCTATGGCGGGTCTTGATGCGCTTCTTGGGCTTCTTTGATCGCTGAAAGGATGAGGAGGACAGAACGCCAGTCAGGCCATGAGACATTGCTGTTCGGCGCATTGGCTTCGCCGAACGCTTCATGGGGCTTCGCTTCATGTACGCAACCTGCACGTCCTGCAAAAATCGTCCCCTCGCGCGAACTGCCCGACACTCTTTCTCTTGCGACATGCCCCTTTGCAGACTCGCTGGGCATGATTGAAAACAACCATCTTCGCCGTGCGTTCGGCATAGCGATCTGCCGCATGCCGTGGATCACCTACAGAAACAGGAATCATGCAGCCGCCATTTCTCGTAGCTCCTTCTGGCGCTCGTGATACGCAACATGCCAGCGCTCTGCAGCTTCAGAATGAAATGGATACCGGCAGACGCTCGCCGGCCTGCCCTGCTCCGCCGCTTCATGCGCATGCTGGATGATGCCGGCGATGGATACAATTGGCTCGCTCACGCCGCCACCTTCTCTTCTTCACCGCGGCAGTAAATGCGAAAGGTCAGCGCCAGCAGCTCCTGGGTATGCCGATGGATTTCGTCTCCAATAGCAGCCAAGTCAGCACGCTCACGCTTGTCGATCTCGCCGTCTTCCGTTGCTTCATTGAAGCGGCGAGACAACAAACCAATATGAGTGTGCAGCTTGTTGAACTTGCTCAGCAGCGCTTCATTATCGATTTCACTCGACTCCGGCAACATCACAAAAACCCCACCGCTTAGAGTCGCGATGGCTTCTGCGAACAGCTTCGTGTCAGAGATTGATTGCATCTGTAAGGCGGTCTCCACCGTTAGCGATTGCCCCTTCTTTTCGTATACACGGTTTTCCAGCGCATCTCGCGAGTACCCGAGAGTGGCACACATTGCATCCCATCCACCTGTAACCGCCCTGATCATGCCCAGATACGAACGACGTAAAATCATCACTACTTTTCCTTCTTTGTGGTGGTTTCTCTTGGGTGTAAAAAAAGCTAAAGTTCAACCAAGGAAAAACGATTTGTAAGTTTTAAAAAAAAATTAACGACATCTCAGTCGTGGTAAATTTTCGGTCCCACATTAAAATTTTCACGAAAGAGACCATCAATGACAAAATGTCCCAAATGCGAAAAATTAATATCGCGCCTAGAAATCGATGCGATGAGCGGAATTTCTGCCGGCAAAAGCTGGAAATGTATTTCGCTGAACTGTCCGTTTTGCCATACATCACTCGGCGCGCAGATCGACCCCGTGGCCATTCATACGGAGACGCTGAAAGCTATCCAGCGCAGCTAGTCGCAGTCTTACACCAACATTTCTCCGCCGGCCCCGTACTTGCACAGAGGGCCGAATGCTGAATCGTTTCAGGAGAAACTCCTCCAGCATCACAGTTGGATAGCGAACGTCGTAGCTCTACCGACTCGGCCCGGAGTACGGGCCGTAACAAAAACCGTGCGCAATTTACGTAAAGCGCTTTTATACGTCGACCTTCTTTACCAAATCGCGTCGCTAACCTTTGCTTGATCATGCCTAAATACGATTGGCGTAAATTCATCCCTACTTTCCTTCTTTATGGTGGTTTTAATCCTGTAGAACTGACGCTACAGTTCTTCTATGGGTAATCAATCTGAAAAAAGAAATGTGAAGCAAAGCCAATCCCAAATAAATTGCCGAGTCCCACAAAAAAATTGCGAAGGAGCATGAGTAGCGGCACATCGAACAAACTTACTTTGGAGTGGGTTGTGACACCGCAGCACGCCATCGCAGTAAACAAAAATGCGGGCGGCCAATCACGGTTGCAGGTTATAGACAGTTTTATACAAATCCAGAATTGCCAGCCGCGTCCTCCCCATGCAATCGGCCTGTCCCTTAAGAATTCGATTAACCGTAGGCTGGGATACGCCTATTTTTGTCGCGATAGTCGGCTCGCTCCACCTCGTTTTAACTTTGATTTCTCTAAGCGCTGTGCTGATGTCTTTTTCCATACGAGCATATTATACGCGAACGAATAAATTATCAATGCGCGTTCGAATAGAAATTTGCTGCCGACTATACGCGGATGTATATTCCGAACATGACAATCGCCAAACGACTTGACTCTGCAATGAAAGCAGCCGGATTCGAAACGCAAAGCGCGCTTTCGCGTAGATCCGGCGTGCCGCAACCAACAATAAATCGAATACTGAAGGGTCTTGGAAAAAAGGGACCAGAGACAGAAACGATTAAAAAACTGGCTGCTGCGTGCAATGTCAGCGCTTCATGGCTAATCGATGAAACAAGCGAAATCAAGCCAGCTGGTGGCGACGCATATAACGCGGGACCGGAACAAAACCTACCAAAAGGGAAGTACGTGGCAATAGTGGGGATTGGGCAAGGCGGGGCAGATGGCTATATCAGCATTAATGACTACCTGCCCGGCGATGGTGACGGCTATATCTATACATATAGCCGCGATCCAGGAGCATATGGTCTTCGTGTTCGGGGGGATAGCATGAGGCCAAGAATCAAAAGCGGTGAATTTCTAGTCGTTGAGCCTACAAGCGAGGCCCAACCTGGTGATGATGTTGTCGTAAAATTGAACAACGATAAGGCGCTTGTAAAAGAAATGCTTTGGGTACGTGAAGATGAAGTGTCCCTAGGCTCCATCAACAATGGAATTCCCCCAATTACAATTCAATTAGCCGATATTCGTAGCATCCATCGAGTTGCAGCCATCGTGCCACGCGGCTCAGCACTGCTAAAGGCGCGAGAGTAGCGGCCTCTTACGGTTTAACTGTAGTAGTCGCGATCTGATCGGACATTCCCCGGTTTGACGTGTGCAGTTGTCAGGTCAAATTCAGTTGTTCAGTGTCGTGATTTTATCTTGCCAGGCCTCCTTTCCGTCAATTAGTGTTTGCATGGGCGTCCGACCGCAGCACATCTTCCCTTGATGTGTGCGGTCGTTGTTGTAATAAGCCAGCCAGTCGTCCAGATCGTTTTGCAGCTCTTCAATCGAGTGGTAGATCTTGCGCCGAAACGTGACCTGATAAAACTCCTGCAGAATGGTTTTATGAAAGCGCTCGCAGATTCCATTAGTCTGCGGATGCCGAACTTTCGTCTTGGTGTGCTCAATGTCATTGAGGGCCAAGTAGAGCTGGTAATCATGCGCTTCCGGCCTGCCGCAATATTCGGTACCACGGTCGGTCAGCACGCGGATCAAGCCCATTTCCTGCTCCGCCAAGAACGGCAACACCCGGTCGTTCAGCAAATCGGCTGCGGTGATTGGTGTCTTCGTAGTATAGAGCTTGGCCGCTGCCCACTTCGAATACGTATCAACGAAGGTCTGCTGGTAGATTCGGCCTACGCCCTTGATGGTGCCGACATAGAAAGTGTCCTGGCTGCCGAGATAGCCAGGATGAGCCGTCTCGATCTCTCCGTGCGCCACGTCGTCTTCCTGCTTCTTCTCCAGCGCGACGACCTGCGCTTCGGTCAGAACCTCGCCAGTTTCGGCAACGTGCCGCTCCAGCGCTGCAAGACGCTTCTTGAACGATTCCAAGTCGCGCCGTAGCCAGACGGACCGTACACCGGATGGGGAAACGAAAACACCACGCTTACGCAGTTCGTTCGATACACGGACTTGGCCGAATGCCGGCTGTTCCAGGGCGAATTGAGCTACGGCCACTTCAGTGGCTTCTTCAACGCGATTTCTGAGATTGGGCTTTCTACGGTTGGCGTCAATCAGGGCATCCACACCACCTGTTTCTACTGCCGTTTGATAGCGATAAAACGTGTCGCGGGAAAATCCCATCACCTTGCAGGCACGAGACACGTTTCCAAGCTCCGCAGCAAGATTGAGCAGGCCGACCTTGTGCTTGATGACATTCTGAGGAACACTACGCATGGGGTTACTCCTTGGCGCTTACGCGCGGTTTAATAAAGATTCGCACCTCTATCAAACCGGGTAACCCCACCCTTTGGCAAGGCCTTACTGTCAGATCAAATCGAAACTACTACAGTTTAACCATCCCGATTGGTGGATATGTGCTGAATTCGCCACGTGCGCGGCTGAGATCAACGTCAGCTCTCGGCTTCAAAATCTGCCGTCAGTGGTGGTATCTACGTGGAGTTTATCCTTCAGACCAAGGCAGTACAGATTGTCAGGCTCGAGCTGCAATCCTGCTCTCGTGAACTCGATTGCCTTGGACTGCTGGTCTGTGCGCAAAGCTAGCCATGCCATGCGTGAAAAATCACCGGCACCAGCCTCTATTTTCCTGCTCTCAAGCACGCTGAGAAGACGCAGTGCAAGGTGTTGCCTCTCCTCCTTGTCGACTGCCAGGGCAGATTCACGCAACATTGCATTCAGGCGGTTTGCCGTGTTCGAAATGTCGTAGTAAGCAACCGAAGCGAGCTGGGCGCGTTCAATGAACGCGTGAATCTCGCCGAGTCTATCGCCAGTTTTGAAGCACGCTTGACCAAGGAGGCGCCATGCATCCGCTGCGTCTGACTCAGCCGGTTGCTGCTCCAGATATCTTGTAAGCTCTATCTTGGCCTGCTTGAGGTTTTCCTCAGTACCGGTCTCCAAATGCCAGCGTGCAAGCAACAGCCATCCGGGATTGTATGCACGACAGATCATTTCCACGATTGGAGCGTAGTCCTCGAAGGACTGTCCCGCTTCTACTCGACTCGCAATGTTGGCAATGAATTTCTCCAGCTTATATGCCAACCCAAGACGAACATCGTCACTGCGACTCGGGCCGAGCATTTGAAGCATCTCCACGTCGCTCAGCACAGACGCTCGCAATGGACTAACACTTAGTTTCTTCTTTCCGAATGCACTGGCCACTAATGGCAAGCGCACAAAGACCTGTTGGTCTGTTGGCGCTGTATGTAATTCGGCCATGGAGTACTGAATGAGAGCCTCAACGCCCTTCTCTACTTCGCCCCTCTCCGCTGTCGATCGCATGAGGACGGCCTCAAGCGCGATGCGTGGCACCAATGAGCTCCAAGCAGACAATGTGAGAAGGGCGCGCTGAGCGCACGGCGACAAAGAGGCGTAGGTTCGCTCGAACAGAGCCGTAAGTAGCTCGTCGTTGCCAGCAACCAACTTGGCAACATTAGCGTGCTTGCCGGTCCGAGCCACCTCGCCGAGCAGTATCTTGATGACATATGGATGTCCCTCAGACGTCGTGATTAATTCGGCAACGTATGCGGAATCGAGAAGTTTATCAATACCTAGAACGTCCCCTGTGCGGCCAACTAGGTCTCGTGCCTCTGCGTCCTCCATTCCTCCGACTTCGAGGGGATAGTCGCCCTTGAAGTCACGCAGCCGTGTCGTAATCAGAGCTTTGTTGGGTAATCGAATGAAAGTATCAATCCAGTTGAACACTTCAATCGGGTTTTGTGTCGTCTCAAAATTGTCGAAAACGTATAAGCACGAACCAAGGTCATTCTTTTCCAGTTGCTTTTCAATAAACGATCGCGCGTTAAACCCTTTTGCCTTCAATTGATCGGGAGCAAGAACAAGTTCTGCATATAGCCGACCCATCTCGTCTGGAGATACCACCTGCGGTCTAACTGGCTTAGGGCCAGTAAACTGCAGGTCGACATCGCGCGCGCTGAGCCAGACAATTGCACTGTAGCGCAGCGTCTCATAAAGGCCATGGATAACCTTGATTGATAGCGATGTCTTTCCGATTCCGCCGCGACCAACGAGGGTTACAATTGGCCTTCGGTCATCGAGCAGTAACCGACGCAATTCATCTTCCAGCGTCGGCCGCGGAACATAGTCTTCCAGCACATCCGGAACGTTCGAGAAGCACTCACCTCGGGGAAAAAGTTCTCCGTGCCCCTGTGTCTCACTCGCGGGAAGAGTGCCGGGAGGTATTACATAGTCAGCGGCCTCGCCATCTAGCTTATCATCCGTAAGGTATGACAACATCTCGAATCGCTTAGGCCCCAGCCCCCCATTGGCAAAGAAGAAATCGTGCAAGTCGGGGCCAGCACACACAAGCGGCACTCGACGAAAAGTCCCAAAATACACATACACACCATTCCGCAGCGCATGATGCGCCTCTTTCCGCAGGTATTCAAAGGGCAACGAATCACCTGAAATCGACAAAACGCGATATTTGCCGGAGTAGTTTCGATGGAGATCCGCCCAGGGACGCCGCAGCAACGACAAGTTCTGGCTTATACAGCTAATACTTTTCTCAAGATCATCAGCAGCCATTCCCGCTTTTGACGGATGAGTGGCCCCATGGCCCCGCGTCTTGTTGCGTAGAGTGACGAAGAGCCTGAACCATCGCTTCAAGTCAGACTTTGCAGGAATTACCTCGGCATCGATATCTAGCGCGTCAAGCGCCGACTTCAGGTAAACCACCGCCTCATACTGCCACGCTCCGGGGCCGCTGATGCGCGTAAGCTCCGCTTGCTCAGTCCGCGCATCGGCCAGCAGAAACTGCGAAGCTGTACCTGAAAGTGCGTCTTCAAGCACCCGCCCCCACTCGCCGAGGCCGTCCGCACGCGCAAGCGTGTACTCAAGACGATAGCGATTACGGTCCTTGTCATCTACGAGCGCCGCGATCATTCCGAGGGTCACGGTCTTGAACAGGGCTTCGCCTGCCAAAAGGAGTGAGAAAAAATAGTTGAAGTCTGAATCGGACTTCGCGCCCTGTACTCGCTGAAGAACTTGATCAATGGCGCGATGCGTCATGTGAAATGCTCCCAAAGAAATCCATGGAAAAGCTAGACGGCCGATTTCGGTCAGCTCATCGAATCCCAGTCCTAAATGGAGGATCGATAGTCAGCTCGACGTACATTTTGAATTTTTTTCTCGCAGGTGTGGCACGCCAGCTTTCTTATCAAGCGTACGACAGTTTTTGGCCGACAGTTGATTGAGTTCTAATCTGCAGAGCGCCAGTGATCAGGATTCCCCTTGTTTGTGACACGAACACGGGCCACCAGTGGTTTATGACCTAAAGTCTTCGCCTCGTCTATTGCCGCTTTTTGCGTTGGATAAATCTTATTGATAACTCTAGCGTCATTGGCATGCTCAAGGACATAACCCTCAATTGCGCCATCGCGCCCCTTTGGGATTGGCTCAACATATACGTTTGACATATATAGCCTCCAAATTTCCGACGGTAATGTCGATGAAGCATAATCGCACCGGAATTGATATACAGCAACAAGAATCGCGGCCAGTAATTATGGAATTTTGTTGATTACGTTATATTTCTAGAGCGTCCCCCCACTTCCCTCCCTTTCCTTAAAGCCTCGATCTAGCGCACACCGGCTCTGATTGATATTTACAAATAAAAATATTTATCCGTTCGCGTATTGATTTATTTATCCATTTGCGTATAATTTATTTCATTGGAGCAGCAACACGCAAAATGAATTTGTACCGCTTTTGTTCAAGATCGGCACAAATCAATCAACTAGGAAATGTGATGGGCGACATAGTAGACATGATGTTGGAAGGAACACTTTGCCAAGGCTGCGGCGTATTTCTTAACGAAGATGCTCCTGGCATTCCATGCAGCTGCCGCGAATGCAGAGCCGAAGAAAAGAAGGCCAAAGCAGCAGCCTATCAACCGCCGAAACCAAAAGTCCAATGCAGTGCGTGCGGACGCAAAGTCAAGCCGACAGGATTGCCAGACCATATGCGAGATGCGCACAAGGAGCTGACATGAGCTTCCAAATCACGATCAAGACACAGGACGGCGGCACTGAAACCTACTCCGGCATCGGTGATCGCAATGCGCTGATGGACGCTGCCTACGACGCTGGTGCGCTTGGTGTAACCGTGATGGTGCAGCAATGACGCGAGCCACATTGTTCTCTTGGCTGCTCGCCGTTTGCTTTTTTCTGCTCGTATTCTCAGCCTATGCAATCTGCACTGACGCCGACGGCTATGCCGCTCCTACGCTTAGAGATCTATGCGAGGCGCAAGGTTGGCCAGACGACGAGAACAGCAAATTAGCGTTCCGCCGTGCGTGCCACACCGAACTGAAGCGCAGCCAGTAACAGCGCCTGTTCACTCCATGGCGCTTTGGCGCCCAAGAATTCAACAAATTGAAGGGAATCACATGGAAGTCCAAGACATCATGACGATCGAAAGCGGCACTATTGCGCTGCTGAACAAGTCGGAAATCGAACAGCAGGTCACGACTGCACACAGGTTTCCTCGCTCCATCAAGAAATTTCGCGACGAAGCAATGCAGATGGTGACGCTGACTGAAAAGGTGGCCGGCGAGTGCATCTATTCCCTGCCCCGCGCAGGAAAAACCATCGAAGGCCCGAGCGCCCGCTTTGCCGAAGTAATCGCGTCAGCATGGGGCAATAGCCGCGCCGGCGCTCGCGTCGTTAGTGACCAGGGCGAGTTTGTCACCACGCAGGGTGTTTTCCACGACCTGGAGAAGAACGTAGCTATCACCTATGAGGTGCAACGACGCATTACCGACAGCCGCGGGAAGCGCTACAACGCTGACATGATCGGCGTCACGGCGAACGCGGCCTGCTCTATCGCGCTCCGAAATGCCATCTTGAAGGGCGTACCGAAAGCATTTTGGGCTGATATGTATGACGCGGCGCGGGCGACTGTGATGGGCGACTTCAAGACACTGGCGAATCGGCGCGCGGACGCGATCAAGGCATTCCAGTCTTACGGCGTCACGCAAGAACAGATCTGCTCAACCCTGGGCGTTTCTGGCACTGACGACATTGGCCTTGAAAAACTCGTGACCTTGCGCGGCATTCTGACGGCTATTAAAGAAGGCGACACAACACCGGAACAAGCTTTCGCGAACGTGGACCTTCCGGCCGCGCCGCCAAAGATGCCGCAGTCCAAGTCGGCAAAAGCGGCAGAGCCGGCCAAAGCTCCCGAAAACGTTGCGCCACCAAAAACGGACGAGCTTCCGCTGCAGGAACCGAAGAACGAGTCGCCGCTTTCAGAAGCGCAGTTCGACTACCTCAAGATGAAGCTGGAAACAGCCGCCCTGAGCTCGACTGACATCCAACGACAGTTTGGCTTTGCCATGGCTGACATCACGAACGCCAATTTCAATGACGTTCTGGCGTGGATCAAGAACTCGTCGGCCTGATGCTTACTTTCGACGAACCCAGCCACGTATATCGCTGGCACGGCGAGGTAGTGCCCAGCGTGACGCAGATTCTCAGCCCCTTGGTCAATTACGCGATGGTGCCGCCGGAAGCATTGGAGCGCGCCCGACTGCTGGGTCAGGCAGTCCACCGCATGACCGAGTTGCACGACCTGGATGATCTTGATGAAGACAGCCTGGCGCCGGAGATGCTGCCTTACCTGGCCGGCTGGAAGAAGTTTCGCAGCGATACCGGCTTTGTACCAGACACCATCGAAAAGCGCATGTATCACCCGCTCCACGGCTACTGCGGCACATCTGACCGGACCGGCGTGGTGCGTGGCCGGCGTGCTGTCCTCGACATCAAGAAGATGATGACGCTGGGGCCGGTGATTGGGCCTCAACTGGCCGCTTACCAGGCCACCCATAACTTGGAAGGCGCGGCAATTGTGGACCGCTACGCCTTGGGATTGCGCCCCGATGGGACATACCGGCTGGTGCCCTATACCGACTCGACAGATTTTGCAGCATTCATATCACTTTTAACTTTACGGAAATGGAAAGATAAACATGGAATTAGTTGAAGACATCCGCCCCGCCACCCTACCAGCTCTGCCTCAGAAGGCAGCATTGGAGAAAGTTGCTGATAGCGTGAATGCCGTCGCGAATTCAATCACGATCAATTCGCCGGCCATGTACGAGATCGCCGTCGAAGAGCTGACGGACCTCCAGCGCAAGGTTGACGACCTGACGGAGCAACGCTTCAAGATCACTCGCCCGATGGACGCGTCGAAGAAAGAAGTCATGGATTTGTTTCGTGGTCCGATTGAGCGTTGCGAAGCCGGCATCGCGTTTCTCAAGAAACTCATGCTCGACTATGTGACGGCAGAGCGGAAAAGAGCTGCTGAAACCCAACGTATCGCCGATGAGCAGGCCCGCCAAGAGCGTTTGCGCCTAGAGAGTGAAGCCCGCGATCAGCAAGCGGCGGCAGACCAGAAGGTTCGTGAAGCCCAGGCCGCAGCAGAGAAAGCTGCAGCCGCTACCAAAGCCGCCGAAGAAGCTACCGCAGCCGGCGATATCGAGACAGCAAACAAGGCCAGTGCCGAAGCACTCGCCGCCAACCAGGTACAAGCAGCGGCTCACGCAGATGCTCAGGTAGCCCATGCCCGGGTCACGCTGAACCAGACTATCGCCAGCGTCATGACCGCCCCGCTCGTCGCCAGCGCGGCGCCAAAGATTGCCGGCGTATCGACTTCAGAGCGCTGGACCGCCGAAGTCACCGACCTGCTAACCCTGGTCAAGTTTGTGGCCGCGAATCCTCAATACATTACATTCTTACAAGCGAACATGACGCCGATCAAGCAGATGGCGACCTCGCTGAAAGCGAACATGAAAATCGACGGTGTGCGCGCCTTCCCGCAGGCCTGCATCACCGCCCGCCGCAAGTAACTCATTTTTTAGACAGGAAGCATCATGACAGACACAAGGATCGACCACTTCAGCGATGAGGCCGCCCAGAAAGCCCTAGATTTCTTGCGCTTTCAGGCTGGCGAAGCCGCGATCTCCCGCGCCAATCGCATCTACATGGAAGAGTTTCGGAAAACGATCAAGGCCAACTGCATGGCCGCTAGTTCCGAGAAGACCCTCACAGCCCAGGAGCGCGACGCCTACTCCAGTCCCGAATACATAGCGCACCTGGAGGCCATGCGCGCGGCGATTGAACTGGATGAAGTGCACCGCTGGAAGATGGTCGCCGCGCAGGCGACGATTGAAGCATGGCGGACGCACCAAGCGAATCGCCGCGGCGAACAGAAGATGCAGTAATCGAACCAACATTCCCAATTCAACAAATCTACTTACAAGGATCGCAATGAAAACCAACGAATCAACCAACTCCGTCGCTCACATGCTGGATACCGTATTGGAGCTGCTGCAGCTGAAAAACGATGCAGCCCTTTCTCGGGCAATCGAAGTCGCGCCGCCAGTCATTAGCAAGGTCCGCAATGGAGTGCAACCACTCGGTTCTACATTACTGGTAAAGCTGCACGAAACCACTGGCATGTCGACTAAGGAAATCAAAGCGCTGGCAGGTATCGAGCTGAGCTGACTTGAAGTTTCACATCAGCGCATGGGATTGCACAATCTGCACATTGCTGCACACCTTCAATGAAAAGATAGGATGAAGTCCATCAATAATCAGTTGCCCTTCTTCATATGCAAACCTCAATGCATCTTCTTCGGCAAAGCTTGGCAATGGATGAGAGAAAAAAAGGCGTTGCTCATCTATAGCAATACCATCACACACTTTATGGACATATCCAAAATACGAATACAGTGCCACATGGGTTGGAGTCAAGTATTTAAGATGCAGAAGTACTTGGATTTCGAAGCCTTTGTAATCGATGCTCTGCCACATCAGTCGACATCATCTAGCGTCAATACGGACTTTTGCAAACGCCAATCCTTGGTCTCGTGCATTGTTCCATGTGTCAGACGGCTCGACTTCTCGTGGATTTTGCAATATACCGTCGATGAAAACCGCCCAGCGATATTTTCCGCCTCGGACAATTGTGCTCATGATTTTAATCGTGCTCCCATTGTGCTCTGTCTCGAATTGCGGCATATGTCCTCCTCAAATGGTTTCCAAAAGGAAAATTTATCATGGCCAACAGCCATTTCATACTAGTACAAATACAACCAATCTAGCCCCTAAATAAGACAGGCAAAAAATGACAGAACACATGACAGGAGCCGTATCGCTCAAAGTGCTGGCGGAACGCAAAATCGATGGCGTTCAGAAAACCACCCGATTCCAAGTTGATCCACGCATCATTGAAATTGAACCTGGCTTCAATGGGCGCCCAATCGATCAAGAGCACGTTGATTCGATCAAGGCATCAATCAAGGCCGGAGCTGAACTGGATGCGTTGGTTGTTCGCGTCGAGGACGGTCGAATCATCCTGGTCGACGGCCACCATCGCCTGACAGCCATCCTGCAATTGATCGTCGAAGGTGTGGAAATCCTGCGGATCGATGCACGCCAGTTTCGTGGCAATGACGCCGAGCGCATCGCCCACATGCTCACCAGTGCGCAAGGGAAGCCGCTCACACCTCTGGAACAAGGTTTGCAATATCGCAAACTGATCGGGTTCGGCTGGACAAATCAAGAAGTGGCATCAAAGGTTGGAAAATCTGCGAATTATGTTTCGCAGATGCTGACGTTGGCAGAATCCAACAGCGACGTGCAAGGCATGGTGGCGCGCAAAGAGGTTGCCGCTCATGTCGCTCTTGAGGTCGTGAAAAAGCATGGTAGCGGCGCGGGGAAAGTGCTCGCCGGCCACTTAGAGACAGCAAGATCTGCGGGCAAAACCAAAGTAACTAAGAAGACGGTAGCGCCTACCCAAAGTAGCGATGACACTTTGCGCATAGATTGGCTTGATGCGCAGGAGCATATCCACGCGCAGCAATCGCAGCATGGCCCGCGAGGTACTCCAATAAAGACTAGCTTCTATGATCGAAATCAGGCGCTTATTGCTGAGGGCATATCGCTGCGCCATGCCATCGATGCCGCCATGCAGTCTTCGATAGCCAGGGAAAAACCGTGAGTACGATTGCCGCAAATATCCGCTACACGCTCATTCCAGTATTTTGCGCCATCACTGGCTATACCGATAAAGCCGTGCGGCGAAAAATCGAAGACGGTATCTGGATTGAAGGTAGGCACTATCGGCGCGCGCCAGATGGCCACATAACAATGAACGTTGAGGAATATTACAAATGGGTAGAGCAAGGGGCGTAGAGCTTCGCGACAAGAGCATCCGTGTCGTTTTCATCTGGCAAGGGAAGCAGCGGCGCGAGAAACTGGATTTACGGCCAACGCCAGCGAACATCAAGTATGCTGAGCGCCTGGTTGCAGAAATAAAATCCAAAATTTCAGTTGGAACATTCGACTACGCCGCCACTTTTCCAAACTCACCGCATGCGGCGGAGAGTGCGACCGACACGCCTACTTTCGCCGACGCTTGTGAGTTGTATCTTGAAACAAAAGGGAGACTGGCGGATGCCACTCAATCACAGTACAGAAATGCCTTGGAGTTCTGGAAGGGAAAGTTTGGAGCCGATACGCGAATCAACCTTATTACCCATGGAAAAATCGCCGCGGCTGTCGGTGGTCATCCATGGCCATCGGCGAAATTATGCAATAACTATCTGATTCCATTGCGCGGAACCTTCATTCTTGCTGGTCGTGACATGCGGGACGTGGTTAATCCGATTGAGGGTATCGAGAATTCAAAGCATCAGAAAACGCCGCCCGATCCACTAACCATTGTGGAGATGGAGCGCATTCTTGCCGATATGACTGAGCGATTCGATCTGCAAGTTGCTCACTATTTCATTTTCGCCTTCCTGACCGGAATGCGGCCCGAAGAAATAATCGCGATACGCTGGGATGATATTGACTGGAACAATCGGACGATTTGCGTTTCGCGCGCAAAGACGTTCAAGGGCGGCCTCAAGGATCTGAAAACGAGTGAGGTCCGCGACGTCGACCTGGTTGATCGGGCCATGAATATGCTTCAAGCCCAGAAACGGTTTACTTATATGAAACGGGCAGAGATCTTTGAAAACCCTGTCACCGGCAGGCCATGGCACGACGAGCGGTCGCAACGGGACCATTACTGGAAGCCATGTCTAAAGAAATTGGGGATACGAGCCAGGCGGGCCTATCAGACCCGGCACACTTATGCGACGACCGCGCTAATGGCCGGCGTAAATCCGGCTTACATTGCTAGACAGCTTGGCCATGCGAATGCCAAAATGCTATTTACGGTCTATGCTAAGTGGATTGATGCCGCAGATCGCGGAAGAGAAAAAGCAAAAATGGAAGCCGTACTGCGCTTCCATTCATGATTTGCTAACGACGTTTTCACAACAATTTCTTTTGGAAAAAACCCAAAAAAAACCCAGAACCCCCGCAAACGTCGAGAATACTGGTAGGCACGATTGGACTCGAACCAACGACCCCTACCATGTCAAGGTAGTGCTCTAACCAGCTGAGCTACGCGCCTAAAGAAGCGAAATTATAAGGGTATTTTTGATTCGTGGCTAGTATCTTGTGAAAAAAATTTGCAAGATTACTGCGATGGCGTGTTTTCCGCCGGTTCGGCGGCCGCCAGGCGCCATATGCAAGTGCCTTTGGCGTCTTTGTCCAGGCCGTTCAGCAGCAATTCATGCGCCGCCAGTTCGTCCTCGCTGGCGCTGCGCACGACGATTTCCGCCAGCGGCAGCAGCTCCAAGGCTGCACCATCGCCGCCGGCGTCGCCATGGCTGCCGCCGAGATCGATGCTGAAGCTGTTCTGGCCGCGCGTCATGGCCAGGTACACCTCGGCCAGCAATTCCGAGTCCAGCAGCGCGCCGTGCAAGGTGCGGTGCGCATTGGAGATGCCGTAGCGGTCGCACAGCGCGTCCAGCGAGTTGCGCTTGCCGGGATACATTTCCTTGGCTTGCACCAGCGTGTCGATGACGCCGGCGACATCGACAGAGAACGGGCTCTTGCCGAGATGCTTGTATTCAGCGTCCAGGAAGCCCAGGTCGAAGGGAGCGTTATGGATGATGACCTGGGCGCCGCGGGTGTATTCGCGCAGCTCCTCGAAAATCTCGGCGAACTTCGGCTTGTCGCTGAGGAAGGCTGTGGTCAGGCCGTGGACTGCCAGCGCGCCCTCTTCCGAATCGCGTTCGGGATTGATGTAGCGATGAAAATTATTGCCGGTCAGGCGGCGGTTCAGCAGCTCGACGCAACCGATTTCGATGATGCGGTCGCCGGTGCGCGGGTTGAGGCCGGTGGTTTCGGTATCCAGAACAATTTGTCGCATGGTCACTTCATATTCTATTCAATACAAACACAAAAAATACTTGCTGCGAAAGCCGCGCCGGCAATGCCGCCGCGCCTTCGGCGCACTTTTATACTACCGTGGTGACGCCGCGGTTGGCGAGCTGGTCGGCGCGTTCGTTGCCGACGTGGCCGGCGTGCCCCTTGACCCAGCGCCATTCGATCTTGTGCTGCGCCTGGGCGGCGTCCAGCGCCTGCCACAGGTCGACATTCTTGACCGGTTCGCGCGCCGCGGTTTTCCAGCCGCGCGCCTTCCAGCCATGTATCCATTCGCTGATCCCCTTTTGCACATACTGGCTGTCGGTGAAGACGATCACTTCGCAAGGACGGGTCAAGGCGGTCAGCGCTTCGATCACGGCTTTCAGCTCCATGCGGTTGTTGGTGGTGTTGCGCTCACCGCCGAACAATTCCTTTTCCTTGCCGTCCGCCACCAGCAACGCACCCCAGCCGCCGGTGCCGGGATTACCCTTGCAAGCGCCATCGGCAAAAATCTCTACTTTATCCATGCTGTCTTTCACTACTCTGTTATCGGTACGGCCTGCGTGGCAGGCCGTGCTGTAAAAAAACCGTTATGGCGGGTTCACTCCACGCCGCTCTGATCCGCCTTGTGAATCTTGTTGGTAGCCGGCACGCCGCGTCCGGCTTTGATGGCCTGCTTGCTGAACGCCGGTCCGATCAGGTGCATGCCCTTGACCCGCTTGATCGCCTGCACGATATATACCGCGCCGAAATACGGCCACCAGCGGTTGCCGGCCTTTTCCATGAAAGCGGCGCGGTGCAGCCATTTGCTGCTGGTGTACGGCGGCGCATAGCAGCCGAAGTGGCCGCGGTTGACCTCCATGTTGAGCAGCTTCAGCCAGTCTTTCAGCCGCAGCAGGCTGATGAACTCGGCGTTCTGCGGCAGGAAGTGCGCGCCCGACATGCGGCCCACGGTTTGCCGGATGCCCCACAGGCTGGCGGGGTTGAAGCCGCAAATGATGACCTGCCCTTCCGGAATCAACACCCGCTCCACTTCGCGCAGAATCTGGTGCGGCTCGGCGGCAAATTCCAGCACATGCGGCAGCACCACCAGGTCCAGGCTTTGCGAGGCGAACGGCAGCTCGGCGAAATCATGGGTCACTACTATGCCTGACTGCGCCCCCGACTGCGCTTCGCCCGCCTCCGGCAAGCGGCTGTCGGTCAGCCATTTATGGCGCATGCGGTTGGCTTGCAGCGCCTTGATCTGCGGCACGCCGATCTGCATCGCATTGAAGCCGAAGATATCCGCCGTCATCGCATCCAGGTGCGCCTGTTCCCATTCCTGCATGTAACTGCCGGTGGGCGTCTGCAACCAGGGGCCGAGCGCTATAATGGACTTTTCTGCTGACGGATGTGCCATGCCTGCCTTGTTCAATAAATCACTGGATGAATCTGTCAATAAGTCGCTAAGTGTATTGGCGGTGCCGGCTTTTAACGACAATTATCTTTGGCTGATCCACGATAGCCGCCTGGCCGCCGTGGTCGATCCCGGCGACGCCCAGCCGATCCTGGCCGCGCTGGACGCCCACGGACTGACGCTTGCCGCTATTTTACTGACTCATCACCATGCTGACCACGTCGGCGGCGTACAAACTTTGCTGCAGCATTATAAGGTGCCGGTGTTCGGCCCGGCCGGCGAAGCCATCGCCGGCGTCACCAGCCCGCTGCGCGAAGGCGACACTGCCACCATTCCAGAATTGGGGTTGAGCCTGTCGGTGCTGGATGTTCCAGGCCACACCAGCGGCCATATCGCCTATGTGGCGCAAGGCCAGCCCTGGCTGTTTTGCGGCGACACCCTGTTCGCCGGCGGCTGCGGCCGACTGTTTGAAGGCAGCCCGGCGCAGATGGTCGACTCGCTGGCCAAACTCGCCAGCTTGCCGGGCGATACCCAAGTCTACTGCGCGCATGAATATACCATCTCGAACCTGCGCTTTGCCTTGGCGGTCGAGCCAGGCAATTCCCGGCTGGTCGAACGCATGGCCGCCGAGCAAGCCAAGCGCGCGCGCCAGCAGGCGACCGTGCCGTCGACGATTGCCCTGGAAAACGCGACCAACCCCTTCTTGCGCTACCTGGAGCCAAGCATCATTGCCAGCCTGCAAGGCGACGGCCGCCTCACCGCAAAAGATGGTCCGGTGGCGGCTTTCGCTGCCTTGCGGGAATGGAAAAACAATTTCAAATGATTCGGCAAGATGGGCGGCGAACTGCGTCGCCTGCGCTAAAGATTGATTGCGATCGATCGTTCGATATCGTTAGATAGTCTCCGCATATCGATTTCCACAAAGTAATACCTAATAAATCAATCACTTATCGCATGTAACAGTGCAATTTCTGCTTGACGGGAGAAAACCGCCTTACGTACACTGCGTCTAATCCATTATTACCGGTCTATGACATTCCGGTCACATAAATTGAACCCATGTACCAGCTAAAACTCAAGACCTTCGCCTTTGCCGCGCTCGCTTTTTTCGGCACTCCGCTCTTGGCTCAAGCCAACGACATTTCCATCTACACCCCCACTTTCAGCCTGATCGACCCGAACGACCCCAGCGCCGGCATGCTTGGCATGGAGCAAGTCGACATCTGGGCGCGCATCCGCAAGGGTTTCGGCATCCCCGACCTGGATAACCAGCAGGTGGTCAACCAGACCGATTTCTATAGCGCCCGGCCGGATTATTTTGAGCGCACCACCCTGCGCGCCTCGCCCTATCTGTTTCACGTAGTGCAAGAGCTGGAAAAACGCGGCATGCCGACCGAGCTGGCGCTGCTGCCGTTCATCGAATCCTCGTTCAATCCGCAAGCCTATTCCAGCGCCAAGGCGGCTGGCATGTGGCAGTTCGTGCCGTCCACCGGGCGCGACTACAATCTCAAGCAAAACATGTTCAAGGATGAGCGCCGCGATGTCCTGGCCTCGACCGATGCCGCGCTGACCTATCTGCAGAAACTGTACGGCATGTTCGGCGACTGGCAACTGGCGCTGGCTGCCTATAACTGGGGCGAAGGCTCGGTGCAGCGCGCCATCAACAAGAACCAGGCGGCCGGCCTGCCGACCGACTTCAACAGCCTGGCGCCGCTGATGCCGGCCGAAACCCGCAACTACGTCCCCAAGCTGCAAGCGGTCAAGAACATCGTCGCGGCGCCGGACATGTATAACATCGCACTGCCGAAGATCGACAACCAGCCTTACTTCGTCACCATCGGCAAGACCCGCGACATCGACGTCAAGGTCGCCGCGCAGCTGGCGGAATTATCGCTGGACGAATTCAAGGCGCTCAACCCGCAGTTCAACCGCCCGGTCATCATCGGCAGCTCCGACACCAAGATCCTGCTGCCGGAAAGCAATGCCGAGAAATTCAAGAATAACCTGACCAAGTGGACCCACACACTGTCTTCCTGGACCTCGCACACTGTCGGCAGCGCGCGCGAGCGGATTGAAACCATCGCCGCCAAGTTCGACACCACGCCGGCCGTGATCCGCGAAGTCAACCATATTCCACCTAGAATGCTGCTGAAAGCCGGCTCCACCATCCTGGTGCCTAAAACCGAAGAAGCCAACAGCGACATCACCGCTGAAGTCGCCGACAACGCCACCATGGCGGTGACGCCGGATGCGCCGGAAAGCCGCCGCATCTACGTCAAGGTCGGCAAGCGCGACACGCTGGCCTCGATTGCAGCGCGCTATCGCGTCAGCGTCAGCCAGGTGAAAGCCTGGAACGGCTTGCATCACGACGGCGTCAGCCGCGGCCAGAGCCTGCAGCTGCAGGTGCCCAACCGCATGCTGGCGTCCAGCTCGGGCAGCAAGAAAGCCGGCCATAATGTGCGTTATCACACGGCCGTCGCCAGTCGCAGCAGCAAAAACAAGGTGGCGGTGAAGAAGAACGGCAAGCCGGTGGTCCTGGCGTCGTCACGCGGCTCGCGCAGCTGATACTTATCTCCGGCGTCGCTGTCAAAAGACCCCTGCCGCTGGCCCGCCAGCGCCACGGGTCTTTTTTAAAATCACCAGAATTATCAAAAAGGCATTGCGGGACTGGTTAGCGGCATGGTTGCCCTCCGCTCGCCGAACCCCTACAATCTTGCCCTGTTCGCCAAGAACCTCAAGCACACAACACCAAGCGCCCCACTGCAAGCGGCGCGCATATCTGGAGTCAATATGGCATTCCTGCAAGGCAAAAAAATCCTGATCACCGGTTTGCTGTCCAACCGTTCGATCGCTTATGGCATCGCACAAGCCTGCAAACGCGAAGGCGCCGAACTGGCGTTCACCTACGTCGGCGAGCGCTTCAAGGAACGGATTACCAATTTTGCGAAAGAATTCGACAGTGAATTGATTTTCGACTGCGACGTCGGCAGCGATGAGCAGATCAATGCCCTGTTTGCCGACCTCGGCAAATCCTGGGATCACCTGGACGGCCTGGTGCACGCCATCGGCTTCGCCCCGGCCGACGCTATCGCCGGCGATTTCCTGGACGGCCTGTCGCGCGAAGGATTCAAGATCGCGCATGACATTTCCGCCTACAGCTTCCCGGCCATGGCAAAAGCGGCGATTCCGCTGCTGCGCCCGAATTCGGCGCTGCTGACCTTGACTTATCTCGGTTCGGAGCGCGTGGTTCCCAACTACAACACCATGGGTCTGGCCAAGGCCTCGCTGGAAGCCAGCGTGCGTTACCTGGCCGGTTCCCTGGGGCCGAAGGGCATCCGCGTCAACGGCATTTCAGCCGGACCGATCAAGACCCTGGCCGCCAGCGGCATCAAGGGCTTCGGCAAGATCCTGGGCTTCGTCGCCGAGCACGCGCCGCTGCGCCGCAACGTGACAGTGGAAGACGTCGGCAATGCTTCGGCCTTCCTGCTGTCGGACCTGGCTAGCGGCATCACCGGCGAAATCACCTATGTCGACGGCGGCTTCTCGCACGTGGTGGGCGGTATCGCCGAGTAATCCTCTGGCAATCGGCAGCCTCGCAGGACTGCGAGGCCGAAAAAAAGCCCGGCAAAGCATGCCGGGCTTTTTTACTTTTACCTGTACTGCGCCGTCAGTTTTACTGATGCACAGTGACTTCCACCCGGCGGGCATCGGCATCGTTGCCGCCCAGCGAGACTTGCGGCTTGTCCAGCACGACCCGGCTTTCTTCCACGCCGGCAGCGACCAGTACCGCGCGCACGGCCTTGGCGCGTTCTTTCGACACTTCAGCGTTAACCTCAGCGTTGCCACTGGCGTCATGGTAGCCGGAGACGGCGACCGTTGCGGCGCTGTTGGCCTTCAGGTACATGGCGATAGGAGCAACATCGGTGGCGGCGCTCGCCGGCACTTCGGACTTGCCGGTTTCAAAGAAGATCTTGACTGCGGCAGGAACGCCCGCCGCAGCCTGCTCAGTACTCGCGGCAACATTAGCGACAGTAGGCGCAACAGCATTCTGGGGCGCCGAGACCGTTGCCGCCGGCTGGCTGCCGCTCTTGCCCGCGGTCAGGCCGAAGTAGCCTGCCAGCAATAGCACTGCCACCACCACCACGCCGACGATGGCCCAGACTATCCCCAATGCTGCCTTTTGTTCGCTATCGTTATTTTCCATGCAAGCACTCCTGTTGTTGATTAATAAATATTAAATTGTATCCGAATCCGCAAATACCCAGAACGCGCCGCCAACAAACAACGATATGGCGACAAATCAACTACATATTCCCGGCATTTGCAGGAATATGCTGCACCAAGTCTGAAAGTATTGTATGATTCTGTGCTGCGTTGCAATAACGAGCGCAGACAGTGCACTGCTTCACGATCATATCCAGTTTCTGGTGCTCTGTAAAAACCTGCTGTAAAAAAATAATATGTAGCTGCGCAAGCCTAGGCGTGTCCTGATCTTTATAGGACATCGCATTGTAAAAGCCCTCCCGCCTTGTGTGTCGATCCTGACACCGTCCCGGCGCAAAGCTTTTGTGCCGAAATTTCTTTGTATTTGTCTCTTAGTCATTTCGTTGGTTGGCGTTGCTTTTTTGCGTTCGCTGCATTCATCGCCTGGTCGATAGTTTGCGCGATTATTTGTAGCTTATGACGCTGCACTTTACGAAAGAAGAAAAATGACTTTTGAATCACTTGGCCTCCACACGTCCGTTATCAAAGCACTGACCGAGGCTGGCTACACCAAGCCGACTAGCGTTCAAGAACAAGCTATCCCTGCCGCAATCGAAGGCCGTGACCTGCTGGTTTCCTCGCAAACCGGCTCCGGCAAGACTGCAGCATTCATGCTGCCTGCGCTGCACAAATTCGCTTCCGAGCAACAAGCTGCCCCTGCGCCTGCTGCCGGCAAGACCCCTAATCAAGAAATGCAAGCCTCCCGTTCACGCGGCGAGCGTCCACGTTTCAAGCCGGCACAGCCTAAGATGCTGGTATTGACACCGACCCGCGAACTGGCTTTGCAAGTAACTACCGCGACCGACAAGTACGGTTCGCACATGAAGCGCGTCAAGGCGATCTCGATCCTGGGCGGCATGCCTTACCCTAAGCAGATGCAACTGCTGGCCAAGAACCCGGAAATCCTGGTTGCCACGCCTGGCCGTCTGATCGACCACATGGAATCGGGCAAGATCGATTTCTCGCAGCTGCAGATTCTGGTGCTGGATGAAGCTGACCGCATGCTGGACATGGGCTTCATCGACGACATCGAAAAGATCGTTGACGCAACTCCTGAGTCGCGTCAAACCATGCTGTTCTCGGCTACCCTGGACGGCGTGGTCGGCAACATGGCAAAGCGCATCACCAAGAACCCGATGATCATCCAGATCGCCGGTTCCGCCACCAAGCACGAAAACATTCAACAGAAGGTTCACTTCGTTGACGATCTGTCGCACAAGAATCGCCTGCTGGACCATCTGCTGCGTGACGTCACCATGGACCAGGCAGTTGTGTTTACCGCTACCAAGCGTGATGCCGACACTATCGCCGACCGTCTGAACATCGCTGGTTTCGCTGCCGCTGCCCTGCATGGCGACATGCACCAAGGCGCGCGTAACCGCACCCTGGACAGCCTGCGTCGCGGTCAAGTCCGTGTGCTGGTTGCTACCGACGTCGCCGCCCGCGGTATCGACGTTCCTGCAATCACCCACGTCTTCAACTACGACCTGCCGAAATTCCCGGAAGACTACGTCCACCGCATCGGCCGTACCGGCCGTGCCGGCCGTAACGGTGTTGCCGTGTCGCTGGTGAACCATGCTGAAGGCGTCAACGTCAAGCGTATCGAACGTTTCACCAAGCAACTGATCCCGGTCGATGTGGTTGAAGGTTTCGAACCAAAGCGTTCGGCTTCGGCTCCGCGCTCGAACCACAAACCAGGCGGCTGGAAACCAGGCGACAACCGTGGCGGCGCAAAGCCGGGCGGCCGTACTTTCAGCAAGCCAGGTGCAGCACCACGCAAAGAAGGCGGCGGCGGTGGCTACAAGGGCAACCGTTCCAACGACAGCGGCGCACGTCGCTCGTTTGGCGATCGTTAATCAGCCAGACAAGCCGGCGGTCGCATGACCGCCGCGCAATAAATAAAAAGGCCACTGGATTCCAGTGGCCTTTTTCATTGGCTCTTCAATATCGATATCGCTCAGGTAGTCCAGCCCAGCACCACCGCCCCGGCGGCAATCACCGCACATGACAAGAGCCGGCGCGCGGTCAGGGCTTCGCCCAGGAAAATGCGGGCGATCAATGCCGCAAACAGCACCGAGGTTTCGCGCAAGGCCGACACCGGCCCCATCGGCGCCAGCGTGATCGCCCAGATCACGATGCCATAAGCCAGCAGCGACATCACGCCGCCGCCCAGCGCATTCCAGCTGGCGCGGGTATTCAGCGCCAACGGCAGCCGGCCGTGCAGCGACAGGTAAATCACCAGCAGGGGCAAGCCATCCAGCAGGAACATCCAGCCGGCGTAGGAGGCGGCGCTGCCGGCCAGGCGTGAACCGAGGCCGTCGACGATGGTATAGCCGGCAATGAACACGCCTGTTGTAAATGCCGACAAGGGTGCATCCCATTGGCGGTAGCCGCCAGCGGTGTTGCCGTTGCGTTTGAATTTGATCTGCGCCAGGCTGACGATGCCTGCCGAAATCAGGGCGACGCCGATCAGGGTCAGGGTCCCCAGCTGTTCGCCGGCAAAGAATGCCGCTCCCAGCGACACCAGCAACGGCGAGGAGCCGCGCGCGATCGGATAAGACTGGCCGAAATCGCCGGCCCGGTAAGCGCGCACCAGGAACAGGTTGTAGCCGGCATGCAGCGCCACCGACATCAGGATATAAGGCCAGCTGGCCGCCGCCGGCAACGGCGCCCACAGTACGATGGGCAAGGCGGCCACCGCTGAGCCTATGGTCATCAGGGTGATGGCCCACAGGCGGTCGCCGCTGCTTTTCAGCATGGCGTTCCAGGAAGCATGCAGCAAGGCTGCACACAACACCAAAGCAATCACGCCAGCCGTCATGCGCTTGCCCCACTAATGTACCAAAGCATAGATTTATATGACGGCGTTGGGTGGAAAAGCCGTCTATTGTAAATGCTGAGCAGAGTTCGCGCCGCAGGGTGGCCAGATTTTATTGCCCACGCGCTGCCGCCACCAGGGCCGGCGGCACATCACACGTGACGCGTGGGCATTACATGCCCACCCTACTGCGCGTACGGCCGGAACTGAGATAGTCAGCGATCGAATCCTGGGTAACTTCGCCCAGGTAGCTGTTGTCCTGGTCGATCACCGGCATCCAGCTGGTGCTGTGCTTGTACATCTTGGACAGCACCACGCGCAGGTTTTCATCGGGCGTGGCGCTCACCGTAAACGGCTTCATCTTGTCGATGCAGGCGCCCTGCGCGCCGCGCGCATCGCGCCGCGCCACATAGCCCAGCGCATGGTTGGCGGCATTCGTCACCGTCACGTAGCGATAGTCGTTATCATCCATGACGCCGTAGGCCGATGCCAGGCTGGCGTCTTCCAGCACGGTGGCCGAATTAGCGGCGGCATCGCCGGCGCGCACCAGCAGCAGGCGCTTCAAGGTCGCGTCCTGGCCGACAAAAGAGGCGACGAATTCATCCTTGGGCCGCGCCAGCAAGGTATCCGGATGATCCACCTGCACCAGCTTGCCGGCGCGGAAAATGGCGATCTTGTCGCCCAGCTTGATGGCTTCGTCGATATCGTGGCTGACCATGATGACGGTCTTGTTGAGCGCCCGCTGCATCTGGAAAAATTCATTCTGTATCGATTCGCGGTTGATCGGATCGACCGCGCCGAACGGCTCATCCATCAACAGCACCGGCGGATCGGCCGCCAGCGCCCGGATCACGCCGATGCGCTGCTGCTGGCCACCCGACATCTCGCGCGGATAGCGGCTCAGGAAGCGCTTCGGATCGAGCGCGACCATCGCCATCAGTTCGGTGGCGCGCTCATGGCAGCGCTTCTTGTCCCAGCCCAGCAGGCGCGGCACCACGGTAATGTTTTCTTCGATGGTCATGTTGGGAAACAGGCCGACCTGCTGGATCACATAGCCGATCTGGCGCCGCAAGCTGACTTCATCGATGCCGGTGGTGTCTTCGCCGTTCAGCAGCACGCGGCCGGACGTCGGCGTGATCAGGCGGTTGATCATTTTCAGAGTGGTGGTCTTGCCGCAGCCGGATGGTCCCAGGAAGACGCAGATCTCGCCTTCGGCAACCGTCAGGTCAACCTGATCCACGGCTTTGACCTTGGCGCCGTCTTTTTGTGTGAATACTTTACTGAGCTGGTCGAGTTGAATCATGATTTTTGCATTCCTTTCGGTGTAAGCAGGCGCTGCAGCCACTGCAGCAGCAGGTCGGCGGCAATCGCCAGCAAGCTGATCAGGACCGCGCCGATAACGAGTTTTTGCATATTGCTCTGGCTGATGGCGTGCAGGATCAGCACACCCAGGCCGCCGGCGCCGATGATCGCGGCCACCGCCATCACGCCGATATTCATCACCACCGCGGTGCGGACGCCGCCCAGGATCACCGGCACCGACAAGGGCAGATCGACCAGGCGCAAGCGCTGCCAGAAGGTCATGCCGATGCCGATGCCGGCTTCCTTGATGCCGTGTTCGATGCCGTCCAGCGCCAGGTAGGTATTGCGCATGATCGGCAGCAGCGAGTACAGGAACACCGCGGTGATCGCCGGCAGCGGCCCCAGGCCTTGGCCGAAGCGCGAAAACAGCGGGATCATCAGGCCGAACAAGGCAATCGACGGCAAGGTCAGGATCACGGTCGCCAGGCCCATCAGCGGACTGGCCAGCCAGCGATGGCGGATCATGACGATGCCGAGCGGCACGCCGATCAGGATCGCCAGGCCCACCGCTATGCCGACCAGCATCAGATGCTGGATGGTGAGGTGCAGGATTTCGGGCCAGGCGCTTAACAGGTAGTTATAAAATGTCATTGCGCGCCTCTCATATCAAGCCTTCGGCGCGCAGGAAATCCGCGGCTACCTGGGCGATCGGCAACTGGTCGATATCCACTTTCTTATTCATCTCGGTCATCTTGGCGGTATCGATCCTGGCCGACAATGCGTCCAGCTGTTCAGCCAGATGCGGATTGGCGTCGAGGATTTCCTTGCGCACGATCGGCGTGGCGCTGTAGAACGGGAAGAAGCCCTTGCTGTCTTCCAGCAGCTTCAGGTTGAATCCTTGCACCCGGCCGTCGGAGGAATAAGTCAGGCCGACATTCAGCTGGTCGTTATGCAAGGCCGTGTACACCAGGCCGGCGTCCATCTGCTTCACTTCGCTGCGATCGAAGGCAAAGCCATACAGCGCTTGCAGCGGCTCCAGGCCGTCAGGGCGCGAAGCGAATTCAAAATCGACCCCGATCAGGTATTTTTTATCCGGATCCTGCTGGTGGCTCTGGTTGATCTTGCTGGCCAGGTCCTCGATCGTGTTCAGCCCCTCTTCCTCGGCGCGCTTTTGCGGCACCGCCAGGGCGTAGGTATTATTCAAGGCCGACGGCTTGAGCCAGATCAGGTTGCGGGCGGCATCGAGTTGCTTGACGCGCTCATAGGACTGCTCCTGGTCCAGCTTTTCATCGATCTTGTTATAGACGATCAACGCCGTGCCGGTGTAGTCCCAGACGATATCGATCTGGCCGCTTTCCAGCGCCTGGCGCATGATGGTGGTGCCGAGGCCGTTCTTGAGATCGACGGTGTAGCCTTTGGCGCTCAGGTATTGCTGGGTCATCGACGACAGGATCAGTTGCTCCGTGAAGTTCTTGCCGCCCACCACCAGGTCGCCGGCGCCGGCCGGCGCCATGAAGCTCAGTGTCACGGCCAGCAGCGCAGCAATGCGCGATGCGGCTTGAGATAGATTTTGCATATGGTTTTTCCTTGTCCGGTTGAGGTGGATCAGCGCAACAGTCCGCGCTTGCTCAGATAAGCATTGCTGCCCAGCGAGACGATCGCATCCAGCAGCAAGGCCAGCACCGCGGTGGCGGTGGCACCCAGCAGCAATTGCCCCTGGTTGTTCAGATAAATGCCGGGAAAGATCAGGCCGCCCAGGCTTTCGCCGCCGATCAGGATCGACAAGGGCGCGGTGCCGACGATGATCGCCAGCGCGGTGCGGACGCCACCGACGATGATCGGCAAGGCATTCGGCAGTTCGACCCGGAACAGCACCTGCAGCGGCTTCATGCCGATGCCCTTGGCTGCCTCTTTCATGGACGGCGATACCAGCTTCAAGCCTTCATAGGTATTGCGCACTATGGGCAGCAGCGCCGCCAGCCACAAGGCGATGATGGCCGGCTTGTCGCCGATGCCGAACAAGGCCAGCGCCAGCGCCAGCACCGCCATGGAAGGAATGGTGTTGCCGATATTGAAGAGCTGCATCCATTTTTCGGCGTGCCGGGCAAAGTACGGCCGGCTCAGCAGGATGCCGGCGGGGATGCCGCACAGCAGCGACAATGACAGCGACCATCCCACCAGCACCAGGTGGCGCCCGGTGTAGTAGATCAGGTCGCCCTGATATTGGCGGATCACTGCGGGGCCAATCGACCAGCCAATTGCAGCCACCACCAGAACGGTGACGACAGCGCCTATCATGGCGTTGCGATAGCGATTTGTCATGCTTTCTCCCTTCCATAAGCATGGCCGGAAAAAGTCTGCGGCGTGCAAGGGCCTGGCCCGTGACCGCGAATCCGACTTTGTCTGGCGATGCATATTGAATGACCACCGAGCACGTACCGGAATAGCCGGAACCTGTCAGCGCGACAAACAAACAATTTTTTATGATCCCGTCCGGTCTTCCCGCAGGGAGGACATTGAACGAGCCGACTACCGCATGGGGCGGTACAGAATGCGAGGATGAATTCCCCGACGCTTGATGAAACTCCGGCGCTGCCGAAGCATGAGACAACCCGCTGACGCGAGCCACGAAACCCAAAAATGTGCTGTTGAGAAAGCACGATGTTGTTGAGAGCCGATCATTATAACAACTTCTCTTGATGACGTCCAGTAATGTGACTTGCAAAAGCTATTACCGGAATGTCTGAAGGCCAGAGTAACATGCCTTTTTGCTACTGAATATAGGATTAATCTGAGAAGAAATGCGGTGAAATACTTATTTGCAGGGAAGATGGCGCGCAGGCCGGGTCGATCAGGCCGGCATGGCAGAAAAACCATGCGGGCCTGCTCAGAGGAGGAAATACGGTCAGAGCACCTTGCGCAACTTGCTGGCGGCGGCAGCCAGGGCGGTAATGCGAGCCCAGTCGCCGGCCTTCAGCAAGTCCTTCGGCGTCAGCCAGGAACCACCGACGCAAGCGACGTTTTTACAAGCCAGGAAATCCGGCGCCGTTTCCAGCGAAATGCCGCCGGTCGGGCAGAAAGTGACGTCGCCCAGAGGGCCGGCAATCGCGTTCAGCATGCCGACGCCGCCGGCCGGCACCGCCGGGAACAGCTTCAGCTGGCGGAAACCTGCTTCGCGCGCCGCCATCACTTCGGACGGCGTCATGACGCCAGGCAGCAGCGGCAAGCCGCTGGATTTGGCGGCGGCGATCAGCGCTGGCGTCAGTCCAGGAGAGACGCCAAACACCGCGCCAGCGTCGCGCGCGGCGACGAATTCATCGGCCTGGGTCAGCGTGCCGACGCCGACGATCGCGCCCGGCACCTGCTCGGCAATCGCACGGATAGCCGGCAAGCCGTGCACGGTGCGCAAAGTCACTTCCAGCACGCGGATGCCCCCTGCCACCAGCGCCTTGGCCAGCGGCACTGCATATTCGATGTCGTCGATAGCGATCACCGGGATCACCGGCGACGCCCGCATGATGTCTAACAGCTGATTACCGTACAAGAGATTTGAGGATGTCATAGCGTTGCTTTCTGTGGTTGTTCTGAATGCGCCGACTCTGCGGCTTCTGTCGATGTCGGCATTGCAGGCGGCAGACCGAAGCAGGTAGCGCCCTCTTCCGCCGCGCTGACCGTGGTGCGGAACATGGCAAACAGCTCGCGTCCCATGCCGACATGGTTGGCTGACAGGTCAGTTGCCTGCGGCTGGCGCTGCGCCCATTCTTCGGCCGGCACCAAGGCTTCCAGTATACCTTTCTCGGCGTCGAGGCGGATCATGTCGCCGTTGCGCACCAGGCCCAGCGGGCCGCCAGCCAGCACTTCCGGTGTGACGTGGATCGCCGCCGGCACCTTGCCGGAAGCGCCCGACATGCGGCCGTCGGTGACCAGCGCGACGTGGCGGCCGGCATCTTGCAGGATACCGAGCGCCGGCGTCAGCGCGTGCAGTTCCGGCATGCCGTTAGCGCGCGGTCCCTGGTGGCTCAGCACGGCGATGAAATCGCGGTCCAGCTCGCCGGCGCGGAAGGCGGCCATGAAGGCTTCTTGCGAATGGAAGACGATGGCCGGCGCCTGCACCACCCAGTGCTGCTGCTTGACGGCGGAAATCTTGATCACCGAACGGCCCAGGTTACCCGACAGCAGGCGCAAGCCGCCATCCGCCGAGAACGGCGCGCTGGCGGTGCGCAGCACGGAGTCGTCGCCGCTCTTTTCGGGAGCCGGTTTGAACACTACCGTATCGCCCTGCAGGAACGGTTCGGCGCAATGGGCGCGCAAGCTGTCGCCGAGGATGGTTTTGACATCTTCATGCATCAGGCCGGCATCCAGCAGTTCGCGGATCACGAAGCCGGTGCCCCCGGCAGCGTGGAAATGATTGACGTCGGCATCGCCGTTGGGATAGATGCGGGTCACCAGCGGCACCACGGCCGACAGGGCGTCGAAATCGTTCCAGTCGATGACGATGCCGGCCGCCTTGGCGATCGCCACCAGGTGCAAGGTGTGATTGGTGGAGCCGCCGGTCGCCAGCAAGGTGACGATGGCGTTGACGATGCTTTTCTCGCTGACGACATGGCCGACCGGCAGGTACTGGTTGCCGCGATCGGTGATGCGCAAGGCCTGGCGCGCGGCTTCCGCGGTCAGGGCTTCGCGCAGCGGCGTGTTAGGCGTGATGAAAGCCGAGCCCGGCAGATGCAGGCCGAGCGCTTCCATCAGCATCTGGTTGCTGTTGGCGGTACCGTAAAAAGTACAGGTGCCGGCGCTATGGTAGGACTGCGCTTCCGCCTCCAGCAATTCAGCGCGGCCGACCTTGCCTTCCGCGTAGAGCTGGCGGATGCGCACTTTCTCCTTGTTGCTCATGCCGCTGGTCATCGGGCCGCCGGGAATGAACACGGCCGGCAAGTGGCCGAAATGCAGGGCGCCGATCAGCAGGCCGGGCACGATCTTGTCGCAGATGCCGAGATAGACCGCGGCGTCGAACATATTGTGCGACAACGCAATCGCAGTCGCCATGGCGATTGCGTCGCGCGAAAACAGGGACAGTTCCATGCCCGGCTGGCCTTGCGTCACGCCGTCGCACATGGCGGGCGTGCCGCCGGCAAACTGGGCGACGCCGCCGGCGGCGCGCACTGCTTCCTTGATAATCTGCGGATAATGCTCGAACGGCTGATGCGCCGACAGCATGTCATTGTAGGAAGATACAATCGCAATCGATGAACTTTTGTCCTGTTTCAGTTTCAACTTATCATTGACTGGAAAGGCGGCAAAACCGTGTGCAAGGTTGGTGCAGGACAGCGCGCCGCGCTGCACATCCTGGCGGCGCGCATGCTCCAGGCGCGCCAGGTAGGCGCTGCGGTAAGGCTGGCTGCGTGCAACAATACGTTCGGTGACTTTGGCTACGCTGGCTTGAACAGACATGATGAAAATCCTTGAAACAGTAGACGAATTGAAATTTTACTACAAAATATCGGTTCGCCGTTAATTTGCAAACCCATTCCCGCTTCCGTTGTGATTTTTGAAAGTGGGCCGTATCTGCAGGAAACCGCGAGTCCCGCCTCACAATGAGCAATAACAGCGACGCTGAAACGGACGAAGCGGCAATCGGGAAACATCGCGCTCAGACAACGAAAGACAAGCGAAAGATAAGGCAGTTTCAGCAAACTACAAAATAATTTGTAGTGAAATTACCGTCGACGTTGTATAGTCGTATAAATTCCTGACTTACCATGAAGATTCCGGATATGCCACAGACAGCGCTTAATACTACCGCCAGCTTCCAAGCCTTGCACGATCATTACGCCAGCGTCAAAGAACGGCCGCTGCGCGAACTGTTCGCCGCCAGCCCGTCCCGCTTCGAACAGTTCTCGCTCAGGGCTGCCGGCTTATTCCTGGATTACGCAAAAAACAACGTCACCGCGGACACCATGGCGCACTTGTTTGCCCTGGCGCGTGAGCGCCAGGTCGAAAGCCGGCGCGCGGCCATGTTCGCCGGCGAAAAGATCAACACCACCGAACAGCGCGCCGTACTGCATACCGCCCTGCGCGCGCCCGCCCTGCCGGCGCTGGTGGTCGACGGCCAGCAAGTCAGCGCCGATATCCATGCCGTGCTACAGAGAATTCAGACTTTCACGATCGCAGTTCGTTCCGGCGCCTGGCTGGGATATACCGGCAAGCGGATCACCGATATCGTCAACATCGGCATCGGCGGCTCCGACCTCGGTCCCAAGATGGTGTGCCAGGCGCTGCGTCCTTACCAGCAGGATGGCTTGCACTTGCATTTCGTCTCCAATGTGGATGGCGACGACCTCGACGCTGTACTGCAGCAAGTCGATCCGCAAACGACGCTGTTCGTGATCGCCTCGAAAACCTTCACCACAGCGGAAACCATGATGAACGCGCACTCTGCGCGCAACTGGTTCCTGCAAAACGGCGCCGCCGCCAGCGAGTCCGACCTGGCCAGGCATTTCGCCGCGGTCTCCACCAATGTCGAAGGCGTCACTGCATTCGGCATCGATGCGGACAATATGTTCCCGTTCTGGGACTGGGTTGGCGGCCGCTACTCGGTGTGGTCGTCGATCGGCCTGTCGGTGGCGCTGGCAGTCGGTTTCGAGCATTTCAGCGAATTCCTGGCCGGCGCCCATGCCATGGACCAGCACTTCCAGAGCGCGCCGCTGGAACAGAACATGCCGGTGATCATGGCCTTGCTGGGCATCTGGTACCGCGACTTCTTCGACTATCGCTCAGTCTCGATTGCACCTTACCACCAGGACCTGGGCAATTTCCCGTCCTACCTGCAACAGCTGGAAATGGAAAGCAACGGCAAGCGCGTCACACTGGACGGCAGCACGCAGGCAGTGGCGACCTGCCCAATCATCTGGGGCAATGTCGGCACCAATGGCCAGCATGCGTATTTCCAGCTGCTGCATCAAGGCAGCGACATCACGCCGGTCGACTTCATCGCTACCCTGCACGCCAGCCACCAACTGCCGGGCCACCAGGCTGCGCTGCTGGCGAACTGCTTCGCGCAATCGGAAGCTTTCATGCGCGGCAAAAGCGCGGATGAAGTGCAGGCCGAGATGCAAGCCAAGGGCATGCCGGCAGAACAGATCGCCGCCCTGCTGCCGCACCGCACCTTCCCCGGCAACCGTCCCAGCAACACCATCCTGATGGATGCGCTGACGCCCGCCAGCCTGGGTGCGCTGATCGCCTTGTATGAACACAAGGTATTCGTGCAAGGCGTCATCTGGGACGTCAACAGCTTCGATCAATGGGGCGTCGAGCTGGGCAAGGTCCTGGCCAGCAACATCCTTGGCGAACTGACCGGGACGTCGGCGCAGCAGAGCCATAGCCATGACAGCTCGACCAACGGCTTGATTGCGCTGGCGCGCGCAGCGCTCTAGTCTGCCGGATGCAGACAGTGCAATTGCAATTTAATATCTCACTTACTTAGTTTCACTTAATTAGCTGGGGATAACAGGCCACCGCGTGGCGGCCGGCTGTCCCGCAAAGGAAAACAATGGCTCTCGCAGAATTTGATTTGGCAATCTTTGGCGGCACCGGCGACCTGGCAATGCGTAAATTGCTGCCGGCGATGTATGCGCGCGACCGCGCCAACGACTTGCCGCCGGATGCTCGCATCCTGTGCATCGGCCGGCATGACAGCAGCGACGCCGACTTCCTCAAGCATGTGGAACAGGACGCCAGGCCGCATATCAGCAAGGAAAGCTTCAACGCTGCCGTCTGGGCGCGCTTCTGCCAGCGCATCAAGTATGTCGGCATGGACGCCACCGATGCCTCGTCCTACAAAGCGCTGGTGGAAGCCATGCGGCCCGACCACGCCATCACCAATGTGTTTTACCTGGCGACCCCGCCCAGCCTGTTCTCGAAAATCTGCAAGAACCTGGCTACCAGCGGTCTGGCCACGTCGAATTCGCGGGTAGTGCTGGAAAAGCCGCTCGGCCGCGACCTCGCCAGCGCCAAGCAGATCAACGCCGAAGTCGGCCAGGTGTTTGCCGAATCGCAGATTTTCCGCATCGACCACTACCTCGGTAAAGAGACCGTGCAAAACCTGCTGGCGCTGCGGTTTGGCAATGTGCTGTTCGAACCGCTGTGGCGCCGCGAATGGATTTCCGATGTCCAGATCACCATCGCCGAAGAACTCGGCGTCGGCAACCGCATGGGCTACTACGAAACTTCCGGCGCCTTGCGCGACATGCTGCAAAACCATCTGCTGCAGCTGCTATGCATTGTCGCCATGGAACCGCCGGTATCGATCACGCCGGATGCAGTACGCGACGAAAAGCTCAAGGTGCTGCGCTCGCTGAAGCGCTTCACGCCCACCACGCTGGCGCAAAACGTGGTGCGCGGACAATATCGCTCCGGCCACGTCGAAGGCGTCGCCGTACCCGGCTATCGCAAAGAAGCAGATGCCAATCCGCATTCGCGTACCGAAACCTTTGTCGCGCTGAAAGCCGAAGTCGACACCTGGCGCTGGGCCGGCGTGCCGTTTTACCTGCGCACCGGCAAACGTATGGCCGATTCGCTGGCGGAAATCGTGATCCGCTTCAAGACCATTCCGCATTCGATCTTTGCCCAGCCGAACAGCAGCTTCGAGCCTAACTGCCTGGTGATCCGCCTGCAGCCGGACGAAGGCCTGACCTTGAACCTGATGGCGAAGACCCCGGGCGACGGCATGCGCCTCAAGCCGGTCGAGCTGGAACTGAATTTCCGCGAGAGTTTCAAATCGCCCCGCATGGAAGCCTACGAGCGCCTGCTGCTGGACGTCTTGCGCGGCCAGCTGACCCTGTTCATGCGCAGCGACGAACTGGAAGCGGCTTGGGAATGGGTCGAGCCTATCCTGGAATTCTGGGACCAGGAAGAAGACGATCCGATTCCTTACACCGCCGGCACCTGGGGCCCGGCGGCGGCCAGCGCCCTGATTGCGCGCGACGGTCTGCAATGGCGCGAAGAAGCGCTGCCAGAGCTATAAGGACCCGGCATGACAATGCTGCTGGACGCGATCAAGACCCAGATCGACCTGCTCTCGAAGTCGGAGAAAAAGGTCGCCCTGACCATTCTCGACAACCCGCAGCTGGCGCTGGCGGAAAACATCACCGCACTGGCGAAAAATGCGCAGGTATCGGAACCGACGGTGGTGCGCTTCTGCCGCGCCATCGGCTATGAAGGCTGGCACGACTTCAAGCTGAAACTGGCGCAGAGCCTGGCGGTGGCGCTGCCGGGCGCCAACGAAATGCTGGCGCAGGACGATATCGCCGCCGACCTGGTCAACAAGATCTGCAGCCGTTCCATCAACACCCTGCTCGACCTGCGCAACCATCTGAGCGCCGACGCCATCCAGAAAGCGCTGGACGTCCTGCTCAAGGCCAACAAGATCGAATTCTATGGCCAGGGTACTTCGGGGATAGTCGCGGCCGACGCCCAGCATAAATTTTTCCGTTCCGGCGTTCCTACCGTCGCCTACTCCGATCCGCATATCCACAGTATCGCCGCCTCGTTGCTGCAGCCGGGCGATGCGGTGGTCGCCATCTCGCAGCGCGGCGGCAATGCTGCCTTGCTGCGTAGCGTGCAACTGGCCAAGAAGGGCGGCGCCGACATCATCGTACTGGGACCGAGCGGCACGCCGCTGGCGGAACTGGCGACGGTGCTGGTGCCGATCGACCTCAGTTTCAACATCGACCCGTATACGCCGATCTCGGCGCGGCTCGCGCACCTGGTCGTGATCGATATCCTGGCGGTCGGCCTGGCGCTCAAGCGCGGTCCGGAATTCCGCAAGAAAATGCAGAATGCGCAAAAAGCCCTGCAACAGTTCGACATGCAATTCGACTCGTTTTTCCGCTGACGGCTTGCCAGGCCGGCCGTCGCCTGTATTGACCTATAAAAACTACAAACATGAGACCAGCTCCTTCCACGCCCGATTACCGCGACCCGGAATTCCTGCGCGACCGCATGCGGCGCGACATCGCCTTTTTCCACCCGCGTGCGATCGATCCGAACGGCGGCTTCTTCCATTACCTGAACGATGACGGCAGCGTCTACAACAGCGCCAGCCGTCACCTGGTCAACAGCAGCCGCATGGTGTTCTGCTATGCGCTGGCCTGGCGCCTCGAGCGCAAGGAAGAATACCGCGATGCTGCGCGCCATGGCCTGCGCTTCCTGCAGCAACGGCATTGGCAGCCGTCGTACGGCGGTTATGCCTGGGTGCTGGAAAACGGCTTGCCGGCAGACCGCACCCAGCATTGCTACGGCCTGGCCTTCGTCCTGCTGGCGCATGCCCATGCGGCGCACATCGGCATCGGCGAGGCGGTTGAGGGCATCGCCGCTACTTTTGAATTGATGGAAAAACTGTTCTGGTCGGAAGCCGATGGCTTGTACGCTGACGAGGCCACGCCCGAGGGCGTAGTGTCGACGTATCGCGGCCAGAACGCCAACATGCATAGCTGCGAAGCCTTGATCGCCGCCTTTGAAGCCACCGGTGAACGGCGCTATCTGCTGCGCGCCGAACTGCTGGCGCACAACATCACTGTGCGCCAGGCTGCCATGGCGGACGGCTGGATCTGGGAGCACTATCACGCTGACTGGAGCATCGACTGGGAATACAACCGGCATGACAGCAGCAACATGTTCCGCCCCTGGGGCTTCCAGCCCGGCCACATGACCGAATGGACCAAGCTGCTGTTGCTGCTGGAACGCCATGCCCGGCATTTGCAAGGCGATGCCGGCTGGCTGCTGCCGCGTGCGCGGGCGCTGTTCGATGTCACCATGCCGGCCGCCTGGGACCAGCAATCCGGCGGCCTGGTGTACGGCCTGGCGCCGGACGGCAGCGTATGCGACGGCGACAAGTATTTCTGGGTGCAAGCCGAATCGCTGGCGACAGCCGCCCTGCTGGCCGCGCGCAGCGGCGACACCGCCTACTGGGACAGCTACCAGAAATTATGGGCCTATAGCGACGCACACCTGATCGACCAGGAACGCGGCGGCTGGTATCGCATCCTGCAGCGCGACAACCGGCGCTACGGTCCGGAAAAGCCGCCGCACGGCAAGACCGACTTCTATCATCCGATGGGCGCCTATCTGGAAGCATTGGCGGCTGTCGGCAGCCCGCTCGAATAAGCCACATAAATAAGCTACATAAATCACACTTCACATTGCATGGATGCCGTCATGTCTGAAACAAACAAACCCGCCCGCCCCCTGCCCCAGTTCGTCAGCGCCGGTGAAGCACTCACCGATCTGATACGGGTCGGCGCCGACCAATGGCTGAGCAAGACCGGCGGCTCAACCTGGAACGTGGCGCGCGCCGCCGCCAGCCTCGGCGTGCCTTCCGCATTTGCCGGCGCCATCAGCCAGGACTGGTTCGGCGACGAACTGTACGCCGCCAGCCAGGCTGGCCAACTCGACCTGCGCTTCCTGCAGCGCGCCGCGCGCTCGCCCTTGCTGGCGATCGTCTATGAAACCACGCCGCCGCAATACAATTTCATCGGCGACAACAGCGCCGACCTCGCCTTCGATGCTGCCCTGCTGCCTGACGGCTGGCAGCAGGCGGCGCAATGGGTGCATTTCGGTGGCATCAGCCTGACCCGCGCGCCGCTGGCAGGACAACTGATCGAGCTGGCCGAAGACCTGCACAGCCGCGGCGTCAAGATCAGCTACGATCCCAATTTCCGCAACGTGATGGACCAGCGCTACGACAGCGTGCTGAAAAAAATGGCGCAGCTGGCAGATGTCATCAAGGTCTCGGACGAAGACCTGGCCGGCCTGTTCCGCAGCGACGATACCGAAGCCGCCCTGGCCACCCTGCGCGGTTTCAACCCCTCCGCCACTGTGCTGTTGACGCTGGGCTCGAAGGGCGCCGCCATCCACGCCGGCGCCGAATACTGGCAGGTAGCGCCGCCGCCGATCACGGTGGTCGATACCGTGGGCGCCGGCGACGCCGGCATCGCCGGGCTCATCTACTCCCTGATCCAGGAATCCGCCACGGCTCCCGGCGCCAGCCCCGACTGGCTGCTACATCTGCGATTTTCGGTTGCCTGCGGCTCAGCCGCTTGCCTGAATGCCGGCGCCAAGCCGCCGCAACTGGCGCAGGTCCATGCCTTGCTGGAGCGGGTCTAGGTGCATGCTGGCGCGTCCGCGGCTTGCCCGGGCGCGCATAAATGTATCAAAATTACTTGTAGTAAAAATACAGTAAAAAACATTTCCACAAGAAAACAAATAAATTAATCACCGAATCCGGGCACTCCTGATAGGCCATCCGCTGCCACAACTCGCCGCTGTGCGCATGAGCAATTAAATAGTGCTGTAAATTAGCAACAGAAATATAGTAAAACTACACAAATAAAACAAAAATTTCATAAATCGGTTTACCATCAATACCAATAAAGAAATCGGCATTAACTGAACGCAAAGTACAGCACCAAGGTACACGCACTAACCAAAGTCCGATTCAAGAATTTCGAGCAACACAAGACTCGGAAAGCAGTGGTCAACGCCACATTTTTACTTAGGAGATGAAATGAGAAAATCTGTTCTGAAAGCCAAGCCGCTCGCGGTTGCCGCTGTCCTGGCATGCGCCTTCGCCGGCCAGGCCCAAGCGCAAACCAATGTGACCATCTACGGCCGCGTTGACGCAGGCATCAACTACCAAAGCAATCAAGTCCAGAAAAATGCAGACGGCAGCTTCACCCGCGGCGGCCAATGGGGTGTCGGCGGCAACGAATGGGGCACCAGCATGTTCGGCTTCAAGGGCACCGAAGATCTGGGTGGCGGCTTGAAAGCGCTGTTCACATTGGAAAACGGTTTTGACTCCAGCACTGGTAGCGTCAACGGCGGTTCGAGCCGTCTGTGGTCACGCCGCTCTTATGTTGGCTTGAACGGCGGTTTCGGTACCGTGAAAATCGGCCGCGACCTGGCGCTGCCAAGCGACCGCGTATGGAGCATCGATCCGACCGGCCAACAGAACGTCAGTACTTCGACTTTGTTCAAAGGCCGCAACTGGCCGCAAACCAGCAACCAGATCCAGTACATCACACCTGACACCATGGGCGGCCTGTATGTCCACGCCATGTATGGCGCCGGCGAAGCCGCAGGCTCCTTTACAAAGGGCCCGACTGGTTCCGGAAGCGGCAACACCACCGGTCTCGCAGTTGGTTTCGTACAGCCAAACTATGAGTTGCTGGCAATGTATGACGCAGCACGTGATGACAACGGTAGTTACGACAGCTTGTTTCAGCACTCCAAGGAAATCACCGTCGGCGGCAACGTGACCTTCGGTCCAGCGAAACTGTTCGCTGGCTGGCAAAACATTTCGGCGCCGGCGCAAGACATTTCTACGGCGGCTGCAGGAAGTATGGCTTCAGCCAACAAAGCCAATCAATTCTGGCTCGGCGCCAACTACCAGTTGACTCCAGCCCTGACACTGATCGGCGCGGCTTACCACGTCAAGCTTAACCACGACGTCGGCAGCGCAAACGTGTTCATGCTGGGCACCAACTACAGCTTGTCCAAGCGCACTCTGCTGTACGCAAGCGTCGGCACCGTCCGCAATGGTTCGAATACGGACTTCCAAGTGCAAACTGGCGACAGCACAGGCTTGGTTGGACAGAACCAAAGCACGTTCTATACTGGTATCAGCCACTCGTTCTAAAGACGGCAAGCGTTGTTGGCGCGCCGCTTGAGCTCGGCGCGCCGATCATTCTTGTCAGTACTGCCTTGTAGTGCTTGCTGCGAAGAGTGGCATTAGTGAAAGACGTCCCTGGGTAACTCCCAGACTTTGCCCATTCGCGTGCGAATGGGCATTTTTTGTGGGCGACAGCTTTATCCCTGCCTGGCGATCGTCAGGCGGCATTGTTTTTGACTATCCCGTGTGCCAGAATCAGCGCTAGCATATTCCATAGAACGGCGACCATGTCACCCCTTCCCCCGCAAGAACGTTTCTCACGGCCGGCAATCCTGTTGCACTGGGCTATTTTCCTGTTGGTTGCGCTGGCCTACCTGGCGATTGAAATGCGCGGCCCCAAGGGCAGCGACTCGCGCGCATTCTGGACTGCAACCCATTTCTGGGCCGGCTGCAGCGTGCTGATGCTGTCAGTTGTGCGCGTCGCCTGGCGCAGCTATCAATCGCCGCCGGCGCCGCTGGCGGATCTGCCGGTCCTGCAATTTCTGTCCAAGGCTGCGCATCTGGCGCTATATATATTCATTATCGCCCAGCCCATACTCGGCATCCTGACCGTCAACCTCGCCGGCCATCCGGTCAACCTGGCAGGACTGGGCTCATTCACGGTCATCGGCCCCGATCATGATCTGGCCAAATCGATGAAGGCTATCCACGAGACGCTGGGAAATGTCTTTTACTGGGTGATCGGCTTGCATGCCCTGGCGGCGCTATGGCACCACTTTGTCAAACGCGACAATACCTTGCGCCGCATCATCTAGGGAGGCATCGCCGGCCTCTTTCAAGAAAAAGGTCCGGCAGCCGCATTGCCATTTATTTGATGTGCGAAATTACGTTTGGCGACAAGGTCACTTCCTGGTTGCCGCGCGCCGATTGCGCCGATTTGCCGTCGCCTTCAGCGGCGATCTTGTCGCTGTCCGACTCGCCCAGCGAGGCGATATGGGTCAGGATGCCGCGCTTGGCCTGGCGCTGCAGTTCGGCGAACGGACTGGAACGGTTGAGCGAGACGCCGACCGCCAGCACATCGATCAGCAGCAGCAACAGGATGCGCGACACCATCGGGATATGCATCATGCTGCTTTCATCATGCTCGACCGCCAGCGTGTAATGGGCACGCTTGGCCAGCTGCGAATTGCTTGGCGCCAGCGCAATGATGGTGGCGCCGGAATGCACTGCCACCTCCACTGCCGGCGCCAGGTGGCGCAGGCGCCCCGAATTCGAGATCACCACTACCACATCGCTGCTTTTCAGCATGGCGGCCGAGACTTCTTGCAACTGCGGGTCGGTATAGGCCGACGATGGGATGCCGAGGCGGAAGAATTTTTGCTGCGCATCTTCCGCCACCAGGCCGCAGCTGCCGAAGCCGTAGAATTCGATGCGGCTGGCCTGGCTAAGCACCTCGATCACGCGCGACAAGGTATCGGCGTTCAGGTTATCGCGTACCTCCATCATCGCGGAAATGGTGTTGTCGACTACTTTCACACCGACATCCAGCGACGAATCGCCGACATGCACCTGGCTATGCGCAACAGGCACCGTGCCGGTGACGCCCGAGGCCAGCTTCAGCTTGAAATCGGCCAGGCCCTGGCAGCCCATGGTGCGGCAGAAACGGATCACAGTCGGCTGGCTGACATCGGCGCGGCGCGCGATTTCTGAAATCGGCTCGCTCATCACGGCGCGCGGATGCGCCAGGATCAGGCTGGCGACTTTCTGCTCAGCAGGCGAAAACTGGTCGCGCGCCTTGCGGATTTTTTCCAGGATAGGCACTGCGTTGCCGCCGCCCAGGTGCTCGGAAAGGATCGCGGCGACGCCGACAAACGCCGGATACGGAGCGGTAATGACAAAGGTCGGGATTTTCGCCAGATAGCTGCTGAAGCGCCCCTTGTTTTCAAAGCGGGCGCGAAACGGCGAACGCGCAAAATATTCGCCCAGGCGCGGCACCACGCCGCCGCCGATGTACAAGCCACCCAAAGTGCCAAGGGTGACGGCAACGTCGGCCGCAACCGTGCCCAGCATGGCGCAGAAGCACTCCACCACTTCCATGCACAAACCATCCTGGCCTTGCAAGGCGCGCTCGACGATTTGTGCAGTCTGCAGGGGCTCAGGCTTGGCGATGCCTTGCATCTCGGCCAAGGCCTGATAGATCATTTCGATGCCGGGGCCGGACACCAGCCGCTCGGCCGAAACGTGGGAATAGGTGCGCCAGCAGTAGGCCAGCACCGCCGCCTCGCGCGCATCGCCAGGGGCGAAGGTGACGTGGCCGCCTTCGCTGCCGAGCGCAATCCATCGTCCTTCGGTAGGAATCAGGCCGCCGACGCCGAGCCCGGTGCCGGCGCCGACCAGTCCGACCACGCCGCCGCTGAGCGCCCTGCCGCCGCCGATCTGCACGCAATGCGCTTGCTCCAGATGCGGCAAAGACATCGACAGCGCGGTGAAGTCGTTGACCACCAGCAGCGTATCCAGGTTCAGACGGCGCCGTGTGCTTTCGATCGAGAAGGCCCAATTGTGATTGGTCATCTTGATGTCGTCGCCCTGCACCGGATTGGCGATCGCGATGGCGGCATGGCGCACCTGCGCATGAGCGCCCTGCGCCGCACTGTAAGCCAGGTAGGTTTCTACCGCCTGCGCGAACTCGGCATAATCGGCGCAGCGCAAGGTCTGAATCGTGTCGATCTGGCCCGGTGCACGCTCCAGCGCAAAGCGCGCGTTGGTGCCGCCGACATCTGCCAGCAGACGCGGACCATCCAGATAGCTAGTCGCCGAAATATCGCTAGCACTCATGATCGTGGATGAAGACATGGTGTAAAACTTTCACTTGAATACTGATACTGTTAGTAGGACGAGGCGGCGGCAGGCTGCCTCGTTTCTAATTTTATTTCTCAATCCGTCAGAATCTTCAATCAGAATCCGGTTTTTCAGCGGTCTTCCGGCCATTGGGCCCCGGCCCGCTCCATCATGGCAAACGATGCCGTCGGCCCCCAGCTGCCGGCCATGTACGGCTTGGGCGCGGCGCTGCTGGTCTGCCAGTGGCGCTGCAAGGGTTCGACCCAGCGCCAGGCGGCTTCCTGCTCGTCGCGCCGCACGAACAACGATAAATTGCCGCGGATGGCATCGACCAGCAAGCGCTCGTAGGCTTCTGCCCGGCGCTGCTTGAATGCCTGGTCGAACGCCAGGTCGAGCGCCACCGGCTGCACCGTCATGCCGTCGCCCGGCTGTTTCGCCAGGCAATGCAGCTGGATCGATTCGTCCGGCTGCAGACGGATCACCAGGCGATTGCTGCTGGCGCCGGCCTGGCCGCCCGGCATCGGCAGGATCGCGTGCGGGATAGGCCTGAAAGTAATGATGATTTCCGCGGTGCGATGCGCCAGGCGCTTGCCGGTGCGCAGGAAAAACGGCACTCCGGCCCAGCGCCAGTTGTTGATTTCGGCATGCAGGGCCACGAACGTCTCGGTCTGCGACTGCGGCGCCACACCCGGCTCTTGCCGATAGCCGGTGACCGACTGCCCGTCCACTGCGCCGGATACATACTGGCCGCGCACCGCTTTCAGCTCCATATCCTCTGGCGAGAACGGCTTAAGGGCGCGCAACACCCGCAATTTCTCGTCGCGCACCGCATCGGCGTCCATCGACGTCGGCGGTTCCATCGCCACCATGCACAATAATTGCAGCAGATGGTTCTGCACCATGTCGCGCAGGGCGCCGGTGCCTTCATAAAAATCGCCGCGGCCTTCGACGCCCAGCTGCTCGGCGATCGTCAGCTGCACATGGGCCACCGACTCGCGCCGCCACAAAGGCTCAAACAGCGAATTGGCAAAGCGCAGGGCCAGCAGGTTTTGCACCGCTTCCTTGCCCAGGTAGTGATCGATGCGGTAAATCTGTTCTTCGGCAAACACGCGCGCCACCGCATCGTTGATGGCGCGTGAC
>NZ_DATMRB010000090.1:0-40464 GCF_035566555.1 Collimonas sp.
TATGAGTACCCCCAAGGGGTGCTTTTGATACCCCCGAAAGTACCCCCGATTTTTTGGGATGTCAATGAACCAACTGAGACGTCATGAAACGAAAAACCCGCATTCTCATAGTGAGATATGCGGGTTCTGGGACTTCTTAGATCTATTTGAAACTAATATCTGGCGGAGAGGGTGGAATCAACATATCTATTAGAAACAATCAGTTAAAATTAAATACCACAAAACATACCACAAAGAAAATAACCAGTGTTTCACTACCCTGGTGCCACCAAATCCTTGCCACCGGGGCTTGAATTCGAATACATCCCCCGGATTCGAATTCACGGTTCGATAAATCCCAAGGATCTCAATGTGGGCTTTCTTCAGATGGCGAAATGGTCTTCCATCTAACCTCACGGCTACCGGACAGGCTATGTCCTAGAAATGAGTCGTGCAAAGCCACTTCCGACGACAACGTGCCCATCATGCAAATTTATGCTCGGTGTGAAACTGCAGTTTTGAATAAATGCCACTGCGGAATCGATCGTGACTTGATCAACCGCGCTGTCCTCAATTTTAATTCCAAAAGGCCGGCCATCAACACCTGTTAGAAAGCGGACCAGCAATCCGTCTCCTTCCTTCGAATTTCTAAAGTCGATAAATCGCTCGGATTTAGCGCAGCTGCCAGTAATGATATATGAAGGAGACGAAGCTTGAACGTTATTCAATTTCCAAGAAGTTTTGATCTTATGTGTCTTTGCCGGAGCGTCATTTCCTGAACCAACTGGAAAGTGCAAATTTCTTGTTGATGCCACAGTCGCGTCGTCTAATATTTTCCACCCGCTACTTTTCGTAACCCTAACATTTTCTGCACGCCCTTCGTTGTTAAGATAGTACTCGACAACTACATCACCTTCTAACCCATAGCGTAACGCCTCCTCAGGATACGGAGGAGCTTGAGAGGTTAGTACTTGAGAAGACGTGCATGAAGCGAGAACAGTGCAGAGCAACACCAATTTTGAAAGTAGTATTCCGATATTTTTTTTCATGTATTTTCCTGAGTAAGCTCACTCTCACGATTGGACTCGAACCAAGTAGACGGGGGTATCACGGGGAATTGTGGGCTGAATTTGTCTATGACTAGATTCTAATCATCCCCCTGAAATCCCCTAATTCTTCCCCCGATTCCTCCCCCAAGCTTAATTGCTCATCGGCTATTGCAGTCAACTACGCACTAGGTGACTCACGATGATGAATATCATAGTAAAGATAGCGAAGGCGGGCATATGGGGCGGCGTCTGGCTGGATAGCAGGAGGAAGCAGATTTGCATCAGATACCCTTAGCTCCATCGCATGCCGCACCAGCCGCAGGCGGGACAATAGCCTGTTCCGCTCAGTGGTGAGGTCTGAAGCCGACTCGAACCACTGTTGCTCTATCTGCTCCACGATTTTCGTGAGCCTCGCGTCCTCCTTGTCAAGTTCCGGGCCCGACAATTGCGAGTAGTACATCGATACAGGGTAATCTAGTGCGCAACTCGCGGGCGCGAACAAATATGTCTGCTGCTCGCCCTTAGCATAGTTCCATTCGTCCCAACGTGCGAAGGCAATAGACCACATTATTTTGGCCTTGGATGCTTCAACACGACTGGCAAATCGAGCCATAATCTGCGCCACCGGCCCCGCCGCCGCATGGGAATGCCCCAAAGACAGGGCCTGTACGAACGCAAACCAATGCCCTTCCTCTAAATCTACAAGTGCGTCGGCCAACGCACTCCCCGCGTTCGACTCGCTGTGAGGCGATCTGTACAAAGCCAGCATCCATCCAACCCAATCCGAGGTTTCAGCAACTTGTACGAGTATTTGCCGTAACAGATCGCCCCAGACCTGTGTCGTACGGTCGATCTTTGGACCGCATGGAATGTCTGAAATACTGACGAACTTGAAAGACCCGAGTGGGACGTCGAGCGCGAAATGGGCGGCGTTCTCCCTTAAGCTTCGGCACACGAACATTGAAAAAAGAACCTCGTCTTTCTTGGACACTGCTATCGCCAGCTTACCTGGCACCAATTTCCACAAGAGGATGACAGCCGCCGACAGGTCGGAACGAAATTCTGGCATCACTTGTGGAAGAATGTAACCCAGCCCTCTATATTCACCTTGCTGCGTTGCCACTTTTAGATCCTGAGCCAAATTAGGAAAGCGCCGATCAACTCCCCCAAATGGGCCGACATTCGCATTCTCAACGAGTCCCAGCAAAGCATCCTCCATCTCGTCGCCATCTAACAGGGCAGCTATATTTTCAAGCCCCGCAGAGTCGGCATCTAGGGCTTGTACCGATGTCAGCAAAGCCTGAAGCTCGATGAGCGCGTTAGTCTTGTTCGAATTCCAATTGCGCAAGCCGGTCAAAATCCAGCGCACGGCGGCTTCCCAGCGAGCCATCGACGCGGAGTCTGGCATGATCCCGTCTCGAACTAGTGGTCCAAGAAATTGGAATTCTGCATAAACTGATTGCGCTAGCGATTGAGTATCCAGAGTACTTAACGGCCCGTCCGTACTGCGCACTTGGCTAACGAATTGCTGGAGGGACTTGGGCTGCTCGGCGGGACCGACTCCGTTGGCCATTCGGAACGTGGCCCTGGCTAGCTCTTTGGCTTTCAACGTCATGGTTTCTTCCATACAAGATAGTCAGGGGCTGCAAGTGTGTTCCAAAGTTCCAGAAACGATTGCCGAATTAGCTCGCCGTCAGAGACCTTTTGCAGGATATGATGCTTCTTGCCCAAGCTGTTGACGGAGGCTCCAAGGGACCATGCGCTGGCGCCACCAGCTGCTCCCGGAAATATAAGGAAACGGTCATGGAAAGACCACCCGGCCCTTCCTCCGCGGCTGCGGAACTCCAGATTCAAGCCTGCGCAATTGCCCTGTGCTTCTTCCATGAGCTCCTGTTGTTCTACCTTCCAGGGACGACCAACTTTCCCTTCAGTAGCTACACCTTTCCTGCAGCTTGACACTTTTTTCCCTGATGACAGTGCCCTCAGATCTGCGCCTGGATGTGGACAAAAGAAGAGCGTATTTAGTACATCCTTAGCATTGAGAAAAGGGTCCCAAATCCAGGCACCATTCATTCCGTGTTGTTCAAGTAGCCAGCGAATATCGGCAAAGGCTTCAACGGGGCCTGCATTTGACGGCCTTCCATACTGAACGAATTCCTTGCGCTGCTGGAGCGCGTGAAGGCTTTCTCTGAACACTCTTCGAGAACGCCAAGGTTCACGTGGATTGCCGGTCGGCATGTCAGTTACGACCCCACGCGGATTCGACTCGTGAAGGATCTTGCTGATCGGCTCGAGCTTGCCATCGACCCCAGGCACCTTAAAATCACGCGTTTCAGAATTCATCCCCGAAATCGTCACGCTTACCATCCCGCGACCGCCAAAGAAAGCTGTCTGCGCTGAGGCGCCGAGAATCACCTTATTACAGTCGTCCCATACAACATACCGCGCGCCCATACGCTGCGAGTAAAATGGAAACTTGGCAGGCCCACCGTCAACAGCGGTCGATGCGAAGTCTTCCATCGTGCCGTCCTCGTACATCTCCCAAGATATTCGCAACGGGCGCGGTTCGGCGTTTGGATGCCAGGTCGGCTCAAGCGGAAAGTCACTTTCTTGCTGGCCACCTACTTTTGTCACGACTACAGTGACTGGTAGCTGGATTAAGACATTTCCCAACCTGTCCGACAACCCGTCAATTCCTATCGGAACGCACGGACGAATGAGCGCTGCGAGTTCGGCGAGCAACTTCGGCTTATCCAATAGAAAACGTACATCGTTCTTTGTAATATCGAACATCTCGAGGACATGCGAACCATCCCAGTAGTTATTTTTCAGTACACCGTTCCAAGGATGTGGCCGATACGAGTCCGCAGGTACGAACTGCGGCGGCACCGCGATGAGATTTCCTACTTCCAAGGTGGCGGCGCCAGGTTTCCAAGTTCCGCTCGTCCCGAAGCGACGAAGGGCTTCCAGCACCTGCTCTGGCGCTACGCGGTATCTCACGACGCCAAACTGCCAAGCGGTCCCACGTAGTTTAATGGGCGCCGAATTGATAAAGGACGGTGCAGTTTGCGATGTCGCAGATGGTTCACCTGGCTCAGCGACTAACAAACTTAGGAAATTTCTAGCTGGAGTGCCGGCCTGGTAGCCGACAATCTCGGTCACCTCAAAACTTCGATACATCCCAACCACGCCAGGGACAAGTAACTTCTCCAAATGGTCAATTTGCTCCTTCATTCCCCAAGCCATTACATTTTCCCCTTACCTCGTTGGTTCAACCCTGTTGCACTATGTGTATTGGACATTGTAGAACAATGAAGTTTATAGCCTAGTCCGAACTGAATGCATATAGTGGAGCCAAGGCGCGGACCGGGCTCCCCATTTTCGTATCTCGAGGCCCAGATCGACCAGATTGGCGAAAAGCGCTACATTCCATCCAGTAGGGTGAACGGTACTTCCGTAGGCGACACCGTCAAGTCTTCCATTTTCAAAATCAAAGTCACGGAAAAACTCTGTCACTACTTGAGACGGCAGGTAGTCGACATGAACTCGTTGATCGCGTTCGACCGGAGTCATAACGTCTCTGGCAAACCGATGGAGGAAAATCAACTCAAGCCGCTCGTTCCTAGCGGTATCTGAAAAAATTCCTGGCACGTCTGGTAGATCACGCAAGTCAAGCACCCGCAGCGGCCTTGCGGCCACCCACTGGCCGACTCGGGCTTCGCGTGCCCGCGTCTCCTTAAGCGCCGTCTTGGCGGAAGATGCAAGATAGAGCATTGGAATACCGGGAGGATTCATTCGATTGCTTTGCAGAGCGAACTCCTCGGGCGGCGGACCAAAACTAGCTGCGCAAACCCTTTTCCCTTTGGCGAGATCAGGACGAGCCCGCCATAGCTTGGTGTTTATAGATAAATCGCGAATTAGTCCAATTCGCTCACTCGTTATCGCAATCGCTGCCAGGAGAGACAGTGCAGTATAGGAGTCACGATCATCTGCACCTTCAGAATGAAAGAAAAATCTCCGCTTATGCTTAACAGTCTCGCAGAAGCTTTCCCAACTGGCTCCAAGCGCGACATCATGATCTAAGGTTAGCCAATCGTAGTCGCACCATGCCTCGTCAGTGAGTCCACCTATAATTGCGTAAAAAAGACGATTGCGATTGTCACGGGGAAGGAACAGCCCTACTTCGTCGCTTAAAAGTTCGCCCGTGTTCCATGTGGTACCTTGATACCCTCCTTCAGCGGATTCATACGGCAGTTGTTCGACTGCAAATCCCCAGTAATTTTTCAAACAAGACTCAATACGCTCGCAAATTTCGGATAACTTGCAGGTCGGCGAATCAAATTTTCCACACGCATCACATCCCCTACGTCCGTTGGCCTCGCGCACCCAAGAACGCAAGTCTTTATCATCGAAGCAGGAAGAACAAACTCGGTTTATAGCCACTCAATATCCTCTTGCAATCAGTATCGAAGTTCAGCAGCGATGCCCTAGTTAAGTGCATACCTATCAGTTACGCGAGACGGAGGAATCAAAATAGATCCAGGTTGTCCGGTAGGGCTTCTCTTTTTTGTTTTCTTTCCTTCGGTGCGGGAACTGCATTCATCAACTCAGCCGGAAACTGCTGGAGATATGCACGGGCTCTCTCTGGATCCCGGCATGAAAGCCAGTCGTCATACTCGCTTGGACATAGGATCACCAATGACCGCTTCTCGTCATTCTTTTTGTGAAATCGTTTCATCAGCGGATGCTCGTCGGCATTGATCGTTATTTGCGTAAATGCCCAGGAGGTCCCGCCATCGTGCTCCTGCCATTGGCGATAGATACCTGCCACCGCAAATGGTGATTCGTCAGCCATTCCGATCTTCCAACGGACGTGCTCCTCACCCTCCCAATTCGGCTCATAAAATGCGTGCATAGGCACCAGGCAGAGATTGCCGGCGGTCCAGTATGGTTTATAGCTTCGCAGCTGGCCGATCGTTTCGGCTCTGGCATTCATAGTGCTAAACGCCTCGCCCGGCCGCATGTGCTGCTTAGGTAGCATGCCGTAGTTCGCAAGCAGTCCCTGGCGCGCTCCGTCAGCATTGTGGACAATTATCGGTCCCAGGTAGTCCTTGTACAGCTCGCCACGCCACTCCACGTCGGGGTCCATCTGGACATCGAAAGTGTCGTATAGAATTTCTCTCGATACTGTTTCGTAATTTACACACATAGGCCACCTCCCGCTGCAGGTCACAGTCGGACTAGGAAAAGTCCCGGCTGTGGGTTTCCAGCTCGCCCAGTAGATGCGACAAATCGACCAGCCGCATCGCCACCAGGTGCCGCACATTGCTATGGCACTGCCATTTACCGTATACGCCCAACAGGGACGCGTTCAACAATTCCTTGCGCTGCTTCTCGACCAGATTCGGCCAGACGATGACGTTGACGTTTCCTGTTTCATCCTCCAGCGTGACGAAAATCACCCCTTTCGCCGTCTCCGGGCGTTGCCGTACCGTTACAATACCGCATCCGCGGGCTAGTCGGCCATCCTCGAATTGATTCAATATCACTGCCGGCAAGAAGCGCATCTTTGCCAACCGAGTGCGCAGCAAGCATAGTGGATGTCGTCCGAGCGTCAGCCCCAGGTGGTGATAGTCCGACACGATCGTTTCAGCCTCAGACGGTGCCTCCAGCAGCAGCGGCTCTTCCAGAATCGGCGCCGCCCGCAGCAAGCCTTTGTCAGGCACGCCGGCCACAGCTTGCCAGACCGCCTGCCGTCGATTCCCCACCAAGGGCTCTAGCGCGTTAGCGCCGGCCAACGCTTGTAAGTGACCGGCATTCAACCGAGCACGCCTAGATAAATCACCAATATCGCTAAAATACCGTACTGCCCTCGCCTCCTCGATGCGCCAGCCAGCGTCGCGCTCCAGACCCCGAATGTTGTTTAATCCGAGCCTGACCGCGGCTCCGCTACCCGCGATTGGCTCCAGCTTTGCGTCCCAGGTGCTATTGCAGACGTCGACCGGGCGAACCACTACCCCATGCCTGACCGCGTCTTGCACCAGGGATGATGGCGAATAGAACCCCATGGGCTGAGAATTCAATAGTGCCGTGAGAAAGGCCGCCGGCTCATGGCATTTGAGCCAGCTGCTTGCATAGGCGAGCAGCGCGAAACTTGCCGCGTGCGACTCCGGAAACCCATATTCTGAGAACCCCCGAATTTGTCCAACGATCGAGGTTGCAAACTCGGTCGAATACCCTCGGTCGGCCATGCCGGTCATGAGCTTGTCCTCGAATTGTTCCAAGCCTCCTTTTCGCTTCCAGGCGGCCATTGCGCGGCGAAGTCGATCCGCCTCACCAGCTGAAAACCCAGCAGCCACCATGGCAATCTGCATTACTTGCTCTTGGAAAATTGGAACTCCCAGCGTGCGCGAGAGAACTGCCTCCATTTGGGGGCTTGGGTAGGTCACCGGATCAATACCTTGGCGCCGCCGTAGGTACGGATGGATCATGCCGCCTTGAATCGGGCCAGGCCGTATGATTGCCACCTCGATTACGAGGTCATAGAAACAGCGCGGCTGCAGCCGCGGCAGCATCGACATCTGCGCCCGACTCTCGATCTGGAAAACGCCCACAGTATCTGCTTGCGAGATCATCTCGTAAGTAGCCGGGTCCTCCGCGGGAATGTCACGGAGTTCAAACGCTTCCCCGCGCTGCTCAGCAACGAGCTCCAGGGCGCGGCGAATGCAGCTCAGCATACCCAGCGCCAGAATATCGATTTTGAGTAAGCCGACGGCGTCGAGGTCGTCCTTGTCCCATTGCACAATAGAGCGCTCAGGCATCGCCGCGTTTTCGATTGGCACCAAGCGAGAAAGCTTTGTGTGGGATATGACGAATCCGCCGGGATGCTGGGACAGATGTCGCGGAAAGCGCATCAACTTATCGGCCAATGCACCCCACATTTCCGATATGTGGGAATCCGGATTAAAGTCGCACGCCAGCAGCCGCTCTCGCAGATCGGCCTTCCCACCCCAGCCATGGCCAGCCTTTGCTACTCTGTCGACAACCATGGGGTCAACGCCAAGTGCTTTACCGACGTCCCGCAGCACGCTGCGCGGCCTATAAGAAATGACGACCGCGGTCAGGGCGGCGCGCATGCGACCGTATTTTTTATAGATGTACTGGATCACCTCTTCGCGCCGCTGGTGCTCGAAGTCAATGTCGATGTCTGGCGGCTCGTTACGTTCCTTGGAAATGAAGCGTTCGAACAAAAGTGTGCCGCGCGCCGGATCAACCTCCGTCACACCAAGGCAATAACAGACCGCGCTGTTTGCGGCCGATCCCCGACCTTGGCAGAGAATTTGCTGAGCACGCGCGAAACGAACGATGTCGAAGACAGTCAGGAAATAGCTTTCGTATTGCATTTCCGCGATCAGCGCGAGCTCGTACTCCAGTTGGTTCTGAACGTTTGCGGGCACACCGGCCGGGTATCGTGCCTGCGCGCCAATGTAGGCTTCCTTACGCAGATAGCTTGTCGGCGTTTCCCCCTTGGGAATCAGTTCCTCTGGATATTCATATCGCAGCTCATCAAGCGAAAACTGGCAAAGCTTGGCGATGCGAACAGATTCATCTAGTGCTTCGCGCGAATATAGATTGCCCAGCCGAAGCCGTGAGCGCAAGTGCTGCTCAGCATTCGGAGGAAGGTGGTAACCGCATTCGGTGAGCGGAATACCCAACCGGATGGCCGTCATGGTGTCTTGAACGGGCTTAAATGAGCGCTTGTGCATACAAACGTCGCCGGTCGCCACGACGGGCAAGGCGAACTCTTCCGCCGCCGCAGTAACCCGCGCCCGGTGCCGTTCGTCTTGCGATTGAAGATGTAACGCAAGAGCGACACGCGCGCGGCCTGGTGCGCACTGAGCCAACCAGGCAACTTGGCGCCGAAGCTCCTGGCTGCCGACGCCATAACTTGGAGCCAAAATCAACTGGCAGTCCGGCAAACCCTTCAGGTGAACTAAGTCGTCAGAGGGTTCGGTGAGATCCCGCGGCCTGAGCAAATAATGGCCTTTCTCCGCCCGCATGCGGGCGACGGTGATCAGTTCTGAAAGGTTTCCGTAGCCATTGCGATTCGTCGCTAGAAAAATCACCGTGAACGCCGGGCTGCCGTCCTCCGGCGTGATGAGTATCTGGCTACCGACCACCAAGTGCAACCCTACCCGCTTGGCCTCCACATGTGCTTTCACCACGCCGGCAAGCGTACATTCATCCGTCACGGCCAGGCCAGCATATCCCAGCTGGGCAGCACGCTGAACTAAGTGCTCCGGCGCCGAAGCTCCTCTTAAAAATGTGTAATGACTGAGACACTGAAGCTCAGCATAGTCAGGGAGAACTGGCGGGACGGTAGACATAACGGCCAATTGCATATGCCACTTGCCAAGGTTATGTTCCCTTGGCTTATTATGACAACAGCAACATCTTTATACTGTATGGATATACAGTATAGCGCACTGCAAAGAGAAGACAAGTAGACCTCAAAGCCACACCATAAATCGGAAAAATGTTAATTTTTGCAAAAAACCATCGAACCGCTCAAAGTTGCTCGCAGTTATGATTTAATAAGATCTTATCAAGTAGAATGCCCTGTCTACATCCAGGCAAACCGTTTATTGGGAACGCTTCAATTTCGAGGTATCGCGCATGAGTAGCTTGCTGCAATCCCTGTCCGCCTTGATCCAGGGCCGGCAGAACAACCGTGTTCTCCGCCTCTCCTTCCCGCACGACGACGGTCCGCAAGCGCAGCTGCTGGTCAACAAGCTCGATGCCGTCGAAAGCCTGTCGCGCGATTTCGGCTACACCGTGGAGCTATTGTCCGATGAGGCCGAGCTGGCCCTGAAGGATCTGCAAGGCAAGCTGTTCTGTGTAGAACTGGTGAGAGCCGACGGCAGCCTGCGCTACTTCACCGGCTACTGCTTCGAGTTCCGCCTGCTCCGCACCGACGGCAATATCGTCTTCTATCAAGCCAAGCTGGGACCCTGGACCCAGTACCTGCGCCTGCGCAAAGACAACTACATCTTTCACGGCAAGACCCTGCGCGAACAGATCGACAGCATCTGCGCCGATTACGGCACCTTGCCCGATTGGGATTATCGTGTCAGCGGCACCGATCCGGTCATGACGGACGCGATCCAGTTCGATGAGAGCGACCATAACTACGTCCACCGTCGCCTGGAAGCGGCCGGCCTGCTGTACTACTACGAGCACAGCGACAAGGGCCATAAACTCATCATCACCGATGACTCCACCCAGGCCGCGCCCATCGACGGTGGCGCAGAGATCCGCTTCCAGCGCCATGGCGGCGCCTTTGAAGAAGACGGCATCGGCGAGTTTTCTCCGGTGCGCCAGATCGTTCCCGGTTCCGTCTCACTCTCCGGTTTCAATTTCAAAAGCCCGGTGCCGATCAATGCCGGCGTGCCAACCCTGAACAAGCAGGGCAATGTGCAGGATGTTGAATCCTACGAATATACCGGCGCTTATGGTGTCAAAGGTGCTCAGGATGCCGACAAGCTGTCACGGCTGCGCATGGAAGAGATCGAAGCCGCAGGCAAGCACTTTGAAGCCGCAGGCAATAACCGCTACGTGCTGCCAGGACGTTGGTACCGCCTTACCGGCCATTTTTCCAACAGCCCGTTCGCCAGCCACGAAGACGCCGGTAAGAATGAATTCCTGATCATCTCGGTGCACCACATCGCTAGCAACAACTACTTGCAGCAGGCCGACCAGAAGGCCGAATACCGCAATGAACTGACCTGCCTGCGCAAGACCATCCCCTGGCGTCCGGGCCGCAACTATCACAGTGTCAACACCAAGATCCAAGCTCCGCAAACTGTCACCGTGGTCGGTCCTTCCGGTCAGGGCAGCGTTCACACCGACGAATTCGGCAGGATACGCGTGCAGTTCCACTGGGACCGCATGGGCAACAACGATGAACGCAGCTCGGCCTGGGTGCGTGTCGCCAGCGCATGGGCTGGCGGGCAACTGGGCGCGAAGTCGATCCCCCGCGTGGGTTCGGAATGTCTCGTCCAATGGCTCGATGGCAATCCCGACCGTCCCATCGTCACCGGCAGTGTCTACAACCAGCGCAATATGCCGCCATGGAAGCTGGCGACCCAGCAGTCCCTGATGGGTTTCAGAAGCCGGGAACTGACGCCCAACGGTGGCAACCAGGCTGGGGGCAGAAGCAACCACCTGATTCTGGACGACACTAATGGAAAAATTCAAGCCCAGCTGAAGAGCGATCACCAGCACAGCCAGCTGAGCCTGGGCAGCATTACCCGGATTGAAGACAATGCGGGGCGCAAGGATGCGCGTGGCGAGGGCTGGGAGCTACGCACTGACGGGCATGGCGTGGCGCGTTCGGCCAAGGGCATGTTGATCACCACCGAGGCACGCAGCAATGCGGCTTCGCATATCAAGGACATGGGGGAGACGGTCAGCCGCCTAACTGCGGCGCGCGACCAGCATGAAACGCTAGCGGACACCGCAGAACAAGCTGGTGCTCAAGATAAACAGGGACAGCAGGCAGACGTTGCAAAAGTCCTGAAGACGCAAAATGAAGCGATCAAAGGCAGCGGCGCCGGCGACGACGGCGCCTTCCCTGAGTTGTCGGAGCCGCACCTGGTGCTGGCCAGCCCGGCCGGCATCGAAACCACGACCGCTCAATCGACCCACATCACCAGCGGCGTACATACCGCCATTACCTCCGGCAAGAGTCTATCGATCGCCAGCGGTGATAGCGTGTTTGCCAGTATCGGCAAAACCTTTCGATTGTTTGTGCAAAAAGCCGGGATGAAGATGGTAGCTGCTGCCGGCGACGTCGACGTCAAGGCTTTGAAAGACAGCATCAACCTGCTGGCCAAACTTAATATCACCCATACGGCAAACCGCATCACAATCACGGCAAAAGAAGAAGTGGTGATCAACGGCGGCGGTAGCTATGTCAAATACAATGCTGGTGGCATCGAGCATGGAACGAATGGCGCCTATGTGGCGCATGCAGCCTCACACAGCCTGCCAGGGCCGAAGAACTTGCCCTTTGTGATTCCTGATCCCACGATAGGCGGCCCGCCCTACAGCCTGCGTTGGAAGGCTGTTAGCGCCGTTGACAGCGCACCTGGCCAAAGTGTCGATGTAGTCGCGCGCGAATTCGGAGCAACCGGCGCTGCGATTGTGGCCAATACCGGCGGCGACGGAAGAAATGATCGACATAAGGACGAGGATACACCGACGGTGTATCAAGCACTGCTGGGCAGCGGTGACTGGGTAGTACATACCAGCCTTGCAGACGACCCGCAACAACTAGAAACGGCAGATTGGCACGACCAAGAAGCTTTGGACCCCGATGAGGATTCAGCATGACCACCAGCTATACCGTTCGACGAGGCGACACACTCACGAAAATTGCAAAGCTGCACCACTGTACTCCGCAGGCCATTGCGGAGTTGAATGATTTATCCAACATCAATTTGATTCACGTCGGGCAGCACCTGCAGGTACCTGCGGCACAAACTCCAGAACCTCACCCTGCGTCAGGACATCACGAGCAAACTCCCCAGGAGCGCACACTGTTCATGCAGTTTGTGGACGTGCTCAACCAACCGATCAAAGATCTAAAGGTGATGTTGCATTTGGACGGAGAAACGGTCGAACATGTCACCAACAGCGAAGGGGAAGTACCGCCCGTCGATGTAAAAAGCGAGTCCAGCAAGGTGAAGGTCGAGGTCAAGACCGTCACCGGGAAATCCAAGCATATCGCCACGGTCAGCCCCAGGGGCGATAACACCTATGTGCGATTGCACAGTCCCAAGCTGGCTGTACAATCGCAACTACGTACCCACGAAGGCAAGCCCCCGGCTCCCGTAACACCGCCATCAGCGGTGCCAGTCCCGGCTCCTCCAGCAGCCACTGCTACGTCACCCGCGACCGACACTCCCGCCAGCTCAGCAACAAAAACGACCACGCCACCTGGCACCGTCACCGACACTCGCTCAGCGGCAGGCCATCCAGTGCAAGAAGTTTCGCTGGAATGCCCAAACAAACTGAATTTGAGGTTAATACAGAACTTCACTTATCACGACTACATTGTCGCTGCGGGCAATCGAGCCGGACTCATTCCCCAGGCCATTGCGGCAATCATGAACGCCGAGGCAGCCACCATTTTTGAGATAGTGGAAGAGCCACAAAAAGATAAAAAAACCGGGAAACCTCTACTTGATAAAAAGGGAAAGCCTGTCGTCAAGAAGAAGCGCAAAGACACTTTTGTGTGGGATCCCAACTCAGCATCGTCACTATCGTCAGCTCGTGGCATGACGCAATTCTTGGACGCGACCTGGATCGATTTGGCTTTGACCGAAGGCACATTTTTAAATGCCCGTGCAAAAAAGGAAGGATGGGTGACCACCACTACGGTGACCATCAAGCATAAGAAAGGCGACGAGACCAAAGAGATTCAAGCATTCAAACTCGAAAATGGATCGCTTGTCACGCCAAAACTCACGCCCAAAAAAGGCACCATAAGCATCGCTAGACAACTTTCCTCCAAGCCGTATCTAACAAAAAGAGCTACGGCCAGCGATGGGAATCTGCAAAAAATCCTCGACTTGCGATTTGAAGCCGAATACGCAATTCACACAGCAGTAGACTATGCCATGCAGAATCTGGCGATGTTGAAGAAGGAAAAATTTAAGCTCGACGCTCTCAACGACGGCGAAAAGGCCAAAATAGCATATCTGGCTCACCACTTGGGACCGACGGATGTGAAAGCGTTTATCAATGACACCATGACGGCTGCGCATGCAAAATATTTGCTAGAAAATCAGGTTGGTGTAGATGGTGCAGCTGACAAAGCTGAAAAATCCAACGATGATTATCTGTTAGCACACAGAACCTGGCTCAATGGTTTTATCAACGATCGAATAAGTATAATTAAATACATGTGCAAGACGGACGATGCTCCGAAAGTTAGAGAATTATTGGAAATTACAATTGCGATCAGGGCAACAGCATGAAATCGATGAGAGTTCTTATTTTTATATTTATTTGTTCTTTGACGCATATCGGTTTTGCAGAAGATGGTCAAAAATCAAACCTCAAAGACAGTTTAATCAAGGATGAATATCCGTCCCAATTTGGGATGATTCAACTTACCAATGATGGCAGCGTTGTTTTAAATGGGAAAATACTACTGAAGGGTAATTCTGAAAAGGACGACTTTGGGACGACGATCGACTATTCGGCTGTAGATTTCCAAGTTAATAAAAATTCTCCAGCAATAGAGACGAAGCGATATGGCGACAGAAAATACTTCAGCAAGCAAGTCTATCGGCTAGTTTTAGTCGGCAGGTCTCAAAATCCAGTTTTTTATAGAATAATGGATTTAACAGGCAAGGAACCGTATATTTCTGACAAGTTCGGAAAAAATGATCATTGGGCCAATAACTATAAAAGTACAAAATGGGGGAAAAAACAATCCTTGATCAAATTAGATGGGGGATATGAATACACATACACTGCTGGCAAAGGTGTCGAAGAGAATTGATCCAACGCTTCAAAGACTTGACACTGCGCAGCGCTCCCTGAACGCGCCGCGGAAACCCTGGCTTGCTTCGGAATCGGCATCTACACGTGGTTCGCGCAAAGCGTCGGAGGCTCGGTGATTTTACTTGTTATTTGCGTTAGTGACCGATTGAAGTTGCCGATAATGCTCACGCAGCCCCAGAGCTAGCTCCCGCCAGGCGCGGCAACCGGTGGCGTTGGAGACCTCGACTTCAGCGACTTGAGCAAGCGAAATTCCGGCGGGTTCTCGGTCAGAATCGGCGGCAGATCCGGGATCGATACCTGACCAGGCGGCGTCGTAGAGGCGCACGAAGCCAGCATTGACAGCAAAACGAGCGGCGTCAGCCGACGTAACGTAGATAGGCACTTGCTTTTCAATTGTTTCACCTTTGGCATAGACGGTTTTGATGCGGTCGACATACTTGATCTGTGTTTGGGTGATGACCAGCTGCTGCGCTTTCGCAATCCCAACGCTGCGCTGAGCCTGTTCGGCGAGGTAGGCAAGGTGCTCCTCCCCTTTCACCTGCTTACCCTTGTTGTAGCAAATGGTGCCGAACACCGCCGCAGCTGAAACCAGCACCAGCCAGCGCGACCACCACGGCAAAACCACGTTCAAGAGATTCATGCTCCCCCCAATGCTGACCTGCAGCACGTCCACCGCGCGCGCCGCGCGGCCAGGCTATCGGCAGTGATGCCGGCGCCGTTGATTCGGGTCGACAGGCCATCGAAATCACCGCGATCGACGTAAGCGTTGCCGCCGATCGACAGCCAGAACCAACCGGCCGAGCGTGCAGCTAACTTTTTATCGGTCACGAGCAGCTCCGGCTGTACCAGAAGATTGACGCCCAGCGCCGCAGAGCACGCGGCGTAGTTGTCGTGAAACGTGATCTGCTTCAGCCCGCCGCCGCGATAGCGCCAGCCATCACCACTTGCCGCATCACCGTTGCCGTAGCGGCTTGCGTAGACGATATTGGCAATCCGAATCTGGCGTTCAATAGGAACGGCCCTTTCACCTGGCTGCCGGCCCAGAACTGCGGCGTTGGCAGCAATTCGTTTCCCGAATGTAGTAATCAGTCCTTGCACCGAGTAATCAAAGGACTCGGACGTCCGCGACAATGCGGCGCTTTCATGTCCGATTTGGGCAATGAAAGCCGCTGCCCTGGCTGGGGTATTGATACCAAACTCGATCAGGGCTGCGTTTAGCGGCGCAACCCAGTCTGTTGCCCGCGCAATCGGGGTGAGCAACGCCATTGAGAGCTGAATAGGTGTCAAGATCATTTCCTTCCCTTGCAATTGCACTTGTGCCACCGGCGCCAAAACCACACCGCCAGAATGGCGACAGCAACGTTAGACAGCACTTCAGATTGTTCCGCCCAGAAGCCAAGCGCATCCGGCCGCATGACGTTCACGAAAGACGTGATCGCGACCAGCGACAAAGCGAATGTGCCGAACACATGAGTTTCCAAGTGCTTGTTCAGAACTGCCCACAGGCAGAACGCCACAAGCACCAGGTTGGCCACCGTATTAATTAGTTGGATCATTGCTCGCTCCTAGGTAACGGCGCTTGAGCGCGCCGATGATGTCGGCTTCGTTGATTTCTTTGAACACTTCGCGTGCTGTGGCGAGCGCAAATAACCCCACCAGAAATTCGACACCGGAATGCGTACGGCTGCCAGTAATCGCGAACCACTCGATCAGGATAGGCGCGACGTAGATGGCGCATGCCAGGCCGGCGGCAAAGCTCGACAGCTTCTGCCACCAATTCAACCCCTCTCCTAGAAATTTCAATGCAACGGCAGATCCAACGGCACCGGGCAATAGCGGTAACAAATATTTAGTCACCGCCATCCAGGTTGCCGCAGCAAAGCTAGTTGGTTCTGGCATGTCAGTCCTTAAAATGCGAAAAGCCACCCGTAGGTGGCTTTTTCATGGTTGGAATATTGGAACTACACTGCTTTTACAATAATGCGCGCGCGCCCATCATCTTCGATCGCCACGACTTTCCCGACTGCAATCATGTATTGATCAATGTTCGGACTTCGCACCGCGATGCCTTTAATACCACCGGCATCTGCAACCGGAATAATGTAGTCACCCGGCGCAGCACCGAGCACATTGACAGGAACTTGACCGCAGAAAGCCATTCGGTCGACCTGCTTTCGAACGGTCTCGATCCGCTCGTGGAAAATTGCCATCTCTTGATCGTATTTTTCCTGTCGCGCGCCCCAATCCGCATCTGACTCAGGGGCTTTGGCTGGGAAATCTTCAGTAGCCTCTGCTCCTTCCATCCGAAAAATTGGTGTCGGCGGCACACCAACAATTCCAGCGTGGCCCCAAGTATCGCCCCCGACATAGGACGGATCAGTAGATTTCACCAGGAAGCTGAGTGCCTCAGAAAATGAATTTGTCAGTTGTCCGGACGCATTGAGGCCAGCAATTGCACCTTTCTCAATGACAAACTCTCCGGCCTTCGTCATATATTCGGCGTAGTCGGAGCCCGATGCGTTGATCGTCGAGGACGCACTGATCGATCTCCCTGTGCTGCCGCCAACATATAAACACGACGCTGATTGATTTGCCGCACCTACACCCTGCGATACCGCCGGAACAACGGCAATGGTGTTGTTCACCTCGAACATGCTCCCGCCCATGACTCGGCTTGCATTCGGAGAGATGACAATGCCTGGAGCATTTGTATCGATATGCATAATGCATGTGTAGGCATTCGCATTATTTCGGTATCCAAATTGCAGCCACCTGTTGACTGTGGATCCGTCCCATCGCGCTTGTATCTCAGGCCCCCAGCCGGTTCCGTACAATACCCGATAGGCATACTGGTTCACTGCATAAAATGTATCTGTCGCCTGAAGAACACCAGTCAAGGTAAGGTTGTATGCGGCCCCACCCGATTTTGGCACCGCCGCATTAGCGGTGTTTTGGGCAGCAGCGGCATTCGCAACCCCTAAATCTGCGCGTGCTTGCGCCGCCGTAATGGAAGCCAAAACATCGGGGAACTGCAGCACAATTCCTCCGTATGAATTGATCAATACGGCCACTTGCGTCGACAAGTCCGCAATGATGCCTTGCGTCTGGAAAATCCCATAATCCGCCACAGCCGCCGTAGCGCCTCGATATGGCGTCGCGAGTGTTACCGACGTTGCGCTGACGACGGCATCAATCTCGTAAAGCTGAAAGTCCGGCCCCAAGAGCGCAAATCCCTGTTTGATGTTGGACACGAAATCTGTCCCGCTCCCAGTGATCGCCTTGCTGCCGTTGGTAACTGCAATTTTTCCTACTTTGTACCAGCCCATATAAATCCTTTAGACGAAAAAAAGATCACTCGAAAGCGACCGTTGAAGTGACGAAATAATTTATCCAGTAGCGAAACCGTCAGAGCCCAGTTAAATCGACAAGCAACAAATCCCCCCCGACCGACTGGGTCATATTCTGACTGGCCACTCCCACGCTAACCTCGTGAATGTACACAGCATTGCTTGTTACTCGGCAGCTCTCAACTTGCGCGAATCCTGCCCCGCTGGGACTTCCCATATAACGCATTCTGGGATTTGTCATGACAAACCCCCAGTTCCCCGCCGGCACATTTGCATAGAAGAAGCCGTTGTTGGAATTGCCGCTGGACGCGACCCCGGGTAACAATTGCGCAATCTTCAGATTGAAGCTGCTCGAATCAAATGACAGGGAACCGTCCGGCCCAAACACTTGCAAACCGAAGTTTCCCGGTGATGGCGGCCCTTTGTCGAACAAGTACCACTGAAACGGCGTACCGGGCGGACTCACAGCGTCCTGAACAAACTCAAACGTAAACGCGCTCCCGGATTGGCTCACTCTCCAAATAGCGATACCTAAATTCTGACTCTTGATGACAACAATCGGGGACACCCCACCCACCGAAACTGAGACTGTTCTGCCCGCCACGGCATCCGGGAACGACAGCGCCCCAGATTGTTTGAACACGTAGTTAAAATAGTCCTGATCGATCTGGGCCACCCCAGAATCGCCGAACACTTGTAAGCCAGCTGCCATCAAAACACTCCGTAAATAATCATCGTGTTGAGCCGCACTGGCGCTCCACTGGAATATGACCAGCTGAGAGTCGTTCCACTAATCCCGATGCTGGCTGGCATGGCGCCACCGGTTTGCGTTGCGCGCTGAATAAAGAAAGGTGTTCCAGTCAAAAAGCCAGCATGCGCAATGCTCCCATCAACCGCGCCGGTTTGAACGATCCCGAGGATCCTGGCAAGCCGGTCGCTCACTTGCAGAGTCAGGTTGCCTGCCGCATCCCATATTTGAAGTCCTTGAGGCATTACCAGAGCCCCAATCGCACACGCAGTGTGCCATTGCCGTCATACACCAGCACTTGGGACGAATTAATTACCAGGCGCGCCTGTCCAGTGCCATTCATTTGAAAGGTCCCATTCTTATCCAAAATCCACACAGGTTGTCCGGTGTAGGAATTGACCGCGGTTGATTGAATCGTGTTTCCGATCATCGCATTGGTGATCCAGCCTGTGCCAATCAATGCCTGAGAAATGAACACCTGTCCGCCCTGCACGATAAACGGCGACGTCACGGTGGTTCCATTGACATCAAGGACTGCGAAACGATCGGCAGCCACAACAAACTGAGACTGAAAAACGCCACCATTGTTTTCGATACCCAGTCCGAAGCTCGCCGCATAAGTCTTGCCAGTCGGCGCATGCACCTGCATCTTGACGGTGTACATCGTCGTCAATTTTCCGTCAGTGGTTGCGCTCGCCGACAATGCCGTTTGTGCCGTAGCACTGGCACTGCCGGCGACAGCCTGCACGCTGTCAATTCGCGAACTAAGAGCACCGTCAGCAGTGGACCGCGCTGTGGACTCGGAAACGATCGCAGCTGCGTTCTTACCAATCCTTGCCTGCAGCTCGGTCCGCGTTATTGCTACGGCTGAGTTAGCCGACACGAGAGCCTTTATCTGCGTCGCCGCCAAGGCATCCGCATCAGCACCGGCATTTGCCTGGACAGAATCAATCCGCGAGCTCAACGCCCCATCTGCATTCGCTCTTGCCACCTGCTCGGAGAGAATGTCAGCCGCATTTCCTGATGCTTTCGCACTAACCGCATCAATCCGCTGTCCCAGCGCCGAATCGGCAGTGGTGCGTGCTGTGGTCTCGGAATTGATTGCCGCAGTATTGTCATTCGCTTTTGACACGACTGTATCAATTCTGGACGCAAGCGCCGAATCTCCGTCTGCCCGGGCGGTTTGTTCTGTCTTTACCGCTGACGCATTGTCATTCACAGAGGCGGTCAGCAATGTGATCTGATTTGCAAGCGATTCGGTTTGACTTTGCCGTATGGTCTGCTCGGTAGTGATGGCGGCGCCGCGCAGCTTAGCCTCCTGCAGCACCGCGTTGTTGGCTGCAATCGTCGCCTTCAATTGCGTGGCCGCTAGGCCATCCGCGTCACTCTCCATTCTGGCAACGATTGTGGGAATCTGTTGGATCGGCTTCAAGAGCTCTTTACCCAACTCCGATTCGGTGATTTGTCCTTTCAAATAGTCAAGAATTGGTGATGCATCGCTGCTGCTCTGACCGTTCACACCGGCGCCCGCTGGATAAAACGCACCCTCGTTTCCTGACCGATCAACGAGTCGTGCCCAAAAAAACAGCGATACGCCAGCGGCCAGCCCTGGCATCGTATTGGAGTTTTGTGGATACGCGAAGTCGGCCAGCTTCGCAGCGTCCGCACGGTCCGGTGTGCGGCTAAACCAGATTTCCGTTCGCTGCGTGTCCGATGCACCCTGCGCCGGGAAACCCCAGCTCAGGCCGATGCCCATCACCAGCGACGTGGCGATAAGCGAGGTCACCGTTGGTGGCGGTGTTGTTTTCCCGGTCAACTGGGTCTCTGGCGCATAGGCCGGCGTGGAACGCACGTCCATCGGGTTGATCGCCCGCACCCGCGCGTTGTACCGACCGGCGTAGATTCCCGGCACCTCGACCGTCAGCTGGCCAGTCCGCGGCAAGGAGATCCAGTTACCATCATCCTTCTTCCATTCTGCCTGATAGGCAATCGCTGCCCGCGCCGCCTCCCAGGAAATCGACATCATCGTCGATGCGATTCCCTGATGCGTGACCTGAAAGCTGCCAATGGTGACGTTCGCCGGCGGCGGCTGAACCGAAGGAGGGATCACCGTGATCGGTGGTGCCTCGATGCGCGTGCCGTTGTCGATATAGTCATATTTCCCGGATTCGTGCTGCACTGCGGTGATCTCGAAGGTCAAGTCGCCCTTGTCTTTGACACTTAGCACGCGGAATTTCTGCGCGACCAGGTCGATATTGTCGACGGACCAGACCGACTCTGCCACCGGCGTCAAGCTCCAGCTCTGCGTTACCGTCACGACATTGCCAACCACCGATTGCACGATTCTGGTTTCCGGTACCGCCGTCGGCAACATGCAGGTGATCTTGTCGCCAACGGCAATCACCGGCGCCTTGTCGACCGTCACCGAGCGGTCCGTCGCCGAACGGATGCGACCACCGTTACGGCGCCCCATCCGTACCGGATCTACAATGCGAATGATTTTTCCGGGCGCGGCACGCAAATATTCGAGCCCGGTTGAGAACGTCAGAACATCAGTCTCCGTATTGGAGGTCAGCAACGCCCATGATCCGTGCCGATGTGCCTGCGCCTGTGAGGTACATCCGATCGGCGCCAGCTCAATTTGCTGGATGCCGTATCGCCGCAATCCATCGCGGTCGACTACCGGTTCAACCTTTTGTCGGCCGCCGTCGGTATTGTCGTTCCAGCTCACCAGTGCGACGGTGTAGCGTTGCGTTTTCGGGCTGCCGGCGCGCGAGAACTTGCCGTCGATGACATTGGCTGCGGTATAGGTATAGACCGGATCGTCCGGCATATCCGCGCTGATGACGATGCGGCTGCCGGCCCAATAGGCCACGCCGTGAAAGATGCCTGCAATGTCCTGCACCAGCTTGTAGGCCGCGACACGTTGCTGCAGGTACACATTGCACGTATAGCGCGGCTCCTTCCCGCCCTTGCCGTCGGACACCAGCACGTCGCAATATTGGGCGATCCGGTACAGTTCATACCGGTCAACCTGGGCGGCCGTGATCCGCCGGCCGAGCCCGTAAATGTCATGCAAGATCAAGTCGTACAGGATCCACGCCGGGTTGTTCGTATAGGCCACCTTGAATGTGCCGTCCCAGATCCCGGTGTAGGTTCGTGCCGACGCATCGTAATTGGTCGGTACGCGGATAATCCGACCCCGCATGTGGAACGAGCGCACCGGGATATTTTGAAACTGGGATGCATCGATCTGAATACCGACAAGCGCCGCCATCGGATAGCGAAATTTGGCGTCGATGATCTCCGTCACCGACACGACATTGGTACGGTCCGCGACCGTGGCGCTATTGGCATTCGGCGTAATCCGCCGCACACGCATCGTCCAGCCAATACTGGCTTTCGGGAGCTCTACCCGATGGCTGCGCTCATAGGTTTGAGTTGTTTTGCCATCAAAGGCCGTCTGCAGCACCGGTACATAGCTACCGTTGTCGGTAGACAGCTCGATCGCATACTCAACACGATAGCCGTTGATGTTGCCGTTGCTGGTGTCCGTCTTGCTCAACCCCTGTACGGACAGGCGCACCCGCACCGCCGACAACTGCGTATTGGTGATCGACCTGGCCCAGGGTGTTTCCGATTTCAGCTCGACACTGACGCCGACTTCGTTCTCGACCGAAGGAAAGCCGGCAATCGGCTCCTGCGTTTGCGTCCCGGGCCTAAAATCGACTGTCACGTTACTGAAATTGAGCGAGCCATCCGGATTTTGCACTGGCGTGCCGCCGAGCAGCACCGATTGCAAACCGTTGACCGGGCCGACAATTTCCCCGGTCGAGATCAGATCTAGGGTCTTGGCCTTGGAAATGCTATGCAGGCTATCAGGCGATTCAATTGGCGCGCTGCTGCCGCCGCCGCCCTTGCCGCCTCCGGAGCCGATAATGTCCTGGCGTTCCAGTATTGTTGTCATTGTTGATCCTCTGCATAAATGCCCCCAGACACCACCACGGAACCTACAATCGCCTCCCCATATAGCAAGGGTTCTGGGTTTCCCTGCGCCTGCGTGTTGACCGCACCATTCATGTTGTACGACGCCCCGTTATTCGCGCTGTCCTTTGATCCAAGACCGGTTTGCTGAGGAGATAACATTTGCACGACACCCCCGAGCATCATTGCATAGCCCATTGGGGCCAACCCTTGAAGACCTGGATAAAAGGAGGCGACAACGAGAATGGCGCCCACGATGACCTGAAATATGCCTGCTCGCTTGCTGCCCTGCAAAATGGGTGCAATGCGGATCTCGTCGCTGCCAATGGGACAATCTAGTTGGTCTTTCGAGATATTTCGACTGCCTAAAAAACATGAATAGGCGATGCCGCGATCGGCACTGCTCATCAGCTCCCGTTCGAAACCCGGCAGCATTGAACACAGCGCGCGGATCGCATCACCGGTGCTGCTGACCGCAAAACAATGCACGCGACCAAACTGCGTTCCCAGCTTTCCGTACAGTCGGATAGTGCGAATTTTTTCCATTGCATTACCAAAAAAAAAAGCCAGCACGCGGCTGGCTATAGACATAACCGCTTACGCGGACTGGTTCCTGCTTGCTACCCTAACTCCCCTGGCTTCGATACCGCAGCACGGCACGCGTCACCTGCAACCAATGGCCGCCATAGACCACCTTGCAGGAAAGCTGGCCATACTCATGGTGGATCATCCATTGCCAGCCGCCGTCGATATAGATCCCGGCATGATTCGGATGATTTTTGGAGCGAATCTGCATCAGGATGACGTCACCAACCTGCAGGTCGGCGACACCATCGGGCACGACCTCGAAGCCCGCCTTTGCATAGTTATCCAGGTACAGGTTCTGGACGCCGTCGTCCCACCAGCCATCCCGCCGCTCGAAGTCAGGCAGAACAATGCCGCGTTCCTGCTTGTACCAGCGCCGGATCAGCGCATAGCAGTCATGGACGCCGTGCACGAACGGCAGACCCAGCAAGGGTGCCTCGTAGCCGGACGGTGCGAAGGTGTGGATCTCGCTGGCGACCACGGCGCCGGCATCGTCCTTGCCGACATGGACGATGTGCCACGGTATGCCCCCTTCTTCACAGGCATCCAGATCGGCCGGCGACGGCAGCGGCGGACGGTCCGGATGGCTATGCACCACCGCCAAGATCTCGCCCATATCCGCGGCCGCAACGTAATCCTCCTTCGCCAGCCTGAAATCCTCATCGTTCCTGGCAATATTGGCGCAGGGAACATACCTGGTCATCCGTCCTGCTTTGAGGATCAGGCCGCAACACTCGCGTGGATATTCCCGGACAGCGTGCGCTCGAATAGCGCGTTCAGTACCCCTGTTCATGATCGCACCAGCCCGGCTGCTGCATAGGAGCCCCAGTTGATAACCTCGAATTCGCCAAACCGCTTCTTGCAGTCAGAGGTCAAGCCGCCGCAATCATCTCTCGCGGGGTCATCGGTCGGGTTGCCATCCTTGTCAAACATCGCCGCGCCGGTATAGTTGCAATACGCGCCGCGATAACCATTGTTGCGTACCCACCAGCACAGGCCGGCGATAATCTGCTTGCCGGGTAGCATCTCGCCGTTCAGATCGAGCGCGTTGCGCAAGGAGAACGTGACCGTTTCGCTGGTTTCGCTCTTCTTTTGCTCGATGTAATACAGGTCGGACGGGAATTCCTCCCCGGGATCCGCACTAGGATTACCGCCCTCGAAATTGCGGGCATCGAGGTATTGACCCAGGGTTGTGCGCCTGGTCACCTTTGCGCCGGCCAGGTCGGCAAGATAGATGCACATCGAGGAAATCACACCGGCGACCGGCTCGCCGTTGGCGTCGAGACCAATATTTCCGACGGCCAGCGTTGGCGACGGCTGCTGGCCATCGCTGGTAACCTCAAACTCGGTTGCCTGAATCGCCCAAGGCGTGTATTCATTTCCCTGCCACCAGATGGGGCCGGCCTGCTGATAACCGTGAAACCGCAGCACGTCACCGCCAATTTCCGTGGCGTCGAGCTCGAATAGCTCCACCCGGGCGCCAGGTTCAAGGGATTGGATGTCGGCCGTAATCATGGGCTAAAAGATTCCTCAAAAGTCACTGCAATCGTAAAAATTCCGCCGCCGTGCTCCGTCGGCTGGTATTCGCCAGCCTTAAACCTCGCCTGGCCGCCAAGTGGTGGCGTCCAGTAGAACGAGCGGCTGCCCGCGTGCCGATCCAGAAATGCTGCAATTGCGCCGACCTTGGCGGCCGTACCGGTAAAACTGAGCGGCCAGGACGTGGATCGATTATTGATACCGTCTGGCGCAGTCTGCGCATAGCCGTCGCCAAACTGCGCCTTCAGGACCCGAAATTTCACTGCACCGGTCGATTCGATCTTCGGCACCCAGCTAAATGTTTCAATGGCCATCAGGCATATCCCATCCGTTGCTTTGACAGCAAGCCGCCGTCGCGCGACTCCTTGACAATCACCTCCTTGACCACCTGCGTAATCATGGCGCCGAGCTGCTTTCCGACACCGTTGTTATCACCGGTCGTCACCGCCTTGGTGCCGGCATCGCTGACGGTCACGTGGGTAACGATGTTCATACCGCCACCAGCAGCAGGACTTGGCATGCCCACGCCTGCTGGACTGGAACCGACCACCCCGCCGGTGGCGAAGCGGCCCAGCTTGGATGCGTCGCCGCCATTGTTGAGCCATTCCAGCAGGCCGCGATTTCTCTTGGTCGATGCGGCGTTATTGACGAATTCGCCATTCGACAGCCACGCCGCAATGCTGTCGGACGTCCCGGTCCCCTCGCCGGAGACAAAGCCGCCCGTCGCAAAGGAACCACCGGCGGCCGCGTCAATGAAACCGGCGCCGGCACCACCGCTGGACGGTATGCTCATACCCGCATTGACCGCACCAGTGCTCCCGACGTACGCACCGATAGCGTTCATCGCAAAATTAAACAAGCCTGAGATCGCGGCCTTGGCCTGCATCCTGGCAATATCGGCGATCACGGACTTGGCCAGATCAGAAAACGACAGCTTTCCGGTCGTCGCAAACTTCACAAGCGCATCTTCCATCCCCTTGGCGGCATTGGTAAATGCCGAGCCAGCCTGCGCAGCGACGTTCCTCGCCGCATCCTGATAGTCGTAGAAGGACTGCATGGCGCCGTTGCGCCAATCCCCCTGCTTATCCTTTAACTGATCGTAATAAGCCTCGTAGTCCTTCAGGGAACCATCCAGGCCGGCCTGGATGTTCGCCTGAGCATCAAGGAATTGCTGCGATCCGAGCAGGTCCTTCGGTGTGGCCTTGGTCAGTTGCTCCTGATAGCGCTGGTATTCCTTCTGGATCTGGTTGTAGGCGGCGACCCGCTCCTGCTCGGCGCGGCCCATGCCGAAGGCACCAAGTGTGCGACCGTATTGTTCCTGCTGGCCACCACGTTGCGAGTTAATCGATTCACCAATTTGCGCCGATCGCTCGCTGAGCTTCTGCTTTTCCTGCTTGAGGCGCACTTCCTCGGCGACAGCAACGTTTTTGTCCAGTTGCGCGCGGATCGCCGCTTCGTCATTCAACAAGCTTTTCTGATCTGCAGTCAGAACTTTCTTTTCTTTGAGATCAGCGATCTGCTGCTCAAACTTGATGCGCTCACGCTGCGCCTCGGTTAGCTTATTTTCACCACCCAGCTGCGCCTGCAGCGTTGCCTCCTGCTCGCGTAAGGATTGCAACAGTTTGGTGCCGGCGTCATCGTGGTAAGCCTTCGGCTTGGCAGCTTTCTTGTCCTGATACTGCTCATCAATTTTCTTCAGGTTGGCCTGATGGCGCGCGTAAGCGGTCTCGTACTCTTTCGAGCCCTCGATCAGACCGGCAGTAGCGTCGGCAAAATCTTTCTTTTCCTTGTCCTTGTCGATCCGCTTACGGCTGTCCTTATCCGCATATTTCGTATCGTTCAAGTAGCTGCGCAGGGCCATCGCCTGGTCACCGCTCTTACCCAGCGCCTGACTCTCCTTCGTCTTAGCGTGTTCTTTGAGAATCAGGTCGTTGATGCGGCTGAGTTCCTTTTGATCGGCGTCGACGGCCGCTTGCACCTGCTCGATGAGCTGCTTATTGCCGCCATCCTTGGCGGCCTTGAGATTTTCCAGGCGTGCCGTGCTGCCCAGGTATCGTTTTTGCGCCACCTCCATCTGGCTGGCGTAAGTGCTCGGGCCAATGGCGCGCCCAAGCAACTGATCGACCTCGATAATCAGGCTTTTCCAACCTTGCCAGATCGTCATGACAAGGCCAATATCCTTGCCGGCGTCCGTCGTCATGCGCTGATGCGAGTCGTGCAAGGCATCGATCACGACTTTGGCGGCGCCCGCCTTGTCCCCAGTTTCCGCGTACTGGACGGCCAGCTGATATTGGGCTGCACTCATGAAATGGTGCTGCTTCTGATACTTTTCAGCCCAGGCGACGGCGTCGTCCGCCAAAGCGCCAAGATCGGCAGTAACGTCGGCAATGCTCCTGCCAGTGTCCTTCGCCATCTCCAGCGCCACCTGGCCAAAGCTGCCCAGCTGGTCGCCCCCGATACGTCCCGTATTGACCAGGCCGACCAAGGCTTCATTGGCCTCGCCGATGAATCGCGAGCTACCGGCAAGCTGAGTAGCCATGCCGGAGATCTGGTCGGCGGTGAGCCCGGAAAAGCTGCCGGACGAAGCAATCGACTTGTTCACTTCCTCCAGGCGCTGATGACTGGCATACGCTTCGTAGCCCAACACGGCAAACGCGCCAGCCACGGCACCGACCGCCAATCCCAGAGGCGACATCATCATGGCGGTCAGCCCCGTGCGTTCCGACAAGATCGACATGGATCGGGCGGCGGCACCGAAATCGCCGCGCGCCAGCTCGCGCGCCACCACGCCCAGCTCTCGGCGGGCGCTGCCGCTCTCCATACTGAAACTGTGCAGTGCCTTCTCGCCGGCGCCGATCTTTTCTATGAACGGTGCTGCTTGTGCAGTCACACCCAGCTGGGCAGCGCGATACTCCATCAGCTGCTTGGTCGTCATACCCGCCGTGGCTGCCTGGTCCTTCAGTTTGGCAACAAAGGCATCCGCCTTGGCGGCCGCGTCGGCGGTCGACTTGGCAAGTCCTGCCTCCGAGGCGTCCAGACGCTTGACAGCCAGGTCGTACTGCTCTGCCGAAATCCGGCCGCTCTGCCACAAACCGAGCAGCTTATCGGTTTGCGCCTGCACTTCTTTCATCGAACTGGCTCCGCGGCCAATCGATGCCAGGGCGCGGTTGACCTCAGCAATCTGGTCGGCGGTGGCCTGCATGCCGCGCTGCTGCGTCGAATAATCGACCTTCGCTCCTGTATTGGATCCGGCACCGCTGGTCAAACCCATCTCTCTGGCAGCCGTGGCCGCCTCCCTGGCAGCGACGGTTTGCTTGTTCAGCGCCTCGGCCTGCGCCACGGAGGCGGCGACCATGGCGCGGATTCGTGCGGCTGCCTGATCTTCCGATTCGGCGAACGCGGTCGCGGCAGCCGATGCCCCTGTAAAGCTGCCTGATACAGCATCGTTTGCCGCGGACGCGGCGCGCTGCGTCGCCTCAACCTGCCGCATTCGATCAATCAGCGGCGCGGCGGCGCCGGCCAGCCCCATCTGCTCAGCTTTCAGCGACAGTGCTGCCAGCTTCCCGCCCTCCATGGCTGCCACTTGACGTTGCAACGACTGTATATAGCGCTGCTGCGTTGCGGTCAACGTGCCGGCAGCCTGACTGGAGGCGTCGCCGATCGAAGTCAGCGCCGCAGACGACTTACTCGCCGCATCGACCGCGGTATCGGCAAATTTAGCGACCGTCTGGGCGGATTTGACCATATCGGCATTAAAGCCGCTCTGGTCAGCCACCATCATGATGGTGGCTTTACCGAGTACGTCGTCGCTCATGCACTATTTCCTTTCGTCTTACCGAACATCATTGCTTTAATGAGGTCGGACTGGGCCTTCGCGTCTCCCAGGTCAACCGGCTCATTCGATGCAGCGCCAGCCGGCGACGCATGCCACCACGACAGAAACTCAGTCGTGGTAAATGGCTCCGGTCGCGCCTTGGTGTTGCGGTTGATATTGGCCATGAGGCTCATCATCTCCGCGTGGCGCCAGTCGTCGTCGCGTTCTCGGTCCGGCGTCATCGCGTAATACGCCTTCCATTCCGAGAATTCGGCCGAATCTACTTCTTGCTGGACTTGTCGGACGCTTTTACCGAGGTCTCTGGCGAGCCGGAGCCAGACGCGTCGCTCTGGTCGGTCTTGGAGTTTTTTGTGGCGGCTTCATCTGCAGCCGGCCCGATGGCGTTGATACGAAAAGCAGCATCGGCCAGGCGGCCCAGCACCTGACCGTTTTTCTGCTGCAGCGCCTCGATGTCAGCTTCAGTAAAGAGGCGTTTGCCATCAGGGTCGATGATCGTGGCGGCCAGAATGGAGGCCTGAAAGCAGCTTAGGGAGATGTTTTTTTCGCGTCCGGACAGGAACTGGTCGCGCCCGGCACCTGACATCAGGCCGATTCGTACAGAACCACCCCATTCCGGTACCGGAATATCTTCGGTCTTAATGTCCTGGGCGCCCAGGATGGCATCGCGATTGAGGATTGTCATAGTCTTCATTTCCAATCCACGTCGCCGCTGATGCGGGTGGTCACACTGCCGGTTTGCACGCCGTCGACGGCGCCCTGCAGCGGCACGGATTTAACAAGTCCCTTCCAGGTGGCGATCGAGCCATCCGGCAGCGTCAGCTTGAACGGCGTCAGCGCGCCAGTTTTCTTGGCGGCGGTGAGCGCCAGCTGACCGGGATCTGCATGATTGATGTGCAGTTCGAAGTTGAAGTTACCGCTGTCCGCCAGGCCCAGCAGGAATTCCTTCGACGTGCTGTTCAGGTCGGTGGTGTCGATCTCAGACGCGGAGCCGTCAAAGCCCGTATAGGACTTGAAGCCCTTGATTTGCGTGAAGATGGGATCGGCGCCGGCGGCGCCGATTTCCAGCTTACTACCTTGTGCGGATAAAGCAACCGAAGTCATACTGTTCTCCAAAAGAAAAAGCCACCCGTAGGTGGCGAAATGAAAAATAAAAAATGAAAATGATGTAACACGGGTCAAACCCAGAAACTGAAATCCTGACTGCGCCGAAATACCTTGATGTCCGAGTTATAGGTGCTGATGGGCGCGCCAAGGGGAACACCCCGAAGTGGCGCGACGCACACCACGGCCGCAGCTGCCGCCAACAGTTCGTTTGCTTCCGTGCGGCTTCTTGCGAATACGTCTATCTGGATGCGGGGATTCCCCAAGGTATCCGGACCGTCGAGATCGTTGACACTGGCGCCACCGACCTGCTGCAGCGTTGCATAGGGCAGCGTGCTGCTGTCCGGTGCCACGTCGTAATGCACGCCGCCGGCAAACAAGGCCTTAGTCGCCGCCCATATCTGTTTTTCAATCATCGGTTGATCTCCGCAATCGCCTTCCGCACGTTCTCCGCCAGCTTGCTGCGCATGGCCGACAGTGCGGCCTCCTTCTGTGTATCGAATGCCGGCCGCAGGAATGGGTGCGCTGGCACAAACACATTGCGGTTGGCTGCCCGATGGTCCTTGGCGCGTACGCCCTTGGGCTTCTTCGGGACATACCAGTGACCGTATTCCACCCATTTACCATAGAAGGCGTCCAGCTCGGACGATTTGCCTTTGCGCCAAGACACGTAATAGACCTGCCTGTCGGCTCCGGACAGCTCTTCAATATGTTTCTGATAGATGGCGGATTTGAGAATGCCCTTGTCTTCCGGTGCACGCGCCATCACCTCGTTCTTGATGACCGTGGCGCCAGTATTGGCCGCGGACCGCAGCGAATCTGCGAACATGGCCGGAAGCCGCAGTAGATTCTGCTGGATCTGGTCCAGGCCGCTCCATTGGATGTTAGCCATTATTCAATCCTGACGAGCACATCAGCTGCAGCTCACGTTTACGACCATCGCGGTCCAGCACTGCTTCAATGTTGTAAATCACGCCATCGCACAGCAGCCGCATTTTTGCCGTGACACCCGTTCTGTAACGGATGCGGAAGCGAGTAGTCACCTCGCTTTGTGCCGCCTGCGCCGCAAACAGCTCGCGCCCGCTCAGATCTTCCTTCTTGGCATAGGGCTTACTCACCAACAGCCATTCCGTACGTGGATTGCCGTCATCATCCTGTCCGGATGGGGGCGACTGGATGACCGTTTTATGTCGTAACTGGCCGGCCTGCATCACACCCCCAAATTAGTTCTGTAAGGCGCCATCAATGCCTCAGCTGCGCGATTCTCGATCATCTTGTGATCAAACGATGCTTCGCGATTCTCCCAGAAATCGCCCAAAAACAGCAGGACGGCAGCCTTCAGGCTGGGCGGTATGCCGATGTCTTCCTGCGCACCGACGTCGGCAACGTTGCGACTCAACGGCGCCTGAATGTGCTGCTCGACACGATCCACGGCCGCTTCCATGTACAAAGCGATCATCGGATCATCGTCGTCTGGATCCAGGCGCAAGTGTGCCCGGGCCTGAGTCAGACCGAAACTATCAGTCAGCGGCGTCGCCATTCTTGCCCTTGGTACGCGGTGCTGGTGCCGATTTGTTGTTGGCTGCCGGCGCGACTTTCCCGTCGGTCTCAACTTCGACCACCAGCTCATTGGCCTTCAGATCGGCCATGCGCTGGCGAGAAACCGCAAACGGCTCGCTGTCGGGTGTCTTGAAACCCTCCTCGCCGTGAAACGTTTTTACGGGTTGCACCAGAAATTCGTTGTCTTCTGTACTCATGCATCTCTCCAAATGAGAAAGGGCAACGCTATGCGCTGCCCTTTCGGTAGATTTACTGTTTCGCCAGGTAGGTTTAAGGCTTTTGACCCGACACCGAACCTGTCACGAAGGCTTCCGGCCGATACACCGCCAGCGCCAGGCGCTCTTCCGCCCGGATCGTGACCATGTTCTTGACGAAATCGTCTTCGTTCTCCGTCGACAACAGCACTTCGACCTCCATGCGATCGAAGATCTGCGCGCCCAGGTTGAATGCCCCTGTCAGGAACGTGTCTTGCGCGATGGCTTGCGTTTCAGCGACTGGCAAGCCCCACAAGCGTGCGCCGGACCCGTTGACCGGCTGGGCGATGATGTAGCGGCCTTCCTTGTCCTTAGTCAACTCGATGCCGGTCCAGTCGATCGGATTCAGCACGAAGGCCGACGCCGGGTACTCGGCCAGGACGGCCTGCAGAATGGCCAGACGCAGGCGATCGATGGGCGTCGCATCCGCCAGCACCAGCGCCGGCTTGAAGGCAATCGCTTGCGGCAACAACCCCAGAATATTGGCGCCGGTTCCGTCACCACTCAGGAGCTGCAGCTCTTCCTTGAAGCGCAGACCGTACTGCGCACGGCCATCGATGTAGCTGGCCAGTCCTTTAGCATCGTCCAGCAGTTGGCGCGAACCTTTGAAATGGTGGGCGATGGTGCGTACCGGAGCGCTTTTCAGATCGAATTGGATGTCCGACTTTGGCTTCAACGCGCCTTCGGCGACAGGGGCGGCGTTATTGGTATAGCCGGTTTCGCGGACGTACTCGATCGAATTGGAACCGGTCTGACCTGGCAGCAGCAAGTCGCGAATGGTCAAAGTACGATTGATCGGCGCCACAATGCCCAGCTGGCGATCAGCCATCACCAAAGAGTTGCTGGAGCTGACGCCGGCGCCAACTGTGCCGGGCACGTTCATCAGATCCTTACGTTCCATGCTGACACGCAGGCTCTTACGTTCCGAGCTGTTCATGCCCTTGAAGGCGTCGCTTTCGACGACACGCTGGCCGACCGTCTTGAATTCTTGCTGCTCGTCATTGCCGGGGCGGCGGACGCTCTTCTGCTCCAGTTCAGCCATGCGCGACTTCAAATCGTTCATTTCGGTCAACGTCTTGTCGGTCGCGTCTTTCAGCTCTTGCGTAACGGCAGTACCGCTGGCCATCTTCTTGGCGATGTCCTCGCCGAAGTTCTTGACCTGGTCCATCACTTCGCCGAGCCGCTTGCTCACAGCACCGATGTCGTCGCCACCTTCGCCACCGCTCTTACGCAGCATGCCGGCACCGGCAAACGGCAGAAGCGACATCCAGCCACCGTCACCAAAGCTCGGGAAAAGCGCCGAATGCAGAGACGCGTGAACGGCCGGCCCAATCTCAGCGGCGAAGCCGGCGGCGGCGACCGTCGCCAAGACGGCGAGCAAAAATACATGTTTCAATTTCATATTGATTCCTTAAAGTTGAGGGAGAGAAAAGCTGGCAAGGCGTTGGCTCATTTCAGAAAGAGCTGCCTTTTGTTCGCTGTCGCCCTCGGACTCGCTCCGGAGCAGGTGCTTCAAGCCACGACTTGCGATCACCGTGGCTTGAGTCTTCGAAAAGCCTGCCTCGCGCAGGAGCTTTTCAAAATCAGGGAGATTCGGCAGGTTGCCGTGGGCAATCCGAGCCTTGATAGCGTCAATGCGGGCGTCGTCGTTCGCCGGTGTGGTGACAATGGAAATTTCGACCAGATCCAGTTTTTTGAGAGTCAAGATGCCGGTTTTTTCGTCGTAACTGGAATCCCGAACGTAATAGCCAATCGACAGACCGGTGATCGAGCGCGACTGCATGCCGCGGTAGGCGATCTTGGCGTAGGCGGCGTCAGTCAACCACAGCTGGCCGGTGCCGAACAGTCCGTGGTCGTCTTCCTTCAGCGAATTGATGTCCCAGTCGCCGATCGGCTCGCCGGAGCGGTGCTGCCACAGCACCGGGAACGTGCGGCCCTTGGCCTTGGTTTCCGCAATGCTGTCCAGGAAAGCGCCTGGCGCCACCACCTCGTTGTAACTGTCCACGGTACCGAACACCGAGCCGTACCCAGAAAAAAGGCCGTCCTCTTGGACGGCCTTCACTTGATAGTCGAATGATCGGATTTGCATCGTTCCGCTTTTACGTTTCATCGTTGTCCTCATCGTTTTTGATTCCTAGCCATTGCCGCAGTGCGTTCTTGGCCGCGCCGGCGGTGGATGTGATCTTGCCAAGCATGGTGAGCGGCACCAGATTGCTCTGCACGGTCAGCTCGTCGCCGCCGGCGAGCGGCGCGCGATTATCGTAGGCGCGCCCCTCGTTGCGCGTCATCAGCCCGTTTTGTGTCATTTTTGCCAGATACTCGGCGCGCGCGGCGCTGTCGGCGCGCAGCAGGCCTTCAATGGCAAATTCTGCAAAGAATTTGCTGCGCTCACCTGGCGACAACAGGGATTTGCGGATGGCCTGCTCGACCCTGGTCAGCCATGGCCGCAGGGAGAATGTCAAGAAACCAATCATCTGCTGCTCGATGCCAGTGCCCCAGTTGGTCGAATTGGCTGAATGCCCCACCATGAAGGGAGGAACGCGAAACCAGCGGCACATTTCCTCGACATTGAAGGAGCGCGATTCCAGCATCTGCGAGTCGCCAGGGTTCATGGTCAACTGCTGGTAAGTGGAGTCGTTCTCCAACACCATGACGTTGCCGGCTTCTGGACCGCCAGCGGCAAATTGTTTAATGCTGGCGCGCAGATCCTCGCGCTGGTCCTTCTTGAGCGTGCCGGTTACTTTGACAAAGCCGGCGGCCCGCATGCCGCTCGAAAACACTTTACTGCTAGCCTCATCCGTCGCCATAGCGGCGCCGAACACATTAGCGCCGTAGGACATGGGCGTCAGCCCATTGACGCCGTCGAGGCTGAAAGCCGGAATGTTGACCAGGTCGCCTTCCGCAATAGTCCGCTGCGAACCGTCCAGGTCGCGGTAGTTATATTCCATCGCGCCGGAGAGCAGCCGCCGCTTCTGCATCCGGCCAGGATGCAGAAAATTCAGGGCAACAATGCGTTTGCCGATCTTGGCCTTTTCTATATAGGCATTACCCCACAAAAGCATGCTGGCGATGATCGCTTCCCAGAACTGAACCGCGGTCATGTCTGCGTTGGGCTGGTTGTGCAATAGATCGTAGAGCGGGTGAGCCGTCGCCGGTTCGCGGGAGCCATCGGCGAGTTTTTCGTAAAACCCCAGCGGCAAGGTGGCGATCGTCTCGGACAGCAGGCGCACGCACGCCCATACGGTGGCCAGCTGCAAGGCAGCATCGACCGTTACCCGGCGACCAGTAAAAGAGCCGCCACCCAGATAGGCAGACCAGAAGTCCGTATCCGTCAGCGCTATCGGCACGCCGAGCCATTTCAGGACGCTCCCTTTGATGCGCCCTGCTGGCTTCGTTTTAGTTTGACTCATTGATTTCCTATTAGGCGATGAGGATGTCGCTGATCCAGTCGTCGCTTTGATCGGGTTCGGCCAGCATGGCGCGGCCGACTGCCATAATCGCGGCGACAACGCCGTCGATCTTGTTTTCCTGCTTTTCCTTGCGGGGATAGATGTTGTCCTTGGCGTCCAGTTTCGCCACCACGTTCGACATCATCCAGGTCAGCACCGGATTGCCGTCGTGGTGCAGCCGTCCGGCCTTGACCGCACTCTCCAGTTCCTTCATCGGCAGCGACATGTTCTGCACCGTTTGGCGAAACTCGACGGCAACCGCGCCTTCTTTCATGAGCTCCTGCGCCAGCTGCGCGGCGCGCCAGGGATCGAATACGACCTCCTGCGGCGCAAACACGTCCATGTCTGCCAGCACCAGATCGCGCACGATGGAAAAATCGATCTCGGCACCCTCATGCTGATCAAGAAAACCCTCGATCACCCACTTGGTATAGGAATTCTTGAACTTAGTCGCGGATTCGATGGCCGTTTCCGGCAACGCATATTTACCGAACAGGTAATAGTGGGTCTTGCCCTCGATTTCTCGTATGAAGCAATCGACGTCGGCACAAATATCGGAGCGGGAGGCCAGATCGAGCGCTTTCCAGTTTTTGTCACCTATGAACTGTTCACGGCGTAGCGTCGGATCCGCGCATTTGGCCCATTCGATCATGTTCATCCAGGCCGTCTTCGCCGAACACCAGATATTCAGGTGCTTGGTCTTGAATCGGGTCTGTTTGGCGGCACTTTGTACTGCCTGGCGCTGCTGGCTGAGCAGGAAATCCTGATCGACCGAGATTCCCATGTTCGGATTGGCCTTGCGCAGTGCCTTGGGATCGTCCCAGGCATCCTCTTCATCCACCGTGTAGATAATGGCGAACAGTTCATCCTGCTCCAGCGCGCCTTCCAGCACCTTCTTCGCGTCTAGTTCCTGGTCATAGCACGGTCCGGCGATGTTGTAACCGGCCGTGGTGATTTCGACCAGCAACGGCTGATCGCGTGCACCCATGCCGGTTTCCATCGTATCGACCAGCTCGGACGTATCATGCTCGTGGTACTCGTCGACGATTGCGCAGGACGGCGATGAGCCATCGCCTGGCTTGCCAATCACGGGCTCGAATTTGGAGCCGTCGGCCGGCGTCAGCAACATCTTGGCCCATACCTCGGCACCGATGGCGTCCGCCAGTTCCGGCGTGCGCTCAATCATTTGCTTGGCGGGCCGGAAAACCTCCCAGGCTTGCTTCTCTGTGGTCGCGCCGGAGTAGACCTCGGCACCAAACTCGCCATCGGCGGCGAACATATACAGCGCGATGCCGGCAGCAAGGATGGATTTGCCGTTTTTACGGGGAACCGCGATATAGGCTTTACGAAAGCGCCGCCGTTCATTCTTGCGAATCTTCCAACCGAAAAGAACGCAGAAAATGAATTTCTGCCACGGCTGCAGCACAATCAGCTCTTTAGTCTTGGCCCATTTGCCCTTGGTATGGGGCAGCAACTCGATAAACGCACAGACATCGTCCGCGGCGTCGGCGTCGAAAAAATATTTGGACGTCTTCTTTTTCGCCGATTCCAGGTCATCGAGATGGCGTTTGCAGGCCAATTTGACCCACTTGCACGCGACAATCTTTCCCGCCACGACTTCGCGCGCGTAGCGATTTGCCGCTGTTACATGTGGATTGGCCATTGAACACGCTTACTTTCCTTTCTTGATGAGCTTGGCGAACGGATTGGCCGCGGCTGTCTTCGGCACCGAGACTTTAGACCGATCGGACGGCGTCATACCGAACTTTCCGATCAGAGTTTCGTAGCGCGTAAGCACCGCCGCCGGCACCAACCATTGCGTCCCTCGCATTTGGGCAAGCAGCGATGCCGCCATTTCAAGAGCGAGGCGATCAGAGCGGCAAAGGACGCCCGGCGCCAGCAAACCTACAATTTCGAACCAACATTTTTTCGCATCCTCGCTGAGACTCGCTGGCGGATCGCCGATCTCGCCATTGGGCTCGGGCTCGCCTTCCCGCTCACGGCCGCGCTTGGGGTTCTTGTCGAACGCGCCACGCATTTGCAGTACGTTCGATGGGGTCCTAGGCCTTGCCATAAGTCAACCCTTTTGAAATTTCATTTTGTGGAAATAAAAAAATTACTAAGCTGACGGTCTGGGCGACGAGAGTCTGTAGACTTTTGACTCCCCCTACCCCTGCGACGGGTCCGTGGCAGCGTCAGCGACGTCGCTCTGGTCCATCTGAGTCACTCGCTCAGCCGATGGGTCAGGCGCATCGTCGCAGTGGTCTTCATGATGATCGCCGCCGTGGCAGATCGCACATAGGCGACCGCGTCCGATGACGTCAAGCGCGCCAACATTGCGCGACCAACGTTTCCGTTTCCATGCTTCCATATATTAGTGCCTTGCTTTCCGTCCAAACCCGCCGTCTTCGGTCGCGGTCTTGATGTCGTGATGCCGCTTGCATAAGGACTGCCAGTTGCACAAGCTGTCCCAGAACAACGCCTTCGCTCTGGCGATAAACCCAGCGTCACCACTATCCAGCGCCTCTCGAAGCCGCGGCGGCGTGATGTGATCGACGACTGTTGCGGCAGTCACGACCCCATCGTGGGTGCAATGCGCGCAGAGCGGATGCGCTCGCAGGTAATGCGAGCGTGCTCGCGTCCAGGCGCTGGTGTATCCGCGCTGGTGTGCCGTGCCCCGCCGCTCGCAGTCCTGCTGCTGACGCAACTTCTGGTGCTTCGGACAGCAACGCTCAGCGCCATCGACCAGCACACCACAGCCAGGCGCAGCACATGGCTTACGCGGCCGGCGCGGCATATAACGTCACCACCAACGAATAGCCAAAATGAGCGCAGCAGCTCCAGCACAAGCAACGCCAATGGCTGCTACGAGATAGGAGATGCCTACTAACGCAGCGAATCGTTCTGCCAATCGCTCATCGAGCTGTACTGTCAAATGCATTTTGCAAACCCCATCCATGTTCAGTTTTTCTACCAACGATAAAGCATTGAATGGGTCTGTGGTTGCCAACATACATGCCTGTTCTTTTGGGCGAAAAAAAGCCCGCGAACCTTACGGTGGCGGGCTGAATCCAAAACTTAGGGAGAATTGGAGGAGACGAATTCAATGTACTCCAACTAAATCAACTCTCCATGCCTAGTTACAGATATTTACTCAAGCAACAGCTATTTACATCAGCAAAAATGAAGCGCGAATTGGCGAGAAAACACCCTATTATTTTCAATGTGACGGAACACTCGAAAACCTCCAATCCCATTTAACAAGGAAGCTACTAAGTCGGCTGGGGCTTCGCAGATATAATTACTGCTGTTGTTACTTCGCCCCTCAACTCAGTAGCATTTACGCTTAAATAAACTGGGGTTTTAGACCATTCCGCGTCTTGAAGTGCTCGCACATGTTCCTTGTCCAAGCTGTTGTCTTTAAATTTTGCCCAGAAATCCCTAGCTTTTTCAAGGTGACGAATTTTGATTTTGATCTCGTCTTCTTTACTCGTATCAACTGACAAAATTCGATAATTACCATTCAGTTGAATCTCGCTAGACTCCGACCTACTGGTAGAAATAACTTTTCTTACCTCGTCATTTGTCAATTTGATGCCATTCACATCAATTGAGTCAGCATCCGAAATACCCTTTAGAAAAGACATGCTGGTAAGCTGCGCGTCCTTTTCTACGGACACTAGACGCGGTTGCATTTGAAGCGCTTGAGTAACGATGCTCAGCCGCTCTGTTTCTAGCGTTGACAGCTTTATTAGCTTGTCAGCATCGATCTCCGCTTCTTTATGCTTTGCTTGCGTGCTGACGTAATGTTTAAACATGGAGGTTGCGGCCCATAACGAAGCCCCTACTACTCCCAGAATAACGATCTGTGAAGGTTCCATTTTCCCGACTAGTTCGCTAGCTAATTTTTGTGCAAAATCAGCTAAGTTGATTTCAACAACTGAGCTGCCTTGTTCCACCTTTGCCTTGAATTCGAGCTGCTGGCGTTCCGCATCTTTTAAATGCCTAGAGTCTGGATGATCATAAATTAGCTTGGAATATGTCCTATTAATCCCATGCTGGAGATCAATCATCGCCTGCATCAAGCTCGGCGTTATTGTGCTGTCGTAACCAGAACCTTTTAGGGTGACCGTAAGTTTGGGCCAGTTATCAAACTTTAGTACCAGTTGATCGCTAAGCTCGTCATTGATCGCTCTCTTTAATAAATCGAACGCATCCTGCTCGCTTGAAACGGTAACTCGATCTACCATGCTTCCCCCAAGGAAATTTTATCCAAGAGGAAACTATGACACATTATTGCAATAATTCAAACAAAAAACAATTGCATTATTACATCAAACTCCCTTACTCGCTTAAAGTTCAGCATACGCCAAATCAGCTCCGCATATGCTCAAATAGAAAAGCCTCGAACCGGTGAAGGTGCGAGGCTTTGGAAATTGGTGCCAGCGGCGAGGAGCAGTCGCTTTTACGAAGAACGTGCGGGCTTATCTCCTCGCTGACTATCGAAACTATGCTCCCTAATCAGCTAAGGACAAATGAATCATAAACAAAAAAGCCCGCCGAAGCGAGCTTTTCGAACTTCCGATACTTGAGGAGATTCGCGCGTTCCAGTGCTATCTGCAAAGTGACCGCGCCACGAAAGAATCTACTCAAATATCCGCCATCAATTCGGTTAGTCGCACCGATGACGTGTATATGGAACTGGAATATACCGGACTGTTTTTTCCGGCGCAAGTAATTTCTTAAGAAAAGCCATCCCACCGAAGGCTAATCGCTCACGAATGGGAAAACGTCCCCGCCCGGCGAATCAATCGAAAAAATAATATATCGGAACTGATCAATTTTTCGCAAATTTGGACCTGATATGTCCCTGCTCTCTGCAGACCAGCTGCACAACTATTTTTTGTATCGTCCAGCTTCGCACCAGAACCGAATTTTCGTTCCTTGTTGCATCTGAAGCAAATCTTCGGCATTGGCGCAATTTTCCTTGTTGGTCACTGCACCATTATTAGAATCAAAAGTAGAAACGTGGATGCGAGCTTTGTGGTCAATTACGCTATTGTGGTACAAGGTCTCGTATTCTGGATTACCCTCACCAAAATCAATACGCGTTAGCACAAACAGAAAAAGTAGAACATACGCGACCAGCATAACACTGAGCTTTGCCCAGAATAGACCTAATGCGGGCCAATTTAACCAGGGAGCGACCGTGTAACTTTTGCTGGTGTCCGTGCTAAATTTTTTTTCGATATAGCGTTGCACCCAACCCCATACAACAGCCTTCGCAAAGTACTGTAGCAGATCGAGACCCAGCGAAACAAAGAAGTGGCTCAGGAAATTCGGACAGTTGGTTAAGTGGTGGCTTTGCTTCACAATCTCGACCGGAAGGTCGATTACTGGAGCAAGGGCATGACCAAGAGAACGAGACGGAACCACACAGGGAACTTCAAAGCCAAAGTGGC
>NZ_DATMRB010000091.1:0-27362 GCF_035566555.1 Collimonas sp.
GCGCCGAAAAACTGGTGGCCAAGAATCCCGGCAACATCCAGGGCTGGATCACCGACCATGACGGCAAGGTGCGCGCCGCCACCACTTCCGACGGCGTCAACACCAGCCTGCTGTACCGCGCCAGCGAAAGCGCGCCGTTCAAGACTATCCTGACCACCTCGTTCAAGGATTCGGTCAGTCCGCTGTTTTTCACCTTCGACAACAAGAAGCTGTACGTGTCATCCAACCTGGGCCGCGACAAGCAAGCCATCGTGGTCTTCAATCCGGAAACCGCCAAGGAAGAAGAACTGCTGTATGAAAACCCGGAAGTCGATGTCGACGGCCTGTCCTATTCGAAGAAGCGCAAAGTGCTGACGGAAATCAGCTACACCACCTGGAAGCCCGAATACAAGTACCTCGATGCGCAAAGCGAAGCCTTGCACAAGACCTTGCAGGAAAAACTGCCCGGCTATGAAGTCATCACGCAATCGCACACCAAGGATGAATCGAAATGGATCGTGGCTGCCTACAACGACCGCACCCTGGGCAGCCGCTATCTGTTCGACAGCAAGAGCGGCAGCCTGACCAAGCTGGCCGACATCAATCCCGCCATCGCCGAACAGGACATGGCGGAAATGAAGCCAGTGCAGTACAAGGCGCGCGACGGCTTGCTGATCAATGGCTACCTGACCCTGCCGCTGGGCAAGGATCCGAAGAACCTGCCGGTGATCGTCAATCCGCACGGCGGCCCGTGGGCGCGCGATGTCTGGGGCTACAACCCGGAAGTGCAACTGCTCGCCAACCGCGGCTATGCGGTCTTGCAGATCAACTACCGCGGCTCGACCGGCTACGGCCGCAAGTTCTGGGAAGCGTCGTTCAAGCAATGGGGCAAGACCATGCAGGATGACCTGACTGACGGCGTGCAATGGCTGGTAGGCCAAGGTATCGCCGATCCCAAGCGGGTGGCGATCTACGGCGGCTCCTACGGCGGCTATGCAACGCTGGCCGGGGTCACCTTCACGCCCGACCTGTACGCGGCAGCGGTCGACTATGTCGGCGTCTCCAATCTGTTCACCTTCATGAACACCATCCCGCCGTACTGGAAACCATTCCTCGACCAGATGCATGAAATGGTCGGCGATCCGGAAAAAGACAAGGCCTTGCTAAGCTCAGCCTCGCCAGCCTTGCATACCGACCGCATCAAGACGCCGCTGTTCGTCGCGCAAGGCGCCAACGATCCGCGCGTCAACAAGGCTGAATCGGACCAGATCGTGGAAAGCCTGCGCAAGCGTGGCGTGCCGGTGGAATACATGGTGAAGGACAATGAGGGCCACGGCTTCCACAACGAAGAGAACCGCTTCGATTTTTATACTGCGATGGAAGGCTTCCTGGCCAAGCATCTGACGCCGCAATAGAAATCATCGCATTGCTTGATCTGATCTAGAAGCGCGGGCGCCGGCAACGGCTGCCCGCTTTTTTTTCGCCACACTAGGTAACAATCGAAGCACCGCAACATTGCCGCCAGCAAGCCATGCCCTGCCAGCCTTTAGATACTGTTTCTTCACATATCCCTATTTATCGCCGCTGAATGACTAAGGTTTAGTACGTTTACTAAACAATTAAGTCTCACAAATGTAAAATAAATCCTTATATATCAGCTAGTTATGTGAGTTTATTTTAAGAAATATTTGTAAATTTCATTTTTTTACTATACATTAATACTCACAAAACATCCTTGAGTTCCGGCGGCATCGAGCGCGACAGCGCCATGGCTGGATCTCAGGAAAATGCAGGCGCCGCCACCGCAGCCTGCAAACAAGGAGGAGAGCATGCGAGCAACGATCCGCGATATCGCACTGGCAGCCAATGTATCCATCGGCACCGTGTCGCGCGCCCTGAAAAAGCAATCCGGCCTGACTGAACAGACCCGCATCCATGTCCAGAGGATCGCGTCCCAGCTCGGCTACAACGAAGCCAATCTGCGCCAGGGAAAAATCCGCCGCCTGACCTTCCTGCTGCATCGCCAGCACAATAATTTCGTCGCCAGCCCGTTTTTTTCGCAGGTGCTGCATGGCGTGGAAACCGCCTGCCGCGAGCGCAGCATCGTGCCGACCGTGCTGTCGATCGGCCCGGCCGACAATGTGATGGACCAGATCCGCCTGCACGAACCCGATGCGCTGGCAGTGGCCGGCTTCATGGAACCGGAAGTGCTGGAGTGGCTGACCAAGACCGGCAAGCCGGTGGTGCTGATCGACTTGTGGGCGCCCGGCTTCCGCTCGGTCAATATCGACAATCTCGGCGGCGCCCTGGCGGCAACCCGCCACCTGATGCAGCTCGGTCGCCAGCGGCTGGCCTTCATTTCCGGTCCGTTATCGCACTACAGCATTGCGCAACGCGCGCTGGGCTACCGCCAGGCGCTGTTCGAGGCGGGCCGGCTGTTCGATCCGCGCCTGGAAATCACCCTGCAGCCGGGCCAGGAACTGCAACAGCAAGCCGCCGCCGCGATGCAAACCCTGCTGCTGTCGGGACCGCCGCCGGACGCCATATTTTGCTATAACGACGCCACCGCGCTGGCCGTCATGAACGTGTGCCAGGCGCGCGGCCTTCGCATCCCGGAAGATATCGCGATTGTCGGCTTCGACAACATCGACGGCGCCGCCAGCGCCGCGCCGCCGCTCACCACGCTGGCGGTCGACAAGGAAGCGCTGGGACGGATGGGGATGCAACTCTTGCTGGACGACGCCCCGGCGCAATCCGAAGTAGTGCTGCCGGTAGAACTGATCCAGCGCGCCAGCACGCTGGGCAGCGGAGCGCTCCCATGAACATGCTTGAACTGACCGCAATGCCCAAAGAAGAATTCCGCCAGCCCGCCTTCCTATTGCAGCACGTGCGCGACACCATGCGCTTCTATCATCCGCGCGCCATCGATCCCTCGGGCGGCTTCTATCATTTTTACAGAGACGACGGCAGCGTCTACGACAGCCAGACCCGGCACCTGGTCAGCAGCACGCGCTTTGTCTTCAACTATGCAATGGCGTACCGCCAGTTCGGCGATCCGGCCTATCTGGAGGCGGTCAGGCACGGCGTAGCCTTCCTGCGCGAGGCGCACTGGGATGCGGAATTGCAAGGCTACGACTGGACCTTGTCTTGGCAGGACGGCCGCAAGCAGGTGCTCGATCCGACCCGCCACTGCTACGGCCTGGCGTTCGTCCTGCTGGCCTATGCGCACGCCATGATGGCGGGCGTAGCCAGCGCCGAAGAATGGCTGTATCAAACCTATGAGCTGCTGGAACAGCGCTTCTGGGAACCGCATGCCGGCCTGTATGCCGACGAGGCCAGCGACGACTGGCAGCTGCAAGCCTATCGCGGCCAGAACGCCAACATGCACATGACAGAAGCGCTGCTGGCCGCCTATGAAGCCAGCGGCGACCAGCGCTTCCTGGACCGCGCCGAAACGGTCGCGCACAACATCACCGTGCGCCAGGCGGCGCTGAGCAAGGACCTGATCTGGGAACACTACCATCCGGACTGGTCGGTCGACTGGGACTACAACAAGGAAGACAGCAGCAACATTTTCCGACCATGGGGTTTCCAGCCCGGCCACCACACCGAATGGGCCAAGCTGCTGCTGATCCTGGAGCGCCATCGGCCGCTGGACTGGCTGCTGCCGCGCGCGATCGAACTGTTCGACGCCGGCATGGATGCGGCCTGGGACATGGAGTGCGGCGGCATCTATTACGGCTTCGCGCCGGACGGCGTGATCTGCGACCAGGACAAGTATTTCTGGGTGCAGGCCGAAAGCTTTGCCGCCGCCGCGCTGCTGGCCGAGCGCACCGGCAAGCATCGTTTCTGGGACTGGTACGACCATATCTGGCAATACAGCTGGCAGCATTTCGTCGATCATCGGCATGGCGCCTGGTTCCGCATCCTGACGCGCGACAACCGCAAGTACAGCGACGAAAAAAGCCCGGCCGGCAAGACTGATTACCACACCATGGGCGCCTGTTATGAAGTGCTCGGCATCTTGAAACAGAACGGATGACGATGCGGATCCTGCTGAACATGTCATCCGAAGGCTTGTACTGAATATCTCTTGACCGGCGGCGCCGTCACGGCCCGCCTTGTCGCCAGCCGGCTTCCCGGACCTGGCCACACCAGCAAATACTGAAATGCGAATTGAATTCGTAGTGGGTAGGTGTTTCCGATTACTTTGCATCAGCAAGTAACGACTATAAGGAGGAACGATGAATAAGCAGGCATGCAGGAAACTTGCAGCAAGCGCACTCGCGCTCATGTTGTTCGGGTGCGGCGACGGTTCAAATGGCCTGGATGGAAAAGCCGGCAGTGCCGGAGCGGCCGGCGCCACCGGTGCAGCCGGAATTGCCGGCGCCAACGGCACTCCCGGCCAGCCGGGAGCGACGGGGTCGACAGGAGCCACGGGAGCTACCGGCGCAAGCGGCCAGCCAGGTCCGCCGGGAAGCAGCACCGCCTCACCAGTGGCCGACGCCGACAGCGCACTCAAGCCGCTGCCCGAACTGGCGTTGACCAAATACATCAATCCCTTCCTCGGCACCAAACAGCAACCCGGCGGCACCCATCCCGGCAACACCGCTCCGGCAGCGACACTGCCGTTCGGCATGGTCTCGTTCGGTCCGGACACCGACATCACGCACGAATATTATTCCAGCGGATCGGGCTACAACTACGACAGCAACATGATCAACTACTTCAGCATGACCCGCATCAGCGGCCCGGGCTGCCGCAGCGGCGGCACCTTGCCGATCATGCCGACCATGCTGACCAGCCAGCTCACCAGCGGCAGCAACCTGGTCATGCGCAAGAGCAGCAATACTTTCGATCATAAAGACGAAAGCGCCGCCCCCGGCTACTACAAGGTCAAGACCAAGGACGGCATCGTCACCGAGCTGACCGCCACCGCACGCAGCGGCTTTGCCCGCTTCACCTATCCGGATAAAACCAAGGCTATCCTGGTGGTCGATGCAACCCAGAACAATTCGCAGACCGGCGTCAGCGCCCAGATCTGGCAAGATCCAGCCGACGCCAGCGGCTTCTACGGCAAGACCAGCAACAAGTTCAACTGCGGCGGCTCTTACGACGTGTATTTCTACATACAGTCCGACTCTGCCTACGCCACGGCGCCGCGCTTCATCAACAATACCGGCACCCTGATCCTGAATTTCGACCTGTCCCAATCGGCCGCCAGCAGCGCTGCGGTCAAGATCGGCCTGTCGTATGTCAGCCCGGCCAATGCCCTACGCAACCTGAAGAAGGAAAATCCCGGCTTCGATTTCGACAAAACCAGGCGCCGGGCCGACGCCACATGGAACACCCGGCTCAACACCATCCAGGTGGCCGCCAGCGGCAACAGCAACGACGCGCTGACGCAATTCTATACAGCGTTCTACCATGCCATGTCCGGTCCGACCTTGTTCAGCGACGTCGACGGCAGCTACATCGGCCTCGACAAGCAGCGCCACCAGACCGACACCTACAAAGACAAGAACGGCGCGCTGGTGCGCAGGAACCACTACACCACCTTCTCCATCTGGGATACCTACCGCTCGCTCGGCGCCATGCATGCCTGGCTGTTCCGCGACGAAGCGGCCGACATGGCGCAATCGCTGGTGAGCGACGCCATGCAATGCGGCGCCTTCCCGCACTGGGCCGACGCCAATGTCGACGATGTGCCGATGGAAGGAGACCACGCGCCGATGCTGCTGGCCAGTCTGCAAGCCTTCGGCGCCACCCGCTTCGACAGCAGCACCGCGCTGACCTACATGAAGCGCGCCGCCTTCGGACCAAGCGCCGACTGGCCGCAATGGCCGGCGTGCAACGGCAATCCAGCCTTCGGCCGCAACATCGCCGGCACCGCTCAGGGCAATATGCCGGACTACCTCAAGCTGGGTTATGTCGCCGAAGGCAGCGACGCCAGCGGCATCCATACCGGCTCGCTGACGATCGAAGGCGCCAACAGCGATTTCGCCATCGGCAGCTTCATCAACAACCTGGCTGCCGGCGATGCTGGCGCCGACGACAAGAAGAGCGCCGCCGCCCTGCTGGCGCGCGGCGAGAACTGGAAGAATCTCTTCAACCCGGACAGCAAGGTCATGGCAGTCAAAGACCTGAGCGGCAACTGGGCTACGCCATCGCAGGACGACGGCTATCACGAAGGCACCGCAGCCCAGTATCTGTGGGCGATTCCACATGACCTCGGCAAGATTGTCACCGCCCTCGGCGGCAATGCGGCGGCCGTCCAGCGTCTCGACACCTTGTTCTCCATCAGCGCCAAAGCGGGAACGCCATCCGGGTTGACGCTGGACAGCAGCCGCCTCAACGGCGGCGAGAACTCGAACGATTTCTACATGGGCAATGAACCCGGTTTCGCTTCGCCCTGGGCCTACAACTGGACCGGTACGCCTTCGCGCGCACAGTTCGTGCTGCCGCAGATCATGGCCGCCACCTTCTCCAACAAACCCGAAGGCTTGCCGGGCAACGACGATGTCGGCGCCACTTCCGGCTGGTATGTGTGGGCATCGCTGGGACTGTATCCGATGATTCCCGGCGTACCCGGGCTGACCATGGCGACACCGCAATTCTCCAGTGTCACACTTCAACTGGCAGACGGCAAGCGGCTGCTCATCACGCGCGACGCCAACGGCGCCTTTGTCAAAACCCTGAAGGTGAATGGCAAGGACTGGAACAGCACCTGGCTGCCACTGAGCAAAGTCCAGGCCGGCGGCACGCTGGATTTCAGAGTCTCCGACAAACCGACCTCCTGGGGCCAGGCCAGCCCGCCGCCGTCTGGCGCCGCCGGCAATTTCTCCCAGTCTCCCTGACTTGATTCAAAGATGCGGAGCGGCCATGCGGCCGCTCCGCCGGCGTTCGCCTGCTGCTGGCGCGGGCTGCGTTCGCCGTGATGCAAGCACGCCAGCCTTATCCAGAAACTTGGACTTTCAAAAATAAAGCTATTGGAGGAACAATGAATCTGCACTCACGCAAGAATTTTAGAAACAGACTGGCCATCGGCATCGCCATTGCAGCGCTGTCCGGCTGCGGCGGCGGTTCGGACCAGGCTTCGGCAGGAGGCGCCGGCGCCTCGGCTGCCGTCAACAGCCTGGCGAAAGATGCCGCGGCGGCAAACGACAACGCAGCCGCCCATGCCGGATTGACGCAGTACGTCAATCCCTTCATCGGCACGGCCGATTCAGCGGCGCCGGCCACCGACCCGGTCCCCGCGGGCGCCAGAGGCGGCACCTTCCCCGGCGCCACGACGCCGTTCGGCATGGTGCAATGGACGCCAATGACACCCAGCAACGGCGGCCAGGATCATCCCGTCGGCTACATCTACAAGGAAAAAACCATTACCGGCTTCCCGCTGACGCAGATGAGCGGCTCCGGCTGCGACGGCAACCAGGGCGAGTTGCCGATCATGCCGACCTTCGACCCCAGCGCGGTCGGTGTCAACGCCAAGGAAAATTTCGATCACAAGAATGAAACGGCGCGACCCGGCTATTACCAGGTGACCCTGAACGACGGCATCAACACTGAACTCACCGCGACCACCAGAAGCGGTTTCGGCCGCTTCACTTTCCCTGCCAAATCTGCCATCGCCAGCGCCAACCAGACGCCATACCTGGTGTTCGACGCCACCCGCACCAATACCATCGCCTCGACCACCGGCATCATCAAGACTGAAGGCAAGGACGGCTTGTCCGGCTCCACCGTCGGCGGCAATTTTTGCGGCGCGCGCACTTATACGCTGTACTTCTACGCCAAGTTCGACCGCAATATCACCGCGACCATCAGCGGCGGCAAGGCTAACGTCAGCTTCGACGCCAGCAGCAAACCGGTGGTGCTGATGAAAATCGGCCTGTCCTATGTCAGCAGCGACAATGCCAGGAAGAACCTGGAACAGGAAAGTCCGGGCTGGGATTTCAACGCCGTGCGCGCCGCCGCCGACGACGCCTGGAACAAGCGCCTCAACACGATCCAGGTGAGCGGCGGCAGCGATACCGAGAAACGCAAGTTCTATAGCGCGCTGTATCACTCGCTGCTATCGCCCAACACCAATAGCGACGTCAACGGCGACTACCTGGGCTTCGACCAGAAAATCCACAAGGTGCAGGACGGCCGCACCCAGTACGTCAACTACTCCAACTGGGACGTCTATCGCAGCCTGATTCCGCTGAACAGCATGCTGTTTCCCAAGGAAACCAGCGACATGATGCAATCGCTGGTGAATGACGCCGACCAGTGCGGCGCCATTCCGCGCTGGGCGCCGATCAATGTCGACGCCGGCATCATGCCGGGCGATTCAGGCGTACCCACCATCATGGGCGGCTACGCCTTCGGCGCCACCAATTTCGACGCCGAAAAAGCGCTCGGCTACATGACACTGGTCGGCAACAAGGCCGACGTGCAATGCACCGGCGACCATGTGCGGGACAGCGTCGATCGCATGAACGATTATCTGGTGCATGGCTATGCCGCCATGGACAACGGCTGGTGGGCCGGCTCGCTGACGTTTGAATTCGCGACGGCAGACTTCGCCACCGCACAGCTGGCCAAGGCCCTGGGCGACAACACCAACTACCAGCTTTTCCTGAGCCGTTCCGCTAACTGGAAAAACCAGTTCAATCCGACCCAGAAGCAGCTCCTGCCGCGCTATCGCAACGGCAGCTGGCTGCTCAATCCGCAACCGAATGCCGATATGGTGGAAGGCAACGCCGAGCAATACACATGGATGTCAGCCTACGATGCGCGCGGCCTGTTCGGGCTGGTGGGTGGCAACGCGGCCGCCATCGCCCGCCTCGATACCTTCTTCCAGAATCTCAACGCCGGCATGAACCTGCCCAATTTCTATATGGGTAACGAGCCGAGTTTCGCCACGCCGTGGCTGTACAACTGGAGCGGCGCGCCATGGCGTACGCAAAAAGTGGTGCGCGACGTGGTCAACACCGTGTTCTCGGATGGTCCGGGCGGCCTGCCCGGTAATGACGATCTCGGTGCGGTCTCGTCCTGGTACGTCTGGGCGGCAATCGGCCTGTATCCGGAAATCCAGGCAGTCGGCGGCCTGACCATCGGCAGCCCGATGTTCGACAAGGTGACCATCCATTGGGCTGACGGCAGCAAGAAGCTGACGATCAAGGCCAACGGCGCCGCCACCAACTCGCCCTATGTGCAGAGCCTGAAGCTGAACGGCAAGGCGCTCGACATGCCGTGGCTGTGGCTGAAGGATCTGAAGGACAATTCCACGCTGCACTTCTCGCTGGCGGCAAGCGAGTCGCAATGGGGCCAGGATTCGGCGGCCAGGATGCCTTCCTTCGGCCTCGACGGCTTCACCAGTCTGAGCGACGCCCTGAACAACCGCGGCATCGGCAGCGATGGCCAGAAAACCACGCGCGGACTGGAAGGCTACACCTACGACATGGGCGGCTGGAGCTATTCCTCGCAAGCGCTGGCGGCGGCCGGGGCAACCGCGGGCGGCAGCGTCAGCTTCAACGGCATCCAGTTCAGTTGGCCGGACGGCAAGCTCGGACTGGACAATATGGTCAGCCAGGGCCAGACCATTACCCTGGCCAAGCCGCAGGCGGCCGGCACGCTCGCCATCCTGGGCAGCTCAACCAATGCCTCGAGCGCGCCAACCGGCAAGCTGAACGTGACCTATACCGACAATACCCAGGCCAGCTTCGACCTGCGCTTCGACGACTGGACCCTCGGCGGCGGCTCGGCCAAGGTCGGCAGCTACAACCAGATCGCCCTGACCAGCGCCCACCGGGTCGACCAGAACGGCAATAGCGACAGCACCAAGGCTTACGTCTATTACTGGGACGCGCAACTCGACCAGAAGCGCACGGTCAAGAGCATCACCCTGCCGTACCAGACCGACAACGGCGCCGTGATGCACGTATTTGCGATGACACTGAAATAGCTTGCTAGGCGCTTACGGCCCAGACCCGCCGTAAGCGCACAACGATTGCGGCGGGGTTCCTAGAACTCCGCGTGCAACCGCAACGAACCTACTGTCACTGGTCCGCGGTCAGCGTTATAGGCGGGATTATAGAAGCGCTGCACATCCGCTGTCAGCGAGACCGCTTTCGACAGGCTGTAGCTGTAATAGGCTTCCATGATGCGCTCCGGCCGGTAGTTCAACTGGCCGTCGCCGATAAACACGCCCAGTCCGCCTGCCGCCAGGTATTCCTGGTGCGCCTTGCTCAAGCCGTTCTGTATCACGGCGAAACCGACGGTATCGTTGTCGCGATGCCAGCTGCTGCCCTTCACGGAAACGCCGGCGGTCGCGGACCGTTCGATTTCAGAGAATGAATAGGTTTCGGTCTTGCCGTCGTTGCGGCTGAGGCGGGCAAAGACGCCGATGTCGCTGCCCAGGCTCTGTTCGAGGTTAATGCCGAAGCCGTACTTGATGCGCTCCTTGCGCACCAGCGCCACATCCGGCGTGCCGCCGTTGAGCGCGGCATATGCCAGCGCATCGGAAAAGCTGCCCATGATCTCCTTGCTGCGGAAAGCCAGCAGGCGCACCTTGCCGGGCTGACCGCCGATCACGTGATCGTGTTCCAGTTCGACCTGGTCGCTGTGATACTTGGCGATGCGGGTATCCAGGCGCTGGCCGTTCGATTCCAGCGGCACCATGAACCTGCCGGCCCGCAGCACCCAGTCGTCGTAATAGTATTCCGCCGCCCCACCCCAGGTGTAGCCGCGGGTATCGCCGGCGTAATCGTAAGGGCCATAGGTGGACAAGGCCCAGTTCAGGAATTGCGTACGGCCGTCGTGGGCATAAGCGTTGTTGTCGAAGATATCGATGATGCTCAGGTTGCCCAGCGTGACCACCAGCCGTCGCTTGTCGACCATGCCGGCCAGCTGGTTAGGCGCCGATTCGACGGCTTGCTTGCCGCCGCCAAAGCCCCAGGTCTGCCGCAGGAACAGACGCGCCCGGTAAAAGGTGGGATTGGGGCTGCTGCCCTTCTGCTGTTCGGAATCCATCATCCCGCCCAGCCCGGTCAGGCCGGACATCGGCACGGCTTGCACCACCTCCGGATTGAAGTAGAGCTCGCCGCCGGTCCAGGGCCGCAGGCCGAAGAACAAGGTGCCGGAGAAGGAATAACCCTTTTCGGCGCCGCTGCTCAAGCTGTTCGTGCCCGAATACGCGGCGTCGAATGAGGGTTTCTTTTGCCAGATATAGGTAGCCTGGCCGTGCACGCCCCAGCTTTCTTCCTCCATATCGTCGGCATGCGCGGCGAGCGGCGCCGCGGCCGTGGCCGCCAATGCCAGGCCGAGCCAAAACCGATGGCCGGAACTGAGTGTGAAATGCTCGGCTGCTGCGCGCGCTAGTTGTTTACGTGACATGGATTTTCAGTAGCGGCGCAATGCCGTGCAAGCGGATTTTACGGAATGGCGACGATATTACCGCATCGCCGCCGCCGGTCCGTGTTTTAACGCTTGGCCTTGGCCGCCTCGACCAGCGCCGCCATCGCCAGCGACTCGTCGTCGCCTTGCCCGCGCAAACCGGCAATCACCGTCTCCTGGTTCTGCGCCGGCTGGTTCTGGCTGACCTTCCACTTGCCGGACAAACGGGTGATCACGATCTCGATGCCGACGATGGCGCCCATCAGCTTTTCCGTATATTCCTGCGGCGCGTCGGATAGCTGCCAGGGCGCCTCGAAAGCGGCTTCGTTATGCGCGGTAAGCGCCGCCAGATGCGCCGGCAGCCAGCTGGCGTCGTCGATGATGCGCAGCGTGCCGTAGGCATGGGCGACGGCGTAGTTCCAGGTCGGCACCACCTTGCCGGTCTCGGTCTTGGTCGCATACCAGGATGGCGTGATGTAGGCTTCCGGGCCATGGAATATCGCCAGCACTTCCACCTCTTTGCGGAAATCCTGCCAGAGCGGATTGGCGCGCGCCACGTGTCCGTGCAAGGTGCCGAACGGACCCGCCTCGGCCGACAGCAGCAGCGGCACATGGTTGGCGTTGAGCCCGTCCGAGGAGAACGTCACCAGCGTCGATAGCGGACGCGCACGTATCAGTTCGTGCAAGACTTCGATTCTCGGTTCGTCAAAGTGTTTAGGGATATACATGGTGTGCTCGTGTGAAGTGTCGGACCGGCTGGTATCAGCCACGGCTGGCGTATGCGTCCGGCGTAAAGCGCTCCATCAGCGCTTGCGGCTTGGCTGGCGCCGCGAAGCCGAATTTGGCGTACAGGCCATGCGCGGTGCTGGTCGCCAGCAGGAAACGCCTCAGCCCCTGCAGCCCTGGATGCGCCATCACGGCGGCCATCAGCTCGGCGCTATACCCCTTGCCGCGATGCTCGGCCAACACGAACACATCCACCAGGTAAGCAAAGGTCGAATAGTCAGTGACGACGCGGGCGTAAGCCACCTGGCCGGCACCGGCAAACAGGCCGAAATTCAGCGAATGACGGATAGATTCTTGCACCGTCGCCAGAGGAATGCCGCGCGCCCATGCCGACTCCTCGGACAGGAAACGATGAATCAATAGAACATCCAGTTCAGCCGGTTCGGTGGTGATACGCAGTTCTGTCATCAGAAGACGCTTTCAGGTTAATTGCAGGAAACCGCAAGCCTGTAAATTAGCATACTCCCCAATGAAAAACAGCGCCCCGGAGGGCGCTGTATCTGAAATCCTACGCTTGAGTTCTTGCTACTCAAGCATTGCTGGCCAGGGCCTTGCGGCCGGCGTCTTCATCCAGCTCGCCTTCCCACTTGGCGATCACCGAAGTGGCAATGCCGTTGCCGATGACGTTGGTGGCGGTGCGGCCCATGTCGAGGAACTGATCGATGCCGATGATCAGCAGGATGCCGGCTTCCGGCAAATGGAACATCGGCAGGATGGCAGCCACCACCACCAGCGAACCGCGCGGGACGCCGGCCATGCCCTTGCTGCTCACCATCAGCACCAGCAGCATGGTCAGCTGCTGAGCAAACGACATTTCGATGTTGTAAGCCTGGGCCACGAACAAGGCGGCAAACGCCTGGTACATCATGGAACCGTCGAGATTGAAGGAATATCCGAGCGGCAGCACAAAGCCGGTGATCTTGTTGTTGACGCCGAATTTTTCCAGCTGCTCCATGGTCTTCGGATAGGCGGCTTCGCTGCTGGCGGTGGAAAACGCCAGCATGATCGGCTCTTTCAGCAGACGCAGCAGGATGAAGATGCCGTCGCGCAGGAAGATGAAGCCGATCGCGATCAGCAAGGCCCACAGCGTGGCCAGTCCGGCATAGAAACCGCCGAGGAACTTGGCGTAGGTCGCCAGCACGCCGAAACCCTGCACCGTGATCACGGCGGCGATGGAGGCAAACACGCCCAGCGGGGCGAAGCGCATCACATAATCGGTGACCTTCAGCATGACGTGCACCAGGCCGTCTACCGCCGCGGTCACCACTTTTGCCGATTCGCCTTTGATGGACGCCAGGCCAAACCCGAAAAACAGCGAGAACACCAGGATCTGCAGGATTTCATTCTTCGCCATGGCGTCGACGAAACTGCTCGGGAACACGTGGGAGATGAAGTCCTTCAGGTTGAAGCCGCTGGTATTGAGCTTGGTGTCGGCGCCCAGCGCCGGCAGCGGCAGGTTGAGCGCATGGCCGACCTGGAGTACGTTGACAAACAGCATGCCCAGCGCCAGAGACAACAGCGAAGCAATGATGAACCAGCCCAATGCCCGGATGCCGATACGGCCTACCGAACTGCTGTCCTTCATGCCGGCAATGCCGGATACCAGCGTGCCGAACACCAAAGGCGCGATGATCATCTTGATCAAGCGCAGGAACACATCGGTGATGATCGAGAAATACGCCGCGATTTCCTTCGCCGCCGCTTCGTCCGGCGCCAGGCTGTGGCAGATATAACCGGCCACGATGCCCAACACCATGCCGATCAGAATCCAGGTCGTTGCCTTCATTTTCTTCATTTGCGTATCCTGCCGTATCTTGCGTATCTTGCCGTTAACCATACAAAAAATACTCTAAAGCCCTTGCGCGCATTGCAAAGGATTTTTCGTCTCGTCGTCCGCACCTGTTCAGGCTGTGTTGTTTTGTGTCGACATGCGCTTGCAAAGTTTCCCAGCGGAAATCAACAACAGCGATTTTGCGCAAATGGCAATATCTTGCAAGTCAAAGTAAAAAGCCCTCATGGCGGAGGGCTTTGTGAAACCTGGCGCCGGCTGCAAGTTCGAAACCGTCCCTGCCGCCGCGCCAAAGCTTAAACAGGCCCGCATGTTACCTTACAAAACATGCCGCAATCAACCAAAAACGACGGCCCCCGAAGGCGCAAACGCTGAAGCTGCGCCAGCTGCGGGCAGGCTTGCAGCTAGTGTCGTGTCCTGCCGGCGGCATCCGCGCCAAGCGGCAACAGCCGCCTCCCCAGTTATATTTTGATTTCGGGACGTCAAAATCCGGCGTTGCGCGCTTCCCTGATGTATATTTCTTTTCGGAAACTAAAACAATGACTTATCCAGGAGATCGCAATGCCACACCGTAGCATGAGCAGCGTCATTTTTTGCCTTACAACTTTGGGATTCAGCGCCGCCGCATGGGCTGAACTGCCGCCCATTAAAATCGGCGTCATCGGTCCCATCACCGGCCCTTCGGAAGACATGGGCCTAAGCATGATCGGCGGCGCCAGGGTGTTCCTGGCCGACATCAACCAGGTCGGCGGCGTCCTTGGCCGCAAGATCGAACTGGTCGAGCGCGACGACCACGCCAAACCTGACATCGGCGCCGCCATGGCCAAGGAAATGATCGAGAAGGACGGCGTAGTCGCCGTGGTCGGCTTCGGCAATACCGGCGTCGCCCTGCCTGCGGCGAAAATTTTCCAGGAAGCCAAGATCCCGCTGATCGTCACCGGCGCGACCGGCGCTGCGATCACCAAGTCATTCATGGCGCCCGCCTATCCGGTCAGCTATATATTCCGCACAGCCGCCAGCGATTCCCTGCAACCGATCGTGATCCTCAACGATGTGATCGACCGCCGCAAGATCGACAAGATCGCCTTGCTGCATGACGACAGCCCCTACGGCCAGTTCGGCAAGCAAAGCATGATGACCGAACTGGGGCGGCGCAATATCAAGCCGGTGCTGGTGGAAAGCTTCAAGGTCGGCGACCAGGACATGACGGCCCAGCTGCAGCATGCCAAGGACAACGGCGCGCAGGCCATCGTAATGTACTGTCTGGCTCCTGAAGGCGCGATGGTAGTCAGAAGCGCGGATAAATTGAAACTGCGTTTGCCGATCGTCGGCCCATGGGGCATGTCGCAGCAAACCTTCATCGACAAGGCCGGCCAGGGTGCAGAAGGCGTGCGCAGTTCGGTGACCTTCATCGAAAACGAACTGAGCTCGGTCAGCAACCAGTTCTCGCTGACCTATCGCAATGTGAACAAGACCAACCACATTCCTTCCGCCGTGGCCGCGGCGCAAACCTATGACGCCCTGCGCCTGATCACGCTGGCGATCTTCCAGGCCAACTCGGTGGATGGCGTCAAGGTCAAGGATGCGCTGGAGAACCTGCAGGTGCACACCACTTCCACTGTCGTGTCGCGCTACTTCAAGCCGTTTTCGCCGACCGACCATGAAGCCATCGCCCTCAACATGATCGTCATGGGTGAAATCCGCAATGGCAAGGTAGCGTACGCGTACAAGGAAGACGCCAGCAGCGGATCGATTGCGCGTACCAAGAAGACCCAGTAAGCGCTATTGGCAGGACAAAGTAGTTAGCGGTAACAGCACCAGCTTGAATCTCGTTTCCAATGCAAACCCCACGCCGGCAGATGCGGGATTCAGGCGCTGTGGTCTCTATGTTAAATTGGCGTTTTTTCTGCCAGCACGGAACCCATGCCACGCAACATAGAAATCAAGGCGCACGTCGACAGCATCGAAGCGCTCGCCGCCACCGCGGCTGCCATCGGCAGCGATGGCCCTTATCACATCGCCCAAGACGACACCTTCTTTGCCTGCGCCACCGGACGTCTGAAACTGCGTGTCTTTGCGGACGGAAAAGGCGAGCTGATCTACTACAGCCGCGCTGATCAGCAAGGGCCGAAAGAATCGTTTTATGTCATCTCGCCAGCCCCCTCTCCAGACACATTGCGGAAATGCCTGACGCTGGCCTACGGCCAGGCCGGCCGCGTGCAGAAGCAGCGAACCCTGTTCCTGGCCGGCCGCACCCGCATCCATCTGGACCAGGTCAGCGGCCTTGGCAATTTCATGGAGCTCGAGGTTGTACTGGCGGAGCACGAAACGCTGGACGCCGGCATGCGGGAAGCACATGCATTGATGGCGCGGCTCGGGATTCATACCGCGCAGCTGGTCGAGGGAGCTTATGTCGATCTGCTCGCCGCAGCCAACAGCATCCCGTCGCCCTCTACTGCGTAGCGCAGCTGAAGCTCGCCGCCAGGTTGACATCTCCCGCTCCCATGTACTTGGGCCACGCAGGAAATTCGCAAAGTGGCCGGGTGCGCCCCGGGATTCCAGCGGTATCCGAGACGATCTGCGCAACCGGCGCACTACCCCGCTCCACCCAGTTCTCCAGCGCCGTCAGTGAATCCCATGCGGCGTTGAAGACAGTCGACAAGGAATGACCGTAACCGGGAATTTCGTAGTAGCGCACAAAAGCGTCGACCGTCGCATTGCCCATGGTCGACTGCAGGCGCCGGAAATAATCCTCGCTTGAGCGCGTGCTGACCAAGGCATCCGACATGCCGTGCGCCATCAGGATTTTCCCGCCCCTGGCCTTGAAGGCAGACAAATCCGTCTTGTTGACATCCTGCAGGATCGTGAGCTGATCGACGCGCGCCTGCCATGCGCCAGGCTGCTGCGGGTCAAACGACAGGGAGTCAAACGCCGGATTCCGCGTGACGAAATATTTTACCCATTGATCCCAGAATGTCGCCCAGTATGGCGTATCGGTCGGCATCGGCTGGGCCGGCTGGCTGTCGCCCATGGCTAGCAGCCTGACCGTTTTCTGCGCCGCCGAATCGCCCGCCAGGCCCAGATCCGCGCCCCACACATTGAAACCGGGATACTGCGTTTCGCCACTGCCGAGAGGAGAATTGAACGAGATGGCCGTGCCATAGGTTTTCAAGGCAGCGATCTGCACATCGGACAGACAATTGTCACCCATATCTGCACCACCGGCACAGCGCAACGGCGCGCCATTCAGCATGGCCGTGGCCGGATCAAAACTACTGTTGCATGCCTGCATATTGCTGATCAGGCCATCGCGGACGCCATCCAGCGCATCGCAGGCTTGCAGCGCGGCGTCATACAGCGCCTTGCGCTTGGCCAGGTTCAGATAAGCGCCCGGCATGGCGAAAGCGCGCGTGATGCGGCCAAACTGCAAATCCAGGCTGGCGGCGGCCCAGGCGGGATACAGCACGATCACGCCATCCCAATCCTGCGGCCAGCGCTGCGCCACCGCCAATGCTTCGCGGCCGCCGGTTGAGCCGCCGGCGAAATAGGATTTTTGCGGCAGCGCTCCAGCGTAATACTGCTTGATCAGGTACAGCGCCACATCGTGCGTTTTCTTGAGCGCGTCGCCGGCGAAGTTCTGCAAGGCCTCGTCGTTCTGCCCGAACGAACCGTCGCGGCTGCCCAGCTGATTCGCCTGATGTCCGGAATCACTGGCGAAGGTCGCGTAGCCGCGCGCCAGCGGTTTTGGCATGTCCAGCGGGCCGGCGGGGACGTTGCCGCTGGCGTCAGGAACGGTACCGTTATAGCCGCCACCGCCGAACATCAATGCCTTGTGGTTCCAGGCGTCCGGCAGGTCGAGCTGGAACTTGATTTTCGGTGCGGCGGGATCGACAGGATTGATTTCACCTTTGACCTGGCAGTATTCGCCGGTTGCGGCTACACCGGTGCCGCCAGGCGGTACACTGCGCGCGTCGGTGACGATTGCGCCGGTGGTCGGCAAGCCGATGGCCGCGGCCGCTATCGCCATGCCGGTTAGCTGCGTGCAGCTGACCGGGGTCGTGCCCGCTTGCAGTTCGCCGCCGCCACTGCATCCTGCGGACAACAGCATCAATCCCAGCATTGCCATGGCAAGTGCACTGGACGTCTTCAGGAATTTTTTCTTCATGAATGCTTTCCTTCCTCAGGTTTTGGCTGCAAATTATTTTCGCGGCGTCGACGAAACAGTAACATTTAAAGATAGAATTTTCGACATGATTTAGCGGCTTGTTTTCTACCCGCCGAGAGGCAAAGCGCCTTACACTCTTTTAGCCCGCACTGCGGAGCGTTGGATTGGCACTGCCCCCTGCTTCACTTGATCAATTACCAGTCACGACAATGAAAACACTCTATCGTTACAGCATCATCCTTGGCGCATTGACATGCGCGGCCACCGGTACCGCCGTCGCCGGCGAACGCATGGTTTTCAAAGGGACCTTGGGGAAAAATGCTGAAGTCGTGCTGGAGCTCGAAAAAAAGGCCGACGGCTATGACGGCCGCTACTTTTATATGCGTCATGGCGTCGACATTCCCCTGCATGGCACACTCGCATCGCTCAAGGAAGCCCTGCCGCGTCTTGAGGACGGAGAACCCCTGGCTGCCGACGACAATAGCGGCCGGCCGATTTTCGTCGACCCTGCCACTGGAAAGCCGCGCAGCATCTGGTATGGAAAAATCAATGGCGATACCTACCAGGGCAGCTGGCATGACGCCAAAGCCAATAAAGACCTTGCCTTTGAATTGCACCAGGTAGGCAGCTACAATCCCGATGCCGTCAAAGCGGCCGGCGTGGAGGCCGTCACTGCCGCCATCACGCCAGGCGTAGGCAGCAATATCGCATATGGCACGGCGATTTCGCTCAAGAACACGCCCTACGATTACCTGAAAATGCAATTGCCGTTGCAGCTTGGGCCAGAAATCCTGCGCAAGAACGTCGGCTACCGCATGGCGACAGATCCACGCACCAAGTTCGCCTATCCGCGGCTGACCCGCCATCCCGATCCGCAGATCCTGGCAAGCGTCAATCAGATCCTCGAACAGCGCCATTGGCAGATGAGCCTGGCGGCGCTGGAATGCAAGGCCACGCTCTACACCTCGGACGGGCCTGCCGCCGGCAGCCTGGGAGACTATGATTCGGAAACAATCGGCGTGCGCTATCTGTCGGCCACATTGATGAGCGTCGTCGAATCGGGCAGCACATTTTGCGGAGGAGCGCATCCGAACAACCATTACGATCCGTTTACGCTGGACTTGATCCAAGGCGGCTACCTGGATTTCAACCGCCTGTTTCCAGTCCGGACCAAGAGCAAAGACGGCTCGGAGATCGATCCCGTCCTGGCAAATTTCATCAGCAGAAAAGTGAAGTCAGAGAAGAAGCGGAATAGCCCGGACCAGGATACTGACTGCAGCGATGTGCTGCCGGAATACCTGGATTTTGAATTTGACGAGCCGGACAAGATTTCCTTTGTCGTTTCCGGCATCGGGCACGCCATGGGCGTGTGCCTGGGACCGCAGCTGGTCATGCCGATACGCGCATTGAAACCGATCCTCAAAGCCGGCGCCAAGACGTACTTCTGATGTGACTGGATGTACTCTTAAAAAGACTGAACGCGACGCCGTTCTTAAGCAAAATGATAAAGTTCATCTTGATGCGCCAAATATAGGCGTCTTTTTGATAAGCTAGATAAAAATGCTGAACGGTCGGCGCAATGACTATGCCTAAAACAACGGGCGACGTCATGTATCGGCGGCAAAGATAGATATTACTTAAGTCAACATGGACAAGCCATGAGGAATGTTGATTACTCTCTGACGAACAAGCTACCCGGGCGCATCGACAAACGCGGCGGGCCATCGGAGGATAAGGATATGCTGAAGCGTATAGAAAAACTGGAAACCGAACTGTCCACCGTCAAAACCGACGTTGCTGTCATGCGCTCGAATTACGCCACAAAAGCAGATCTGGCCGAGGCCCGGAACAGCATCATCGTGTGGGTGGTCGGCGCAATTTTTCTGGTGCAGCTGCTGCCGGTTTTTCTTAAAAAGATCGGCATCTGACTTTCCACCGCACTCATCCGACGATCCCGACAACCACTGCGAACCATGAACGAATTGCCCTCCTTGCCAGGGGCATTTTACATTCCGGCGCCTGGAGCAGTATTTTCTCCTTGATTCCCGCCAGCGTGGCTGCGATACATGGCCAACGTCAGCTCCTGGCCGACATGCGACAGCTGGGTTGCGGCGCCTTCCGCCGCGCCCTCGGCCGATTCGACTATGCGCGCAAACATCAGCGCCTCGTATTCAGCTACCGCCTCAGCCCAGTCGGCACGCTCGATCAGCAAGCGCGCCAGCTCGGCGGCGTCGAACATGGCGTTGTTGACGCCGTCGCCGCCAAAGGGCGACATGACATGCGCAGCATCGCCGAGCAGCGTGAGGCCGCGCCGGCTGGACCAGCAATGCCCCACTGGCAAAGCATAAATCGGGCGGATGGCGAAGTTATCGTTACTGGCCCTGAACAGATCGAGTATCTCGGACGCGAAACCGTCGAACTCCTTGCCCAGCTCGGTGCGCATGGAGGTGGGCGAAGCAAGGTCGAAACGGCGTGCCGCCCAGTCGGCAGGCACGCGGAAGATGGCATAGGCACGGATGTGCGCATTGCCGTTGCGCTGCGCGATGATTTCCTTGCCGTCGGCTTCAACGCCCATCTTGCCGCGTCCCACCAGCTGCGCTAGCGCCGGATGGCTGCGGTCGACGTCGTCGATGCCGCACTCGATGAAGGTGAGGCCGCTGTATTGCGGCCGGTAAGGCGACAGCAAAGGCCGTATCCGCGACCACGCGCCATCGGCGCCAATGACCAGGTCAAACGGTCCTTCGCTGCCATGATCGAAGGCCAGAGTCCAGCGACCGTCGTCGCGCGCCTGCGCCTCGCGCATGGCGCAACCCCAGCGCACACAAGAAGCAGGCAATGCCTGCAGCAACATGGCGCGCAGTTCCGTGCGATCGACTTCGGGGCGGTCGCCGCTGGCGGCGTCCTGATCCTCGAACAACACCTTGCCTGATTTATCCAGCAGACGTGAACCCTGGTCCTCGTAGCGGGCGATGGCCAGAAATGCTTCCATGAGACCGGCCTGCCTGAGCGCCTGCAGGCCCGATTCCTCGTGCAGATCCAGGGTACCGCCCTGCGGCCGCTCCAGCGGATGGGATTCCTGCTCGAATACCGTCGCGGCGATGCCGTGCAGATGGAGGATACGTGCCAGGGTCAGACCTCCCGGGCCCGCGCCGACTATGGCGATGCGTAATTGTATATTCACAAAATGGAAAGATTCAGTTATGATAGGATCCTATATATAAACATAGCTTCCTATGCAATGTCAACCCCATGAAAACTGATTTATCGAACAACCCCATGAAACTGATCGGCCAGATCTACCGCACTTCCATGCGTCTGGTAGACAGCCCGCTGCGCGCACTGGGATTCGCCATGGGGCAGTTGCCGGTGCTGGTAGCGCTCAAGAAAAGCGGCGCCTTGTCGCAGGCAGAGCTGGCACGCCTGGCGCAGGTGGAGCAGCCCAGCATGGCGCAGCTGCTGAATCGCATGGAGCGCGACGGGCTGGTGCAGCGGGTTCCCAATCCCGATGACAAGCGCAGCCAGCTGGTTTCGCTGACTGCTGACGCTTCTCAGCGGATGCCGAAGGGAAAAGCTGTAATGGATGCGGCCAGCCAGCAGGCTTTGGCGGGGTTTACCGAGGAGGAGCGGGATCAGTTGATGTCGTTGCTGCTGCGCGTGAATGCCAATCTTGATCGTGCTGCCGGAGTCGATACAGGGAATTGATTTGACCTTACTAATTATTTCCAAATCTCATATTCATGAGGACTGTCCGACAGACTGATTTATTTTTGATAGATCCGCATATCGGTACACATCACCACTACGCAAGTGGAGAAACGCAGTGAACGCACGTACTAACGTTCAGATTTTGAAGGGGGCGGATGGACGGCCTGAATTCGCCATCATTCCTTACAGAGACGGCTCTGTCGGCAAGAAAATGGGCCAGATCCTGGAGGAAATAAAACCGGAAGCGGCTTACTTCACCGAACAGGGCGGACAGCGATCGGCTCTCTTGATCGTCGACATCGACGACCCGGCGAAAATCTCCACGCTTGCGGAACCATGGTTTCTAACCTTCAATGCCAATGTGGAATTAAAAGTGATCATGACGCTGGACGACTTGAAACGAGCCGGGCTGGAGGAGCTGGGCAGGAAATGGTCGATGTAGGCAGGGATGGAACTCTGATGCCGAACAGTAAATCACGGAGCAAATGAAAGCGCCCTCATTGCTGAGGGCCTTTTAAATTCTGATCTCAGTGATCCGTCGACGTCGAAACGCTTTCCCACGCCGTCATTTCGTCTGACATGGCCGCAATTTTATTTTTCACCAAGGTCACCGCATCGCTACCCAGCAATAAATGCACAGGGGCGTCAGGCGCGTTGGCGATCTTCAGCAAGATCTCCGCGGCCTTGGCCGGATCGCCAAGCTGCTGGCCGTTTTTTTCTTGCCGCGCTGCGCGGATAGGGTCAAACAAAGTATCGTAATCCCGGATATGGCGCGGCGAACGGACCATTGAACGGCCAGCCCAATCCGTGCGGAAGGAGCCTGGTGCGACCGCGGTGACTTTCACGCCGAAGCCTGCAACTTCTTTTGCCAATGTTTCCGAGATGCCTTCCAGTGCAAACTTGCTGCCACAATAGTAAGCGATGCCGGGCATGGTGATGAAACCGCCCATGGATGTGATGTTGATGATGTGACCGCTCCGGCGCTCTCGCATGGACGGCAACACGGCTTTGATCATGGCCACCGCGCCAAACACATTGACGTCGAACTGACGGCGCATTTCTTCCAATGGCGACTCTTCTAGCGTTCCCTCATGTCCGTAACCGGCGTTGTTGACCAGAACGTCGATCGGCCCGACTGTTTCCGTTATTTCTGCGACTTTCGCGTCGATGGCAGAAAAATCGGTCACATCGAGCACGACCGCAATGGCGCGAGCGCTAGCCAAATCCTCAAAATCCTTTCCTGCCGATGCATTTCTGACAGTTCCGATTACCGTGTGTCCAGCGTTCAGCGCTGCCAAGGCGAAGGCCCGTCCAAACCCCGAACCGACACCGGTAATCAGAAATTTCATTTCAGTTGGCTTTCCCATGGATTTAGTCCTTTATGGTTAATTTGCGAATACTCTGAAGGTGCGAATGAATCAAGCGAGTCAGTCTTGGCTTGACGTAATCTTACGAGCGAACGCAAAATACCTAAATGCCGGTTCACATGCGGTTCTTGCCTAAACCTATTAGCCCGAGAGCTTTAACCTCAAATTTTCAATCACCCCATAACAGATGATCGTGTTGACGAACAACGGCAAGCAGCAACAGCGCATGGTGACCCTGCTGACAAAACTCGCGCCAAATGAGGGGTATAACCTTTCTCAACTGCAGGATGTGCGGTTTCTTCGGTCCAATCGACCACTGAGCGTGACGCCGGTTCTCTATGAACCCGGAATTGTGGTCGTATGCCAGGGGAGAAAACGGGGATTTTTAGGCGATCAGACCTACGTCTACGATGCGCAGCATTATCTGGCCGTATCGGTGCCGGTGCCGTTCACGATGGAAACGGACGCGAGTGAGAAGAAACCCATGCTGGCCATTTATTTTCGGCTGAATTTCAAGATGCTGGCCGAGCTGTTATTGCAGATGGAAATTGATGAGCCTGGCGAGGCGGCTCCTCAGGGCATGTTCGCCACTGCCATGGACGAGAAAATGTCGGCGTCGGTTCTGCGCTTTCTCGAAGCCATGGATGACCCCATGGAAGCAAAGATCCTCGGCGCAGCACTCATGAAAGAAATTTATCTGCGCGTATTGACAGGCGATCAGGGCGCGTCAATGCGCGCAGCCCTCGCGAGCGAGGGGCAGTTCGGGAAAGTCGCGAAAGCGATCAAAAAGATCCACGCGTCATATAGCGAGAAACTCGATGTCGATCAACTGGCCAAGGAAGCCGGCATGAGCGCGCCGTCGTTTCATGCCCATTTCAAGAACGTCACGGCGACTTCGCCAATGCAGTACCTGAAGTCGACGCGCTTGCACCAGGCACGGCTTTTGATGGCGCGAAACGGCCTGACTGCTGCCAGCGCCTGCGTGGAAGTCGGTTATGAAAGCGCCTCCCAATTCAGCCGAGAGTTCAAGCGCCTGTTCGGCAGAACGCCCATCGAGGAAGTGGCGAGAATGAAGCAGGCGTTCGCCTTACCTGACGCCGGCCCTGCTTCGATCTATGTCTCATCGCATTAATCGCTGACTGGTCGAGTTTCCCGCTGAATTTCTTCGCTGTTGATTGACATCTGAAACTGCCCCGTTTCATCAGTTAGACCGGGCAGTTCCGCAAGCCAAGGAATGATTTCCGCTAAGACCACATAAGCAGATCGCAAAAGTGGTATTTCACAGATTCGGCACCGCGACGTTCTCTTCACTTGGCGGTGCCTTGGCTTTTATCGTTGGCGTGCAAAGGAAAGGAAAATTTCGAGCAGGCTTTCATAGCCATCCGAAATTATTTTGCGTATAAAAAGCTACCCTCCGTTTTTAACTCATCCTGTTTTTTTCGAGCCGGCATTCCGGACGTTTTGCAAGTGGTCTGCTTGTGCAGGGAGATTTTTTAAACCACTTGACTATCATTTTTGATGATCCCATCCTCAATCGGCTGCAAGTCTGAAAATGACATCAACGTATAACGAACATGGCTTAGGGAATGTGCAGACGCTTGTCGGATTACGGGAAATTGACAACAGTGCAGTAGGGGACAGAAACCACAGAACGCGTTACCGCTTGCCCGCATGACGATAGCGTTGGCTATCCAAGTTACGGCAAAACGCTTGCCAGTCTGCTTACCGAAGGTAATTCGGCCTCGATTCTGCATATTCGTTTTCATTCTTACATCCTGACATGCCTCTCACGCATCATCAATTGATCGAGAAGAGAGGAAGTATGAAAACAAAAGTATGCAGCACCGTGGTGCTGGCGCTGATCAGCAGCATGCTGGCCGGTTGCGGCAGCGGCGATTCGTCGGACGCTGCGAGCGCCAGCCAGAAGCAGATTATCGCCGGCGCGAAGGTCGGCGTGCCGGCTTGCGCCGCAGCGTGGGACGCCACCGTCGCCTATGTTGGGGGTAATATCGCCAGTTACAGCAGCGTCAATTACACGGCAAACTGGTGGACGCAAGGGAACAATCCATCCACCAGCAACGGCGCCAGCGGCAGTGGACAGCCGTGGACTTCCGACGGTGCCTGCGGTACTCCTACCCCGACACCAACACCTACCCCTACCCCAACTCCAACTCCAACTCCAACTCCAACTCCTACTCCTACTCCTACTCCTACTCCTACTCCTACTCCTACTCCTACGCCCACTCCAGGCGCAACCGTACCCGGCTGGCCAGCCTACGTAGCAATGGGCGCCATCGGCGGCCCTGATACGACGACGGCCACCGCTACCTCCACCGGCGGCAACGACGACTTCGGCGGCAAGCCGGTCGATGTTGTCTTCAAATACGCTGGCGTCAACGGCAACGGCGATCCGGGCATGATCGATCCGCCGACCAATGCCTATCGCATGACCGCCGATTTCAACTCGCTGAGCGCGGCCAACAAACACGCCATGCGCGTCGCCATCGTCGAATACACAGCGCAGATGAGCGGCGGCCAGAATTTCGACGACTTCAGCAACGGCGCGGCCGGCCTCAGCTCGTCCAATCCAGCCGCCACCTATGTCATGGGCCGGCACTTCTCTAGCCTGGCGGCGGATGCCATCATGCTGGCGTCGAATCCGGTGCGCTACAATTCGCAGAACTACTACGGCTCGCTGCTGATGAATCCCGATTTGCTCGGCGCCATCCAGCAAAACGGCTACATCGGTTCGGTCAATGCCGCTCTGCCTGCCGGCGCAGTGAACAAGGCCGTGGCGCAAGCGATGTGCCTGATGACCACGTCGCGCAGCTACACCAACACCTCCAATCCGAACGGCATCGGCTCGGCGCCCTACCTCAACAAGACCTACACCGGCACACCCGTGCAAATCCTGACCGCCCTGCTGGCCGACGGCTACCCGGAGTGGAGCATCGACGGTCAAAACGACCCGTTCTGGAACACCAGCGTCAACAACAGCACCGGCAGCGCCTACAGCCAGGTCGGCGCATGGTTCAATGCCTGCGTCAGCAACCCGGCCTACAACACCACGACCTATCCGACGCCGACCTTCCCGGGCGGTTTCGCCGGCTGGGTCCAGGCCAACAACTGGCTGATCCGTGCTTTCGCGCCGAAGGGCACCGTGACGTTCGGCTGGCAAGACAACATGTGGGCCATCGGATCGGGTTTCTGGCTGCACCAGAACCTGACTGCCGCGCAAATCGCCGCGACCTTTTCGACGCCGGTATCGACCTGGCTGAACGCCAATGCGCCGGGCACCATATCGACGACCGGCATCAGCGCACCCGACTTCTTCCTGTTCGACCGCTATGAAATGGACGACAGCGCTTCGCCTGGCGCCGCCACGCTGTACAACGCCCGTTCCTGGGACAACTTCCTGTCGGCAATCGGCCAGCTCAGCAAGGCCAACAACAACATCCCGATGATGCTGTGGCAGATCCCCGGCTCGCACATCCCCAACACCAAGGAAACCACGCCCGAGCTATTCCAGGGCACTGCCGGCTCCTACGTGTTCAGCAGCGCGCCGGTCTACTTCTTCGGCGACAGCAACCTGACCTCGAACCTTTCCAATATGATCGCCGGCACGGCCAGTTCCACCAACACCAATACTGCTGTCGGCAACTACGCCGTGGCATGCGGCGCCACGGCCTACAACTGCCTGACGCCGAACTCCACCTACAAACAGTATTTGATGGAGTACAACAACCTCTCCAACAACTACAACTGGAGCATCGACAACGGCAAGCTGGCCCTGGCGGCCAGCAACAACGTGTTCGCGATTCTATGGGGTGGCGGCAATACCACTAACGTCATCAAGAACTTCAGCAACACCGACGACCACGGCTGGCTCGCCGGCAAGCTGATCCAGTACTACACGCTGCCGACACCGGTGGTCACTCACTGACGGGCAACTTGTCTAGCCCTGCCCCTGTGAATTGATCCGCAGGGGCGGAAGCCGGCTTCGACATCTTTCAAGAGAAAATTGACGGGTTTTCTGCGGCACGAGGCCAGAAGTGGCTCAGGAAATTCGGACAGTTGGTTAAGTGGTGGCTTTGCTTCACAATCTCGACCGGAAGGTCGATTACTGGAGCAAGGGCATGACCAAGAGAACGAGACGGAACCACACAGGGAACTTCAAAGCCAAAGTGGC
>NZ_DATMRB010000092.1:0-77884 GCF_035566555.1 Collimonas sp.
CCTGCCTCATCTGTCGGCATCTCGCTGGTCCTTGACCCGTATCGCGTCGTTGCGCCTCGTCGCCATAGCACCGCTATGTCTCCTTGGCACGCCTAGCGCTACGGGCCAAGGCCGGCGCGATATACCGACAGATGAGGCAGGACACGACACTAGTATTTATGGCAGGTGCAATTACCCCAGCGGTACAGATGCATTTTGTGGAAGATGTGCTTGATCTCGTTCGGCACGCCGCCGAACAGGACTTCCGGCGCCGTCAGGCCAAACACGCCGAGGCTGATCGACGGCTCCAGCGCCACCACCGCGTGCCAGGTGCGCTTGGGAATGAACAAGGCATCGCCCGCTTCCACCCTGGCATACAAACCCTGGGTCTTTTCAAATTCCTTGAGCTGTTCCGGCTGCTGGTCCAGGCGCGAGATGTTGATATCGCTCAGGATCGCGCCCCAGTCGAACTTCTCGGAGATGCACATGTGCGGCGTATTCTCCGGCGGGAACAGGATGAATTCCTTGCTGCCGCGCACCTGGCAAAACCAGTTGTGCGGGAAATCGTAGTGCAGCCCGGTGACGGTGTTGGCCGGCCCCATGAACACGTATTCCCAGGTCCAGCGCCAGCCCGGCCACAGATCCCTGATCGAGAAATCGTGGCGCAGCGCCGGGAATTCGTCGAGGATGTTCCACTGCGCCAAGTACATGCGGTCCGGCTGGAACGATTGCATGTGCGACCAGTCGAGGAAAAATTTCTCGCCTGCCGCCAGCTGGCGGCGCCGGCGGTCCGGCAGCAGGCCGACGTCGTCCGCCAAAGGCTCCCTGGCCAGCTGCGCCAGTTCCTGCAGATAAGGACCGACCGGCATCACCGGCCGGTGCCGGGTCTGGCCCTGCTCCACCAGGCCGTTCTGGAATTTCACCTGCGGCTCGCCGCCATCCTTGTAGCGCAGCGCCGCCATCTGCTCGAACGACCAGTTGCTCTGCGCCGGCCAGTTGCGCAATGCGCCTTTCACCAGCAGCGGCCGGGTGCGCGCGCCGAAGCCGCCGTCGCGCTGGAGCTGCTCGGCGTCGATCTGGTCGACTAGCTGGAAAGATGGGCCGCGGATCGAAGTCATGGTCAATAAAAATAAGCTGAAAGAATGGCGACATGCCGAATCCGCTAGTTTAGCAGGATGCGCGGCAGTTTTTTGCCGCCGGCCGCTTCGCCCAGAGCGGCTGCGCGACGTTCAGAAATTGCGGATATCGTCCTGGATCATGCGGATCCGGTTGTCGCTGTTGAGGCGGTTGATCAGCTGGGCCTGCGCCGCCTGCCACAACTGGTCGCGGTCCATCAGGTAGCCTTCGGTGCGATAGCCGTAACGGCCGTTGCCCGGCACATCGCCGTAGTAGCTGATGGTGGTGCGGCGGCTTTCCGCCACTTCGTTATAGCGCAGGTCCAGGTTGGGCACCCGGGTCACCGACAGGTCCAGAGTGATCTGCATCGAATTTTCTTCCACCATCACCCGGCGGTTGAAACGATAGGTGCGTACCGAGCTTGTGCCGTCCTGGTTCTTGACGTCGACATTCTCGCTCACCGCTTCCACGTATTGCCTTACCTTGGGCGGATAGTAGAGATAGGAAGTGTTCAGGTACATGCCGAGGTCGGCCGTGCCGCCGCTCTGGTACTGGAAGCGGGTGAAGCCAAGATCGAACAGGGCCAGCACGCTGCGGGTGATGTCGCCGTTGGGTTCGTTGCTGCTGACCTGCAGCACCACCGTGCCCATGGCGCGGTATTTGTCGGCCAGCGTCTGCGCATCCTTGTAGGCGCCATGGTCACGGTAGACCGTGTAGGCATTGTAGAAAGCCTGGCCGGCGTCGCGGTACATGGCGCGGCTGCGCTGCTGGTTGCGCGCGACCAGGTCCTGGCCCTGCCGGTAGAATTCGCCGGCGTCCTGGCTGTCGGCGGCGAGCTTGTATTTTTCCGCCAGCTTGGCGGCATCCTTGTAGGGGCCATATTGCTGAAAGGTCTCCACGGCGGCAGCATAGCCGATGGCGGCCTGGCGGTTATCCTTGGCGGCGGCCGCGGTGCCGGCTTTCAGGTAGTACTGGCTGGCCAGGAAGTCGCGCAGCACGGGCTCCGAATAACGCTCCGGCAAGTCGGTATACTTGGCGTAATAGCTGCGGCTGGCCAGCAAGCTGCGGATTTCCAGCAAGGCCGAATAGGCGGCGATTTTCTGGTCGTAGTCGCGCTCGCCGGCATTCTTGACGGTCGATTCGTAGCTGGCTTCGATAATCCGGAAGCGTTCGCGGATGCCGTTGCGCTCATCGCTGTCATCGTAGCCGGGCTTCTTGTATTTGTCATCGAGATAGCTGATTGTCGATCTGACACTGGCGACATAGTTACCTTTTTCAAACTGCGAAATCGAAGTCGACAAGGAAGCGCAGCCGGCCAGCAGCAAGGCACAGCCGAACAGCAGCAAGGCGGATAAAATGGTCTTGGTTTTTTGCATGCAATTTCCCGGTGATGGCTAGCGTTGCAGTCATGGCAATGAGCAATGGCAGATCTTAAGCGCAAGCTAAGATGCATGCAATCTTTGCGACTGCTGAAAAACACGCAGGAAATGCGGCAGATAAAAAAAGCCCGCCACCTTGCGGCAGCGGGCTAAATATCAACATAGGAGAGGATAGGCTCCGATAGACAACTCATTCTAGTAAGAATCCGCTGCCGCCACACCTGTCACATTTAACAGGTTTACAAATCGAGAATCCTGTCATTCATTTACTAATCGACAATGCGTTTCCGATAGTATTAAAGTCATCATGTCAGCGCCGCAATGGCGTCGCGCAGCCATAGCAAGGCGGGATCGTTGTGGTTGCGCGGGTGCCAGCAAGCGAACAAGGAAAATCCCCGTGCCGGGAACGGCAATGCAAAACCATCCAGGCGCTCGCGATGGCGCTGTAAAAAACGGCTGGGCAAGGTCGCTACATAGTCGCTGCTGCACAACAAGTCCGGCACCAGCGTGAAATTCTGCACGGACAGCATGACCTCCCGCTGCCGTCCCAGCAATTCCAGATGTTCATCCATGAAGCCATGGAAGCTGCCGCCGCTGGTGGACACCAGCACATGCTTCAGCCCGCAGTACTGATCCAGATCGAGCGCAGCGGCGCCGCGCGGATGGCCTTTGCGCTGCGCCATGACAAAGTGCTCGTCATAGATTTTCCGCGCTTTCATGGCAGCCGGCACCATGCGCTCCGAACCCAGCAGCAGATCGATCTCCGAACGTTCCAGCTGCTGCGCCACCTGGCGCTGATCGGCGCTGACGAAAGCGATCCTGACGCCGCCGCCGGCCAGTTGCGGCAGCTGTTCCATCAGGCGCAGGCCGAGCACGGCGGTAGCGTTGTCGTTGGCGGCAATCACGAAGCGGCGACTGTCCTGCCAGGGATCGAAGGCCGGACGCTGCCTGACCACCGTCTGCAGATCGCTGAGCGCGGCGTGCAGCGGCGCAATCAAGCCCAGCGCGCGCGCACTGGGGGTCATGCCGCGGCCACTGTCGGCCGGTATCAGCAAGGGATCGTCGAACACCTTGCGCAAGCGCGCCAGCTGGGTCGACACCGCCGGCTGGGTCAGGTGCAGGCGCGCCGCCGCCTTGGTCACATTGCACTCTTCCAGCAGGGCGTCGAGCGACACCAGCAAATTCAAGTCTATCCCGCGAAGATCAATCACATTGATAGGTCCTATGCCATTAATTGATTTCAAATATACGTCGGCGCGCCTTAAAGTTCAATCGTCGTCGTCACAAACCCACAGGAGAGCAGCATGAAAGCATGGATGTTCAACCGTAACGAATTGACACTGGCGCTGCAAGATACAGCGCAACCCGAATTGCGCGCCGGCGCCGCGCTGGTGCGCATGGAAGCGGTGCCGCTGCTGAGCTATACCCGTAACTATCTGCAAGGCGAGCTGCCCTACGCTTACCCGCCTGGTCCTTTTACGCCGGGCACCAACGGCATCGGCCGCATCGTCGCAGTCGGCGCCGGCGTGCAGTCGCTGCGGCCTGGACAGCGGGTTGCCCTCAATCCTTACTGGATCGCCGACGAGGCCGTGGCGGAAGCGCCGCAGGTATTGATCGGCCTGACCGGCATCAGCGCCGACAGCGCGCCCATGCTGGCGGAATATCCGCATGGCAGCTGGCGCGAGGTCGCCGACTTTCCCGCTTCCACGCTGCTGCCGCTGGACGGACTCGATCATGTGGCGGCAGAACGGCTGGCGCTGCTGGCGAAATTCATCGTTCCTTTCGGCGGCTTGCGGCGCGGCCGCCTGAGCGCCGGCGAAACGGTGGCAATCAACGGCGCCGGCGGCTACTTCGGCTCCGCTGCGGTGCTGGCCGCGCTGGCGATGGGCGCGGCCCGGGTGATCGCCCTCGGCCGCAATGCGCAGGCATTGCAGCAACTGGTCGAACTGGGTAAAGGGCGGGTGCTGGCGGTGCTGCTGACAGGCGACGTTGCCGCCGATGCGGCAGCCATCCGCGCCGCTGCCGGCAGCGGCGTCGCGCTGGGACTGGACATGGTCGGCCAGGCGACCGACGCCGGCAGCACCCTGGCGCTGCTGCATGGCCTGGGACGCGGCGGCCGGCTGCTGCTGATGGGCAGCATGCAGGTGGATCTGCCGCTGCCGTACGGCGCCATGCTGCTGAATAACTGGGAACTGATCGGCAACTTCATGTACACCGCCGCCGATTACCGCGCGCTGCTGGCGCTGGTGCGGGCCGGCCTGCTGCCGCTGGATGCGGTGGAGCTGAAGACCTTCGCTTTTTCCGCACTGGAAGCGGCGATCGACCATGCCGCGCAGATGAAGGGCTTGCAGGCGACGGTGGCGCTGTTTTAGGCAAACACCGGCAATCCGCTAGCGCGTGGCCGACCATTCATTGGCCAGGAACTCGCGCCAGGGTTCGAAATATTTTTCGCGCCAGCCTTTCTTGACCTCCTCGTAGTCCTGCTCGGGGACGTCCAGGTGCACCAGGTCGATGCGGCCGTGTTCGCCCTGCGGATGGAAGGAGAGAAACAGGATGGAATCCGGCTCGTCGGCGCCAAATGCCGGCGAGCGCCAGGTCTGCACGATCAGGCGCGGCTTGACCACCTGCAGCATGACGCCGCTGAGGGCGCCGTCGAAGGCCTGGAACGGGTCGCCAGCCTCGGCGCCTATGGCTGCCGGCAAGCCGGTGATGGCCTGGTGCAGCTGCGGATCGAGATACATGTCGAACAGCGCTTCGGCAGACGCCTTCAAGACCACGGTCTTATAAATCACGTTGCGCATGCTGGTTCTTCTTTCAGGGCAGTGAGATCAACAAGCGCCACGGGTCATCCGGGTTTCTTGAAATGGCGCAACAAGCAATTCCTTGCCGCCGGCAATCCACGCGGCTGCGACAAAACTTTACCCTATTTTCAGAAATCTCATTTCATCGCCCGCCGCATGCCGACGTACAGGGCTTCCACCTTCTCGCGCGCCCACTCCGTCTTGCGCAGGAATGTCAGGCTGGACTTGATGCTGGGATCGCTCTTGAAACAACGGATGTCGATACGCTGGCCCAGGCCTTCCCAGCCGTAATGCGCGACCAGTTCGGTCAGCATCGCCTCCAGCGTGACGCCGTGCAGATGATTGTGTGATGTTTGTGTCATGTGCTTCTCGATCAGGATTCAGATCCGTATTTTACGTCGCTGCCTGCGGTTTGCGGCGCGCTGCCGTTTTCCTTGCGGTCAGCACGGGATTAAAGAAAGCGAAGATTTTGCCGTTATCTGAATGACACTAACCCTGAAAGGATGTCATGAAAATCAGCGCAAGCCAGGCTGCGGCCCCTTCGCCAAGCAATATCGCGACGCAGATCGCCGCCTTGCAGAAGCAGCTCGCGCTCCTGCAGAAACAACTGTCATCGACATTGAAGGAAATGCCGGGGCCCGGCGAAAAGGAGCTGGCCGAAATGCAAGTCAAGAGCCTTCAGCTGCAGATCACTTCCATAGAAGCGGAAATCAGCAGGCTGACGCAGATGGCGGCGCTGCCGCAGTTAGGCGATGCGGCTTCAGCCATGGCCGGCCCGCAGCAGAAAGGCCAGGACCGGCCGGCGCCGCCGGCCGAGCGGCGCAAGCATGGCGCCGGCGGCAACGTCGATGTGTATATCTGATGCGGGATGCGGCCCGGCGCGGATCTGCCGGGCCGCTTCGCCGCCGCTGGCTACCTCGCTGGCTTCCTGTTGGCGCTTAACAACACGCTTAAGGTTGCAGGTTGGCCTGGTAGAACGCCGTCACCGCATCGGCCAGCAATTTGTGCGTATGCGTGGTCGGATGCAAGGTATCCCAGAACACAAAGCTATCCGGATTGCTGCACTGTGAGCGCGCACTCTGCTTGCTCAGGTAGTTCGTGCTGGAATCGGTGTTGATGTTGAGGCAGGACTGGGTGGTGTTGCTGACCTGGTATTTGGCCGGATTGGACAGCAGGTCGTTGAACAAGGCATAGGTATCGAACAGCTGGATATGCAGGCTGCTGCCGTATTGCGCCTGCAGCGTTGCGACCAGCGCCGTCAGTCGGTTGTTGAGGTCGATCACCTGCGCCGCCACCGTCGGGCCGGTGGTCTTGATGCCGAACACCGGCGCCTTGGAAACGTCAGGCAGTTTCAGCAGCAGGATATTGCGGGCGCCGGACTGGATCAGGCTTTGCAGGGCCTGGGTTTCGCCGCTGATGACCTGGTCCACGGTGCTGTTGTAATTGACCAGGTCATTGCCGCCGATCAGCAAAGTGAACAAGGTATTTTGCGGCTGGTAGTTCTGCGCCTTCTGCATGTAGCTGACATACGACTGCACCTGCTGGATCACGCCTGGAATCACCAGTTGCTGCGTATCGACGCCGGCGCCGCCGATCGCCCAGTTGTACAGAGGCAGTTGCAGGTTGTTGGCGAAATATTCGACCCAGTTGTTGCCGTTGCTGAAGCGGCCGAGAAACCAGCTGCTGGAATTCGGCAAGTTCCAATTCGAGGCGTTGTAGATATTCTGGTTGTCGGACAGGCTGTCGCCGAAGGCGACGATCTTGTTGATGCCGCTCTGCGCCACGCTATCGTTGGTCCAGACCGTGTAGTTGAACGACAGCGCATTGTCGGCGGCGGCGACCAGCGCCACCGGCTGGCTGATGCCCTTGGCGTTCAGCGTGCTTTTGCATACCGACTGCAGCGTGCCCTGATCGGTATCGCTGTAGAACATGTTTTCCCAGTTCAGCAAACCGCCTGCCCACCAGTAGCCGTTGATACGGTAATAATCGCCGCTGGAAGGATCCAGACCCCAGGCATAGGTGGTGGTCGGCTTGGTCGGATCGCTGCCGGTGCGGTACCAGCAGCGCAAATAAGTATAGGTATTGGTGCTGGCGGCGTTGACCGCGGCGCCGGCAGCCAGGCTGCGTATAGCCGGCGTCTTGGCCGGCTTCTGTTTCAGCAGCTGTTCCTTGGACAACGGCCCTGCCGAGGACAGATGATGAGTGTAGGCGGGATCGGGTTTTACATCGGCGGCGACTTGCGCCAGCGCCATATTCGAACACAAAGCACAAAATACAAACAGAGTTTTCATTGCTGGATTCCTTGTTTTGTCTTGCCATCTTTGGATCACTTGGAAGGTCCGGCGCAAGTTGCGGTGAGGCGCCGGCTGCGGAATAGGCCGCGGTCGCCCGCTAAACGCGGCTGGCGCTCAGCGGGCGGCAGCAAAGGCATGCCCGGGCGAATATTGGCACGTGGCAACAATTAAGAATTGACAATATCGGCCATTAGATTTCCGCTTCTAATTCCCTATTCCCTGCCTACTTACCCACAGATTGTGTGGACAGGATTGTTGATAACCCTGCGGCAATCTAGCTATGTGCATGATTTATATGGGATTTTCATCGCTGCTCAAAGTGCGCATCCGGACTTACCCACAGATTTTGTGGACAGCATTGTTGATAACTACCGTGCAATTCCCTTAAGTGCTTGATCCGTAAGGGAATTTTGTCTCTGCTCAGTTTCGCTCTGTATACTTACCCACAGATTTTGTGGACAGTCCTGTTGATAACTGCTGAGTGATTTAGCTAAGCCACTGATCTGTATAGGTTTTTTATCCATGCTCGGATGGCGGCACAGGCCGCTTCGGAGCGTGGCGTCATTTGTTTAAGAATCATTTAATTCAATCCGGCTAAACTGCTGCAATTGGCGGCCGCATGATTTCGCAGGAATGCGCCCACAGTTTTTTCTAAGGAGCCGGAGCTATGCGTTTGCTGTTGGTAGAAGACGACCTGATGGTGGGCGAAGCCGTACGCAAGGGATTGCGCCAGGACGGCTTTGCGCTCGACTGGGTGCAGGACGGCGTCGCTGCGCTGAGCGCACTGGGACAGGAAGACTATCAACTGTTGCTGCTCGATCTCGGCCTGCCGCGCAAGAACGGGCTGGAAGTGCTGAAGTCGCTGCGTGCCGGCGGCAACCAGATTCCGGTACTGATCCTGACCGCGCGCGACGCGGTGTCGGACCGCGTGGCCGGGCTCGACGCCGGCGCCGACGACTACCTGGTCAAACCGTTCGACCTGGAAGAGCTGGCGGCGCGTATCCGCGCACTGCTGCGGCGACAGTCGGGACGCGCCGAACCGCTAGTGGAACTTGGCGGCCTGGTCCTCAATCCCGCCACCCATGAAGTCACGCTGGACGGCCAGCAAGTCAATCTGTCGGCACGTGAATTCGCCCTGCTGCGCGCTTTCCTGGACCGCCCCGGCGTAGTGCTGTCGCGCGCCCAGCTGGAAGAAAAAATGTACGGCTGGGACGACAGCATAGAAAGCAATGCGGTCGAGGTATACATCCACGCCTTGCGCAAGAAGCTGGGCAGCAATTTCATCAAGAATGTGCGCGGCATCGGCTACATGGTGGCCAAATGAGAATGACGTCGTCGCTGCCGTCGATCCGCAAGAGCCTGCTGCGCTGGCTCGCTGTGGGCCTGGGCAGCGGCATCCTGCTGGCCGGGCTGGCGCTGTACTACCAGGCGCGCGGCGAAGCCAACGCGCTGTTCGACTACCAGATGCGGCAGATCGTCGCCTCGCTGCCGCGCCAGGCCTTTCCGCCGATCATCGACGGCAGCGTCGGCGGTCCGCAGCTGGACGACCAGATCATGATCCAGATCTGGGACAACACCGGGGTCGTCATCTATCACTCGCATGCCCAGGATTTCCTGCCCTTGCAGGCCGAACTGGGTTTCGCCAACGTACGCCTGCGCAGCGGCGTGTGGCGGGTCTACAGCGCGCAGATAGGCAACACCGTAGTGCAGATCGCGCAACCGCAAAGCGCGCGCAACCAGATCGCCGCGCAGATGGCGGTCAAGACCGTGACGCCCTTGCTGCTGCTGTTCCCCTTGCTCGGCGTCCTGATCTGGATCGCGGTCAGCCGCGGCCTGGCGCCGATCAAGCGTGCCGCCGCCGAAGTACAGGCGCGCGACATGCACGCGCTGTCGGCGATCCCGGACGCCACCCTGCCGCAGGAAATCCAGCCGCTGACGCAAGCCTTGAACGATCTGCTGGCGCGCCTCGGACAATCGATCAATGCCCAGCGCGCCTTCGTCGCCGACGCCGCGCACGAACTGCGTACGCCGCTGACCGCCCTGCGGCTGCAAGTGCAACTGGCCGAGCGCGCCAGCGACGACCACGAACGGCAAGCGGCTTTCGGCGATCTCAAGCAGGGACTGGACCGCGCCACCCACTTGCTGCAACAGTTGCTGACGCTGGCGCGGCAGGAGCCAGGCGCTTTTGAACAAGCCCACGCCCGGCTCGACCTGGGCGCATTGATGCACAGCGTGGTCAGCGATTTCGCGCTGGCCGCCAATGACCGCCAGGTCGACCTGGGCATCAGCGCCGAGACCCCGGCCAGCATCAACGGCAATGCCGACGCCCTGCGCATCCTGCTCAACAACCTGGTCGACAATGCGCTGCGCTACAGTCCCGCCGGCAGCAGCATCGATGTCTCGCTCGCCAGCGACGCCGCAGGTGTCACGCTGGCAGTGGAAGACCACGGCCCGGGCATCCCGGAAGCCGATCTGCAGCGTGTGTTCGACCGCTTCTATCGCGCCGCCGGCAGCCAGGCGCAAGCCGTCGGCAGCGGCCTCGGGCTGGCGATCGTCAAGCAGATCGCCGACGCCCACCGGGCCAGCGTCAGCCTGCGCAATACCGGCCACGGCTTGCTGGCAAGCGTGCACTTCCCGGCCTGAAGCGGCGCCAGACTGGCGCAAAAAAACTTTGGATTTGATTGTTCAGGCGTATCTGTGAGCAAAGGGGACGCTATCGCGCATAGGCAGGGTGGGCACGCTTTTGTGCCCACGCGGATAGCAATACAGCGTGGGCACAAAAGCGTGCCCACCCTCCCCCCTCCCGCAAAAAGACTTTGGATTTTTTAAGTTTGCTTTAATTCTGGCTCTTTATGCTGTGTGTTATTCCATCAGCGAAGGAGCAACACATGAGCCGTCTGACCTTTAACCGCAGCGCCATCGCCATCGCCGTTCTGCTCGTAGCCGGCGGCGCATACCTGCATTCCAGGAATGGCGATATCGGCATCGACAACGCCAACGCAGCAATTCCGCCGGCAGTGACGGCGCCAGTTGCCAGTCCGGCGCCGGCCGGCAATGCCGCGCCTGCCGTCGCCGTGGCCACCGATTTTTCCAGCATCGTCGAGCGCGCCGGGCCGGCGGTGGTCAACATCAGCGTCACCGGCAAGGCCAAGCAGAGCGCCGTCTCCGACCAGGATGACGACTCCGGGCTCGATCCGAACGATCCCTTCTCGCAGTTCTTCAAACGCTTCGGCCCGCAGCTGCAGATCCCGCGCCATCCGCAAATCATGCGCGGCGAAGGCTCGGGTTTTATCATCAGCCCTGACGGCCTGATCCTGACCAATGCCCACGTCGTCGACGGCGCTTCCGAAGTGACCGTCAAGCTGACCGACCGCCGCGAATTCAAGGCCAAGGTACTGGGCTCGGACAAGCAAAGCGACATTGCCGTGATCCGCATCGACGCCAAGAATCTGCCGACGGTGCAGATCGGCAATCCGGCCCTGACCCGCGTCGGCGAACCGGTGCTGGCGATAGGCTCGCCGTACGGCTTTGAAAACACCGCCACCGCCGGCATCGTCAGCGCCAAGTCGCGCTCGCTGCCGGACGACACCTATGTGCCGTTCATCCAGACCGACGTCGCCGTCAATCCCGGCAACTCCGGCGGCCCGCTGTTCAACATCAAAGGCGAAGTGATCGGCATCAATTCGCAGATCTACAGCCAGACCGGCGGCTACCAGGGCTTGTCGTTTGCGATACCGATCGACGTCGCCACCAAAGTCGAACAGCAGCTGGTGGCGCACGGCAAGGTCACCCGCAGCCATCTCGGCGTCAGCGTGCAGGAAGTCAACCAGGCCCTGGCCGAATCGTTCGGCCTGAAGAGCGCCGCCGGCGCCCTGGTCAGCTCGGTCGACAAAGGCAGCCCGGCCGACAAGGGCGGCATGCAAACAGGCGACGTCATCCTGCGCTTCAACGGCCAGGCCATCAATCACTCGGCCGACCTGCCGAGCCTGGTGGCCGACACCGCCCCCGGCACGTCCAGCACGATCGAAGTGATGCGCGGCGGCCAGAGCAAGACCCTGACCGTCAAGCTGACCGAAGCCACGCCGCTGAAAATCGCCGGCAAGGACAACGGCAGCGACTCACAGGGACGGCTGGGCCTGGCCTTGCGTGAGCTCAGTCCGGACGAGCAGCAGCAGGTCGGCATCCGCGGCGGACTGGTGGTGGAAGACGCCAGCGGACCGTCGGCGCTGGCCGGCATCCAGCGCGGCGATGTGATACTGTCGCTCAACGGCAAGCCGGTCAACAGCGTCGAACAGCTGCGCCAGCTGGTCAGCAAGGCCGGCAAGAACGTCGCCCTGCTGGTACAGCGTGACAAGGACAAGATCTTCGTTCCTTTAAACCTGGGCTAAGGCTCACCACACTCGGGGCAGAGATGTTCAATCCGATAAAAAACCATAATTTATCGCAGCACATCCTGCCCTCCTCCGCCACCATGATCGGCGTCTGCATCACCGCGCTGTCGATTATCAAACTCGCAAGATTCAGCGGCCTGGCCATCTGGCTCAGCCACCTGCTGGCGCTCAACAGCCTGGTGTTCCTCACCAGCGGCGTACTTTCTTACGCATCGATGCGTTCGCGCCAGAGCACGCGCCTCGAACAATATGCCGATATCGCCTTCATCTTCGGCCTCACCCTGCTCAGCCTGTCGACCGTTTTCATGGCGGTGGTGATTGACTGAACATTCCGGATTGAATTCTCATTCACCCAAAGTTATTCACAGAATCTGTGGATAGTCCTGTTGATAACCTCTGTCAACATCCTCTATGTAGCTGATCTATATGGTTTTTTCCGCCGTGCTTAATGTTGTGCGCGATATTGGCTGAATGCCCAAAAAATCGGCAATTGCAACCCTCGATCCGATCTTCCCTGGCACGGCCCGGGATTTGAGCGATCGATCAGTTTGATTGTCCTGCGCGCTTGCCTAAGCTGCGATTGAACCCGCGCGCCGCCCAGGCCGTCCAACCGTGCAGCACTGTCCAGCGCTGTCATCCAGAGAAAATATGTGATGCTTTAACAAGCAATCGCTCGCCAGCAAATATAATCGAAAAAATATTGCGCGGCTGTCGATTCGGGCCTGCGCCCTTCGACTAGTTAGCAGATTCAGGATTTAATCGGCCACGGGCCAAGAACCAAGAGCTACGTAAGGCAACCACAACCAACGGAGATTTCAAGATGCGATTCATGATCATACGCAAGGCCGACCAGGCGACCGAAGCCGGCGAAATGCCAAGCGAAGAACTGATAACGGCCATGATGAAGTACAACGAAGAAATGATACAGGCCGGCGTCATGCTGGCCGGCGAAGGCTTGCAGCCCAGCGCCAAGGGTGCGCGCATCAAGTTCTCCGGCGGCAAGCCGACCGTGCTCGACGGTCCTTTCGCCGAAACCAAGGAACTGATCGCCGGTTTCACCATGATCCAGGTCAAGTCAAAGCAGGAAGCCCTCGAGTGGGTCAAGCGCTGGCCGCCGCTGGATGCCGGCGGCGGTGTCGAACTGGAGCTGCGCCAGGTATTCGAAGCAGAAGATTTCGGCGATGAGCTGACGCCGGAACTGCGTGAAACCGAAGAACGTCTGCGCCGCCAGGCCAACGACAACGCCAAGCCTTGATCCTTCCATCCATCGACCAGCGGAGAACCCATGCTCAAGACCATCGCCATCGTTATTGTCGTCGCCATCGCCGCGATCCTAGGCTATGCCACGTTGCGGCCAGACGATTTCCGCGTCCAGCGCTCCATCACGATCAAGGCGCCGCCGGAAAAAATCTTTGCCCTGATCGACGACTTTCACGCATGGGGCAGCTGGTCGCCTTTCGAAAAGCTCGATCCGGGCATGAAACGCAGTTTCAGCGGCGCCGCCAGCGGCAAGGGTGCGGCCTATGCCTGGGACAGCAGCGGCAAGGCCGGCGCCGGCAGCATGGAGATCAAGGAGTCTACGCCGCCCAGCAAGGTCCTCATCACGCTGGATTTCACGAAACCGCTGGAAGGCCATAACACGGCCGAATTCAGCATCGACACCCAGGGCGACAGCAGCAAGGTCACCTGGGCCATGTATGGACCATCGCCCTATGTCGCCAAGGTGATGGGCATCTTTTTCAGCATGGATAACATGATCGGCAAGGATTTTGAAAGCGGTCTTGCCACCCTGAAAAGCGTTGCAGAAAAATAAGCGACGAGCATCCCTTTCCGCATTTCCATCATTCGTCATCCATTACAGGAGCATGTCATGCAATTGCACCCCTACCTCAATTTCAACGGTACCTGCGACGCCGCCTTCAAGTTCTATGAAAAAGTCCTGGGCGGGAAAATCACCTTGAAGCTGCGCTTCGGCGAAACCCCGATGGCCGAACAATGCCCACCCGGTTCGCAAGACCAGATCGCTCACGTGCGCCTGGAATCCGGCAGCATGGTGCTGCTAGGCTCCGATTGCCCGCCTGAGTTTTTCGAAAAAGCCCAGGGCACCGTACTCTCGCTAAACGTCGACAACATCGCCGAGGCTGAGCGCGTGTTCAATGCATTGAAAGAAAACGGCAGCGTCAAGATGCCGCTGGAAAAAACCTTCTGGGCCGTCCGCTTCGCCATGCTGACTGACCAGTTCGGCACGCCTTGGATGGTCAACTGCGAGAAGGATAACTGATCGGGGCGCAACTTTATGTACTCCGTGGTCCGTCAATTGGGGTCAGAGTAATTTTCGCAAAAAACCGCGAAAAAAAACTCTGACCCCAATTGACTATTGCGCCGAGGTTTTGACGTTGGGGTTGCTTTTGAAGTTGCCGTTGCTTTTGAAGTTGCCGTTGCTTTTGAAGTATCCCGCATGCGGACGTTGCCAAATCCGGCGCGTGTCAGCCGGGTGAGGGGCAAAACTCGCCTTCGGCTCAAACGTGCCCCTCACAATTCCCGGCTGACACGCGCCGGATTTGGGGACCCGACCGAAGGGAGGGCAACGGCTGTGCGGTCGCCTTTTCTTTGCCTACTTTCTTTTGGCCGGGCCGCGCAGGCAAGCAAAAGAAAGTAGGCGGCTGCCGGGCCGCTCCCGGCTTGCATCCACGGAGTAGCAACTGTTTTAGCAACGCGCAGGCCGTTCTTAGTATGCCAAGGCATGTACTCCGTAGAACGTCAAATGGGGTCAGAGTAATTTACGACGATAAAGCCGTCGTAAAAAAACTCTAACCCCATTTGACTTCTACAGCTGAGGTGTTTTGGTGACGGTTATACGGTCGATGAAGAATTCGCCGTCTATGCATTTGCGGTGCGGCACGCCCGCCACCTTGAATCCCGGGCCGCCGTCCGCCACCCAGACGCGGGCAACGGTATCGAACTCCTCGACCTCCAGCCCCAACATCGCCGCCGACAGCACAAACTGCGCACCGTCCTTTTGCCTGTCACGAATTTCGTCTATCGTCTTTGCCATATTTTCAATCTGCTTTTACAGTCCGGTTAAATCATCAAGCATCGCGCAATAACTCGCGCGGCAATTCATAGGTTTCCTTGATCGCCTGCAGCACGATATTCGAACGGATATCCTGCACGCCCGGGATCTTGTACAGCTTCTCCAGCACGAACGCCGAATAATGCTTGAGGTTGCGCGCCTTCACCCGCAACAGGTAATTGGCGTCGCCGGTAATGATATAGGAGCCCACCACCTCCGGATAATTCTGCAAAGCCTGCATGAAATTCTCATGCCAGCTTTCCACATCCCGCCGCATCGTCACCTGCACGAACACATCCAGTTCCAGACCCAGCTTCTCCGGACTCAGCAAGGCGCTGTAACGGCTGATGATGCCCTCCTCCTCCAGGATCCGCACCCGCCGCAAACAGGACGAAGGCGACAGGAACACCTGCTCCGCCAGGTCCTGGTTGCTGATACGGCCATTCTGCTGCAACAGCGTCAGAATGTTCAAATCGATGGCATCGAGCTGCATTGAAATTATCTTTCAATATTTATAGTTAATATCTATATATATTCTAAAATTAATGCAAATTTTACAGCAATTTCGTATAAAAATTCCAAGCCGCTCGCCTAAAATAATTCCATCGTTTCCATCCGGCCAGAGGAGAAAACCATCGCTACCGCACAACAAATCTGGGACATCAGCCCGCTGCTCGCCGCCAGCATTCCGGTCTGGCCCGGCGACACCCCCTTCAGCGCCCAGGCCACCTGGGAAATCGCCGACGGCTGCCCGGTACATGTCAGCCGCATCACGCTCTCCACCCACACCGGCGCTCACTGCGACGCCCCCAGCCACTATGACACCCAAGGCCTGGCAATAGACCAGGTGCCGCTGGATGCCTATATCGGCCCCTGCCGCGTCATCCATTGCATAGGCGCCGCGCCGGTCAAGCCGGAGGATATCGCGCACGCGCTGGCCAATGTGCCGCCGCGCGTGCTGCTGCGCACCTACGCCCGGGCCCCGCAGCAGCAGTGGGACCCGGCATTTGCCGCCGTCGCGCCGGAAACCATTGCCTTGCTGGCGCAGCATGGCGTGCGCCTGGTCGGCATCGATACGCCCTCGCTCGATCCGCAGGAATCCAAGACCATGCAAGCCCATCACGCCGTCCGCCGGCATGGCATGGCGATTCTCGAAGGCATCGTGCTCGACGCGATTGCCGCCGGCGACTACGAACTGATCGCTTTACCCTTGCGCCTGGCCGGCATGGATGCCAGCCCGGTGCGTGCCATCTTGCGCCCTCTTTCATCATCAGGAATCCAGCCATGACCAACACCATAGACAGCCGCGCCGCCTGCCAGGCGCTGGACGCCAGCGATCCGCTGGCGCCGCTGCGCGCGCAGTTCGATCTGCCGCCCGGCGTGATCTACCTCGACGGCAACTCGCTCGGCGCCCGTCCGCGCGCAGCGCTGCAGCGGGCGCAGCAGGTGATCCAGCAGGAATGGGGCGTCGACCTGATCCGCAGCTGGAACAAGGCCGGCTGGTTCGATCTGCCGGCCCGCCTCGGCAACCAGCTGGCGCCGCTGATCGGCGCCAGGGACGGCGAAGTGGTGATCACCGATTCCACCTCGATCAACCTGTTCAAGCTGCTGGCCGGCGCGCTGCAGCTGCAAGCAGCCAAGCCGGATGCGGCGACACGCAAGGTGATCGTCACCGAACGCGACAATTTCCCTACCGATATCTACATGGCGCAGGGCCTCACCGAATGGCTGGAGCGCGGCTACCGCATCCATCTGATCGACTCGCCACAGGAACTGGCCAGCGTCGTCAACGCTGAAACCGCGGTGCTGATGCTGACCCATGTCAACTACCGCAGCGGCCACCTGCACGACATGCAAGCAGTCACCGCCGCCGCGCAGGAACAAGGCGCACTGGTGCTGTGGGACCTGGCGCATTCGGCCGGCGCCTTGCCGATCGACCTGCATGCGGCGCATGCCGATTTTGCCGTCGGCTGCACTTACAAATATCTGAACGGCGGTCCGGGCGCGCCGGCGTTTGCCTGGATCGCGCCGCGCCACCACGCGCAGTTCCGTCAGCCGCTGTCAGGCTGGTGGGGTCACCGCGCGCCGTTCACCATGCAGCCCGGATTCGCCCCGGTGGACGGTATCCGGCGCGCGCTGTGCGGCACCCAGCCGATCGTTTCGATGGCGCTGGTGGAATGCGGCCTGGACGTCTTCGCGCAAACCGACATGCAAGCGTTGCGCAAGAAATCGCTGGCGCTGACCGACCTCTTCATCAGCCTGGTGGAGAGCCGCTGCGCCGGCCTCGACCTGACGCTGGTGACGCCGCGCGCCCACGCCGAGCGCGGCAGCCATGTCAGCTTCGCCCATGCGCACGGCTACGGCATCATGCGCGAGCTGATCGCGCGCGGCGTCATCGGCGATTACCGCGAACCGCAAGTGATGCGCTTCGGTTTTACGCCGCTGTACACCGGCTTCGCCGACGTCTGGGACGCGGTCGAAACCCTGCGCCAGATACTGGTAAACCAGGAATATCAGACCAACGCGCAGCAAGAAGCTGTCACCTAGGAGACAACAATGGAATGCCCTTATAAGCCGAACGAGAGCTGGCACGGCGCGCAGATGGAGTTCAAGGAAGACATGAGCTATGGCGATTACCTGGCGCTGGACCAGGTCTTGTCAGCGCAGCGTCCGCTTTCGCCCAATCACAATGAGATGCTGTTCATCATCCAGCACCAGACCAGCGAACTGTGGATGAAGCTGATGCTGCATGAGCTGCACGCGGTGCGCCGGCAGCTGCGCGCCAACGAACTGGCGCCGGCGTTCAAGATGATGGCGCGGGTGGCGCGCATCATGGACCAGCTGGTGCATGCCTGGGATGTGCTGGCGACCATGACGCCGCCGGAATACACCGCGATCCGGCCCTACCTGGGCCACTCGTCCGGCTTCCAGTCCTATCAGTACCGGGAAATCGAATTCCTGCTGGGGAACAAGAACGCCGCCCTGCTGCAGGTGCACCAGCAGTCGCCGGAATCCTACGCGCGTCTGCAAGATGCGCTGCTGCAGCCCTCGATCTACGACGAGGCGCTGATGCTGATGGCGCGCGCCGGCCTGGCGCTGGATCCGGCACGCCTGAACGCCGACTGGAGCAAGGCGACCGTCGCCGATGCCTCGGTGGAAGCGGCCTGGCTGACGGTGTACAAGACTCCGGACAAGCACTGGGAGTTGTATGAGCTGGCGGAAAAACTGGTCGACCTGGAAACCTCGTTCCGCTACTGGCGCTTCCGCCACCTGACCACGGTGGAACGCATCATCGGCTTCAAGAAAGGCACCGGCGGCACCGAAGGCGCCAGCTATCTGAAGATGATGCTGGACGTAGTGCTGTTCCCGGAATTGTTTTCCCTGCGCACGTCCTTATGAGGCAGCCGGCCTGCGGCTGGCGGCGCGTTCGCGCGCTTCCCTGACGTCGGCCGGATCGCAGCGCAGCTCCAGCAGCTGGTTGACGGCGATTTCGTCAGCCAGCGAAGTGGCCGTTACCGTGGCGCCGAAGAAATTCGCATCCAGGCTCAGCGCATGGCAAATCCGCTTGCGGCCTGCTTCGTCCGGCGGCAGTTGCAAAACCACCGTGAGAAAATTTGGCGCGGCGCCGCCAGCAGCGCCCTGTCCCGGCAAACCAGGCGTCAGCGGCGCAGCGATTTGCGGCTGTGCATGGACCGCCACTGGCGGCGCGCTGGCCTGTGCCAGCTCAGCCATGGTCACCACTACCGCGCTGTGCGGACCGGGCCACTTCTTGACGCCGCCGATCAACGCCGGCACGCCGCCGCTGACTTCGTATTCGGTTTCGGAAATCTTCTCGTAATGGAAAGGCTCCCAGCCGTCGACGCCGTGCTTGCGCATGGCCACCTGTTCCAGCAGCTGGCTCTGCGGCGCGCCATTGCCGAGCATGCCGACATCGCTCAAGCCGCCATCGCTATCCGCTGTTGCTGCATTCAATGCCTCATCCATCTGCCTGCCTCTTGTATTCAAAACGGATTGCTGACCTTGACTACCGGCGCGGCGGCGATCTGGTCCGGCAAGGTTTGCGATTCCAGCACCGCCACCACGTTATCGAGCAGCGCCTGCAAGGTCTTTGCGTGTTCCAGTCCGGCCCGGTCCAGCGTCAGGTCGAGATCGCCGAACAGGCTGACCCGGTCCAGGCGGTTTTCGACATTCAGCTTGCCGATGGCAAGGGTTGCGCTTTCATCGGCAAACGGCACAAATTTAGACATGCGACCATCCTTTGTTTATCAGGTTCGTAACGAAATTGACCAGCATCTTCACCACATCATCCATCAATTTGGACAGCAAGTCCTTTTCTATTTTCTTGATCTGGGCAGCCGGCTCGGCGCTTCTTTCCGGGACATTGCGGTCCGCGGCGTAACGTTCGCCGCCGCTGCCGCGCCCGCCCGCCGCCGGCAAGGCCATGGCCACGTCCTTGACGCGCTTCGGCACGCCAGGCAGCAAATCGATGCGCAAGGTGTTTTCCAGTTGCGACAGCGACAAGGTCTGGTAGTGCGAGGTATCCGCATTCTTGATGAAATAGGCGGCCGCCTGCTGTCTCTTCGGACTATAGACGACTTTATAGATATAGGTCGGCACCAGCACGTTGCCGACCTTTTGCAGGTCCTGGCCGAGGAAGGCCGGGCCGGTGATCACGTACAGCTCGCCCTCTTTCACTGCCAGGCGCCGTACCGCGCTCTCGATCTCGGCCCAGATGTGGCGGTTGTTCTGCGGATTCTGCGGCACCATGTTGGCCAGGCTGAAGCTTTCATATTGCGAAGTGCGGTTGGCCATGTCGCCGTTCGGGCTCATGTGGCCGCGGTCGAAACCGGAACGGGCATAGTCTTTCAGCTCGGCGCGGTCATTGATCAGCAAGGCCGGTTCGGGATGAAAGGAGTTTTCGCGCGACAGCGTGCGCGCCGCGATGATGGTGTTGCCGGTCAGGTGCTCGGCCGACCACAGCGGCGTGCGCGTGATGCCTGAATGCATGACGGCAAAAGCCTGGAAGCACAGCTCCTGCGTCTGGCGCGCCAGCTTGTCGTTAAGAATCCTGGGGGCTTGGCCGGCAGCGTAATGGGAGGGACAATCGGTTGCAAAAGCGGAGGATGTCAGCAGTAAGCCAACGATGAGAAAACGACGAAACCTGTGCGGCATTGTTCACCAAAACTGTATAAATACCCAGTATAAGGTTTAACTTAAATCGCACCAAGCATTATCCTGATTTGTAGAACACATTTCGCTATCGCGTGGGCAAAAAAACTTGCCCACCCTACCCTATCTAGCCGATTGGTAGGGTGGGCACTGCTGCCCACGCGGGCGTATTTCCTAGTCGGCGACGACCTGCTTTGTGCCTTGCATGTCGCGCGTATTCTTTTGCACGGCGATGGCGCCGAACAGGGCCAGGGCAAACGACATGCCGTAGAAACCCTTTTCGCTCAACTGCAGGTTGGCGTTGAACAGACCGATGGCGAGCAGGAACACGGCCAGCAGCACCGACAGCCAGCACAAGCCATAGTAAATCCCGGTCACCGGAATACCCTCGACCCGGTCGCGCACGCTTTTTTGCACGGAAATGGCGGCGAACAAGCCGTACACCAGCAAGGTGAAATAGTAGCCCCGCTCGTTGAGCAGCATGTTGGCGTTGAACAGGCCGACCAGAAAAGCGATGAAACCGGCGAGCAGCGCCGCCCATGAGGCAGCGACGAAGGCGAAAGACGGCTGTTGAGACGGATGCGACATAGGTGGTTCTCCCTTTGTTATCAAATAATGCACCGGCGGCCTTGGAAATACTTTGCCAAAACTTCAATTTCGGTGGCAATCATACCTGCCCTTTTTTGCAATAGGCAATGATATGGATTAATTACTCTAACCGGCCATCTCTTACCTCCCGGCGTGCTGAAAATCGGCGGCCAGGCCGTCATGCAAGACTATGCCGGGCGCGTGTATTCATCCCGGCCATGATGCGCCGGCGATAAAAGTCAGCGAGGGATTCGGTTAGTGCGGCTTGCGGAATCCGCTATCCACCCAGGCGCTGGCGCTGGCCGGGCTCAGCTTGAAGCTGGCGGCGACGCGCACCTGCGCCAGCTGTTCGCGGTCCTGGTCGTGGGCGCTCAGCAGCGCGTAAGGGAAGTCATCGTCGGGCACGATGTCCAGGGTGACGCTGATGTCTGCCGCGCCATCGCTGACGACGACGGTCTTATGCAGCATCGCATGCAGCTGCTGCTCATGGCGGCGCACGAATTCGGAGGCGGTCTTGACCAAAGTGATGAAGGCGGAAGGATCCAGCGGCTTCGGATTCTTCTTGTCGCGGCCCATGGTCCAGGGGCCGATCAGCGCCGGTTCCGGTTCGCCATCCTTGATCATCGCCACCGCCCAGCCGTCATCGTCGTCGTTCTTGATGATGCGCGCGGTCCAGCCGTCGTCTTGCCACAGGCGCGGTTCCTGGATCTGTTGGTCGGCGCCGGCGGCGGCGGATTCTTCGGGGGATGCTGCGGAATGATCTGTCATTGCGTCGGAAAGCTATAAATCCTGGAAATTGCAAAAAATGCGGGAAGACGCATTGTATAGCAGCAGCGCCAAACCCTCATGGGCGCCGGTACTGCTTGCGGTAGGCGGCGGGCGAGATGGCGAAGGCGGCGCTGAAATGCTGGCGCAGCGACACCGTGGAACCGAAGCCGGCCAGCTCGGCAATTCTGTCGATCGCCTTGTCGGACGTTTCCAGCAAGCGCTGCGCCGATGCCAGGCGGTGGTTGAGCAGCCATTGCGAGACGGTGGTGCCGGTCTTCAGCTTGAAGCGGCGAGTGAAATTGCGCCGGCTCATGGCCGCCCTCTCGGCCAGCACATCCAGGCACAGCGGCTGCTCCAGGTGTTCGATGGCCCAGTCCAGCGTGACGGTCATGGCGTCGCTGCCGCCGCTGGCCGGCAACGGCTGTTCGATGTATTGCGCCTGGCCGCCGTGGCGGTGCGGCGCCACCACCATGCGGCGGGCGATACGGTTGGCGACGTCGGCGCCATGATCGCGCCGCAGCAGGTGCAGGCAGCAGTCGATGGCGGCGGCGGTGCCGGCCGAGGTCAGGATGTCGCCGTCGTCCACGTACAAAACTTTCTGGTCCAGCTTGACCTTGGGATACTTGCGCGCAAAATCCTCGCTCCAGACCCAGTGGGTGGACGCGGCGCGGCCATCCAGCAGGCCGGCTTCGGCCAGCACGAAGGCGCCCAGGCACAGGCCGACGATGCGAGCGCCGCGCGCATGGGCGCTGCGCACAGCCTGCAGCAATAATTCCGGCGGTTTTTCATCCGGATCGCGCCAGGCCGGCACGATCACGGTATCGGCCTCTTGCAGCGCCGACAAATCGTGCTCCACCTCGATATTGAAGCCCGACATGGTCGGCACCAGGCCGGTTTGCACACCGCAGATCAGCAGCCGGTAGCGCGGCACGCCCAGCCGCGCCAGGTCGTCGCCAAACACCATGCAGGGCACGGACAGGTGGAACGGGCTGATGCCCTCGAAGGCGATTACCGCAACGGTATGCATTTTTCGGCAATGGGGATGGAAATCAACATGGCCCGATCCTATCATATTATGTCTATCGGGACACTTTCGCTCCCAGCCCCAGCCACCGATACTGCGTCCTGTTCCGCCGCTTCCCGCCAAGGGAGACGGCGCAGGCAGCGATAGACGATGGGCGTCCATCGTGCCTGACATCAACCGGGAGCCTCACCATGCAACAACATCCAACCATCCGCACCATGGCCGGCGCCGTCGCGCCGACCAAACTCGACACCGCCGCTACCGCCTTGCTGGTGATCGATTTCCAGAACGAATACTTCAGCGGCAGGATGCCGATTCCGGACGGCGCGCGCGCACTGCGCAACGCCAGCCGCCTGATCGCCATGGCCGACCAGGCCGGCATGCCGGTGTTCCATGTCCAGCACCTGAGCCCGGCCGGTGCGCCAGTATTTGCCGCCGACAGCGTTAACGTGCAATTCCATGACGAACTGCTGCCGGCGGTGCATCACAACGTAGTGCAAAAAACTTCCGTCAGCGTATTCCCGACCAGCGATATCGACCAGCGCCTCAAGGCGGCCGGCATCAAGACGCTGATCATCAGCGGCTTGATGACCCATGCCTGCGTGGCCGGAGCGGCGCGCGACGCCGTGCCGCTCGGCTATGAAGTCATCGTCGCGGACGACGCCTGCGCCACCCGCGATCTCGACAGCGCCGACGGCAGCGTACTGCCGCATGCCCTGCTGCATCGCGCGGCATTGGCCTCCATCGCCGACACCTTCGGCGCGCTGCTGACCACCGAACAGCTTCTGCAACTGCCCCTGGCTTAAGCCAAATCATGAAAGGATGTTGATGAATACCTTCTCCAAGACATTACTGGCCCTGAGCGCGCTGCTAGTCTCCGCTCAACTGCATGCAACTGCAGGCGACGGCCATGCAAAACGCGCCGGCGCGCTGATTTCCGTGCCGGCGACAGATTTGCAGTGGACTGCAATTCCAGGCAGCGGCGGCATCAAGTACGCCAACCTGCGCGGCAACCTGGCGGGTAAAGGGCCTTACGAAGCGTTCGTGATTTTCCCGGCAGGGAAAGACAATCCTTACCACACGCATTCGCAGAATTTGCCGACAGTGGTGCTGAAAGGGACGTTCTACGCGGTGATCGACGGCAAGCGGGTGGAATATCCAGCCGGTTCTTTCTATGATCTGCCGGCCAGGCTGCCTCACTACAGCGGCTGCAATAAAGGCGAAGACTGCCTGCTGTTTCAGTATCAGACCGACCATTTCGACCTGCTGCCGCAGACACCCAAGAGCTAAGCCGCTTTTATGCCGGCTGGTAAGCGGCGCGGCTCAGGGCATAGATGACGCTGCCGGCGCCGCCCAGCGGTTCGGCAACCTTGTCTACCTGCACCAGGCCGACTTTTTCCAGCACCCGGCGCGAGGCTTGATGGGTTTCCCTTACCAGAGCCCAGATCTGCTCCAGCTCCAGGGTCGCGAAACCGAACGCCAATGCATGCGCGGACAATTCGGTAGCGAGTCCCTGCCCCCACACGCTAGTGGCAAAGCGATAGCCGAGGTTGACCTTGTCCCGCTCGCCGAAGCGGGCAAAAGTCAGGCCGCCAAAACCGATGACCTGCCCGGGATCCTCTTTCAAACTCAACGCCCATTGTCCGAAACCGTACTGCTCCCACTGCCTGAGCCAGCGCTCCATGGTGATCTCCGCTTCCGCCACGCTCCGATAGGGGCCGGCCGGATTGAAGGTGTTGGTGGCCGGATCGCCGTAGATGCTGAACAGGGCGGCAATATCCCGGCTGTCGGGGCGGCGCAAAGCCAGCCGCGCGGAGTAAAGAATGGTTGGTGAATTTGGTGGCATACTGTGCGGATCTGAGAGCGGATATGCTCCATGATAAGGCTATAAAGAGATTGGGACCGCCACGCAAGACATGGCGGCGCCAGGAATGCATCGGCAATCACTCGAAGGCGGAATGACAATGAAAAACTGGATCCGGCTCAACAAGGGATTTTTACTGTTCCTGTTTCTTTTCGGGATTTTCCGCACCGCCGTGGCTGACTGGAATCCGATTCCGTCCGGCTCCATGCGCCCCAACCTGCTGGAAGGCGACGTGGTGTTCGTCAACCGCCTGGCGTTCAACCTGAAAGTACCGCTTACCAATATCGTACTGGGCCATCTGGGTGAGCCCAAACATGGCGATATCGTCACCTTCTTTTCGCCGCTGGACGACACCAGGCTGATCAAGCGCGTCATCGCCCTGCCCGGCGACACGGTGGAAATGCGCGATGAAAAAATCATCATCAACGGCCATGAAGCCAGCTATGCGGTACTGGACAGCGCGCCGGAACCGCTGGGCCAGGACAGCATCGTCGCCCTGCGCCTCAATGAAAAAATGGGCAGCGAGCAGCACCGCATCCAGGTCCTGCCGCAAGTCAACGCCAACCGCAATTTCGGCCCCATCACGGTGCCGCAGGATCACTACCTGATGCTGGGCGATAACCGCGACAACAGCGGCGACTACCGCCACTTCGGCTTCGTGCCGCGCGAACTGCTGATAGGACGCGCCGAACGGATCCTGGTGTCGGCCGACATCAAGGGCAACTGGATGCCGCGCACCGAACGTTTCGGCATGGCCTTGCAGTAAGTCGGCGAATTTCAGCGCGCCGGATTGCGCCGCAGCGGCCGGCTGCTGCTCGCGGGTGCTATTTTAAGCAGCCGCTTTTCAATCAGTTCCGACATGCCCTGCGCCGCTATCGAGAGCGCGCGCTCCTTCTTTTTCACGATCAGGATCGGCCGCACCACATCCAGCGCTTCCATCGGAATGCTGACCAGGTTCATCTTGCGGAACTGGAACAAGGTCAGCTCCGGCACGAGGCTGACGCCTAGCCCCGCTTCAATCAGGCCGGCCACGGTCGCCAGGTGCTCCACTTCCAGCCCGGAATTCTTCACCGCTATGCCGCGCAACAATAACTCGACATGCTGGCGCACGCTGGTGGAGCGGGCCAGATGAATCAATTCGCAGCCGCTCAGGTCGGCCAGCCGGATGCGCTTTTTGCCGGCTAGCGCGTGATCCTGGCGGCACACCAGGTAGAAGGGATCGCTGCACAAGGTCTTGGTGTCGAATTCCCCCAGGCTGGCGCCGGGCGCGGTCAAGGCAATATCCGCCTTGCCCTGGCGTAGCAGCGCCAGACACTGGTCCGACAAGGCGTCGAACAACTGCACCGTGATGCCCGGATAAGCCTGCTTGTATTCGGCGATCACCGCCGGCAAGCCATGCGCCGCCAGCGACGGCAAGGCGGCGATCGCCACCCGGCCGCGGCGGCGCGCCACGTAATCGCTCATGTCGGCAAACGCCGCTTCAATGTCGCCGACCAGGTTGCGGGCAACGTCGGCGAACAGTTCGCCTTCTGCCGTCAGCGTGACGTTCCGGGTGTCCCGCTCAAACAGCTTGGCGCCGACCGCCTGTTCCAGCTTCTGGATCATGACGCTGAATGCCGATTGCGACATGCAGCAACGCTCGGCGGCGTGCGTGAAATGCTTGCACTCCTGCAATGCCAGGAAGGCGTGCAGCGAACGGGTGGAAATATTCAGCTTCATGGCGGGCCGCCTATTATTCTGTTTTTTCGATCAATTTATCGAAAAAAAACATTTTACAGCACAAACCCAGGCCGCCAGAATCGGGAAAAGTACAAAACAATAACAAATACATCCATAAAAATATCCACAGGATAGGAGACAGACAACATGCTGGCACTGCTTGGCTTCATCACCATCTTCACGCTGCTGGCGGCGATTCTGACGAAACGGATGTCGCCGCTGGTGGCCCTGATCGCCATCCCCATCGCTGCAGCCCTGATCGGCGGCTTCGGTCTTGAGACTTCCACCTTCATCGTTGCCGGCATCACCAAGATTGCACCGGTGGCCGGCATGTTCGTGTTTGCGATCCTGTTTTTCGGCATCCTCACCGACGCCGGCATGCTGGATCCGATCATCTCCGGCATCCTGCGCATCGTCGGCAACCGCCCCAGCCGCATCGTCCCCGGCACCGCCCTGCTAGCTTTGCTGATTCACCTGGACGGCTCCGGCGCCGTCACCTTCCTGGTGACCATCCCCGCCATGCTGCCTTTATATGCGCGGCTAGGCATAGACAAGCGGATACTGGCTTGCGTGGCCTCGCTCGCCGCCGGCGTCAATTTCCTGCCGTGGACCGGCCCCATGATCCGCGCCTCGGCCGCCTTGCATATCCCGGTCAGCGAGATTTTCATCCCCTTGATTCCGGTGCAGATCGTCGGCCTGGTGTTCGTTTTTTCAGTCGCCTGGTATCTCGGCCTGAAGGAAGAACGCCGGCTCGGCCTGAGCAAGGGCGCGGCAGCCGGTATCGTGCACGCGCGCGAGCTATCGGCAGACGAGCAGAAAATCCGCCGTCCGCAGAATTTCTGGATCAACCTCGTGCTGGCCGTTGTCGTGCTCGGCGTCATGATCAGCGGCAAGGTCGATCCGGTGGTGATGTTCATGATCGGCGTGGTGCTGGCGCTGATGATCAACTACCGCAATGTCGACATGCAGCGGGCGCGTGTCGACGCCCATGCCAAGGCTGCACTGCTGATGGCCAGCATCCTGTTCGCCGCCGGCGTGTTCACCGGCATCATGGGCGGCTCCGGCATGCTGTCCGCCATGGCCAAGATGGCGGTCGGCTTCGTGCCGCCCTCCATGGCGTCGCATATCCCTGTGGTGCTGGGCCTGCTGGCCATGCCGTTGTCGATGCTGTTCGATCCCGACTCTTTCTACTTCGGCGTGCTGCCCGTGATCGCCGAAGTCGGTCATATGCTGGGCGTACAGCCGCTGCATGTGGCGCAAGCCGCGCTGCTGGGCCAGATGACCACCGGCTTCCCAGTCAGCCCGCTGACCCCGGCCACTTTCCTGGTGGCCGGCCTGGCCGGCATCGATCTCGCCGACCACCAGAAATACACTTTCAAATATCTGTTCGCGGCATCCGTCATCATGACCATCACCTGCGTCGTCATCGGCGTCTTCCCCTTGTAACAACAGAACCAGCCCAGGAGCTTATCGTGAGACCTATCAGAATCGGCGCCGGCGCCGGCTATTCCGGCGACCGCATCGAACCCGCCGTCGAACTCGCCGAAAAAGGCGAGCTCGACTACCTGGTGTTCGAATGTCTGGCCGAGCGCACCATCGCCATCGCCCAGCAAACCCGGATGCACAATCCGGCGCTGGGCTACGATCCCTTGCTGGAACAGCGGATGCAAGCCGTGCTGCGCATCTGCAGCGAAAAAAAAATCAAGATCATTACCAATATGGGCGCCGCCAATCCGCTCGCCGCGGCCGCCAGGGTCAGGCAGATTGCCGCGGACATGCAGCTCGACCTGAAGGTGGCAGCGATCACCGGCGACGATGTGCTGGAAACGCTGAAAGCCGGCGCCTATGTCAGCGACCAGGGCCACCCGGTCAATGCCTTGGCAGACCGGCTGCTATCGGCCAATGCCTACCTCGGCGCGGCGCCGCTGGCAGAGGCGCTGGCGCAAGGCGCCGACGTCATTGTCACTGGCCGGGTCGCCGATCCCTCACTGTTCCTGGCGCCGCTGATCCACGAATTCGGCTGGGCCATGGATGACTGGCAGCGGCTGGGGCAAGGCACGCTGGTCGGCCATCTGCTCGAATGCGCCGGACAGATCAGCGGCGGCTACTTCGCCGATCCCGGCTGCAAGGACGTGGCCGGGCTGGCGCGCCTGGGATTTCCGATCGGCGAAGTGGCGCAAGACGGCTCGGTGGTCATCACCAAGGTGGCGGGATCGGGCGGACAGGTCACCGCAGCCACCTGCAAGGAACAGCTGCTGTACGAGATCCATGATCCCGGCGCCTACCTGACGCCGGATGTCGTCGCGGATTTTTCCGCCGTGCGCGTGACTGAAATCGGGCCCGACCGCGTGCTGCTGCAAGGCGCGAGCGGACGCGCCAGGACCGATACGCTCAAGGTATCGATAGGCTATATCGACAGCTATATAGGCGAAGGCCAGATTTCCTACGCCGGACCAGGGGCGCTGGAGCGCGGCCGGCTGGCGCTGGAGATCGTGGCGCAGCGGCTGCAGCTGAGCGGCGTCGGCTTCGATGAAATCCGCTACGACCTGCTCGGGGTCGACGCCATCCACGGCGCTGCATTGTCGGCGCAGGCAGCGCCGCCTTACGAAGTACGTGTGCGGGTGAGCGCCCGCTGCAGCAATCTGCGCGATGCCACGCGCATCGGCAACGAGGTTGAAACACTGTATACCTGCGGGCCGGCAGCCGGCGGCGGCGTCACCAGGGCGGCGCGCGAAGTGGTCGCCGTACAGTCCACCCTGCTGCCGCGGCAACTGGTGCAAGGCGCCATTCATTTTACAGAGGCTTGACATGAAACTACGCGAACTCGCTCACTCCCGCGCCGGCGACAAAGGCGACATCTCGAATATTTCCGTGATTGCCTATCATGAAAAAGATTATGCCTTGCTGGAAAGCTATCTCACGCCGGAACGCGTGAAACTGCATTTCTCGGAGATTGTCGATGGCGACGTCGCGCGCTATGCCTTGCCGCAGCTCGGCGCCCTCAACTTCGTCATGCAGCGCGCCCTGGGCGGCGGCGTGACACGGTCGCTGGCGCTCGACGCGCACGGTAAATGCCTGAGTTCAGCCATGCTGAACCTGGACATCCCCGACGAGCTGTGCAAGGCTACCTGAGCATCCAGCCAACCAAGAAAGGAAATCCATGAAAACGCAGATTCGCCCATTGCCGCTGAAGACCATGCTGTCCCTGCCCCTATCCCTTTTCTTTGCCGCACTGGCGGCGTCGGCCGCCGCACAGACGCTCACGCCCGCGCAGCAACGCTATCACGATCTCTACAAGGAACTGGTGGAAATCAACACCACGCACTCCGCCGGGGACACCACCAAGGCCGCACACGCCATGGAAAAGCATCTGTTGGCAGCCGGCTTCAGCGCCGCCGAGGTCCAGGTGATCGAACCGTTTCCGCGCAAGGGCAACCTGGTGCTGCGCTTCAAGGGCAACGGCAGCAAGCAGCCCTTGCTGTTGCTGGCGCATATCGACGTGGTCGAAGCCAAACGCGAGGACTGGAAAACCGACCCGTTCCAGCTGCAGGAAAGCGGCGGCTACTTCACGGCGCGCGGCTCTATCGACGACAAGGCCATGGCCTCCGCTTTCGTCTCGGTGCTGAGCCAGCTGAAACAGGAAGGATTCAAGCCCAGCCGCGACATCATCCTGGCGCTGACCACCGATGAAGAACGCGGCGACGTCGACAGCAACGGCGCCAAATGGCTGATCGCCAACAAACCCGAGCTGCTCAAGGCGGAGTTCGGCATCAACGAAGGCGGCGGCGGCGAACTGCGCGGCGGCAAGCCGAACCTGCAGCGCATCCAGGTCGCCGAAAAAATCTTCGCCACCTACGAACTGGAAGCGCGCGACGCCGGCGGCCATAGCTCGACGCCACATGCCAATAATCCCATCTACGCCATCTCGGCGGCCCTGACCCGGCTGGGCGACTACCGCTTCCCGGTTCATCTGGCGGAAGTCACCACTGGCTATTTCGCCCGCAGCGCACCGTTCGCCAGCGGCCAGCTGGCGGCCGACATGCGCGCGGTCGGCAGCGGCAAGCCGGACGACGCCGCCATCGAACGCCTGTCGGCGATTCCGGACTACAACGCGCTGCTGCGCAGCACCTGCGTGGCGACCATGGTCAACGCCGGCCATGCCGAAAATGCCTTGCCGCAATCGGCCAAGGCGACGGTCAATTGCCGCATCCTGCCGCAAGACGATCCGGAGCAGATAGATCGCCAGCTCAGACAGGTAATCGGCAATGACAAGATCAGCGTGCGCTACACCAACAAGCCGCGGCGCAGCCCCGCTTCGCCACTCGACGGCGACCTGGTAAAGACGGTGGCAAGCCTGACGCAGGAGATGTGGCCAGGGGTGCCGGTGGTGCCGGCCATGAGCACCGGCGCCACCGACAGCAGCTATATGCGCAATGCCGGGATTCCCATGTATGGCGTGTCGGGCTTGTTTGTCGAGCCGTCCGACCGCCGCACGCACGGGCTGGACGAACGGGTCGAGATCCCGCGCGTGTATGAAAACCGGGAATTCCTGTATCGCCTGGTCAAGCGCCTGGCAGAGTAACGGCACGCTGCGGCGCGCCGGCGTGCGCAGCTTGAATTTCACCGCAAGAACCAGAGTTTCAGCGGTCTGGACCAGCAGTATCTTTCAGGTTCGCGGCGCTTGCCGCTCAACCTGAAGGAAAGCCACCATGAACCTGCTTGAACTCTGCCTGCTGGCGGCGATCTGGGGCGCCTCCTTCCTGTTCCTGCGCATCGCTGCACCCGAATTCGGCCCGCTCGCCCTGATCGCCCTGCGTGTCGGTATTGCCGCCCTGGTGCTGGCGCCAGCGCTGCGTTCTGCGTCGGCGCGCAGCCAGCTGCGCGCCAAGGCCTGGCCGCTGCTGGTGGTCGGCATCAGCAATTCGGCGCTGCCGTTCGGCCTGTTTGCCTATTCCACGCTGTACATCAATGCCGGACTGGATTCCATCCTGAACGCCAGCACGCCGATCTGGACTGCGCTCATCGCCGCCGTCTGGTTCCAGGCCGGTCTCGGCCGCCAGCAGCTGGCCGGCTTGCTGCTGGGTCTGGCCGGGGTGGTGCTGCTGGTGTGGGATACCATCGGCGCCGGCATTGCCGGCGTGCCGCTGGCCATCGCCGCCGCGCTGCTGGCTGCGGTCTGTTACGGCTTCGCGGTAAATTACTCGAAACGCCGTCTGGCCGGGGTACAGCCGCTGGTAGTGGCTTTCGGCAGCCAGCTGTCGGCCGCCATCGCGCTGCTGCCGCTGGCGCTGCCGTTCTGGCCGCGCCACGCCATCGCTATCTCAACCTGGAGCTGCGTGGCGGCGCTCGGCGTGATCTGCACCGGCTTTGCCTACATCCTGTACTTCCGCCTGATCGAGCGCGCGGGTGCAACGTACGCGGCATCGGTGACCTTCCTGATCCCGCTGTTCGGACTGCTATGGGGTGCGCTCTTCCTTGGGGAAAAGATCACCCCCACCATGCTGGCCGGCTGCGCCATCGTGCTGCTGGGGACCGCCCTGGCCAGCGGCAAGCTGGCAAAGCGCTTCGGCAAAAATCGCGACGGCCGCCTCTCCGGGAAATTAACAATCAATAATAAATCACCATAAAATCATCATTTATTATTGTTTTACGATAATTTTAGATTAGAATACGACCATCCCATCAACGAGGAAGCGTCGTGAAGCCGGATCTCATCATTTTCGCTCGCCGGTGCCTGGCGACATTCAGTTCGTGGCTGGCGATCGCCATCATGGCGCTGTATGTCGGCTTCAAGGTCATGCCGTTGATCGGCATCCATGGTTCCATGAAAATAGGTTTCCATGCTGGCCCGGCCGACCACGCCATGGCGCGCCTGGGCAATGTTTTCAACGCCTATCTTTCCATCCATCTGAATTATCAAAAATGACAGCGCCTAAACAACAGAACCTGAAGCAAGACCGGATTGCGCGGACCAGCCAGCACATGGCGGGTATTACCATGCTGCTGCTGGTTGGCATGCTGGTGCTTAATATCGTCTGCTGGATATTCCCCGAAACGTTTACCTCGCTGGCCGATTTCACCAAGAGCGCCACCTCGCTTGGCGTCGATCCGGCCAGCCTGCCGCACTGGCAACTGGCGGGCGTCATGGTGATCACCAGCATTCCGCTGCTGGCGCTGGCATACGGTTTATATCAGCTGCGCGCGCTGTTCCAGCGCTATGCCCAGGGCGAATATTTTTCGCCGCTGGCCGCTATCCATCTGGGCCGCGTCGGCTACAGCGTAGCCTGGTGGGTGCTGCTGGGCGTGCTGTGCCAGCCGCTGTCGAGCGCCTGGCTGACGATGATGCGGCCGGCCGGACACCGCTTGCTCACCGTCGGCTTCGGCAGCAATGAAGTGGTGTGCCTGTTCATGGCCGCTTCCATCACCGTGATTGCCCGCATCCTGCAGCGCGCCAGCGAAGTCGAGGCTGAAAACCGACAGTTCGTTTAAGGATGTAGATGAGTATCGTGATTACGCTGGACGTCATGCTGGCAAAACGCAAGGCCAAGTCGAAGGATCTGGCGGCAGCCATCGGCATTACCGAACAGAATCTGTCGCTGCTGAAGCAAGGCAAGGTGAAAGGCGTGCGCCTGGAAACCCTGGAAGCGATCTGCCGCTATCTCGACTGCCAGCCGGGTGACCTGCTGAGCTACGAACCTGACGGCAAGCTGCCGGAGGCTGCTGGCGACTAGGATACGAGGGCTCGCAGGCTGCCCAATTACGGAGTGAATGGAAAATGTCTAACGCAAGCCGCTGGCCATCAGCGCGGCATTCACGTGCCATGCATTGGGGTATCGCTGTCTCCCTGCTGTTGCACGCCGTCCTGCTGCAAATGTTTTTGCATCATGACGCCGCGCCGGTCACTGAGACCCGCAGCACGTCCGCGGATATGACGCTGTTTCTGTTGCCGGCGCCGCAGCCGCGGCTGGCGCTCGCACAGGTACAACGCCTGCAACCTGCCATGCCGCAGGCGGCGCAACGCAATTCCCGTCGACCCGCATCCGATAGCAGCAAGAAAAGCATGACGCTGCCCCTGCCGGCATCGCCCAACGTCAAGGAGACAATTCACGCGGAAATGCAAGAACAGCAGGCGCTGCCAGAGCCACGACCTCGCGTGGACCTGGACGCTGCAGTGAAAATGGCTGGAAAATTTGCCAGGGATCCAAACGGCATGCGCGACGACAGAGCGGTCGCCCAATTGAAAAATCATCCGCTGCAAGCGGACAATCCCGACAGCCGCCTGGCGCAAGACATACAGCGTAGTGCACGCGCCGATTGCCTGCAAAGCAAAAGCTCAACGGGGTTGCTGGCGCCGTTGTTCCTGGTCGCCGACGCCGTGCTGTCAAAAAAAGATGGGGGCTGCAAATGGTAATCTGAAAAACCGGCAATCAAAGCGCAGGCAAACCAGCCGGTCAGGCCTCGGCCAGCCGACTGCCCGGCTTCGCAACTCTTGTAATTCTTGTTTTACCAGCCGTGCTTTACCTGCTTCACGCGCCGATAACGCGACGCGCTTCCCGCTCAGCCAGTTCCAGCGCCGCCTGTTCGGTCTTTACCGGGCGACCGCAGCCTTTACCGATGATTTGCACAAAAACCTGATCGCCGCGCTGCGTCGATACCTGGATCACGCCTTTGAACATACCGCCCGGCGCTGGCGCAACCTGCGCTTCGACCGTCTTGTTTCCCTTGGTTTCTTTAAAAGCCATTTTGTTCTCCATGCTAATCGTGGCGTGATCTTAGCATGCATTGTCAGGCTAGCCGGCGCTGCATTCCAGCGCCGCTCGCTGGTCCCGTCGTGGACAGATCCGGGCTTCCGGCAGCCGCATATTTTTTCTACCGGATTTGCTGCGCAAACAACCCGCACATCTCATTTATCATCATAAAGATAAACCTTCCCTCAGCCAATTTGCTTGACATGACATCATTGCCAAGAAGAAAATAATTCATCTGGAACGGCTCAGACCAATGCGTGCGCCGCCATATCGCCCTGGCCGTGGGACATGCATCGTTGCCACAAACGAATTTGGGGGTATATCCATGATCCGCCTGGTGTTGTTGTTATTAGGGGTAGAGTATCTGCGCAAGCGCTGGCGCAGCATCCTCGTGATCGGACTGCTGTGGCTGATTGCCGGCCTGGTCGTGTTTGTCGATGCGCTCGACAATGCCGCGTACTTCCCCATCAATTTCTTTGCTTACCTGTTCCTGATCGAAGGACTGGCGACGCTGGCCGTGGCATGGACCGGCGTCGGCGGCCAGCGCATCCTGCGCTACGTGAAAGGCAGCGCCGTGGTGCTGGCGGCGATACTCATCTTCGCCGGCCATCACCATGGCAACTTCTTGCTGTCGATGATCTTCGGTACGCTGTTCCTGAGCGACGGGCTGATACAGTGCATTTCAGCCTATATGGTGCGCTATCGCCGCTGGCGCGTCGCCTTTTCCTGGGGCGTGGCCGAGATCCTGCTGGCGATCTTTTTTTACCAGCCCTACCCGACCCATTATGTCGGCACGCTGCCATATTGCCTGGGCCTGTTCCTGATTTTCGGCGGCGCCAACATGATTGCGCTGGCAGCGCGTGTGCGCCGCATGAGCGGCAATCCCGCCTTGTCGGAGTCGGCGCATCCGGCAGTGCAGCCGGATGAAGCCCTTGCTGCTGCCTTCACCCAAGTGGAATGGGAGGGACCGCCGGCAGACCATGAACAGGCGCTCACGGTGCACGTCTGGACGCCTACCGGTTCCGCCAAGTCGCCGACCCAGAATTATCCGATTGTCGACCGTTACATCGCGGCGGTCGATATCAACGGCGTGATCTCTACCGGGCATGCGGCATTGGAAACGCCGGAGGGGATTTACATCAGCCTGTACCCGGGGGTAGAGATCGACCGTTCGCCCGACGATTTCGGGCGCCTGCTGCGCGCCACCCGCGAGAACGATGTGCCGGGCGTATTCCAGCCGGATTATGCGACGGAATCGAAAGCATGGTGTCCATCCACCATCCAGGTGCGCATCCGCAATTACGATCCGCGCCGGCTGCAGTCTTTCTGGCTGCGCTATCGCAGCGACACCACCTACAACCTGACCCATCGCAATTGTTCCAGCACCGTAGCGCAAGCGCTGGAAGCCGCCATCGACGGCGCCGTCGGCCGCCTGTACGGCAAGCGCGCCGGCTGGAAGGTTTTCCTGCGGATTCTGGCAACGCCGGAGTTGTGGGTGGCCGCCCAGATCAGGAAACGTGCAGTGACGATGGCGTGGACGCCAGGGCTGACGCTGGACTATGCCCGGGCGATCAGCATGCTGGCCGATCCGCGCCCGTTCGCCTGGTGGAAGCTGGCAAGGGCTGCCGTGAACCGGATGGCGCATTTGCGGCGCGAATGGCGCGCGCAAGACCATGACGCCGTCGATGCTCGCTAAGCTGTCGCCGTTAAAAATCTGGATTCATCAGACTTTTCTATGAGTACAAAAATATTGACATGTAGGGTGGGCACGCTTTTGTGCCCACGCGGATAGCGCTACAGCGTGGGCACAACAGCGTGTCCACCCTACCTCTCATGCGCGATAGCGTTCCCTTTACCCACAGAGAAGTCTGAACAAGCAAAATCTGTAGCGGCTTCGAATTGATTAACGAGAGAAGACTCTTTCTCACTATGGGAAGGAAGGACGGCAAGCTGGCCACGGTCATGCTGCCGCGGCGAACAGCCAGCCGGACCAGCAATCGAGTCCATCGTTTCGCCTCTTTGTCGTCATCTCCCCTGTCACTTTCAGATATAACTGACAAGAAACAAGTCATTCGGCTAACTTTTTTTTTGTTTTGCTACACCTATACTTCATCACGTCGATTTGCTGGCCAGCAGGTCAAGCCTCCTACCCAGATTATCAAATATTCATCAATCTCTTTGTAAGGTTCTTCTTATTAGTTCGACTGACACCCGGATAGTTGCAAAAAAGGCATCTATTAATTTGATATATCCGCAGTTATTGCCCTTTAGATTCTTTAAGAAAGCCACTGTATGTTTCTAGATCAAAAAAATACCCTCCGCATTAAATCGCTGAGCGCAGTGATCGCACTGCTCTGCGTGAGCCAAGCTTACGCGGTTGGCAACGGCACTGTTGCTGCCGGCACCGGCGCGATCAACAGCAATGGCGCAAGCACGACGATCAATCAAACTTCCAACAAGCTGATCGTCAATTGGGACAACTTTAATATCGGCAAAGGCGAAAGCGTTCACTTCACCCAGCCCAACCAGAATGCCGCCGTCTTGAATCGGGTTACGGCAGGCGGCGCGACCAACATCCTCGGCAACCTGGATGCAAACGGCCGCGTTTTTGTAGTCAATCCGCAAGGCATCATCGTCGGCGCAGGCGCGCAAATCAATGCTTCCGGCGTCGTGCTGTCCGCCTTGAACATTTCCAATGACAGTTTCTTGAACGGTAAAAGCAGCACTGGACAAGAGTTATTGACGTTTACCGCCGTCGGCAACGGCGCACAAGTTCAAAATAACGGCACGATCACCGGCGGTGCGAATGGTGTGGCGTTAATTGCACCGCACGTTTCGAATCTGGCGGCTGGCAGCATCACAAGCAATGGCGGTGATATCAGTCTGGCTGCTGGCAACGCTGCCGAATTTACGACGACGACCAAGGGCAGCACCAGCAAAACAATAGCCACCTCCACCAGCGGCGCCGACCACGCTTCGGTCACTAATGCCGGTTCGATACAAGCCAATGGCGGCGGCGTCAGCGCCGATGTCACCAGCCTGAATGCAACGCTTGACACCGTCATCAATAATACTGGCAGCCTTGAAGCCCTTGCCGCAGCAAGCTCGCCCGGCAAAGACGCCTCGATCAATCTGCTGGCACGCAACGGCGGTGATATCCAGCTGGCTGGAGCACTGAATGCAGGCAATTCCGTCACTGCTGCCACTGACGGCAATATCACGCTCAGCAATACGGATATCACAGCTGGCGCCACGAATATCCAGACCAACATCGGCAAAGGCTCGAACAGCAATATCAATGTTATCGGCAACGTGAAGACCAGCGGCGATCTGTATGCGGATGATGGCAGCAATAGCGGTGGCGGCTACACCAATGCGGGCAGCTTCAACCAGCAAGGCAATCTGACTGTCGGCGGCGCGCTCAACGTTTCCTATAACAAGGTTGCCCAGGATGCAGGCAGCAACACCAGCGCCGGCGGCGCTGCGACTTTCACTACGCAAAATGGCGGCAGCTACAACAACATTACCTCGTCTAAGAGCATTACGCTCGCAGACAAGAAGTCCGATATCACCTCGAACGGGAAGCTGGATGCCCCGGCAGTGGATGCTCCGGTGAACACGCCTGTGGTTCCTGGCTTTCTGGATAGCTTTACCACTGCCTATATCTTGTATTTAGCTATCGAGAGAGAAACCGCGCTCCTGTTTCAACAATACCAGGCGCTTGGCACCGCCACTGGTCCAGACGGGAAATTGAATCCGGTTCTGCAGGCCCAGCAAGATAAATACAATGTGGCCCTTGAAGCAATGAAACCACTGTATGCCAGCCTGGATGACCAATATGGGACAAGCCAGGCCGATCTCATCAAGACAGGCATTTACAATCGCTGGACCGCCAGCACGCCGGTAGTGCAACCGCCGGCGCCAGTAGCGCCTGCCATCCCGCAAAGCGCCGTGGACAGCCTGATCGCCGCCTATACAGCCGCATATTCTGCCTCCAAGGAATATAACGATCTTTATGCGCAATACCAGGCTGACGGCAGCTTGTACATCAACGGCAAACTCAATCCTGCCCTATATCCATTGCAGGACAAGATTCAGGCCACCCAAGCGGCGCTTAATCCCCTCATCGTGAGTTTGCGTGCGCAATATGGGACTGATGTGGTGAATAAAATCGGCAACGATTTTACCCAGCAATGGAATGCCGCCGCTACGCCAACGCCTGTGACACCGCCGACACCTGTGACACCTGTGACACCGCCGACGCCAGTAGCTCCAGGAGTTCCGCCGGCTCCTGCCATTGCCGGTGTTCCGCAGAGCGCCGTGAATGATTTTTATGCAGCGGCCGTTCCCTACTATTCCGCGATAAAAGCCTATAACACTGCGCTTAACAAAGGGATGTCGCAGTATGACCCGGCTGCCAAAGCGCTATATGCGCAAATCGAGACAGCTGCCGCAACATTCAATTCCATGTCCGCCAGCTTTGGCGCCACGTACGGCAATCAAGCGACACAGAATGCAACGAACAAGTTCGGTCAACTGATATCAGGATGATTTTCAATGGACTAGCGGCTGCGCCATGTCGTGATGTCCTGTAGCTGACACCAGGCCAACCCACGCCACCAAGGCGTGGGTTTTTTACTCCAGGCATTTACGGGAAAAATTCACATAATCCTGTTTTTTACGAAGTATCAAAATGAAAACCCTTTTGAGCTTTATCGGCTGCATCACCTTAAACGCCAGCGCGTTCGCAATCGATTTGCCTAAAGCACCGGCAACCAACGCAGGTGCTTTGCTACAGCAGAACAAAGCCCTTATCGACGGCAACACGCAATTCATGCCACAAGCTGGAATGCCATTGCCGCTGCAGGATGACAAGGCAACACTGCAGCTCGAACACGCGGCCGAGCCGACGGCCGACACTATTTTTGTCAAGCGCTTTGAAATTGATCAGGATTTTCCCGCACCGGTAGCGAGCAAGATACAAGCTTTGTTCGCCAGCTACCAGGGCCGCAATTTAAGCATTGCAACTATCGACCAGGTACGGCATCAGCTCGACTTCATCCTGCGTACAGATGTCGATTTGCTGGTGTTTGTCGAATTGCCTCGGCAAAATATCAATCAGGGTATTATCCGTTTTAAGTATGTGCCGGCAAAAATACAGGCCGTACATATCGCCAACAGTTCGCCGATTTCTACCAAGGTACTGGAAAAATTCCTGCCGCCGCCAGGACGGACAGTCACCGTTGTCAACCTCGACATCGACGCTGCCCCGCGTCCATGGCAAGACATGACGAATAGCATCAAGCGCATCAATGACCTGCCAGGCGTCGCCAAAGTGATGCCGCAGCTGTCTCCAGGAACGGAACCCGGCACGACACAAGTCAACCTGGAAGTAACGCCGGCGCCGCGCGTACGTGCCGCCGTGTTGACGGATAATTCCGGGTCCACTTCATCCGGAAAAAATCGGGTAGGAGGACAAGTCATCGTCAATAGCCCACTGGGCCTGGGCGACCAACTGCAGGCAACCGCTTATTTTGCTCCCAGCGCCTTGCAAAACAAGGAAGGCCAGAACGGCCATACCGGTATTGGCCAGATATCCTATGAACTGCCGCTAGGATATCGAGGCGACCGTATTGGCGCCTCCTATGCCCGCGTCAACTATGCCGCCGGCGGCGCCCTGGCCGACCTCAGCGACGGCCTTGCTGAAACCGCCAGCCTGTATCTAACGCATCCTTTCCTGCAACGCCAGGATGCCAGCCTGACCCTGCGCGCCGCGCTCAATGACAAAAACCTGACCGACTCCTTATTTTCTCTGGCGCAAAAACGCCACGCGCAAACCGCGCAGTTGACACTGTCAGGCTCTCGTCAAGGCAGCCTGATGAATCTCCCAAATACACTGCAATTTTCTACCGACCTTAGCGCGGGCTCGCTCAAGATACGCGATCCCGGCCTGTTCGAGGAAGACTCCCTGGCACATGGCGGCTACATCAAATCCGCTTCCAGCCTGCAGCTTGGCCAGGCATTAAGTCCCACCATGCTGACGAGCCTGAAAATCAGCGGGCAGTTAAGCAATGCCTATCTCGATTCTTCTGAAAAAATGTCCTTGGGCGGAGCCGCCGGGGTGCGCGCTTACAACAACAACCTTGCCAGTGTCGATCAGGGTGTGGTGACATCGCTGGCGTTTACCAAGGTCTTACCTTCGATAGCGGGCTTGTCCGGCAGCGTGTTTTACGATATCGCCCGCGGCCAGATTGATAAAAGCGCGAAAAATGAAGATGGCAACCTCTTCACTGCCAGCGGTTATGGCGTCGGCGTATCCTGGCAATACAAAGAGCGCCTGTCTTTCGACGTCGCTTATAGTCGCCGCATAGGTTCGTCTGCAGGACAATTCTTGCCGGCCAGCGCCCAGACCTGGATCAATTCCGCTCTGATATTCTGATGAATTTAACCACTCAGAACGCATCGCCGGGCACGCGCACCTATCCTTCCAGATGACGCAAGACCATGACGCCGTCGACGCCCATTATTGATACTTTCTTAAATCATGGGCAATCGCTTGTCCCGTTTACGGAACTCTCTATAGGCCGCTAGCTGAACGACTTTCGCTTGCAAGTGCAAGCCTGGGAGATTCCTCCGCGCCATGGGATGCAAAAACCGCAGCCTGGCCACGGCCATACTGCCGCGGCGAGCAGCCCATGACGCGCTTGAAGGCTGTGCTGAAAGCGGCTTCGGATTCATAGCCGAGCGCCAGTGCAATGACAGCAACCGGATCGCCCGAATGCACCAGCTTGTCGCCCGCCACCAGCATCCGCCAGCGCGTCAGATATTCCATGGGCGACTTGCCCACTGTCTCTTTGAACTTCTGCGCAAAGGTCGAACGCGACATGCCGATGCGCTGCGCCAGTTCCTGCAATGTCCAGCGATATCCCGGTTCTTGGTGCATGGCGCTGATTGCCGCCCCCATCTGCTGGTCCGCCAGGGCGAACAGCCAGCCGACGCCGCCGTTCAGTCCTTCTGCCAGATGCAGCCGCAGGGCCTGGACCAGCATCATGTGGCCGATATGCTCCACGATCAGCTGGCTGCCGGGCTGCGGCTCGCGCAATTCCTTCGTCATCCGCTCGATAGACCAGCGCAGCGCGGCCTTGTCCGATTCTTTCTGCAAATGCACGATCGGCGGCAGCGCGCCCAGCAAGATGCCGGCGTGATTGCCGGCCAGAGCGAAGTGGCCGCCGACAATGAAGCAGACAGCGTCGGCGCTGAAGCTATCGATGCTGCCATTCTTTGCGGCGCGCAGCGCGAGGGCGTCAACCGGCGGCAAGCTGAGGTCGCTGGCAAGACAGAAGGAACGCCCGCGCGGCAGCAGGAAACAGTCGCCCGCCTGCAGCTGCACCGGATCGGCAACCCCATCCACCGCCAGCCAGCTCTGCCCGGAAACCACGGCGTAGCATTTGATGCCTTTCGGCTCGGGGAACTGGAGGCACAAGTCGCGGCCGATATCAAAACCGCCGCAGCCATAACTGTGCAGCTTCAGCAAGGACAGCACATCTGACAGCGGATCCATCACTCCTCCGGACGATTGCGAAAGTAATGCGGACTTTACAGCATAGCCAATCCCCATTCAATCACCTATCTTAAGCTCACCGGCTGCCAATGCGGCCGACCAACAAAGTGAAGGGAATTCGTCATGCGTGTTTTCGTAACCGGTGCTACCGGTTTTATCGGTTCTGCCGTTGTCCAGGACCTTATCAACGCCGGCCATCAGGTGCTGGGCCTGACCCGCTCCGATGCCGGCGCCGAGTCTCTTGCCGCCGCAGGGGCCCAGGTGCATCGAGGAGATCTGGAAGACCTGGAAAGCCTGCGCAGCGGCGCCGCGCTTGCGGATGGCGTGATCCACACAGCTTTTATCCACGACTTCTCGAAGTTCAAAGAGAACTGTGAAATCGACCGGCGCGCCATTGAAGCGCTGGGAGCCGCGCTCGGCAGCTCTGGCCGGCCCTTGATCGTTACCGCCGGCACCGGAGTATCGCCGTCAGGCCGCCTCAGGACCGAAGTAGATGCGGCAGCGCCCAGCACCGCCTTCCCGCGCGGCGCGTCGGACGAGGCAGCACAGGCGGCCGCTGCGCTGGGCGTGCGCGTCTCGGTGCTGCGCCTGCCGCAGGTGCATGACCGCGACCGCCAAGGCCTGGTCACCTACGCCATCGCCCATGCGCGCGAAAAAGGAATCTCAGCCTATGTCGGCGAGGGACTAAACCGCTGGCCCGCCGTGCACCGCCTTGATGCAGCTCCTCTCTACCGGCTGGCGCTTGAGAAGGGATCTGCCGGGGCGAACTATCATGCTGTCGCAGAACAAGGCGTACCGTTTCGAGAAATCGCGGAAGCCATCGGCCGCGGCTTGAAGATACCGGTCGTCGCAATCTCCCCTGAAGAAGCGGCCGCGCATTTTGGCTGGCTCGGCTTTTTCGCCACAATGGACGCCCCCGCTTCAAGCACGCTGACGCAGCAGCGGCTGGGATGGCATCCGATGCAAAAGCCCGGGCTGATTGCCGACCTCGATCAGGCCAGTGCTTTTAAAGACTGAGCCAACTCGGGCCTGCTCATCCCTGCTTCTTGAACGCCAGCTGCGCGAAACGTTCGCCGATGCGCCGATGCGTTGCCGCATCCGGATGCAAATTATCGGGCAGAGGCAATTCCTGCGCGTCCGCCGCGCCATACAGCGCGCGGCCGTCAACATAGGACAGATTGAGCTAAATGGGGTCGGAGTCGGAGCTAAATGGGGTCGGAGTCGAATTATTGATCCTTAAAAATTCGACTCCGACCCCAATTAATGTAAAAGCAACGGTCTTGCTGGTTTACCTGGCAGGGATAAGCAGGCTCTCAGAATGCATCGCCCGGCACGCGTACCCAGCCTTCCATCAGGACCCGCGCGCTGCGGCTCATGATGGCTTTGCTTACGCGCCATTCGCCGTCGGCCTGGCTGGCTTGTGCGCCTACCCGCAAGGTGCCTGACGGGTGGCCGAAGCGTACGGCGTCGCGGGGGCCGCCGCCGGCGGCCAGGTTCACCAGGGTGCCCGGTATCGCCGCGGCGGTGCCGATGGCGACGGCCGCGGTGCCCATCATGGCGTGGTGCAGCTTGCCCATCGACAGCGCCCGTACCAGCAGGTCGATGTCGGCGGCGGCGACTTGTTTGCCGCTGGACGATACGTAGGCGGCCGGCTTGGCGACGAAGGCCACTTTCGGCGTGTGCTGGCGCTTGGCGGCTTCATCGAGTTGCTTGATGAGCCCCATGCGCAGCGCTCCGTGTGCGCGTATGGCTTCGAATTTTTCCAGCGCTGCGGGGTCGCCGTTGATGGCGTCCTGCAGCTCAGTGCCGTTGTAGCCGAGCGCTTCCGCGTTGACGAAAATGGTCGGGATGCCGGCATTGATCATGGTGACCTTGAGGGTGCCGATGCCGGGGACTTCCAGGTCGTCGACCAGGTTCCCGGTCGGGAACATGGATCCGCCTGCACCCTCTTCGTCGGCGGCCGGATCCATGAATTCCAGCTGCACTTCAGCTGCAGGGAAAGTGACGCCATCGAGCTCGAAGTCGCCGGTTTCCTGCACCGCGCCGTTGGTGATGGGCACATGGGCGATGATGGTCTTGCCGATGTTGGCCTGCCAGATGCGCACCGTCATCACGCCGTCTTGCGGAATGCGGCCGGCATCTACCAGGCCGCTGGCGATGGCGAAGGAACCGACCGCGGCGGACAGGTTGCCGCAGTTGCCGCTCCAGTCGACAAACGCCTTGTCGATGGCGACCTGGCCGAACAGATAATCGACATCGTGGCCGGGCTTGCTGCTCTTAGCCAGGATCACCGTCTTGCTGGTGCTGGAGGTGGCGCCGCCCATGCCGTCGATCTGCTTGCCGTAGGGGTCCGGGCTGCCGATCACGCGCAGCAGCAGCGCATCGCGCGCGGCGCCGGGCGCCTGCGCTGCCGCCGGCAAGTCTTGCAGGCGGAAAAACACGCCTTTGCTGGTGCCGCCGCGCATGTAGGTGGCAGCGATCTTGATCTGGGGTACGTGGGTCATATCATGCTTTCCTGTTGAGAGTTCCATCATTCATGACATAGTCGCAGAAATGGTCGGAGTCATCTTGGGTCGGAGTCATCTGGGGTCAGAGTCGACTTTCGCGGGGCTTTATCGCGAAACTCGACTCTGACCCCACATGACGGATTCGGAGAAAGAAAAAGCGCATTCAAGGTTTTTTTCTAACGACACGGTATGTACTCCGTAGGCCGCTAAGTGGGGTCAGAGTGAAGTTTCTGCAAAAAGCGCGCAGAAAATTCACTCTGACCCCAGTTAGCTGCGTGTGCGAAGCGCGACGAAAATCAGGTTACTATTTTGATCGACCGGTGCCTTGTCAGGCAGCCGCCGACGATTCGAGGAAGTCCTGAGCGAAACGCTGCAGCACACCACCCGCTTCGTAGATCGAGACTTCTTCCGCGGTGTCGAGGCGGCAGGTGACTGGCACTTCGAGCCGCTCGCCGTTCTTGCGGTTGATGACCAGCGTCAGCGTCGTACGTGGAGTGCGTTCACCAATCACGTCGAAGGTTTCGGTACCGTCGATGCGCAAGGTATTGCGGTTAACGCCAGGCTTGAACTCCAGCGGCAGCACGCCCATGCCGACCAGGTTGGTGCGGTGGATGCGCTCAAAGCCTTCCGCCGCGATCGCTTCCACCCCCGCCAGGCGCACGCCTTTGGCGGCCCAGTCGCGCGACGAACCCTGGCCGTAGTCGGCGCCGGCGATCACGATCAGCGGCTGCTTGCGTTCCATGTAGATCTCGATGGCTTCCCACATGCGGGTGACCTTGCCTTCCGGTTCCACACGCGTCAGCGAGCCGGCTTTGACCTTGCCGCTCATTTCGCCACTCATCTCATCCTTCTCTCGCACCATTTCATTCTTCAGTGTGGGATTGGCAAAGGTAGCGCGCTGAGCGGTCAGATGATCGCCGCGATGGGTGGCGTAAGAATTGAAATCTTCCTCCGGCAAGCCCATCTTGGCCAGGTATTCGCCGGCGGCGCTGTCGAGCATGATGGCGTTCGATGGCGACAGGTGGTCGGTGGTGATGTTGTCTCCCAACACCGCCAGCGGCCGCATCCCTGTCATCGTGCGGGCGCCGGCCAGCGCGCCTTCCCAGTAGGGCGGGCGGCGGATGTAGGTGGTCTGCGGACGCCAGTCGTACAGCGGGCTGACCTTCTCGCCGTTATCGGCGACCACGGCGAACATCGGTTCGTAGACCTTGCGGAACAGCTCCGGTTTGACGCTGGCGGCGACGATGGCGTCGATTTCTTCATCGGACGGCCAGATGTCTTTCAGGGTCACGGAATGACCGTCGGCGTCGATGCCGAGAATGTCTTTCTCGATGTCGAAACGGATGGTGCCGGCAATCGCGTAAGCCACCACCAGAGGCGGCGAAGCCAGGAAAGCCTGCTTGGCGTAAGGATGGATGCGGCCGTCGAAGTTGCGGTTGCCGGAGAGGACCGCGGTAGCGTACAGATCGCGCTCCACTACTTCTTTCTGGATGACCGGATCGAGCGCGCCGCTCATGCCGTTGCAGGTGGTGCAGGCAAAGGCGACCACGCCGAAGCCCAGGGTCTCCAGTTCCGGCAGCAGTCCGGCCGCTTCCAGATACAAGGCGACCGTCTTCGAGCCCGGCGCCAGCGAGCTCTTGACCCATGGCTTGCGGCTCAGGCCGCGCGCATTGGCGTTGCGCGCCAGCAGGCCGGCAGCGATCATGTTGCGCGGGTTGTTGGTGTTGGTGCAGCTGGTGATGGCGGCGATGATCACGGCGCCGTCCGGCATCAAACCAGGCTCATTCTCTACCTTGCCGCTGATGCCGCGTGCCGCCAGTTCCGAAGTCGGCACGCGGCTGTGCGGATTGGATGGTCCGGCGATATTGCGCACCACCGACGACAGGTCGAAACTGAGGACGCGTTCGTACTCGGCGTTGCGCAGGCTGTCGGCCCACAGGCCGGCTTGCTTGGCATAGGTTTCCACCAGCACGACTTGCGCTTCCTCGCGGCCGGTGAGCCGGAGGTATTTGATGGTCTGCTCATCGATGTAGAACATCGCGGCGGTGGAGCCGAACTCCGGCGCCATGTTGGAAATGGTGGCGCGGTCGCCCAGCGTCAGATGCGAGGCGCCCTCGCCGTAGAATTCGAGATAGGACGACACCACCTTTTGCGCGCGCAGGAACTCGGTCAGCGCCAGCACGATGTCGGTGGCGGTGATGCCCGGCCGCGGCTTGCCGCTCAGCTCGACGCCGATGATGTCTGGCAGCCGCATCCAGGAGGCGCGGCCCAGCATCACGCTTTCCGCTTCCAGGCCGCCGACGCCGATGGCGAGCACGCCCAGCGCGTCGACCATCGGCGTGTGGCTGTCGGTGCCGACCAGGGTATCGGGGAAGGCGACGCCGTCTTTCACCTGGATCACCGGCGACATGCGCTCAAGGTTGATCTGGTGCAGGATGCCGTTGCCAGGCGGGATCACGTCGACGTTCTTGAATGCCTTCTTGGTCCAGTTGATGAAATCGAAGCGGTCTTCGTTGCGGCGGTCTTCGATGGCGCGATTCTTGTCGAAGGCGTCGGCGTCGAAGCCGCCGCACTCGACCGCCAGCGAGTGATCCACCACCAGCTGGGTCGGCACCACAGGGTTGACCAGCGCCGGGTCGCCGCCCTGCAGGGCAATGGCGTCGCGCAGGCCGGCCAGGTCGACCAGCGCGGTCTGGCCGAGGATGTCATGGCACACCACGCGCGCCGGGAACCACGGGAAATCGAGGTCGCGCTTGCGCTCGATGAATTGCTTGAGCGATGCGTTCAAGGTCGCCGGCTCGCAGCGGCGCACCAGGTTCTCGGCCAGCACGCGCGAAGTGTACGGCAGCTTGTCGTAGGCGCCGGGCGCGATGGCGTCGACCGCGGCGCGCGTATCGAAAAAATCCAGCTTGGTGCCGGGCAGAGGTTTACGGTTTGCAGTATTCATGGCTCAGTCGGGAAAGTAGGTTTATGTTTAGGCGACCCCGCCTCGTCGGCCACGGCTACGCGCCCCAGGTCATTCCCGCGAACGCGGGAATCCAAATTGCGTGCAATGGCAGGAAAAATGGATCCCCGCGTTCGCGGGGATGACGTGGCCGACGAGGCGGGGTCGCCTAGACGGTTTTTTTTACGCTAGCGTTTGCCGATCGGAACAAATTCCAGGTTGTCCGGGCCGACATAATTGGCCGACGGCCGGATGATCTTGTTGTCGATGCGCTGCTCAATGATGTGCGCGGCCCAGCCGGAAGTGCGGGAAATCACGAACAGCGGCGTAAACATCGCCGTCGGCACACCCATCATGTGATAAGACACGGCGGAGAACCAGTCGAGGTTGGGGAACATTTTCTTGACTTCCCACATCACGCTTTCCAGCCGCTCGGCGATATCGAACATCGCGGTCGAGCCGGCTTCCACCGACAATTTGCGCGCCACTTCCTTGATCACCTTGTTGCGCGGATCGGAGACGGTATACACCGGATGGCCGAAACCGATCACCACTTCCTTGTTGGCGACCCGGTTGCGGATGTCGGCTTCCGCCTCGTCCGGATTGTCATAGCGCTTCTGGATTTCAAACGCAGCTTCATTGGCGCCGCCGTGTTTCGGACCGCGCAAGGCGCCGATGGCGCCAGTGATGGCGGAGTGGAAATCGGAGCCGGTGCCGGCGATCACCCGGCTGGTAAAGGTGGAGGCATTGAATTCATGCTCGGCGTACAGGATCAGCGAGACGTGCATCGCTTTTTCCCACGAAGCGGACGGCTTGACGCCGTGCAGCAGGTGCAGGAAATGACCGCCGATGGAATCGTCGTCGGTTTCGACTTCGATGCGCTTGCCGTTGTGGCTGAAGTGATACCAGTACAGCAGCATGGAACCGAACGAAGCCATCAGGCGATCGGCGATGTCGCGCGCGCCGGGCGCGTTGTGGTCGTCTTTCTCCGGCAAGGCGCAGCCGAGCACCGAGACGCCGGTGCGCATCACGTCCATCGGGTGCGAGGCGGCAGGCAAGGCTTCCAGCGCGGCCTTGACGCTGGCCGGCAAGCCGCGCAGGGCTTTCAGCTTGCTCTTGTAGCCCTTCAGTTCGGCGCTGTTCGGCAGCTTGCCGTGCACCAGCAGGTAAGCGATTTCCTCGAATTCGCAAGTGTCGGCGATATCCAGGATGTCGTAGCCGCGGTAATGCAGGTCGTTGCCGGTTTTACCGACGGAACACAGGGCCGTGTTGCCTGCCGCGACGCCGGACAGGGCGACGGATTTCTTCGGTTTGAAAGCGGTGGTTTGTTCGTTTGCTGGATTTGCTGTTGCTTCGCTCATTGCCTGATCTCCTGACGGAAAAGAATCGTTGTAATGGATGGTCTTATTTCTTCTGGGCCGCGAACAAGGCGTCCAGGTGCCGTTCGAAATCGTGATAGTTGATGCGCTCGTACAGTTCCATGCGGGTCTGCATGGTGTCGACCACATTCTTTTGCGTGCCGTCGCGGCGGATCGCGGCATACACGTTTTCCGCCGCCTTGTTCATGGCGCGGAAAGCCGACAGCGGATACAGCACCAGGCCAACATCGGCCGACTTCAACTCTTCCACCGTGAATAGCGGCGTCGAGCCGAATTCAGTGATGTTGGCCAGCACCGGCACTTTGACCGCGGCGGCGAAAGTCTGGTACATGCCCAGTTCGGTGATAGCTTCCGGAAAAATCATGTCGGCGCCGGCTTCGACGCAGGCGATTGCGCGTTCCAGCGCCGATTCCAGCCCCTCGACCGCGAGCGCGTCGGTGCGCGCCATGATCACGAAATTGTCGTCGGTGCGGGCATCGACCGCGGCTTTGATGCGGTCGACCATTTCCTGCTTGCTGACGATTTCCTTGTTGGGACGATGGCCGCAGCGCTTGGCGCCGACCTGGTCTTCGATGTGGATCGCAGCGGCGCCGAACTTGATCATGGACTTGACGGTGCGCGCCACGTTGAAGGCGCTGGCGCCGAAACCGGTGTCGACGTCGACCAGCAAAGGCAGGTCGCAGACATCGGTGATGCGGCGCACGTCGGTCAGCACATCGTCCAGGTTGGAGATGCCGAGGTCGGGCAAGCCGAGCGAACCGGCGGCGACGCCGCCGCCGGACAGGTAGATCGCCTTGAAGCCGGCACGCTTGGCCAGCAAGGCGTGGTTGGCGTTGATGGCGCCGATCACCTGCAGCGGCGATTCTTCCTGCACCGCCTTGCGGAAAGCCGCGCCTGCGGAATATGAACTCATGTCTTCTCCTGAAAAAAATTGCACCCTACGGGTAGTAATGCCGATTTGCGAAAACTTGTAGGGTGGGCACTTGCGCCCACGCGGAACCTCGATCATTCGAGGAAGGAGTTCAGCGTGGACAGCAAATCTGCCCACCCTGCGTCTGTTTCATACAGATAGCTGCATGGGGATTTACCTACTATAGAGCAATCAGCGTGCCAAACCAGCCCGCAGCAAGGGCGGATCGCAAGGAAAATAGAAATAACAGAATTAAATCAAATACTTAGAAAATAAGATGGCAAAAAAATCAGTTTCATTTTGCGCGTCATAAAGCAGTAGAAATGTTTCACCATGTGTTACATTTATCCGTATTGAAACACATGCGTTAAACGCATTTGAAACATGCAACCCTCCTCCCCTGTCCGCCGCCATACCGACCATGGCGCCAATGCTGGCGACAGCAACCAGAAACCGGTGATCTGGACCGTCTCGGTGTCGCGCCTGTCCGACCTGTTCCGCGATATCACGCTGGAATACGACGACCGCGCGACGATCGAACCGATCGAACTGGGCTTCGACGAAGCCGCGCGCCATATCCGCGAGCGGATGGCAACCGAACGCTGCGACGCGGTGATCTCAGCCGGTTCCAACGGCGCCTACCTGAAAAGCCGGCTGTCGGTGCCGGTGGTGATCGCCAAGGCCAGCGGCTTCGATGTGCTGCAAGCCCTGGCGCGCGCGCGCAAGATCACGCCCGACATCGGCATCATCACCTATCAGTCGAGCATGCCGGCACTCAAGGAATTCCGCGACGCCTTCGGTTTCAATATCCTGCAGCGCGACTATGCCACCGAAGAAGATGCGCGGGCGCAGATCAATGAACTCAAGGCGCGCGGCGTCAAGGCGATCGTCGGCGCCGGCCTGATCACCGACCTGGCCGAGGAAGCCGGGCTGGCGGCAGTCTTCGTGTATTCCGCAGCGTCGATCCGCCAGGCTTTCGACGACGCCCTGGAAATCGCCCGCCTGACCCAGCTGGAAGCCAGCCGCGGCCGCGCCAGCGCGCCGCTGGCCGACACCCTGCGCGCCAAGCACGGCATCAACGATTTGCGCGGCGACTCGCCAGCGATGGAAACCCTGCGCCAGTCCATCGTGCTGTACGCAAAATCGCAGGCAACGGTGCTGATCCAGGGGGAAACCGGCACTGGCAAGGAGCTGGTGGCGCAAGCGATCCACCGCGAAAATCCACGCGCCCTGGCCGGCAACAAACCATTCGTCGCGGTCAATTGCGGCGCGATTGCAGAATCGCTGCTGGAGTCTGAACTGTTCGGCTACGAAGAAGGCGCATTCACCGGCTCGCGCCGCGGCGGCCATGCCGGCCTGTTCGAAGCCGCGCACCGCGGCACGCTGTTCCTGGATGAAATCGGCGAAATGCCGCTGGCGCTGCAAACCCGTCTGCTGCGGGTGCTGGAAGAGCGTGAAGTGGTGCGGGTCGGCGGCACGCGGCCGATTGCGGTCGAGGTGCGCATCATCAGCGCCACCCATTGCGACCTCGAGCAGCGCATCCGCGAAGGCCGTTTCCGCGCCGACCTGTTCTATCGCCTGGCCGTGCTGCGCCTGACGCTGGCGCCGCTGCGCCAGCGCCCGCAAGACTTGATCGCGCTGGCCGAATGGTGCCTGAAAAAAGCGCTGGCCGCGCTGGGCGCCCGCCCGCATCCGAACCTGCATGCCGAAATCATGGCTTGCGCGCCCCTGCTCGGCGCCTACGCCTGGCCCGGCAACGCGCGCGAAGTACGCAACCTGATGGAAAGGCTGGCGCTGTTCCTGGCGGCCGAGCCGCTGCAGGCGCTGTCGCCGGCCTTCATCGCCAGCATCGCGCCGGAATTCGCCCAAGCCGCAGCAATGCCGGCCCTGGCAACCACAGCAACCGCCGCAGACAGCGCAGCGCCAGCCGCGCAAAACATCGCGCAAGTGCTGGCCCGTTTCGATGGCAACCGCGCAGCCGCCGCCAGGCACCTCGGCATCAGCCGTACCACGCTGTGGCGTAAAATCAAGGATCAATGAAACCCTCGCCATGGAGACGCCCATGTCCACGCGAACAGCCTCTTGCACCTGCGGTCAGCTAAGCATTGAAGTCCAGGGCGCGCCGACCGGCGTCGGACTCTGCCATTGCCTGGCTTGCCAGCAAAGAACCGGCAGCGTGTTCGCTGCCCTGGCCGGCTTTGCCGCTCCCTACAAGGTCGTTGGTTCAGCGACCGAGTATGTCCGCACCGGCGATCAAGGGGCCAGGTTCATTTTCCGCTTCTGCCCGGTCTGCGGCACCAATCTGTTCCACACCGAAGAAGGGGTCAGCGGGCGCGTCAGCGTCGCCGTCGGCGCGTTTGCCGACCCCGGCTTTCCGGCGCCCCAGGTGTCCGTCTACGATTGCCGCCGTCATCCGTGGGTTCAGCTGCCGCCCGGCGCCGTCGCGTTCCAGAAGGATCCCCCGTAACAGCCGGCCCTGGCATGCGGCGGCATCCTCCTGCTGCTGGCGCATCAGTCGAATTTCACCAGGTTCAACACCGCCAGCGGACCGCCGGGGAACTGCACCGCGCGGCCTTGGTTGACGCCGCCTAGGTCGACCGCTGCAAAGCCCAGGCGCGCGATCAGATCGCTGACCGTCTTCTTGGCATCGGCATCTGCTCCCGACAGGAACAACACGCGGCGACCACCGTTGGCTTGCGGATCGGCGTCCAGCACGGCGGCAATCAGATGGTTGAAGGCCTTGACCACGCGCGCGCCTGGCGCCAGCTCTGCGAGCACTTCGCTGGAGGCGCGGCCGCCCAGGTCAACCGCCTGGTACGACGGCACTTGCACGGCATTGTTGGCGTCGACCAGGATGCGGCCCTGCCACGGACCGAGATCCTTCAACGCAGCGGGGATGCGATCCCAGTTGACGGCCACGAATACCAGGTCGGCCTGGGCGGCTTCTTGCACGCTGACCGCCTTGATGTGCGGACCAAGTTCGTCAGTCAGGGCTTTCAGCGATTGCGGGCCGCGGCTGTTGGCGATGCTTGCCTGGATGCCGTTGCGGGCAAGTTGGCGGGCGATGGCCGAGCCGATGGCGCCGGCGCCGATAATGGCGATGTTCATGATGTTTCCTTTGAATGAAGTTGAAATTTGTCTTGCTGAGTTGAATCTTAGGCCTCACCGGCTTATAGCGTTAGTAGATGCAAGATATAATCAGTTTCAAGTATTACTTGAAAGACTAAGCATGGAAACCCTCGCCAACCTGGAATCCTTCGTCCGCAGCGCCGAGACCGGCAGCTTTTCGGCGGCGGCGCGGCGGCTGGCGCTGACGCCGGCTGCGGTCAGCCGCAACGTCGCCCAGCTGGAGCGCAACCTCGGCGTGCGCCTGTTCCAGCGCAGCACGCGCGGCTTGACCCTGAGCGAAGCGGGCGAGCGTTTCCTGCAAACCGTGCAGAGCGGTCTCGACAGCATCCAGGGCGCGATAGCCGACATCACGCTCAACGCCGGACAGCCGGCCGGGGTGCTCAAGCTGAGCGCGGCGCCCGGTTTCGGCATGGATTACCTGTTGCCGCTGATGCCGGCTTTCCTCGCACGCTATCCGGCGGTGACGCCGGACTGGCACTTCGATAACCGTCCGCTGGACCTGATCGCCGGCGGTTTCGATGCCGCAATCGGCGGAGGTTTCGAGCTGCCGCCAGGCATGGTGGCGCGCGAGCTGGGAAGGCTGCATGTGATTGCGGTGGCGTCGCCGGCGTTCATGCGCGGCAAACGCCGCCCCAAGGATCCGGCCGGATTGGCGGAACTGGCCGGCATCGTGATGCGTTCGCCCATGAGCGGCCGGATACGCAGCTATGTCATGCGCAACAGCGCCGGCGCTGAAATGGCGGTAGTGCAGAAGCCCGTGATGACGGTCAACGGGCCGGATGCGATCTTCCCCGCCACCCTGCTGGGCCTCGGCGTCGGCATGGTCGCCGTGCCGCATGCCCGGCCGCACCTGGAGAGCGGCGCGCTGGTGCGGCTGCTGCCGGACTGGCATTGCGACGTCGGACCGGTTTCACTGTATTTCACCAGCCAGAAACTGCTGCCGGCCAAGACGCGCGTCTTTGTCGATTTCGTCACAGAGGCGTTCCGCGCGCAGAAGCTGGCGCAAGTCCTGTCCATCCATGGCGGAGATCTGGAGTCGTAGCCGTAATAAAAAAATGTTCGATAAAATGCAGGATCAGTGACTCGTTACGATCGGAAGCCCAATCATGCTTGCACTTATAGTCATCGCCCATCCGAGTACCACCAGCATGAGCCATGCCATGGCAGCAGAAGCGCAGCGATCGCTTGAACAGTTCGGTTACCGACTCGTGACTCACGATCTCTATGCCGAACGGTTTGACCCGGTTCAAAGAACCAATGAAAGTCAAAACACCATCTCCGGCGACCCGCTCGTCGAGCGGTATTGTTCCGAGGTTTCCCGCGCCGATCTGATATTGATTTTCCATCCCAACTGGTGGGGGCAGCCTCCCGCCATCCTCAAAGGCTGGATCGATCGCGTGCTGCGACTCGACACGGCTTACCGATACGCAGAAAATGCCGGATATTCAAGCGTGCCTATTGGTTTGCTGAAAGCCAGATACGCGCTTGTTTTCAATACCTCGAACACACCGGTGGAACGAGAGATGACGGTGTTCGGCGACCCTCTCGAACAAATTTGGCGTCACTGCATATTTGATTTTTGTGGCGTCAAGAATGTCATCCGCCGGATGTATGGCCCTGTGTCGGGAAGCACACCCGAGGAGCGCGCGCGTTGGCTTGCTGAAATTGCAGAACTGGTACGCGGTGTAGCCCAGGTCAATATATAGCGAGTGTGCAAGCGCTGCCATGTCCCTGGAACACGCTCAAGCCTTGCTGAGGCATGTGGATAGCAAAATCCCTATTACAGGAGGCGGTTCCGTGTCCGCGTGGGCACAGGTGCCCACCCTACGAGGACATGCCGTAGACAATTGCGTCCCGCCACATCCGCATGGACACCGGCGCCCATGGCAGGGTGGGCGCCTGTGCCCACGCAGTGCTGACGCACAATTAAGCCGGCTGGTTTTCGGCGCCGTATTGCAGCAGCCATTCCAGGCCCTGCGGCACAGGCTGGTAATTGCCGTATGCATGGCCGCCGGACAGGTCTGCGGCATGTGCCCAATCGCCATCGTTGCCGCTGGCCAGCACGTCGTCCAGGCCCAGCTTGGCGCCGGCAGCGCCATGATCGCTCGCAGCGCCATCGGCAAACAGAAGCTTGCCGCCCTGCTGCAGCACATCGCTGAGCGCCAGCCTGAACTGATTGTCGCCGGCTGCAGGCGCCTGCAGCAACGCACTGAGGTCGAACACCTGGCTGGCGCTGTCCAGTTTCATGACGCTACTGTCGTCGGCATCTTCGACCTGCAGCTGAACATCGTCCGGCAGTGCGAACGCGGCATATCCGGCAACCGCGCTCTGGCGCGCGGCGTCGTCCGTTGCTGCGCCAGCCGAGGACAGCAGCGCGGAGAGCGCGTCGAAATCGAGCGTAAAGTCATGGCCCTGCAGCGCCTCCGGCACCAGGCCGGCATTGAAATCGCTGTATCCGGCCGGAACGACGCCGTCGGCGGACGCCGCGGCCTGCTCGGCAACCACGATCGTCATGCTGGAGAGCAGCGCCAGATTGCCGTCGGCGCCAGGCGCCATGGCGGTGAGCTGATGCGCGCCCTCGCCCAATTCTGGCGAAGCGCCCCAGTTGCCGTCGGCATCGGCCTCTACCGTATCGACCAGCGCGCCATTGTCGTACAGGGCAACTCTGGCGCCCGGCTCGGCCTTGCCGCCCAGAGTCGAGCCGGCATCGGCGGCCCCTGCCTCATTGAGCGCCGGGTCGAGCGCGGCCGGATCCGGAATTGGCTCGATCGCCTGCACCGGCATGGCGATGTCGCGGTTCGCAAACAGCTGGTCGGCAGCCGCACTGGCCGCAACCTCATGTGCGCTGTCGACGATGGGGGCAATCTTGTGCACGCCTTCCGGGTGCGGAATTTCATGGATGATATCCCAGCTGTGTTCCTCGCCGGCGGCAGCCGCGGCCGGATGGGCGCTGTCGGCGGCGGGCTCGGTCCTGATCGCTGGTTCGACTTCGTGATGCAGCGCCGGCCAGCTCTCCCCCGTGCCGCGGGCATTGGCTAGCGCGCCTGGTTTCTTTTCAGCGTTATCGAGCGCGCCGCCAAGGACCAGGTGGCCGACACCGGCGTCGTCAGCTGCGTGCTGCTCGCCGTCGTCCAGCATGGCCCCTGCCGCGCTCAGCACGCCATGGTTGAACTGGCCCAGGCCATGCCGGGCGGCCATATGGCCCTGCCCTTGCGCCAGCCTCTGTCCTTGCGCCTGCGCCGCGGCCACGCCATCGCCCAGCATGCCGCTGTCGTAGTCGCTTCTCGTGTCCTGTGGCGTATATTCATGGTGAGCGCCGGCGTCAGCCTCGCCCGCAGGCCGCACATGCGCGCCGTCCGGACTCAGAGCGGCAAACACTGCATCTTGCAGAGAAACATGCGGATCGCTGCCCGCGAGTGATGTGTTTGCGCTCATTGCCCTGTCCATTCCTCTAGTAATCTGATATGGCTTCTGGCGCCGGGAGATTCCGGCGCGCAGCAGCCGCTGCTGGAGCGATCCTTTGCTCGCGAAACAAGTCCTGCGCTCAGCGCAGATCGATATACCGGAGATTCTAGAGTGGGGATGAGATGCGGTCTGTAGGGAATGGAATCCATATGCAAAGGATAAATCCTACAAATTTGTAGGAAAAAATACAGGGAACCAGTTCCCCGGCTTTACGGGCAAATCCCCGCATGCGCTGAAGTCCCGCCGGGTGGGCACAGCTGCTTGCCGGCCCCATTTTACGGAAATATGATGGGCCCGGAGAAAGACGCAAGCCATTGCGCAGTTTTGTTCTTTTTAAGCTGAGGCATGTACTCCGTAGCCCAGCCGTTCTGCCTGCCGTTGATTGAGAACCTCGATACGTCTTTCAGCCTGCTCCGCCAGCATGCCGGCAGCGCTCATCGCCAGTCGCGTCAGGCATTCGGTATCGGCGACATTCAGCGTCGGCGGGCAGGCCGGATCGCCTTCCTCGCGCGCCTGGTTGCTGGCATGGATCAGGCCCAGGCAGGTTTGCATGCCTTGCGCCATGTCGAGCGTATGCGCCAGGAATTGCATCGCAGCGTCGATGCGCAGTTCTTCGGCCAGCCATGAGAATGGCTGGTGGCCGGCTTTGATTGGGGAACGGGGAAATTCGGCAGATGTGTCGAGGCTAACCATAATGAGCTCCATAATTGCGGTTAAGCCGGCTCTCGCTGCTAAACGGGAGGACGGCAGATGGCGGGGTTAGCAGACCGGTGCAAAAAGGAAAACCGGCAGCCCGAAGGCTCCCTACCACTGCCGTCCATTGAGACGTACAAAGGTTACACACAAAGAAACCATATGGCGTGGTTTCCTTGTGCGCTTTTTGCATTCCAGGCTGCTAAACCTGATCCCTGTTTTTTTCAGGGACGACCAACCATAAACGCCATCGCTTGCTTCGACAATACGCATTTGGCTTAAACAATGCGCGTAGGGTGGGCACCTGTGCCCACGCGGATACCGTGAGGCGCGCACGCCCTGGACGCTCACGTCCGCAGCACTGCGTGGGCAAAAAAGCCTGCCCACCCTACATCCTTGGCATGGCACGGATTCTTGCCCGCGCGATCAGGCTGCAGCGCATTTTTCGCTATTTTTCCTGGCGACAATCGAGCTTGCTATGGCCAGCGCGATCAAGCGCGTAGGGTGGGCACCTGTGTCCACGCGGATATCGTGAGGCGCGCAAGCCCTGGACGCTCACGTCCGCAGCACTGCGTGGGCAAAAAACCTGCCCACCCTACATCCTTGGCGTCGACACGAATTCTTACCCGCGCGATCAAACTTCAGCGTATTTTCGCTATTTTTCCTGGCGACAATCGAGCTTGCTATGGCCAGCGCGATCAAGCGCGTAGGGTGGGCACCTGTGCCCACGCGGATACCGTGAGGCGCGCAAGCCCTGGACGCTCACGTCCGCAGCACTGCGTGGGCAAAAAAGCCTGCCCACCCTACATCCTTGGCATGGCACGGATTCTTACCCGCGCGATCAAGCTTCAGCGTATTTTTCGCTATTTTTCCTGGCAATAATCGAGCTTGCTATGGCCAGCGCGATCAAGGCGGCGCCGACCAGGCCGGTGACGACTTCCGGCACGTGGTAGCTGACGTTGACAAACATGATGCTGCCCAATACGCCGATGGCCCAGAATGCGCCATGCTCAAGGTATTGGTATTCCACCAGGGTGTTCTTGCGCAGCAGCACCAGCGTCATGCTGCGGATGTAAGCCGCGCCCACGCCCAGGCCGAGCGCAATCACGATGATATTGTTGGACAAGGCGAAGGCGCCGATCACGCCGTCGAAGCTGAACGAGGCGTCGAGCACTTCCAGGTAGAGGAAACCGGCGACGCCTTCGCGCACCACGCGGTCGCCGCTGCCGTCGCCCAGCAGGCTGCCGATGCCATGGGCAATGACGAAACTGATCACGCCGGCGACGCCAGCCAGCAGGAAAGCCATCTGCTGCGCGGCCGCCACTTGATAAGACACCAGCACGACGACGCCCAGGGTCAGCGCGACATCGATCGCGGCGACGCGGCCGAGCCAGGCCAGCGGCGCTTCCAGCCAGCCCAGCCAATGGCTATCCTTGTCCTGGTCCAGCATGAACTGGAAGAACACCATCAGCAGGAAGGCGCCGCCAAAAGCCGCCACCTGGTGATGCGCCGATTTCAAGATCGCGGCATATTGCGCGGGCGATTCCAGCGCCAGCGTCAGCGCCGACCAGAAATCCATGTTGGCGAGGACCGCCACGATCAGCAAGGGGAAGATGAAGCGCATGCCGAACACGGCCACCGGCAAGCCGTAGGTCATGAAGCGGTCTTGCCATTTTTTCGACCAGTTTTTCAATACCGAGGCGTTGACCACGGCATTGTCCAGCGACAGCGAGATTTCCAGCACCAGCAGGATGGCGACGATCAGCAGGTCTTGCACGCCGCCCATCAGGTAGGCAATCAGCAAGGCCAGCACGGTCAGCGACAGGGGAATCTTAAAATTTTGCAGCATCATTGGTTTGCTTTCACAGAGACAGGACGCGGGCGTTATGGTCGCGACAGCAGCTGTCTCGAATCTCCAACGCTACGATGCCGGCAGATATTTTTCCCGGCCACACTGCAGCCATGGCTCAATGTGTTGAAGGAGAGATTGTAGGGAGGGCACGATGCACGGTCTGTAGGGAAAGACTGGCATCGGCATGGAAAAAATCCGAAGGGTGTGTCAGGCAATATACGATCACGGCCTTGCGGCCAGCGTGGGCAGATTTTCTGCCCACGCTGTATGACTCATCGATTACGCGGGATTCCGCGTGGGCACACGTACCCACCCTACACGGCCAGTTTAGACCAGGTTGGTGGTGACGCCCTGCTGCACCAGCAGCTCGGCATCCAGATTGCTATGCTGGTACACGTTATACGCCACGCCGTCCACCGTCACCGCATCGGCTGCCTGGGCCCAGTCGCCGATATCGCTGCCGTCCGGCAGCAGATCGTTCAAATTGACGACGTCGCCGGCATCGCCCTTGACCATCATCTGCGTCTTGCCATCAGCCAGGAACAAATCCCTGCCGCCCTGCTCCAGCACGTCGTTCAACGACAGATTCAGCGTATTGTTGCCGCTGCCTGTCAGGTCAATGATTTCGATCGAATCAATCTTGTCGCCCAGCAGAGTCAAGTCCAGCACCTGGCCGGCGCCGGTCAGCTGCAGCGTATCGGTGCCGCCGCCGCCGTGGATCCCGCTGTCGGCGCCATCGAGCAAACTGACATCGGCCAGCGCGAACAGATTGTCGGCAGTGTCGCCGTAATACTGGGCCGCCTGGGATACAGTCTGATGGAGGTCGGGCTCCAGCAGCGTCGGGCTGTTGGCGTACTCGTTGCGGCCGAATTGAATATCATTGATCCAGTACGCGCCATTGCCCGGCGACTCCAGGGTCACCGACGAAAAATGCAAGCCATACGGCAGTTCCGCGCTAACGTCGACTCGCAAACTGGTCCCGGTCGGCGCGAGACTCACCTGGTGCACCGCGTTGCCGTCCTGATCGTAGAACGTGGCAAGAACCCGTTCATTGGAATTGAAATCACCAACCGTCATGGAAATAAAGCTGTAACTCTCCGTATCGGGGAGAGTCAGCCGGTATTCGTCGCCGCCCCTGATCACCAAGGCTATGCTGGGCGACGGATCTGCCCATTGAGCTTGATTCATGCTAAAACCCGGTAGCCAAGGGTTAGTCGCATTTAACTGGACCACAGTCAGATCGAAATTACTCAGATGAATAACTTCTCCTACCGTTGTGAATACCTGTGCCGGCTGAGTGCTCAAATCTTCCGTGACCGTGGATGTATTCTCCTTCAGGAATTCGCGGGCCAGCGAGAGGTTGCCGGCATTATCCACGACCGCGGCGGTGATGTTGCTTGCGTTGCCATTCACCGCGGACGACCACGGCACGGCTGCCGATCCCGCATCGATCTCCGCCTGCGACAGCACATGCTCGACGATGACGCCATCGATCACCACATGTACCTTGCTGCCAAGCGTCAGCGCCGTGCCGTCGAAGCTGATATCGATGTTGAAACCATCCCAGCTCATGGCGGTAGGCGCGCCGACCGTGGTATCCAGCGTCACCGCTTGCGAAGCACCGGTGGTGGTATTGCTTGCAGCGTCGATCACGCGGGTCTGGATGATCCAATCGCCACTGTGGCTGGCGTTATCCTGGAAATTCCAGTTCGATCCGCTCACCAGAGCGTCGCTCCAGGTCAGGCCGCCATCGGTGGAGACCTGCACTTTTTGACCTGTCTCCAGGGCCGCGGTCAAAGTACCATGCACCAGGCGGCCGGCCGAGCCGTCGTTGGTCAGGAAATCGCCCGCGTCGGCGCCGGAATCCTTGCCCATGCCGGTGATGATTGCCTGCGCCGCCGGCGGCACTGTCAGTACTGCAAACGCATAATCGGCCGATGGCGCGCTGACATTGCCCGCGGCATCGGTCGCCGTGGCCGTCAGATCATGCGATCCATCGCTCAGGTCCGGCGAGGGAATCGACCAGTTGCCATCCGCATCGGCCTGCACCGAGCCCAGCACGGTCGCGCCATCCATCAGGATGACGATGGAATTGGCTTCCGCCGTGCCACTGATCACCGGATGATTGTCGTTGGTCACGCCGCCATTGCTTCTGACGTCCCCGACTACCGGCTCTTGACTGTCCAGCACGGTATTGATCAAGGGCGCAGCGGGCGGGACGGTGTCGACGATGAACGGATAGTCGGCCGATGGCGCGCTGACATTGCCCGCGGCATCGGTTGCCGTGGCCGTCAGATCATGCGATCCATCGCTCAGGTCCGGCGAGGAAATCGACCAATTGCCTTTCCCATCGGCCTGCACCGAGCCCAGCACGGTCGCGCCATCCATCAGGATGACGATGGAATTGGCTTCCGCCGTGCCACTGATTACCGGATGATTGTCGTTGGTGACGCCGCCATTGCTTCTGACGTCCCCGACGACCGGCTCTTGGTTATCCAGCACGGTATTGATCAAGGGTGCAGCGGGTGGGACGGTGTCGACGATAAACGGATAGTCGGCCGAGGGCTTGCTGACATTGCCCGCGGCATCGGTTGCCGTGGCCGTCAGATCGTGCGATCCGTCGCTCAAGTCCGGTGAGGGAATCGACCAATTGCCTTTACCATCGGCCTGCACCGAGCCCAGCACGGTCGCGCCATCCATCAGGATAACGATGGAGTTGGCTTCCGCCGTGCCGCTGATCACCGGATGATTGTCGTTGGTGACGCCGCCATTGCTTCTGACGTCCCCGACGACCGGCTCTTGGCTGTCCATCACGCTATTGATCAAGGGTGCAGCAGGCGCTATCGTATCCACCGTAAAGGGATACAGCGACGATGGGGCGCTGACGTTGCCTGCCAGGTCAGTCGCCGTGGCGCTGAGATGATGCATGCCTTCGCCCAGATCTGGCGGCAAGAAAGTCCAGTGACCTGATCCGTCCGCCTGCACCGAGCCCAGCACCGTGGCGCCATCGCTGACGATGACCATGGCGTTCGCTTCCGCCGTGCCGCTAATGACAGGATGCTTGTCGTTGGTGATGCCGCCGCTGGCGACAGGACCTGATATCGGCAGTTGATTGTCGAGCACCGTCAGTATCGTCGGCGGCAACGAAACCGTATCGATCAGCAGGTCGTAGTCTGTCGATAGCGGACTAAGATTGCCCGCCTGGTCCAGCTGGGTGGCGCTCAAGTGATGCAAGCCGTCGCTCAGATCGGCGCCGGGAGTAAAGCGCCAAGTACCGTCGGCAGCGACGGTGGTGGAACCTAGCACGGTTGCGCCGTCGCGCACGACGACCACGGCGCCCGCTTCGCCGCTACCGCTCAAGGCGGGACGCGGGTCGTTGGTCAAGCCGCCGCTGGCGACGTTGCCGGTGATGCTGCCGACATCGTCAAAGGCATTGGTAATCTGCGGCGCCAGAGCGATGGTATCGATCAGCAAGTCATAGGCTGTCGATGCCGGACTGCTGCCGCCTGCATCCGCTTGCGTGACAGTGAAGTGGTGCAGGCCGTCGCTCAGATTGGCGGCAGGGGCGAAGCTCCAGCTGCCGTCGGCGGCCACCGTGGCTGAACCTAAGACGACGCCTCCTTCACTGATGGTGACCACTGCGCCGGCTTTGCCGCTGCCGCTCAAGAGCGGACGCGGGTCGTTGCTCAAGCCGCCGTTGGCGATATTGCCGGTGATGCTGCCGACGTTGTCAAACGCGTGGTCGATGGTCGGCGCCGGCGGCGGTGAAGCATGGTGTTCCTTGAGCAGCAGGGCCACGCCCAGCAGCGTGCCCAGGCCGGCCAGCCAGGGCCAGACTTCGTTCATCAGGTTCGAAGTCGGCGCCAGGCCTTCGCCGAAACCGAGCAGCGGCTGCCGTCCCAGCACCTGCGCCGAGCTGGCGCCGTCGGCCAGCAAGCCGCTGGCGTCATTGGCGATATAGGTGTAATAGGCGCCGTCTTCGGCCACACCGACCAGCTCGGCTTGCTGGCCATCCTGGCCGTAGTAGTCTTCGATGATCAGCGCCGGCTGCTCCGCGCCTTCCAGCGACAGCTGCAGATCGTTGCCGACGCGCTGCACGGTGATGTTCTCGGGCGCGGCGCCGCTATCGGCTTCGGCCAGGATGAATTTGCCGCCGCGCGGCGCTTTCACCTTGGCGGCGGAACCCTGGACATGCAGGTCGATGCTTTGCGTGATTTGCTTGCCGTTGACGACGAATAGTTTGACTGCATTGGCGGCCATTGTATTTCCCTAAAATTGTTATTGATGGATCTCAAGCAGCAAGGCACAGCTGCACATCACTATTCCTGTGTCCCACCGCCATGGATCGATATACGCGACAGTCTAGAGATGAAGCGATGTTCGGTATGTCGGGATCGGCAGGACCGAGCGGCAGACAAATCCGATGCTGACGTCGGATAAAACCGTCATCGAACATATTTTGCTAAAAATAAAGGCGGGGCTTGCTGTAAGCGCCCGCCTTTCTTCCTTCACTTTCGATTTGCCTTGGCCTGTGCTTGGTGGGCACGCAGTGCCCACCCTACGGTCTTGGCTTTGGTCGTAGGGTGGGCAGGATTTTCTGCCCACGCTGTATCGACTCATCGACTGAGCGGATTCCGCGTGGGCACAGGTGCCCACCCTACGCTTTAGTTCTTGCGCTGGCCTTCGACGCGCACCACAACACGACGGTTCGGTTCGTTACAGGCAATGTTGGCTGGCGTTGCTGTCTTGCGGCAGCTGTCGTCGACCGGTTCAGTGTTGCCACGGCTTTCGGTCTGGATCAGCTGGCTCGGGATGCCGTTCTCGGCCAGAGACTGCTTGACCGTCGCTGCACGCGCTGCGCCCAGGCGTTGCGCTGCATCTGCCTTGCCGATCAGGTCGGCGTGGCCGATCACGGTGATGTGCTTGATGCCTTCAGGCTGGGATTGCAGGGTCTGCGCCAGCTTGGCCAGCTCGGTGCGGCCGGCGGCGCTGATGTCGCGGTAGCCGGATTTGCCGAAAGCGAACAAGACGTCGCTGCTCAAGGTGTAATCCTTGTAGCTAGGCGCTGCCGGCGCAGGCGCCGCCGCTGCGAGGTTACAGGCTTGCACCGCCGGCGCGCGCGACAAGGCGTGGATCTGGTCGCGCGCATTGGCCAGCTCGCGCTCGGCCGTCTCACGTGCTACCGGCACCGGGGCGCCGCTGCTGCCGTCCTCGGTCACCTTGAGGAAGTAAGTGACGCCGCTGGCCAGTTCGGCCTGGAACAGGTTGACGGTCTTGCCCTTGTAGTCAGGCTGGTCGTTGAGGTAAGCGCCCAGGGTATGCTTGCCGGGCGCCACACAGAAAGCCGTGTAGCCGTTCGGCAGCAGCGAAGTCTGGAAATGACCGTCTACATAGACGTGGGCGCCGCCGGGGGTGCGGGCGCCGGCCGGCATGGCGCGGTAATAGACCACCTGCGCCTGGCCTGGCAGGACCGCGCGTGCCGGGCTGTATTGCGCGCCGAACACCTGGCCTTGACCGGCGGCCTGGGCGGCCTGAGGGGTTTGCGCCTGTTGGGCGCCGACGCTGACCGCGCCGAACAGCAACGCGCCAGTCAGCGCGGCGTTAAAAATGAATTTCGAATGTGTCGACATGATTTAGCTCCAGTCCGCCGGCAGTCGCGCCGGCGGACGAATAAAAGTAAGTAAAAAGCAAGTGAAGGACAGAATGTAGGGTGGGCAGATTCCTGCCCACGCGGATGGCTTCTTCAAATGATCAACCTTCCGCGTGGGTACAAGCGCCCACCGTGCGACAAACGGTTTAGCTCAGGTTGGTGGTGACTCCCTGCTGCACCAGCAGCTCGGCATCCAGGTTGCTATGCTGGTACACGTTGTACGCCACGCCTTCCACCGTCACCGCATCGGCAGCCTGGGTCCAGTCGCCTTCGGCGTTGACGCCTTCCAGCAGATCGTCCAGGTTGACGACGTCGCCGGCATCGCCCTTGACCATCATCTGGGTCTTGCCGTCGTCGATGAACAGGCTCTTGCCGCCCTGCTCCAGCACGTCGGCCAGCGACAGGTTCAGGGTGTTGTCGCCGGTACCGGTGATGTCGATGATTTTTGCATCGCCGACCTGGGCTTGCTCGGCCTCGGTCAGCGCGCTCAGATCCAGCACCTGATTGGCGCTTTCCAGCACCAGCACAGACGTCTCGCCTGCCTGCTCGACATGCATCTGCACATCCTCTTGCAGGACGAAGGAAGATGCTTCCGGACTTTGAATCCCGGCAACCTCATCGCTAGCGCTTGCCTGCAGCGCGTCGTCGCCAGCTTTGTCGGCATCCGCTTTGTCGGCATCCGCTTGATCGGTATTAAGCTGCTCATCCACCCCCGCTGCCTGTGCGGCCTGGTCGTCTGCATCCGGTTCAACAGGAGCCTCAAACGCTGTCACGCCAGCTCCCACCTCGATAGTTGTCTGCACTGGAGTTGGAAACGCGTCGCCCCAGTTCGCTGCCAGATCCCAATCCGTAGACGTAAAAATGCTATCGATTGCAAAGGTAGGAGTTGGATTTTCAATCACAAAGCTAGCGATTAATTGTCCTGGAGGTGCTTGAAAATTCAGATGCTGAATATTTTGCCCTGTCCCTGCCGGAATAGTAGCGCGACCAATCAAATCTCCTGCTGCGTTATACAGAGCGATTGTGGTTCCATGAGCAGCCCAAAGAGGATTAATGACACTGAAGGACAACGTGTTTCCTGCATAGCCCGCAGCCAAGGTGAAGCTGGTGGTACCGTTCAATCCGAGTTTGAAAAAACCAGGGTTAGTGCTGCCGGTTTGACTGATGATCGTGGCATCTCCGCTGATCGTCAAACCGGAGTTTGACGTGACATACGGCGCTGCGCCTATGACCGTCCCCAACGGTTCTCCAGAAAACTGCTCTGTAGGCGTCGAAATCCATGGCACCGCGGGAGCAACAATATCGAAGCCATACGGGTTTGACGCTCCGCCAGGATTACCCGCCGGATCGGTCGCCACTGCCGTCAGATTGTGCAGCCCAAGAGCCAGGTCGGCGGTGGTCGGAAACACCCAATTGCCATTGCCATCCACTGGTGCCGAGCCCAGTAAGGTCGTGCCGTCATAGATCGTCACTATACTGTTCGGCTCAGCCGTACCGTGCACCACCGGCCGGAGTTCGGTGGTGTCGTCGCCGGTGCCGATGGGAGCGCCAGCGGAGTCGTCGACTACCGTGATCACCGGTGCAGGTGGCGCCGTGGTGTCGACGACGATAGCATGCGGCAACGACGGAGCGCTGACGGTGCCCACCGGATTGGTTTCAATCGCGGTGAAGACATGGTCGCCGTCAGCCAGCGGCGCTGTCGGCCGGAAGGTCCAGGTGCCGGCGGCGCCGACGGTGGCGGTGCCGAGCACAGTGCCGTTGTCGCGGATGGTGACGATGTCACCTGCTGTACCGGTACCAACCAATACCGGCCGGTTATCGTTGGTGACCTCGCCCTCAGGAATCGGACCGGTATGTGGTTCGACATTGTCGTCGATCTCGCTGATGGTCGGCGCCATCGGTATGCTGGTGTCGATGTTCACTGCCCAGTCATTGGAAACCGCACTCGGATTGCCGGCGGCGTCGGTGGCGATGGCGGTGAAGTCGTGCGCGCCGTTGGCCAATGGCGTGGTCGGCGTGAAGCGCCAGCCGCCATCCGCGCCCGCCTGGACCGAACCCAGCACCAGCGCGCCATCATAGATGGTCACGATGCTGTTGGCTTCGGCCGTGCCGTGCAGCGTCGGTGTGGTGTCATCGGTATGACCGTTGTTACCGATCGGGCCGGTAATGGCGCCGAAATTGTCGTCCGCGCCATCGATCACCGGTGCAACCGGCGCCGTGGTGTCGACCACGATGGTCTTCGGCGGCGAAGGATCGCTGACGCTGCCCACCGGATTGGTTTCAATCACGGTAAAGTCATGATCGCCATCGTCCAGCGGCATGTCCGGCTTGAAGGTCCAGTTGCCATCGTCGCCGACAGTGGCGGTGCCAAGCGGCGTGCCGTTGTCGATGATGGTGACGACGTCGCCAGGCGTACCGGTGCCTACCAGCACCGGCTGGTTGTCATTGGTGACGCCGCCGTCAGGAATCGGACCGGTATGCGGTTCGACATTGTCGTCGATCTCGCCGATGGTCGGCGCCAGCGGGATGCCGGTGTCGATGTTGACTGTCCAGTCATTGGACACCGGACCGGTCTTGCCGGCAGCGTCGGTCGAGGTGGCGGTGAAGTCGTGCGGACCGTCGGTCAATGGCGTGGTCGGCGTGAAGCTCCAGCTGCCATCCGCGCCTGCCTGCACTGAACCCAACACCAGCGCGCCGTCATAGATGGTGACGATGCTGTTGGCTTCGGCCGTGCCGTGCAGCGTCGGCGTGCTGTCGTCAGTATGGCCGTTGTTGCCGATCGGACCGGTAATGGCGCCGACATTGTCGTCCGCGCCTTCGATCACCGGCGCCGCCGGGATATGCGTATCGATGGTGAAGTTGAACGGCGCCGTCGGATCGCTCACCACACCTGTCGCAGGATTGGTCGAGGTAGCGGTGATCGCATTCGCGCCTTCCGGCAGGTCAGCCTCCGGCGTCAAGGTCCAGCGGCCTTGCGCGTTGGACGTGGTCGAACCAATCAGCTCGTCATTGTCGTAGACCATCACCAGGCTGTTGGCCGTGGCGGTGCCGACGATCTGCGGACGCGGATCGTCCGTCACGCCGTCGTCGCGCGAAATCGGGCCGGTGATCGGACCTTCATTGTCGATCACGCCGGTGATGGCGATGACCACGCCGCTGGTGTCGACGATGAAGTTGATCGGTGCGCTCGGCACGCTGGTGCCACCCGCCGCATTGGTGGCCGTCGCCGAGAACACGTGAGGACCATCTGACAACGGTGTCGATGGGTAGAAATCCCAGTTGCCGTCGGCATCGCTGGTGGTGCTGCCAATGATCTGGTCGCCGTCGTAAATCGTCACGATGGCGTTAGGCAAGGCGGTGCCCTTGAATTCAGGCTCAGAGTCATCGGTGGTGCCGCCATCCATGATCGGACCGGTGATTGCGCCGACGTGGTCGATCAGACTGCTGTCGTCGATGACCGGTGCTGCCGGAATCGAGGTGTCGACATTGATCGGATAGACCGCGGTCGGGGCGCTGACCACGCCGCCTTCGGTGGCGGTGGCGGTGATGTTGTGCAGGCCGTCGGCCAGGGGCGTCGTCGGCGTGACTTCCCAGTGGCCGGTGGCGTCTGAGGTGGCGCTGCCGATGACGGTGCCGTCGGTGTCATAGACGATGACGATCGAGCCGGCTTTGGCCGTACCCTGGATGGTCGGCTCGGCATCGTTGGTGAGACCGTTCTCTTGAATAGGACCGACATTCGGTTCGACGTGATCGATCACGCCAGTGATCGCCGGTGCGCTCGGGGCGCCGCCGACCAGCAGGCTGAGGTCGAATTCATTGCTCGGCACGCTGCTGTTGCCGGCGGCGTCGGTGGCGATGGCGGTGAAATGATGCTCGCCGATGAACAGCGGGGTCGGCGGCTGGAAGCTCCAGTTGCCGTCGCCATCGACCTGGGCGCTGCCCAGCAGGGTGGCGCCGTCATAGATGGCGACCACGCTGTTGGCTTCGGCCGTGCCGTGCAGCACAGGCTGCGCATCGTCGGTCGTGCCGCCGTTGCCGATCGGGCCGGTCACGCCGACATTGTCGTCGGCGCCATCGATCACCGGTGCAGCTGGCGGCGTAGTGTCGACGATGATGGTTTTCGGCGGCGAGGGATCGCTCTCCTGGCCATCAGGATCCGTTCCGATCACGACAATTTCATGCTCGCCTTCGTCCAGTGGTGTCTCCGGCTTGAAGGTCCACTTGCCGGTGTCGTCGACGGTGGCGGTGCCAAGCGGCTTGCCGTTGTCGATGATGGTGACGATGTCGCCAGGATCGCCGGTGCCGATCAGCACCGGGTGGTTGTCATTGGTGACGCCGCCGTCAGGAATCGGGCCGGTGTGCGGCTGGACGTTATCGTCGATTTCACCGATGTTGGGGGTGTTTGGTTTAATGCCGCCGTTATCGCCTTCGCCTGGGTTGCCAGGGTTGCCGCCGCCGTCGCCTGGATTGCCACCGCCGCCGTCGCCAGGATTGCCGCCGCCTGGGTTGCCACCGCCGATGCTGCTGTTACCGCCGTTATCCGCCAGCGCAGCGCCGATCAGGCCCAATGCGCCCAAGCCAAACAAACCCAGACCCAGCCAGCTCAGGCCGGCCGCAGGCACCAGGCCGGCGCCGAAGCCTACCAGCTGCTGGCTGCCCAATACCAGCGGCGAGGCGACGTTGTCGCCCAGCGTGCCGGCTTCATGGGCTGCTTCGGCATCGGAAGCGATGTATTGGTAGTAGGCGCCGTCTTCGGCCACGCCGACCAGTTCGCCCTGGCCGTCCTGGCTGTAAAAATCTTCAATGATCAGCTCTGGATCGTCGTAGCCCGTGCCTTGGAGAGAGACGTGCAGATTGTTGCCGACGCGATGCGCGGTGATGTTTTCCGGCGCGGCGCCGGTGTCGGTGTCGGCCAGGATGAATTTGCCGCCCTTGATGGCTTTCACCTTGGTGGCGGAACCTTGCTTGGTCGTGCGAAGGTCCACGCTCTGCGTGATTTCCTTGCCATCGACGACGAGTACTTTGACTGCGCTTGCTGCCATGATAAATCCTTAAAAAGACTAAAAATTGCTTGATGTGAACGGTGGTAGCGACGGTTCGCCACAACGCGGTGGTGCCGCTTGAAACTGCGGTCTTGCGCGTGCCGGCGTGTCCGAAACAATTCAGCTACACCCCATGCGCAGTAAAACCCGGCGGTGAAAGACTTCTTTCATGGTTGCCGAGCTTCGACGTAGAGCGAATTTTAGAGACGAGACAACTTGCGGTCTGTAGGCTGGAATTGACTTCTGCAGAGGACAAATCTGTGAAAAATGTAGGACAAATCCCAGCGCCGTCAGACTGATGTTTTAGCGCGATCTCGCCGAGAGCCAGTATCTGTCTATGAAACGGCTATCGCAGCGATAGCCATGGCCGCTGGATTCGATTGTCCTGTGGCGGAAATGCGGCGACCCCATTGCTAATTTAGGTATTTACAAGGGAAAGAAACTGTGCAAAAAATTGTTAAATCCATGTAACAAAAATTTCCAACGATGGAAACGCAACGTTTCGGTGGACGGTTAATCCGTGAAATTCTGATCCGGCATGGCGCTGCCGAAAAGCATAGAATGGATCGAATCCGACGTCTAAAAACAACAACAATCATGCGCCTTACTGGTTTTTATCGATTACTCAAATACGTTCAATCCACATCCGCTGGAGTAAGCGCTGCCCTGCTCCTGGCAACGGCCGTTCCGGCGTCGTATGCCATCGCAGCGAATCCATTGACGCGCGACCCTTCGCAACTGACCCCGGCCCAGATCATGCAGTACATCGACGAGCAAAAGGCAAAGGCGGCTGCCGGAAAAACAGGCGATGCGCCAGTCTCCCCATTATCCCTACAAGGGCTAGAACCCAGCGGCAGGCCTTGGTGCTTCCGCTACATGCCAAGCACCCGCAGCGGCGACCTGGTCGAGCCGTTCCGGGGCAACGCGGCACGCTTCATCGCAGCGATGCAGCAGGCAGGCATACGGGTCGTCATTACCACTACCTACCGACCGCGAGAACGTTCTTATCTGATGTATTATTCGCTGCAAATTGCGCGCGACAAGGAGCGCCCTGCCTCCGTTCCGCCCTGGCGCGGGATCGACATCGACTGGTCGCATCGCGATCGCGACCAGCTCAAGGCGGACCTGGCGAAAGCGAAGTCGGCGGCGCGCGACATGGTGAACGCTTATGGCATCAACTCGGTGCCGGTCAGCCGGCCTGGCCGTTCGGCGCATAATTTTGCGCAGGCAATCGATATGGTGATTTCCGGCTATGCCGGCAAGACCATCGTCGACGCCCAGAAGAAAAGCAGGACCGTGCAAAACTTCATCGACCTGAAAGCCGTCGGCGCCTCCTACGGCGTCATCTGGTACGGTCCCGAAGATAGCGTGCACTGGTCCGTCGATGGAAACTAATCGTAGGGTGGGCACCTGTGCCCACGCGGTACGGCGCGGGCAAGAATGCTTGCCCACCAACCAAATCGCGCTGCTGATAAGGCCACTTCAATGAAAACCATGATTGCGTTACTGTTCCTGGCTGTACCGGCGACAGCGCTGCATGCGGCGCCGCCGGCGCTCGGACTATGGGAGGACGTGCTGGTGGTCGACGACCATACATTGCAATTGATCTCGCACCGGCATTTCATTTTCAGCAACCGCAAGCTGACCGCCCCGACCGTGTTTACGGCGCTCAAGGATTTCGGCGGCGAGATCGACACGTTTTGCTGCCTTGAGGTGCAGGATACGCGCGCTCTTTCGGTCTCCGAGTTGGAAAAGAAATTCAGCGGCGACCACGATTTCGTGCAACGGTTTTCGCACATCCGCGGCCTGCCTTACCTGTATGAAGCCAGGCTGGCCAAGCGTGAAATCTGGAACGACAAGATGCTGTTGCTGAAGGGGCGCAGGAACGACACCGATGACGTCCCCTTTTCAGCGCCGATCATCGCCGGCCGGCTCGGCTTCTCCGAAATCGCCGGCAACCGCTTTACCGCGAGCGGCGGCCAGACCGTCCAGTTCAAGACCGTTGTACCAAAAGACGAGCGCCAGCCGCTGGTTCATCGCTTTACGATTGGCCAGGAAAAAGTGAGGTTCACTGTGCCGCTGCTGGGAGATTGAATGGACAACTGACATGAACGCGTTGCTCAGGTGACCATCTATTCCGTAGATCGGGGCGCCACCGTGCAGTGGAACATTATCCGAGCCAACGATGGTTACACTGCCACCGATATCACCGCCCCAGATTTGTCGATGTGTTGGATCCGAAAAGAGTTGGTAATACGGCATCGCGCCAGTCGCCATCAGACTGTAATTAAACAGGTGAATAGTGATTCCTTGTGGCAATATGGTGTTAGCTGTGGCCGAGCGCCTCAATTGACATGGATTAACGCTCGCGGTTACCCAGGACATGCCAAGTATCATCTGATGTCCGATTTTGGGGAGGCGTTATGAAGTCAATTCCATTTGAAAAAGTCTCGGTCTTGGAAGCAAAAGCCGTACTTGATGAAGAACGGCGGCCCAAACATGAAAAAAACTGGGAGCTTTTACGCCGTTTGTTAGGCCCTGCGGATGTCAACATGCAGGAGCGAACATACGAATGGCTGCTATCGATACCCACAGAGACGTGGCCTTTATGGCTCATCAAACACCACCCGCGTATTGCTAACCAGTTTGCCGATGTTTGGCAGCGACGGCCTGTCTGCGAGAAATTATTTTCCGAACTCTTGCTCGATCAAAGAGGGACGCGCAAAGGCTTTCCTGCCGATGTAACGCGCGAGATCATGGCTTTGAAGCGCTATTTCGATAGACCCGATGATTGACGGTCGCATTTCTCAGAAAAAGTGAATTGATATCCGAATGAAAGGCAATCATGTGGCAAAGCATCAGCTACAAAGGCTTCGATATCTACGTACTTCCGATTCTCGATTTTGGTCCTTCGAGAAAGAGTACCAAGTATTCATACAAAGGGCATGTTTGTCGGCCATCAAATGACATCCGCTTTGTTGGGCAAGTCGCCACCTTCTCTCACTCCTTCCCAGAATTTGAAAATAAAATGGAGGCTTGGGAAGCTGGTCAAGATGAGGGGAAAACCATTGTCGACGGAACTCACCCCTACATCACGACAGATCATCTGTAGAGCTCTGAGATTGATCGAACTCACAACTAATTTCAAACAGAAATCGTAGTCTGCCGACACGATATAATGCGCGCGCTCCAGGAAGGCCATGCAGACGGCATTCCCTACCACCTCAAAATGGTCAGAGAGCGTCCATCCGTATCACGGCCGCCACGGCGATCGATCGCGCCGCAGAGTTCAAGGTAAGCGTCATGTGCCCAACCGTGGGCAGCAGTGTCACCGGAATGTCTGGGCGCCCGGCGTCAGCGAATACTTGCGCGAACTTGCCTGCAATGAACACCTCATCTTCTTGCCCGACTAGCACGGCCGCTGGCTTCCCAATCTCACGGATGTTGCGCTGATAGTCCTCACGAGGCTGGAAATTCGTCTCAAGTGCATAAGAGTACCAAGAGACGAGATCGGCATGCGGGGAATCGTCGACAGCGAAATCCACCACCGGTAGATGATTGAAACGGGTGATTCCAATCTGATTGAGCAATACCAGCGCCAGCAGCCGCGGAGCAGCGATAGAGACCCAGCCCCCAGCATCGGGCCTGTAGTTGGCGGCACGACGATTGGTGTAAGGAGCCATGAAAAGATAGTTATCAAAGAGCGCTTGCCGGGTGCCGCCGGCCACGCGAATGGCGAAGCCGCCGCCAGAAGAAAAACCTACCAAGGTCTTTGGACCGGCCGCTTGCAGCACACGCATGAAGTCTTCCAGGTCGTCATCGAGTTGGCCGATGTAGGAGATATCACCGTGCGGCCCCGAGTCGCCGTGCCCACGCACATCCAGTGCATAAACGGCAAAACCGGCCTGGGCAAAGCTCTGCGCAAGCGGATGCATGCTCTGGCTGTTGGCCGAGGAGCCATGCACCAGCACCACGCTGCCGCGGCTTGCCAGGCCGGTAGCAGCGTACCGCCGATATGCCAGGCGCGCGCCATCGCGTGCAACATAGTGGCTGAGCGGCGGCAAAGCGGAATAATCGACATCCTTGAAAGGAGCGCTGATGCTTTGCATGGGTTGTGGCCGGGCCGGGTCATCAAAAGCCAGGGCAAGGGCCAGCGCAGCCAGCAGCATCGACACCGCCACGGCTAACGTCAGAAGCACACTACGGACTCCAACACGGCTTGTTTTCATGGATCCGCCTCAAAAGGTACGATCGAATAGGCAATGACCTGTGGCAGGCCATTGCGCGTTCGGCGAGATCACACAGATCTCGCCCACTTGACAATCAAACGTCGCGAACAAGGTTGCGTCAGCAAACGTCAATATCTCATGGAGGCTCTTTTCATTGCATTTATTTTTTGCATGATTTCAGGAGTAAGCGCTTTGTCATAGAAAGGTCCAATGTTTTTCCGTACCAAAGATCGCGCTTTATCGTCCGAATACGACATGTGCCCGGCTTCTGTGTAGAGTTCGGTGACATTCGCTTGCAAATTGTCCGGCAATTGCATGGTCGCCAGATCCCAATGCAAATTAGCGAAATTGGTGGAATTGTCATAGTACCCTTCTGTCGCAAAAACCTGCATTGCCGGGTTGTTGAACATTTCCGCCTTGAGATCAACAGTTGCATCAGGCGTACCGTGCTCAACGCCATCGGGTGTTGTGTGCCGGTGATCAAAAACGTCGTTTACCGCCTCTCCATTGGCATTGATCAGCGTTCCAAGGTAAGCATAGTTCGATAGCGTGTTGTATTTCAGATCTTTGCTCACATAGGCGTTGTGCTCGCCCTTGTATGCAGGATCGAGATTTACCAGTGAAGGATCGTAGACAAGATAATCTGAAATCAATTGCGTGATTTCTGCCCCAGCCGATTGGCGCGTATCGTACATGCCCAGGGTTTTTCCAGGGACGAGAAGCACACTAAGTTTAGATGCAAAGTTAAACTGCGTATGTGCCTTATTCCAGCCAACGGGCCCAAGATTAGCCTCTGCATTGGCCCAGCCGGCATCGTCTGGCGTATAGCGGGCCTTATCGAGCCCGGTCAATCTCAAGTACTCAGGTTGTATGGCGGGCCATTTCGTTTTGTCATCGATATTCAAATAGGGTCCAGTGATGAAAGCCGTTGCCTCGGCCGCGATTTGCGCTGCTGGTTCCGCCTGCACTGCTGCAGACAGTTTTTTGTAGTACCAGGCCGACATGACATCTACGGCGAATACGAAGTCGGGTATAGCCGTCGACGCTCCTGGTTGCTGCGACTCGATGTCATAATAATTTAACGCTGGCGACTGCAGAATCAAGCCGTTGAGTTGAATGCCATAGCGCGCCTGCAGTACGTAGCTCATGATTGAAGTGCGTGGCCCGCCATACGACTCGCCAAACAGGAATATCGGCGACGTGTATCTGCCATTCACCGTGAGATAGCGCCGGATAAATAGCGAGTCGATATCGACGTCGGTGTCGGTGCTCCAGAAGTCGCTATTTTTATTAGGAGCAATGGCGGATGAGTAGCCGGTGCCAACCGGATCGACAAAGACCAGATCAGACTTGTCCAGTAGAGTTTCAGCGTTATCGACCAAGTGATATGGCGCTCTGGTCGTTACATTCGGGCCACTGCCAGCTTGGCTAGTCGTCACCCGCTTTGGACCGTAAGATCCCATCAGCAGGTATGAGGAAGGAGATCCTGGACCGCCGTTGAAGAAAAACGTGATCGGGCGAGAACCGAGCGGTGCGCCGTCCAAGGTATATGCAACATAGAACATCGTTGCTTGAGGCCGCGGTACGCCGCCATCTCCGCTGTAGGCAATAAGGTGCCCTACCGTTGCCGTATAGCGCAGCATTGTCCCGTTCAGAGGCAAGTCATGATGCGTGACGGCCGCTCCCTCGTTGGCATCTTTTGCACTGACGTTTTCGTCTGCCATGACCGTGTATTGCGTGGCGTCCGCATAAGCGACATCTGGAGCAAGTGGGGTTACTACAGGGGGGGCTACTGGGATTGTTTGATCAGGGGTGGCGGCTCTACCCAAGTTGTTATCGTCCCCACCGCCACAACCGGCGACCGTCAGAATTGCGAGGATACAAGCACTAGCACCAAGTAAATTCAAAGACTTTTTAAAAATACGTGTCATATTTTTCCCAAAGCAATGGCAGCACAGGTTAGAACAAAACGTTCTTGGATTTCGAATAACGATTCGTTTCCCCGCATATCTTCCGCGCGGAAAAAGAAGGGACAATTGCTTTTCTTTTTTTCTGCTATTGCGCATCGCCAGGATTTGCAACTCCCGACGATTCAACTTCGCATCGGCTGAAACCGGGGGCTGATTACTACTTTCCGCAAACACTTAAAGACATGCCGCGGTTCCGTTCGGTAATAGAGTGCATCCTTTCTCTGAGCATTAAGACAGGCATCCCATGCGCTTCCTGGCACAGGCGGAGTACGCATTTGTCAGCTCCGTCGCGACCGATCCGGAATGAAGCTATGGCCGGCAATTGTAAATTATTGTTTCTACACGACAACCTAGTAGAATTGACAGGATGAAATTTTTTTGCCGATGGGCAGCTTAAAAAACATTGGAAAGTGGACTGAACGGAAGCACGAGTTTTGCTGCGGCCTGGGCAACTGGAGTGGTCTCTGATCAAACGGGGACGGTGCCGGACCGGCTCTGGCGCGTAGAGCAGGATGCCAGCGACATTCGCCAGGCGAGCTGCCGCGGCCGATTAAACAGCTGGTGTTGCCGTGCTTGGAGCAACGCCTGTTGATCGAGTGGCTATGACAATAGAACAATCAACAGCGCAGAGCCGCGAATAATAACGCGGGATGTCCACGGTTTGATCGAATTCCTGAGGTCGGTGTTTAATGCGCACGGCGAACTTCGAACCGGTGCACCGACAGAGATAAGGATTGGCGACTCAATCGTGATGGTAAGCGATGGCGGCGGGCTGCGTGAAATGTGGCCGGCCTTTCTCTATGTTTATGTCGAAAACGTCGATGAAACCTATAAGCCGGCAGTAGATGCGGGCGCGGTTTCGATCGAAGAGCCTATGGAGACGCCTTACGGTGAACGACGTGCGACGATCCGGGATCCTTGGGGCAACTTGTGGCAGGTGGCCACGCACCGCCCCTGAATTCAAACTAAGGCACGACCTGAGTCCGCAAATGATAGCCACGTTATCGCCAGCCGTTTGAATCGGCGTCCGGCATCCTGCGACCATCTTCCCTAGCAATCACCTTCCAGTCAGCATGCCCCATCTGTTTGGCAACCACCAGAAAAAGCTGCCGCCAAGCCGCAAGCCAACCAAGAACTGATCGCCGCCGCCCTGCCCGGACGAGAACGGCAAATTGAAGGCCTTCAACATGAAAACCTCACCATTCGCACTTGGCCGATTCACCTTTGTCTGACGCTATCGCAGGAATGCGGCAGTGCGTCGCAATGAACCATTGCCCTTTCCGGAAGAAGCACGAATGTCCAAGGTATCGCGGTCTGTATGAAACCTCAACATACTCTGGTGCTCTTACAAATCGATACAAAATAGTTTTAAAAATCAGCATCATTAAAAGTGCACATTCGGCGCACTTTGAATGATGCGTTTTTTTGGTTTTCATGGCACGTGCAGACCAGAAAACATACTTAGCTAACTCGAATGGTGCGGCGTCTGATTTTCAGGTTGCACGCAAATTAGAAAATAACATTGACCAACATTGATGCACATACATTTTATTTGCATTCGACATTCATGAAGATCTCCAAACCAAATGGACGAAATATATGTTGTTTACTTCTAAAAATAAGCGTCATATTATTTATTTGAAGAAATTATACAGACCTGTCCGCATTGCGATTATTGATATAACAGGCGTTGATATTGCGCAGCATGACTTCAAAAGAGTTACCGCTGGCGTTTGTCCTCAAAAGTGGAGACACCATGATTCGCACCAGACTTCATCCAATCGTCACCTCACAGCGCTCGCCTTCAGGCGAAGACGCCAGCCGCAGCTCCCCTCATTTTTGGCGCAGACAGCGTTAGCGCTGTCGCCACCCCGATAACGGACTGAGTTCCGTTGTGCACTGCATTGCTAACGGTGATGCAGATTTAAAGTAGCGGGTGCTCTATTAACGATCCTGCTACAGATGTTGTTTGGAAAATCGAGGCCCTTGGATTGTTCAGTGCCGAAAACCGCAACACGTTGTACCAACTTGGGGAATGAAACTATGCAATCAAATATATTGTTTGTCACGCGCAGCATGGGCCATGCCGCTGTTATTGCTGCTGGTCTTTTCATGAGCGCGGTTCCGCTGTCCGCCTTTGCCGGAGAGACTGTCAATGGCTTCGTTGATCAGGCACAAGTTCAGGCTGAAGCACAGGCGCACGAAACCTGGCGCGAAAACGTCAGGCAGTTTGCTCCAATAGAAGAAGGTTGCCATCACGCTTCGTATCCCAACATGAAATGGGAAAAGGTAGAGTGCGGTGCAAAGTCGAGCTATCGATCCGCGCCTCGGAAGATCAAACATGGTGACGAAAAAATCTTTGGAGGAGCCACGCCCAGTAGCGCACAAGTAGATGGGAATGGAACCGACTATTCCATTCAAGCACCGTCTGGAAGCCTGATCAGCACAGCCGTCGGCAGTTTCCCATCGGTCACTGGCGTGACCTCGGAAAAGGGTGTGAGAAGTGGCTCAGGAAATTCGGACAGTTGGTTAAGTGGTGGCTTTGCTTCACAATCTCGACCGGAAGGTCGATTACTGGAGCAAGGGCATGACCAAGAGAACGAGACGGAACCACACAGGGAACTTCAAAGCCAAAGTGGC
>NZ_DATMRB010000093.1:0-16033 GCF_035566555.1 Collimonas sp.
TATGAGTACCCCCAAGGGGTGCTTTTGATACCCCCGAAAGTACCCCCGATTTTTTGGGATGTCAATGAACCAACTGAGACGTCATGAAACGAAAAACCCGCATTCTCATAGTGAGATATGCGGGTTCTGGGACTTCTTAGACCTACTTGAAACTAATACTTGGCGGAGAGACGGGGATTCGAACCCCGGATAGGCTATGAACCTATACACGCTTTCCAGGCGTGCGACTTCAACCACTCATCCATCTCTCCTGCATCTACAACAGCGCTTCGTGCAATTTGAATTTCACGAAGCCGCGTATTATAGCAACAAATCGGGAAGAAGTAGAGGTTTCTGTCCCATGCCGCCCACTTTGATGGATTTGCCGGCAAAGCTGCCGCTTCATCCTGCAACTTCGCCCAATTTATCAAATCAAGGAATTATTGCGCTTCCTTGAGCTGCTCCAGGATCGCTGGATTTTCCAAAGTAGAAACATCCTGGGTGATTTCCTCCCCTTTCGCCAATACCCGCAGCAAACGCCGCATGATCTTGCCGGAGCGAGTCTTCGGCAGGTTGTCGCCGAAGCGGATTTCCCGTGGCTTGGCGATCGGGCCGATTTCCTTGGCCACCCAGTCGCGCAGTTCCTTGGCGATCTGCTTGGCTTCGTCGCCAGTCGGACGGCTGCGCTTGAGGACGACGAAGGCGCAGATGGCTTCGCCGGTGGTGTCGTCCGGCTTGCCGACGACCGCCGCTTCAGCCACGATCGGATTGGCAACCAGCGCCGATTCGATTTCCATGGTGCCCATGCGATGGCCGGAGACGTTCAGCACGTCGTCGATGCGGCCGGTGATGGTGAAGTAGCCGGTGTCCTTGTTGCGGATGGCGCCGTCGCCGGCGAGATAGAGCTTGCCGCCGAACTCAGGCGGGAAGTAGGCGCTCTTGAAGCGTTCCGGATTGTTCCAGATGGCGCGGATCATCGAAGGCCATGGGCGCTTGACGACCAAGATGCCGCCGATGCCATCCGGCAGTTCGTGCCCGGCTTCGTCGACGATCACGGCCTGGATGCCTGGCAGCGGCAAGGTGCAGGAACCCGGCACCAGCGGCGTCGCGCCCGGCAGCGGCGAGATCATGTGGCCGCCGGTTTCGGTTTGCCAGAAGGTGTCGACGATGGGGCAGCGCTCGCCGCCGATATGCTTGTGGTACCACATCCAGGCTTCCGGATTGATCGGTTCGCCGACCGATCCCAGCAACCGCAGCGACGACAGGTCGTATTGCGATGGATGGATTTTCTGGTCGGCATCGGCGGCCTTGATCAGCGAACGGATCGCGGTCGGCGCGGTGTAGAAAATGGTGGCTTTGTGCCGTTGCACCATGTCCCAGAAACGGCCGGCGTTGGGGAAAGTCGGCACGCCTTCAAAGATGATCTGGGTAGCGCCGACCGCGGTCGGGCCGTAGGCAATATAGGTGTGGCCAGTGATCCAGCCGATGTCGGCGGTGCACCAGTAGACATCGTCGGGCTTGATGTCGAACACCCACTTCATGGTCAGCGCCGCCCACAGCAGGTAGCCGCCGGAGGAGTGCTGCACGCCCTTGGGCGTGCCGGTCGAGCCGGAAGTATACAAGATGAAGAGCGGATGTTCGGCATCGACCCACTCCGGCTCGCAGACGTCAGCCTGCGTTGCGACCAGTTCATGCAGCCAGAGGTCGCGCCCGGCAGTAAAGCTGATGTCGCCGCCGGTGCGCTTGTAGACCACGACGTTCCTGATGGTGTCGCAGCCGCCCAGCGCCAGCGCTTCGTCGACGATGGATTTGAGCGGCAGGCGCTTGCCGCCGCGCGCCTGTTCGTCGGCGGTCAGCACGGCGACTGCGCCGGCGTCGATGATGCGTTCCTGCAGCGACTTGGCGGAGAAGCCGCCGAACACTACCGAGTGAGTGGCGCCGATGCGGGCGCAGGCTTGCATTGCCACCACCCCTTCGACCGACATCGGCATGTAGATGACGACGCGGTCGCCTTTCTTGATGCCCAGCGATTTCAAGCCGTTGGCGAACTGACAGACTTTCTGGTGCAGTTCGCGGTAGGTGACCTTGCTGACATCGCCGCCGTCGGTTTCAAAGATGACGGCGACCTTGTCGGCGTTGCCGTTAGTCAGATGGACATCGAGGCAGTTGTAGGAAACGTTCAGCTTGCCGTCGTCGAACCATTTGTAGAACGGTGCGTTGGATTCATCCAGCACCTTGGTGAATGGCTTGTGCCATTGCAGGTTTTCACGGGCCAGGCGGCCCCAGAAACCCTGTTCATCCTGCTCGGCTTCGGCGACCAGGGCGCGGTAGGCGTCCATGCCGGAAATCGCTGCAGTCTTGGAAAATTCTGCCGGGGCCGGGAAAATGCGGGTTTCCTGGCCAAAGGTTTCGATGTTCGCCATGCTGTCTCCTGCTTTTAGTAATTACCGCTGACAATAAACTTTTACACTTACTCAAGCCTTACGCAGGGTGGGCAGGTTTCTGCCCACCCTGAATCCGCACGCCGAATGAGCGGCGTTCTGCGTGGGCACGATGTGCCCCCCCTACGGCTTACTATAGATTGATGCTAGCGCTACCAGAGCACCACAATCGGATATCATCGCACATTCAGCTTATTCCTACAGCCCATGCATCACACAAAATCCTATGTTTACCTGGCGCTGGCCATGATGCTGGTGGGCGCCAACATCGGTTTCGGCAAGGCCGTCATCGCCGTCGTGCCGGTGCTGGTGTTCGCCCTGCTGCGCTTCGTCATCGCCGTGATCGTGATGGCGCCGCAGTTCTTCAAGGCGGCGCCGCGGCTGGCGCGCCACGAATGGCTGACCTTGTTCGGCCAGGCTTTCTTCGGCACTTTCCTGTTTACTTTGTGCATGCTGTACGGCGTCCAGCACACTACCGCCACCGCTGCCGGCGTGATCACCAGCACCTTGCCGGCGGCGGTAGCGATCCTGTCGCGCCTGATCCTCAAGGAGAGGCTGCAGGCGCGCACGCTGGCTTCGATCCTGCTGGCGATCGCCGGCATCGCCGTGCTCAACCTGAGCAAGGGCGATAGCGGCGACGGCGCCACCACTCCTCTGGTCGGCAACCTGTTCATCATCGCCGCGGTGCTGTGCGAAGCCACCTATGTGGTGCTCTCCAAGCGCCTGACGCAAACCCTGTCGCCGCTGCGGATTACCGCCTACAGCCATCTGTTCGGCCTGCTGCTGATGCTGCCCATCGGCCTGACGGCTGCCCTGTCTTTCGATTTCAGCGTGGTCACGGCCAGCATGTGGCTGCTGATCCTCTGGTATGCGGTGGCGGCCAGCGTGTTCGTGTTCTGGCTGTGGCTGACCGGCACCAAGCATGTGCAAGCCAATGTGGCGGGCATTTTCACCGCCCTGATGCCGCTGGCGGCTGCCTTCATCGGCGTGGTGTTCCTGCATGAGAGCCTGGGCTGGGCGCATTTCGTGGCGCTGGCGCTGGTGCTGACCGGCATTGCGGTGGCCAGCTGGCCGCAGTCCGTGAAAGCGGTGCAAGAAGTGTAAAATAGCGTCGCTTCCGCTGCCGCAGCATTTTTTAGCGTTTTTGCACTGTTTTTGTACCCTTTTTTGTAGCTTATCTCACCGTCGCCACGCCAAACAATACCAATGAGCAACATTCAACCTTCCCCGGCCAAAAAAGCCATAGGCCTCCTGCCGAACCTGATTTTCATGAGCCGCTGGCTGCAGCTGCCGCTGTATCTCGGCCTGATTCTGGCGCAGTGCGTCTATGTGTTCCATTTCTGGGTTGAACTGACCGACCTGATCGGCGCCGTGTTCGGCAATGCGGCTTCGCTGGAACACATCCTGGATGTGGTCACGATCGATGGCGCGGTGCGCCCGACCAAGCTGACCGAAGCCACCATCATGCTGGTGGTGCTGGGACTGATCGACGTTGTGATGATTTCCAACCTGCTGATCATGGTGATCGTCGGCGGCTATGAAACCTTTGTCTCGCGCATGAACCTGGAGAGCCATCCGGACCAGCCGGAGTGGCTGTCGCATGTGAACGCCTCGGTGCTGAAGGTCAAGCTGGCGATGGCGATCATCGGCATTTCCTCTATCCATCTGCTGAAGACCTTCATCAATGCCAACGCCTATGACGTCAAGACGCTGCTGGCGCAGACCGGCATTCACATCACTTTCCTGTTGTCGGCGCTGGCGATCGCCTGGTGCGACCGCATCATGACTGCGACCCAGAACCAGGCCAACGGAGCGCATTAAAGTACATCCGCGTGGGCACAGGCGCCCACCCTACATTGTTTAATTTTTACCGAGAAACGCCATGACCACTCTAGCCACCCTGACCACGATCAAGCAAGAAGACCTCATCGAGTCGGTAGCCGCTGCGCTGCAGTACATCAGCTACTACCATCCCGTGGATTACATCCAGCACCTGGCGCGCGCCTATGAGCAGGAACAGAATCCTGCCGCCAAGGACGCCATCGCGCAGATCCTGACCAACTCGCGCATGTGTGCCGAAGGCAAGCGGCCGATCTGCCAGGACACCGGTATCGTCAACGTCTTCCTGAAGATCGGCATGGACGTGCGCTTCGAAGGCTTCAAGGGTTCCATCACCGATGCGGTCAACGAAGGCGTGCGGCGCGGCTACCTGAACCCGGACAACATGCTGCGCGCCTCGATCGTGGCCGACCCACAGTTTGAACGCAAGAACACCAAGGACAACACCCCGGCCGTGGTGCACATGGAGCTGGTGCCTGGCAATACCGTGGACGTGCAGATCGCAGCCAAGGGCGGCGGTTCGGAAAACAAGACCAAGTTCGTGATGCTGAATCCTTCCGATTCGCTGGTCGACTGGGTCATGAAGACCGTGCCGACCATGGGCGCCGGCTGGTGCCCGCCGGGCATGCTCGGCATCGGCATCGGCGGCACCGCCGAACGGGCGATGCTGATGGCCAAGCAAGTGTTGATGGAAGATATCGACATGTACGACCTGCTCAAGCGCGGCCCGCAAAACAAGACCGAAGAACTGCGCATCGAGCTGTTCCAGAAAGTCAATGCACTGGGCATCGGCGCCCAGGGCCTGGGCGGCCTCACCACCGTGCTCGACGTCAAGATCATGATGCACCCGACCCACGCGGCTTCCAAGCCGGTGGCGATGATCCCGAACTGCGCCGCCACCCGCCACGGCCACTTCGTGCTGGACGGCTCCGGCCCGGCCTACATGGAACCGCCATCGCTGTCGGAATGGCCGGAAGTGCACTGGGTGCCGGACACCGAAAAATCCAAGCGCGTCGACCTCAACACGCTGACGAAGGAAGAAGTGGCGTCGTGGAAGCCAGGCCAGACCCTGCTGTTGAACGGCAAAATGCTGACCGGCCGCGACGCCGCCCACAAACGTATCCAGGAGATGCTGGCCAAGGGCGAGAAGCTGCCGGTCGATTTCACCAACCGCGTCATCTATTACGTCGGCCCGGTCGATCCGGTGCGCGACGAAGTGGTTGGCCCGGCTGGCCCGACCACTGCTACCCGCATGGACAAGTTCACCGACATGATGCTGGAACAGACCGGCCTGATCTCGATGATCGGCAAATCGGAACGCGGCCCGACCGCGATCGAATCGATCAAGAAGCACAAGTCGGCTTACCTGATGGCAGTCGGCGGCGCCGCCTACCTGGTGTCGAAGGCGATCAAGTCGGCCCAGGTGCTGGGCTTTGCCGACCTCGGCATGGAAGCGATTTACGAGTTCGACGTCAAGGACATGCCGGTGACGGTGGCGGTCGATTCCAACGGCATCTCGGTGCACAACACCGGACCGAAGGAATGGCAGGAAAAGATTGCGCACGCAGCGCTCTCGAAAATCCCCGTGACCACCATCTGAACAGTCAACTCCATGACCGCAAGCAGTAACACCATGCCGATGGCGCCCAGCGCGCCCATCGGCATTTTCGATTCCGGCATCGGCGGCTTGTCGGTGCTGCGCCACATCCACCACAACCTGCCGCACGAAGACCTCTTGTATTTCGCCGATTCCGCCTACGCACCCTATGGCGACAGATCGGAAGCAGCGATTTCGGCGCGCACCCTGGCGGTGACGGAATTCCTGCTGCAGAGCGGCGCCAAAGCGCTGGTGGTAGCCTGCAATACCGCCACCACCGCCGCCATCAAGGCCGTGCGCGCGGCCTACCCGGCCTTGCCGGTGATCGGCATCGAACCCGGCCTCAAGCCCGCCGCCGCGCAAACCCGCAGCAAGATCGTCGGCGTGCTGGCCACCAAAGCCACCCTGTCCAGCGCCCGCCTGCTGGCGCTGCAGGAACAGATCAGCGCCGCCAGCGGCGTCCGTTTCATCCTGCAACCCTGCGTCGGCCTGGTCGACCAGATCGAAAAAGGCGAACTGCGCTCACCCCAGACCGCCCTGCTGGTGCGGCGCTATGTCGCGCCGCTGCTGGAACAGGGGGCGGATACGCTGGTGCTGGGCTGCACCCACTACCCTTTCATCCGGCCGCTGATCGAAGATGTAGTTCAGGAATTGAGCAATGCCCCGGTAGCCATCATCGACACCGGCGACGCTGTCTGCCGCCAGTTGGCCAGGGTTCTGGGCGAGCATGGCTTGCTTCGTACGCAGGCGCACACAGGCAGCGTGGCTGCTTTTGCCACCGGCAGCGTGTCGATGCTCAAAACCACCTTCGCCAGCCTGCTGCAGCTGCAACCGCCGGTGTCGCAAGTGGCGACGATCACCTTGCCGGAAGGAATATCGTAATTCTGCATTATTTGATTTGCCAGGCGGCAGGTTAGTTTGTATAATAGCCAGCTGTCTTGGTGCTGAACAAGCATTGAGATGTTGCAGAAGTAATGCAATGGTGGCTGTAGCTCAGTTGGTAGAGTCCAGGATTGTGATTCCTGTTGTCGCGGGTTCGAGTCCCGTCAGCCACCCCAACTAATTCAAGGCTCTTGCCGATAGCAGCTGCTAACTTTTGGAAGATGGAATTCCATATTTTGGAAGATGAAATTAAAGCTACCCCGTGTGGGTGGCTTTTTTATTTACCCCCCCATTAAAAGTCGGCGCAGTAGCGCCAATAGCCGGCCTATTAACACAATGGTTTGCGCTATTTTTGTGAACTCCGTCTTTGTGCAGGATTTGGCGTCAGCTGCCCCAGTGTTCAATGCGGAGGGGAGCAGCGCCAAGTGTGCGCTCCCTATTTCAGACAGTTAAAGTATATCATCGGGATGGGTCATACATTTTATGGCATAATTCAACGCCTCCTCAGTTGGATTTTCATGATATCGACTCATGCAAAAGTGTTGCAACATCTGCGCCTCATGGCTTCTCTTGCTTTCGGCCAATCCTTCTGGCGTCCCAGCACGCGCCCATGCGTCTGTTGCTACCGTAGAGCGAGGACCCGAATCTTGATTTGATACACCACAACCATAAGCCGCATTTCTACCGTCGTTGCATCCGTAGCCCGTTACTTCTCCCTCACCGTTTGTCCTTATGGTATAGGCCCCGGCCGGCACAGTAGAGAGCGCCGTTAGGGTTGTCAGGCTGATGCTAACAAGTAGCTTTTTTGTGTCGATCTGGAACATGTTACTTCCCTTTTAAAGTAGGTCGCTTTATCAGCACCATTATTTGACGGGGTTATCATGCTCGGTCGAGGTCGTTTACCTCGACAGAGCATCACTAAGGCAACTGGGTTCTTACCGCATCCAGGTTATGCCCACTATTCTCCGCCGCACCCACCCCGTATTGTCCGTTCTCCGATATGGCACTCAGTGCGCTCGCCACCCCGCCACCTTCAAAGCCGATGGGAACCGTACCGTTCGCGAATGTCCACATTGCAGCTTCCACTGTCTCATTAGCATCATCACTATTGACCACGGCCGTATCATTGTCTGCAAAACCAGCGACACCGGCACGGGTACCGCCCAATAAATCCGGTATCGTCTTCACAACCCCAGTCACAGGATCCCAGTACCCTGAATCGCTTTGCCCAGTAGAGGTCTGATAACTAAAAATGACATGTCCACGGTTATTGATGAACTGAGCGGCATTGATTGGATTGCCTACCAGCGTTAGCATTGTCGGTGCGCTGGTGATAGTAGACCAGAATGCCGTGGCCGGCTTATCCGGTGCCAACGTATGACAGGTACCGACTGCTTGCAAGCTGTTATTGATACCAGCGACCGTACAGTAACTATAACTTTGTGGCAGCGGCAGCGGCCTCGCCTCATAACCGAGAGGTGTATATTGTGCAATCTTCGCAATGTTGGTGCCTTTCGCGTTGGGGCAGTTTAGCGCTACGCTGGGCTCCCCATTGACCAAGGTGTTATTGACATCGGTCGCTCCGCAATTATCACCCGGCGACGATACTGCGATGGCGCTACTACTGCCAGCTGGCCAGAGCACTGCCGTCGCCGTCCCGGTGGGGCTAACACTCTCCCCGATCACCGCACCAAGTTGATCAAATCCAGTTGCGCCCGTACTGACATCTTCACCCAAGCCAAGCAATCCTGGAAGCGGATTTAGTAAGGTAGGTGGGTTGGTCGGCGCATTCGCGTTCCAGGTCACTGCAAACACGTTATCATTCGCATCGGCACACCTGCCCACAATCACGCCGCTGTTGGTGATACCGCCAGCACCACATGTTTGACCGGTGGCTATTGCGGGCAATGTCGTTTCCGCTCCTAATGTAGCTGAAACGTAGGCGACAGCGGCGCCAGTGCCGTTACCCGGATTGCAGCTACCGGTCACGACACCCGTATTGTTGACTCCACTGGCACCACATTGCGCACCTGCGGCGTGCCCTTCGCTGGTCAGCGTCGCCGCATGGGCTGTTGAAACGCCGAGACAAAAGCTGGACGATGCAGCCAGGCACAGCACATACAAACATTTTTTCCCCATAGCTATCATGTTCGAGCTCCTTTGGTTGATTCATCAAAAATGGTTAAAAACACATGGGCAGATCCATGTGTGCTGAGCGCTGGCAAAGTGTTCTGTGGCCCTCCACCGCGTTGAAGCGGCAGGTCGACACGCAGCGACCACATCCCACCTACGGCGCGTTAATGCAGAACCACAGAGAGAACCCAGGGTCTTCAGTCTAGACAAGCAATGCCATATAACAATCTGTTAAAAGTGATAGCTTGATATTTGAGAAAATAGCGACATGGCAATGAACCTCGCACGCCAATCCATCACCTCCACACTCGACATGCAGGGGGAAGACGGCCTCCGTATCCGGCGATCCTGATGGCCAAGATTCTGGTGCCGCAACAGTTTTACAAGCTAGCCGACGACGCGCCTGAGTATCAACTGCTCGACCACCGCGGCTTTCTGCAATTCCTCGGGTTCATCAAGAACAGTCCGATTCCCGATGCAAAGACGATCTGGCTATTCCGGGATCGCCGGGCGCAGGCGGGTTTGGGTAGTCGGCATGCTGGTGCGCTGTATGAAATCGTACGCACCACGTTCACCTTGAACCTCAAAGCCGCGAGTTACAACCTGCAACGACTTGTATTTTTGAAAGAACGAGGTCTCCCGGCGTTCCAACTAGAAAACCGAGGACCAAAACTCGACCTTCAGTCGGAACGATCGGGCTGATAGAGAGTGCTAGAATGAATGTTCCGGCATCGAGAAACCAAAAGAAATCCAAATTCGTCGAACTACGTTGCGCCGCCTCATCGCGTCAAAAACGAGTTATTCGAGGTAGTCGCAAGATAGCCAAAAATAATTTATTGCTTCGTTGTCATTCTATTTATCTGCTCAGCCACCCCATCATATCGAGCATTGCAAGCATTCAGTTCGATGACGTAACGATCGGCTCGGGAAGCTTCCCCTGCAAGAAATCGTCCATCCTCTTTAGAAAGTTCGGCTCCGCTAGCACCCGCGCATTGGCCAATCGTTCCGGTACCTGCGGCACCGGCGTCTGCACGACGCGCAAGCCGCTGCTGCAGCCCTGCAACAGTAATGGCATGAGCACGATTGATAATCGCAATTTCCTTTTCTTTTGCACGTTTGGCCTCTTTATCATTGGAGAGAATCTTTTGTTCTGCTGAATCGGCGCGGTCATTTGCATCCTTCAGTACTTGCTGTGCTTCGTTATCCAAGGCGGCCGTAACACGATGCTCGTCATATTTACCGGCAAAGAATGTAGCGATAGCGATGAATATAACGACCAGCCAAAGACGCGGATCTAGGACGCTGATCACAGCCACCTCCGCATGATCTCGGCCACATTCCCATTGGCCCGATATACAAACAAGAACAGGGCCGCAGCTATGCCAGCCTGGCTGAAGGTAATGCCCGCGTGCCCAAATGCGAACAATATCTCCAGCGCCCGCGTCCCCGAAAAAACAATCAGCATCCAGGCAAACAGCGACACGCTGAGCTTGTAATTGGCCAATCCACGTCGATAGGCCAACAAGCGTAAGCATGTCGCCGCGTAGCTCAATAGGGCAATCAAGGTCATGAACTGATTATCCATTGCGATCCCCTCCTTTGAGCCATGTCGGCAGTTGTATCATTTTAATTAACGCCAGCCCCCGCATTACAAGTGCGATTGCCGCCGCTGCCGCAATAAATGCGGCCACGCCGCTTTGTTGGAGCGGTGTCATTGCCAGGAGCTCGGGTGCAGTCAGATAGCCGGCAATGATTGAAATGCACATGTAAGCAAAGCGTTCAACGGGTGATAGATTTTTACTACTGATGGCAATTAATGCGCCGCCGGCAAATGCGCCGATCAACGCATTTCCGTCTATCCCAAGCAAAGTAGAAAGACTGCCCATCGCCACGGTAGTAGCCACAACAGCAGAAGTATTTGGCTCGGCCATATTCAACCTTTCAAAGTTATTTGGCTGCGCCGTCAATGATCTTGATTGATACTTTTTCTTTCCGAGTAATAGCGCCTTGGATTTTCTCAAAAAGAGAATTAAACGCAGCGCGGCTTTCAAGCACCGCTTCCTTGCCTAGCACACGGCCAGGCAAGATGCAGCCCTCAGTATCAGCAGCCGTGTTACCCGGATGAATCCGAATCCCTTCGTAATTCGGTACGTTCAACAACAATGGCAGCGGACGTTTAAATCGCGCTGACATCGTTATCGCCACGTCGTAAGTGCCAGCGGCAATTGCTGTTTCTCCCTTTATTTTTACAGGCCTCACGACATCCTCAAGCGTGAAACACTCGAATACGCCATCAATTGATAAGCGCCCTGTCGTACAAGATGACGCCGACTTGTTGCGCTGTAATACGATTTGCATTTTGCTCTTCCAGTAAATTCATCAATGAATGGTCGAAGCAAATGCATACAGGCGGCAGGCACCTATCTACTGATGGCCTTGCCTAATCCTCCTATTGCTTTAATTACCCCGTCAAGGCGGCCAACCAAAGCAAGCTGCACCTTTTGCTCCAACTCCCGATTTTTTACCCAACTCTCAAATGCTTTCGATTCGAGAAAATCGCGCGCATCGGAAATGCACATGCGCATCGCGTCTGGGTAAGATGTACTGGAATATAAGCTCAGGCTAACCGCCATATTTCGCAGGTTTTCCACCAACTCTCTTCGCGAACTCGCTAACGCAGGCTGAAACTGGAAATCGGGCCGGAGGCAAAGATTCAGCCTCCGACCCCTCATGCGGTAATGCAATAAAACCCTCTTCGCTCTCTTCAATCGAAAAGAAATGCGTCAGCAATTTATTGCCGCGATGTCGCATGGCGAGCAGCCCTAAAAATTCCGACTCAGGATAGGCGCTGATAATCTGCATTCTGCCTTTCAGCCATTCCAGATAATTCAAGGAATCCCGATCAGGATCCGGCGCTTGCTCGCCGATGCGCAATAGCTGTGCCGCCATGCCACCAATCATCCAGTGCAGTTGCCGGGACGGGCAGTCACACCCGATGGGGCAAACAAGGTGCTTGGCAGACCCTGGATCATCGCCGCCATTTTCTTCGACACGTACAGATGGGTGATGCCGTGATCCATGGTGTCTTCGGCCATCTGTTGGCTGGCCGCACCGAGGATGCAGGAACCGTCCTGCCAGATCTGCGCGCGGGTCTTTTCCAGACCTTGGGTATCCCACTTGAAATCCCACACCATGGCGTTGTTGGCGCCAATGCGGGCAGCCTTCTCCAGCACCTGGTAATGGCGTTCATTGGCAAACTGGTTACGAATGGCCAGCATCGATTCGCCCATGGGATTCAAGCCGATTTCATTGGCCATCTGTGTTTGGCTATCGGTCGAGACAAAGGCGTTGGCTTTCCATGGCGAAGCGCGCAAGATAAAGCGTGTCGCAATGGTATTGACGATCGGGATAATGCCCTTGTTGTTCTCGAAGTCGATGACCGCCTCAGCAATCACCGGGGTGTTCGCCGGCAAGGCTGGCACGGTTGTCACTTTCACGGCACCGGTGTCCGAATTCATCGAACCGGACACGGTAAAGAGTGTGCCGCCCAGACGGACATAGCCGCTAATCGGCGATGCCGACGCCGGCGCATCGGCGCTGGTCTCTTTCGCCACCGGCAAGCCGTTGATGTAGATGATGGTGCGCCCCTTGAGCAATTTGGCCGATGGCGCATCCTGGTCGCAGGTATCCGCCGTCAGTTGAATCGGCGTAACCGTGCCACCGAAGTCATCGCCGGTCCGTTTCAGCAGGTGGGTACGCTGTGCCGAGGTATAGGCACGACCGCTTAGGACGCCATCCATCAGGTCGCCGGCGCCATAGTGGCCGAAGGTGCTACCGGCCTCGTGCGAGACGATCACCAACGGCGCTTCATTCGAGCCAATGTCAGCCGGCAGATAGTTCGCCACGGGAATAGCTTCTGCCAAGGCGGCAGTAATCGAGATGACTGCGCGATTTTGTTGCAAAGATAGGGGGTCGTGCGCCAGATTAGACGCCGAGTCGAGCTTGTACTTGGAGCGAGCGCTTTCCGATGTTGCATAGGCTTGGTGAATAGCCCATTGCAGCACGTCGGCGGTCGGTTCGACGCCGTGTTCTGCCTCGTAGAAGGCCGCCCCGTCCAGAATGGCGCCAGCGATGCCGGCACGCCCATCACCCGACTCATCAAAAGGATCTGCAGATCCTCTGGGACCTCGACACCCGTAATCGATGCGGACAGGCTCTGCGCGTCGGCAATGAATGCGCCTGCGCTGGCAGAATCAAACACGCCGGTGCTGCTGACCGCCGTTTCCTTCAATTTCGTGTAAAACGTACTGACTTTTTCTGTTTTTGCGTTGTTATATTCCGCATGTTGCTTTGGCATAGATCACCCTTGTCGTAATTTAGATTTGCCCCAATGTCGGCGCAGGTGAAGTACCCACGCGGTATGTGCAATTCCATTATTACGCGGTGACGTGATGCTACTTTTGACGGTTTTCCATCTTCGCGGGATTTAGGCCAATGCCGCAATATCCTCCGTGATGGCAGCGATGGCGACATCCAGCGCCGCCGATTTTTCTTGTAACGCAACTTCCATTCTTGGCGCCGCTGTCCGTATGCTGTCCGGTAACTGGATGCGCACCTTCGCCATGGCGGCCTGAAATTTCGAGCGGCCGGCATCCATCATGCCGACCATCTCGCCAATGGCCGCAGCCTGGTCGTCCTGGTTTTTAAGCGGCACGATCTTCCCGTTCAGCTTGACCTGAAATATATCCCCCGATTGTTTAATGGAAAACGTCACCACCTGGCTATCGGTGAACGTCAGCACCATTTCCCGATAGGACACGCCAGATGAGCGCTTAATATTGGGCGATACGTCGCCCTGAACGATGTGGGAGCCCGCACGCGCGAAGTAGCGTACTACTGCACGAGTCGCCGCATCTTTCTTGCCGCCCATATCGTCAAAACTGAAAATGAGATTCTTTGCCATACCGTTCCTTGTCATTGTTGATTAAGCTTTTGCCCGGCCAGTAGGTGGGCCGTCGTGTTCGTCGTGATGGTGCGATTCCACCCCGATGCCGTTGCTAATAATCTCGCCACCGGTATTCTCGATGCCGCCTTGTATCTTGGCCGATGCTCCGCCGCTGCCGCCGGATCCGGCCAAGCCGCCCTGATACGTGAGCAGGCCAACGGACGTAACCATTTCTGAAAACGTCGCTTGCGGCGTTTTGACATCGACTAATTCGCTGGCATTGATCTCATAGCGCGCGCAGTTCACACGGAAGATTCCGTCTGCGGTCAATTCGATATTTGCGTGATGCCAACGTCGCCAGTCAATCGCATTGCCGCTTCGAGGATTGCGAAAACCCGTAATGATCGGATAGCGCGGATCGCCACCCTCGAATGCCAGCCAGACCAGATCGCCGGGCACTATCTCGATCTCGGTAGCGTGGCTGGCAGCCTTGCTCTTGTCGCCAATCGGATACTCAATTCCCGCCAACGGCAGCACATCGGCCCCATCTGTCAAACCAGGGATTTCGACACGGCACTCACGCGAGGCCGCCAGGTAAGATCGGACGATGCCGGGAATACGCGCAGGCAGCATAATTTATTCTTCCATGGCGCCAAGCCAGAACTTCGTATACATCCGGCTGTCGCCTCCGTCGGAGCCGCCCTCAAAGGCATGGGCGGCGGTAATGATGGCGTATTTGACGCGCTCTATTTCGATGGCCCTGCCGGCGTTCGCCGCTGGCAAATAGTCGGTCGTCATGATTTTTTTCTGCACCAGCGTGCGCGTCATGTTCCATAGCACGCGCACATCGGTTCTCGGCTGATACCCAATCACCCGGACTTTGGAACTGTTGCCATACACGAACGCGCCGGCCGCATCGATCGAAAAGAAGGACGGCACTTCATGTCGCTCCATAAATCCACTCTCGATATTCTCCGTGGTGTCATATTCCAGACTCAGAATCGGTTCTTGCTTAAAAATATCCTGCAGCCGCGTGAATGTAACTTCGCGGCCATCCGTATAAATGGCTCCACCCTCTTCCTGTAGCACCTTGGCTATTTCATAGCTGGGGACGCCGCCGGCCAGACAGGCAAAGCGCGCGATGGAATAATCGGCATTGATTTTTACGCGCGCGCCACAAGCGCCGTAGATGCTGCCCAGCGTAGCGCCTTCCTTGATCACTGCTGTTTTACGGCGAAAAGCGATCTGATGGCAGGGCTCGAACAAGGCCACGATATGTAGAACAGCTACCATATCGTCACCCTGCACATTCGGAGACGCCTTGTTGCGTTTGACTTGGACGATGCGAAATTCATAGCCCTCGCTGGCCAGGCTGATTTTCTCACCCTGCTTGAGAGCAGCAATCGTTTCATCGCTGGCTCTGACGATGGCTTCCAGCGTCATCGGCACCGGTGCCAAATCAGAATGCAAGCAAGCGCTCAGCAGCAAGTCGCCATGCAAAGCCACGCCGGATGAAAGAATAATCTGCATGCCCTATACCGTAATGACGGGCATGCAAAACATCAGCCGCTGTACGTCCAGCTCCTTTTGCGTGATGTCCTGGGCGATCTCGGACGCCGAACGACCATAGACATCCACACCCAGCGAGCGCGACGCCTCCAGATAGATGGCGTTTTCACGTTCCACGTAGAGGACAAACAGCGGGCGCACAATCGCCCACTCGCTCTGAGTCAGCAGTGTTTCATTCTCGACAAAGCCGCCAACTGGATACGGATCGCCCGGAACCGGAAAGCGCGGAAAGGAAGTCGTGAAACTCCACGGATCGCGCTCCCTGACTGGTAGCACGGCATCAATGGGCTCTGCCGGCAGTAAGCTCTCAAACGTGCCGTATCCGCTGCAAAAGCGCGCGGCGGCCAGCGCCTGGGCAAGCGCGCTCTCTTCATCCAGAACGATGCCAACCGGGCGCTCCTTTTCAGCAAAACGCGTTGCCAGCGCTTTAAGCGTTATAGAGAAGTCCACCATGACAATTAAATGTTGCCAGGGATTTCTTCGTTAAAGTAATGGAAAAACAGCGTGCCTGAGATATTGAGCACCTGGGAACGATTTTCCCAATCCCGATCCGGGTTGTCCAGCTGGATGAAGCAGTCGTAGATCGGCTTGGCGACCGAGAACTGCGATGGCGTTCCCTCGTACACCTTGGCATTGAACTTGCCGCCG
>NZ_DATMRB010000094.1:0-9202 GCF_035566555.1 Collimonas sp.
CAACGTCGACAACACGGCCAATATCGCGGTCAAGTACGATGCGGTGGGCGGCAGCAAGATCACCCTCGGTGCGACCGGCGGCGCCGGCGCGGGCGCGCCGGTAACTATCACCAACCTGGCGCCGGCGGCATTGAATGCCACCAGCACCGATGCCGTCAACGGCTCGCAGCTGTTTGCGACAAACAGCCTTATCAATAACATCAACAATGGTGCCGGCATTAAGTATTTTCACGCCAATTCGACGCTGGCCGATTCGACGGCGACGGGTAGCGATGCGGTCGCTGTTGGTCCGGCTGCGGTGGCAAGTGGCGCTGGCAGCCTGGCCGCCGGCAAGGGGGCGACAGCGAACAATGCCAATGACGTGGCGCTGGGCGCGGGTTCGACTACGGCTGTGGCAGTTGGAACGGCAAGCACGGTGATCAATGGCGCTAGCTTCAACTTCGCGGGCGCGACACCGGCATCGACGGTCAGCGTAGGCAACCTTGGCAACGAACGCACAATCACCAATGTAGCAGCGGGCCGTCTCAGCGGCGCCAGCACGGATGCGGTGAACGGCAGCCAGCTGTTCGCCACCGACACGGCGTTGACCAACCTGGGCAATACGGTCAATAACATCGCCAACGGCAAGGCAGGTCCGTTTGTATCCGACAACAGCGTGACTGCGGTGCAGCCGGTGTCGAGCGGCGCCAACGCAAGCGCAGGCGGTTTCGGCGCCAGCGCAACTGGCGCGGCGTCGACAGTGCTGGGCAACCAGGCTAGCGACAACGGCAATGCCAATGCGACGGTATTGGGCCAGGGCGCCAGCATTGCTGCCGGCACCACCGGCAGCAATGTGGCGCTGGGCCAGGGCAGCACGGTGACGACAGCAGCGGTGCCGACCAGCGGTGCGACAATCGGCGGTACGGCTTATACCTTCGCCGGAGGAACACCGGCAGGCGTGGTATCGGTAGGCAGTGCAGGCAACGAACGCCAGATCGTCAACGTGGCGGCCGGCCAGCTGAGCGGGGCAAGCACGGATGCGGTCAACGGCTCGCAATTGTTTGCAACCAACCAGCAGGTGACCAGCAACACCACCGCGATCAACAATATCAATAACGGTGGCGGCATCAAGTATTTCCATGCCGATTCAACGCTGGCCGACAGTACTGCCAGTGGTACTGATAGCGTTGCAGTTGGTCCGACTGCGAACGCCAGCGCCGCCGATGCAATGGCCTTGGGCCATGGCGCGACAGCCGCCAATGCAGGTGCGGTAGCCCTGGGAGCAGGCAGCATCACGGCCGCCGCGGTAGCGACCACCGGCGCCACCATCAACGGCACTATCTACAACTTTGCGGGTACGACACCGGTCAGTACCGTGAGCGTCGGCAGCGTGGGTAACGAACGGACGATCACCAATGTGGCGGCAGGACAATTGAGCACGACCAGCACCGATGCGGTGAATGGCAGCCAGCTGAACGCTACCAATCTGGCGATTGCCGCGAGCAAGGGACACTACTACAGCGTCAACGATGGCGGTACCCAAGGCGGAAACTACAATAACAACGGCGCCACCGGACAAGATGCACTGGCGGCGGGTGTCGGATCCTCTGCCGTGGCGGCGAACGATGTCGCCATCGGCAATTTGGCCGCAGCCTCGGGCGGATCGTCGATCGCCATCGGTAACGGCGCGCAGGCATCCGGCGCCAACAGCATCAGCATAGGCAGCGGCAATGTCGTCAGCGGCGCCAACAGCGTGGCGATCGGCGATCCGACCACTATTACCGGGACCGGCAGTTTCTCCGTGGGCAATAACAATAACATCGCTTCCAACAATACCTTCGTGTTCGGCAGCAATGTGACAGTAGCCGCGGGGCTGAACGGTTCCGTGGTGCTGGGCAGCGGTAGTGCGGCAGCGGCGGCGAATCCAGTTTCCAGCGCCACGGTCAACGGCACAAGCTATGGCGGCTTTGCCGGGACCACACCGACTTCTACCGTATCGCTGGGGGCAGCCGGCGCGGAACGCCAAATCACCAACGTGGCGGCGGGGCAGGTCACGGCAACCTCAACCGACGCCATCAACGGTTCCCAGCTCTATTCGGTAGCAAACGGCCTGGGCACGGCAATCAATAACCTGACAACCATTGCCAACACCAACCAGTTTCCAATTGCTTCCAGCGAAGGCAAGGCGTTTACCGGTTCCGTCGGCGCGGCCGGCAGCAATTCGCTGGGCATGGGCACCAATGCTGTAGCTACCGGCCAAAGTTCGACCGCCGCGGGGCAAGGATCGGTGGCCAACCAGGCCAACACTACCGCACTCGGCCAAGGCGCCCAAGCAACCGCTGCCAACAGCACGGCGCTGGGCCAGGGCGCGGTGGCCGGCACCGGCAACAGCGTGGCGATCGGCAGTGCTTCGGCCACTACCGTAGCCGTGGCAACCGCCGGCACCACCATTCGCGGAACCTCTTATTCCTTCGCCGGCGCTGCGCCGGTGGGAACGGTGAGTGTCGGTTCCGCGGGAAATGAGCGGCAGATCCAGAACGTTGCGGCGGGACAGCTGAGCGCGACTAGCACCGATGCCATCAATGGCAGTCAGCTGTATGCCACCAATAGCGCCATCAACAACCTGACTAATGTGGTGGCGTCCAGTCAGACCAAGTATTACAGCGTCAATTCCAGCGGCGGCGGCAATCTCAACAATGACGGCGCGACTGGAGTCGACGCCATTGCGGCAGGAAAAAATACCACCGCCTCCGGCGCGAATTCAGTCGCCATGGGCGCGGGTGCGAGCGTAACGGCGAGCAACGGCGTGGCAATCGGCGCCGCTTCGACAGCTGACCGCGCTGGCCTGGGCGGCGCCAAGGAGTCATTCTCCAATACGGCGGTGGCGTCGACGCAAGGCGCGGTCTCGGTCGGCAGCGCCGGCAACGAACGCCAGATCACCAATGTCGCGGGCGGAACGCAGGCGACGGACGCTGTCAACGTGCGTCAGTTGCAGGCCGTGCAAGCGGGAGGTGTGCATTACGACACCAACGCCGACGGTTCCACCAACTACAGCAGCGTCACGATGGGCAACGGCGCCAGCAGCCCTGCGGCGATACATAACGTCGAAGCCGGTACTGCCGCTACGGATGCTGTCAACGTTTCCCAGCTCAATACCGGCCTGCAGCAGGCCAATCAATACGCCAGCGGGCTGGCCATGCAGCTGCAGAACAATATCAACGATGTTGCCAAGAAGGCTTATGCGGGTGTCGCAGCGGCCATGTCGATGGAGAGCGCGCCGTATGTGGCAGGCAAGATCACCTACTCGGCAGGGTATGGCTATTACCAGAATCAGAATGCAATTGGCGTGTCGTTGCGCCGTACGGCGGACAACGGCCGCTGGAGCCTGAGCGGCGGTGTCTCCGGCACAACCACCGGTGGCGTAGCTGCCCGGCTTGCCGTGTCTGGCGTTCTCAATTGAACGCCAGGCAGGATGGACGGTTATTCAAGTAGATCTCTGTGACTGTCATGGCACAGAGAAGATCTTTCGATTCACATTTTTCCAGGACTAATGTATGCGACATTCTTCCAGCATCTTCCGTCGGGCTCTATGCATAAGCATGCTGTATTGCATGACTTTTTCCGCAACCGCGGCCGACACCGGCGAAGTGAATTTCCCGGCACTCGATAGCTCCTATCTAACGACGGGAGACTTTGTCGGCCCAGACCACGTAAAACGCGTGACGCCGGGCCTGAGCAAAGACCAGGTGCGGCTGGAGCTCGGCAACCCGCATTTCAGCGAAGGCATCTTCTACGTACGCGAGTGGGATTACGCGTTCAATTTTTATACCGGCAAGGGCAGCGAGTATGTTACCTGCCAGTTCAAGGTGAAGTTCGATTCGGACAATCGGGTTACGTTTACCCATTGGAAGAATCCGGAGTGCGAAAGGTACATCAATCCACCGCAAGTCAAAGATGCGCCCGTGGCGCCGGTCGCAGAAAAAACCTTGAAACGCCACGTGGAGTTTGGCGCAGACGGACTGTTCGCATTCGGCAAATCGGACCTCGGCAACCTGAATCCGGCAGGGCGCGACACACTCGACGACCTGGCAAACCATCTCCAACAGGATGCGGTCAAATTGTCGTCTGTCGTCGTGACCGGGTACACAGACCGGATCGGTTCTGAACAGGCAAACCTGGCGCTGTCGCAAGCAAGGGCCGATACGATCCGCGATTATTTAATACAAAAAGGGTTGGATACGCATTTGGTGCGGGCATATGGCGCCGGCGACGCCAAGCCCGTGGTTCAGTGTCCCGGGCAGAAACTGACGCCACAACTAGTGCGCTGCCTGCAACCCAATCGGCGCATGGAGATCGAGATCAGCGGGGAGCAATGAGTAGCGCCGGCGCAATCTGAATCTTGGCGATCGACAGCCAACGATGCCATGAATGTTCAGGCGTATTGGCGCGCCAATCGAGAGTCTCTCTACTCTTGCGGCGATGGGCGATTTTTCTTGCAGCAGGCGGCCGCGATCTGCTTGCCTGTCTGCAGGGCGCTGGCAAAATCGGCGTCAGACATTTGCGCGCCGATATTGCGCCTTAGCTGTTCTTCCGACAAAACGCTGTTTCTCGCATCCGCCTCAGCCACCTTATAGGCAAGGGATTGTTTGGCATCGCGCGGCAGCAGTTCACCGGCTTCGTAGATTTGCGCCAGCAATGCCAGCGCAAATGGTTCGCCTTGCGCGGCGGCCGCTTTCAATTCGGTGACAGCTTCGGTTTTCCATTGCTGTACGACGGGATCGTCCGCGCTTTTTGCAAGGTTGACATCGTGGCCGTAGGGGCCTTCCATGAAGTAATCGATTTGTGCTTCGACTTTTCCTGCGCGCGCGGCGACTGCCAGGAAGGACATCCGTTCCTGCAGCTGGGCCGCATTGACGCCTTCGCACAAGGCCAGCAATTTTTTTCGTTCATCCAGAAACTGCCCGAGCTCGGCGGCGCTGTTGTATGCGGGAGCGGGATCGTCGTTGCTGGCGCAAACCGCCGTCGCCTGGTAGACATTGTAGGCGGCATCCTTGTCGCCGGCCCTGGCCAGGCTGTTCCATTTGGAGATGTACTGCTGTACCGTAAGTCCTCCCAGGTCGACCTGGCGGCCGCTTCGCGCATACACGGCGGCGGCAGGAAGAGGGAGGGCGGCGAAGCCGTCTCCCTGGTTGGCCGTTCCCGCAGCAAACGGCCATATCAATTCGCCACTGCCGGGAGACAGACTGGCAACAGGTTCTTGGCTTCCGCTTTTTACGCTCAGCTTTTCCCCGGAACTCCCTGTCGTCGACAGATACATTCCAAGGCATGCGCCGGCCACTGCGAGCAGCAGCGAATAACGGATAGTCGGGTTCACGACATCGAGGAGACGTAGAGAAATGATTGAGCAGGAACTGGCAGCGATTACTGTCTTCCAAAAAACATCATCGCCCCAGGTAGTTCGCTACAGTCCTGATGCCGGCATAGCGTAACCGGCATCAGGAGTCAGACAGCTACGCTTAATTCCACAAATAGCAATATGCTTCGCTGGCTTCCAGGTTGGCGCCTTCGTCGCCGTTGGTCTGCAACTTCTTGATGAAGCCATTGGGGTGCGCCGAGTCCGGCGTGACGTTGCAGTTGTCGTGGACCCAGTGTATGCCGTAGCCGCTGGTATACAGCTGGCCGCACATTTCCACTTGGTCGCCCAGGGCGAACGCTGCCAGCGACTTCGGGATCGAAGTCGAATTCTTTTGGTAATCCAAGGCGTAGACGTTGTCCATGGCAACGTCATAAGTCCTGCCGTCTTGGTCTGCTTTGACGGTGATATGGGTATGTGAGAGCTTGACGCCTTTGAGCGCGCTGCCATTCGCAAATGTCGGTTTGCCGTTGACGGTGCCAGTCAGATAGCTGCCGGCGGCGGCATCGCAATCCGCTTGGCCATCGGCCATGGCGTACATTGCCGGGGTCATCAAACAAAGGGCAAGCAGGAATTTTTTCATTTACCATTTCTCCTTCATGTTTCTATAGGGTCGATCGGTTAGTAAAGCAGGGGTTTTTTGCTTCCACCGTGACGCGCTACGGATTTCTTTCCGCTGGGCGCCCTATCCTCGAACAAGCCAGGATGTGACCCTGGCAGCCTGTAAAAAATAACAGTTATTTATTACGCAATGATGACTTTGGGAAACATTTACATGTTACTGCGGAAATTGCACGTGTTCTGGTTAATTAATGGGATGTGAAGAAGGCAGTTTTTGCATGTTGCGAGCCCTGTAGGCAATCTGGGGCTGCTGTACACTTATGCATGTATTCATGCGGCATGGCGCCGGGAGTCTGTTCGATACCAATCCACATGCAGCAGATGTGTTTTTCTGTCCTTGGTTCGTGGCATCGTTTTTTGGCCAAGCTGTGGCGGCATTCGTTGCGGCGCGAACCGGGAGTTCGGGCTTGTCGCATCAAGCAGTCAAGGTAAAACGGAGATATATGAAACAGCTCTCAACCCTGCACCGCCACAGCCCCCTCTATGCGGGCCTGCTGTGCATCATTTTGCTATTCGTCCTGATAAAGGGTATCGCAGTGGGAATCGCCTATGTAGTCGGCGCCACTCTCAAGCTGGGCGTGGTGGGAATTGGTGCTTTACTCATCCTGAAAGCATTGCTGGTGGCTGGATGGCTGGCCCACAGGAAAAATCGCGCTTGATTTTTGGAACGGATCGCCCGAAGAAATAATCTGCATCCGATCCTGAATGCAGCAGCCGTCAAGGTTGAAGGACGCCAGCATGATCATCGCAGAGCGTCAGTCTATGAAGGCGTATAGTTCGAGCAGCCTGCCGTCGCGCGTGACCGCCACGTCGACACCGGTGACGGCGCTCCGATTCTCTTCAGGCCCATAGCCCCATGGGAGACGCCCGACCCCATGCATGGCCTCAACGGCGCCGCGCTCAACAAAGTCGAAAGCAGGGAATCTTGCCTGCAACTCGTCGACCCTGCGGTTGATGGCATCGAGGCCCACATATCGGCCGTCCGGATCGACGAAGACGCCCTCTGGCAGCCAGAGGGCTTTTAGTTCCGCCATTCTTGCCGCGGCATCTCGCTGGCCGAAGATGGCGTGCAGGTTTCGCGGCAGAAGTTCATTCACCGAAAAAGACATCGCGGATTCCTTTAGGTCGTTGAGGACTGTGCCGAACGATAAACGATAGTTCGCCGGCATTCTGATTCTGCGCATGGAAATTGGTGCAGCCGCTCAGCGTCGTGCGGCCATCGATACGGCGAAGCTGTCTTCCAGCATCAGGAGGCTGGCGATCTGCGCGCCGGAGAAGGTCAGGATGATCACAAATGCCGTATCGATCAGTTTTCCCGTGGCGTTGATCCGCGATTGCAAGTGGCCGAGAATGACAGCGCGGTCGCCGTTCGCGAGAATATCCTTGATGTCGAGGCTGACGCGTTCGATCATGGTTTGGGTATCGCGGACGAAATCCGATATGGCCTTGCGTCCTGTCTTGCGGCCGATCCATGGCAGCACGCCGGTATCGCCCGGTATATTCCAGTCGAGATCGGGCGCGCACAACGCGGCAATCTCATCTGCGCTAGCGCCGGAACCCATTTTTTCAAGAAACTGCCGGGCAAGGTGAAGGGTTTGTTGCGAATTCATGGTGTTTTCCAGGTAATGCCGCAGGCATGCCTGCATGGATGCGGCGTTGAACAATCAGACCTGCACGCGTCCGCCATCGACGAACAGTTCTATGCCGGTGATATAGCTGGCATCGTCGGATGCGAGAAAGGAAACCGCCTTGGCGATCTCGTCGGCATCGCCCACCCGGCCGAGCGGCGTCGTCGCGGCGACTTCCCTGCAGTACGATGCAATCTGTTCCTCGCTTAACTTGAGTTCTGTCTTGTATGCCGGCGTGACGACGACGCCAGGTGCGACTACGTTCACGCGGATGTCCCGTCCTTTCAGATCCGACGCCCAGGTGCGCGCGAAGGAGCGCAAGGCGGCCTTGGTGGCGGCATAGACGCCGAATGCCGGCGTTCCTTGCACCGCTGCAATCGATCCCGTTATCACGATGGCAGCGCCTGCCGGCATGAGCGGCAACGCGCTCTGCACGGTGAGCAAAGTACCTTTCACGTTGATGTCGAAGTACTTGTCGAATTGCGCTTCGGTGATATCTCCGAGCGGGGCGAACTCCCCGCCGCCCGCATTGGCGAAGAGAATGTCTATCCTTCGGTATTGCGCAGATACAGTGCCGACGATGGCCTTAAGGTCCGCCGCCGACGAAATGTCGCCGCGAATCGCACTGGCGCCGTGGCCGATTTCCGCTACCGCTGCGTCCAGCTCGGCCTGGCGTCGCCCGCTGATGAACACCGTGGCGCCTTCGCGCGCGAGGCGCTTGGCGGTGGCCAGGCCGATTCCGCTACTGCCGCCGGTCACCAGCGCCACCTTTCCGGCATGCTTGGTTGAATGGATGTTGTCATAGAGAGAAGTAGTCATTGCAGAGCTCCTGGCTTACCTGTGTGTGTATGACTTCAGCTTAGTTTAAACACCAGTGCAGATAAATAGGTGTATTGTGGTTTATCTATCCACCTGTGTAGATAATTGGAGGTCAGCTGATGGACCATTTGCAGGCAATTCGCGTCTTTGTCCGCGTTGTGGAGACAGGAGGCTTCGGACGGGCAGCGCTTTCTCTGAACATGCCCAATGCCACTGCGAGCAAGTGGGTCAAATCGCTGGAGACGCATCTTGGCGTAAAACTGCTGGAACGTAATACGCGGCGGGTCAGCGTGACGACCGATGGCGCCGCTTACTATGAGCGCATGCGGCAACTACTCAGCGAACTGGATGACTTTGAGGCTACGCTCGGCCGCGATCAGGCCAGCCCGCGTGGCGTACTAAGAGTGGACAGCGGCGGGTCGACCGCAAGCGGCATCCTCGTTCCCGCATTGCCGGCTTTTCTCGCGCGCTATCCCGATATACAGGTGCAGCTCAGCGTCACCGACCGTACCGTGGATCTTGTCGCGGAAAACATAGACTGTGCAATCCGCAGCACCGCCGATGACCTGGATCTCGTGACGCATCCGATCGGGAGACTTGCCTGGACCACCTGCGCGAGTCCTGCTTATCTTGCCAGGCACGGCACGCCGAAACGGCCGCAAGACATCATGGATAACGACATGCCCGTTGCCGGCTATTTCTCTGCCAATACAGGCATCAAGCAGCCTCTCATGTTTCGCCG
>NZ_DATMRB010000095.1:0-21212 GCF_035566555.1 Collimonas sp.
TGCCGATGGCGTCGCAAGTCGACCGCCGCACCGTCGGCGCCAGGCTTGCGGCGACGCTGGAGTGGGACGATGCGCTGAGCCTGGTCACCGGTGTGGACATGCAACACAACGCGCACCGTGCGCGCAGCGGCATGGGCATCAATACTTACGCGCGAAATCCGTGGAACAAGGATGCCGCTTTCAGCAATATAGGCGCGTTTGGCGAGGCGACCTGGTCCGTGGCGCCGCGGCAGCGGCTCATCAGCGGCGTGCGCATCGATTATGCGACGGCGAAAGATGAGCGCAGCACGCTGGGGCAGGGCATGATGGCGGTGCCTAACCCTACTGTCAATACAGAACGGCGGGTGACCTTGCCGAGCGGCTTTGCCCGCTATGAATACGATTTGCCATCGAAGGCCGTAACTCTGTACGCCGGACTGGGCCATGCCGAGCGCTTCCCTGACTATTGGGAACTGTTTTCGCCAAACTTGGCGCCGGCGGGGGCAAGCAATGCCTTTGCCGGCGTACGCCCGGAAAAAACCACGCAGCTGGATCTCGGCGCGCAATACAAAGGCGGGGCATGGCAGGCCTGGGCATCGGCTTATCTTGGCGTGGTCGACGATTACATCCTGTTTTCGTATTTGTCCGGCCCCATGGGTGGGAAGTCGCAGGCGAATAATGTCGATGCGCAGATCATGGGAGGCGAGCTTGGCGCGTCCTATGATTTTGCCTCGCATTGGAAGCTGGAAAGTTCGCTGGCCTATGCCTGGGGCCGCAACCGTAGCGATGGCAAGGCCTTGCCGCAGATGCCGCCGCTTGATACCCGGTTTTCCTTGAGTTACAACAACGGCCGCTGGTCAGTCGGCGCGCTATGGCGCCTGGTTTCCGCGCAAAAACGGATTGCGCTCAATGACGGCAATGTCGTCGGCAAGGATTTCGGTCCGACGGCGGGCTTTGGCGTATTTTCGATGAATGGCGCTTATGCGTTTTCCAAATCGGTGCAGCTCATTGCCGGCGTCGATAATGTGTTCAACAAGGCTTATGCGGAACACCTCAACTTGGCAGGCAATACCGGCTTTGGCTATGCCGCCAATACGCCAATCAATGACCAGGGACGCAGCGCCTGGCTGAAGCTGGCAGTGAAATATTGATGCCGGAAGAAAAAAGATCCGCAGCACTGAAATGCCGCGGATCTTTTTTGAGAGGGGGGAGATTACGCGGTTTTATTAGTCGACAGATCCCAGCCGCCGGAAGTGTTGCCGCCGGAGCCGCCGCCGATTTTTTGCTGGGTGTACTTCCATTTCACCTTGGAGTACTTCAGGCTGACTGTTTCGCTCAGTACGTCGCCTTCGGTGACGGATGGCGTGACATCGGAGATCAGCAGGTTCGACAGTTCGATTTCAAAGTACTTGATGCGGTCGCCCTTGCCGTCGGCGCGCAGGAATTCAAACTTGGCGCTGTCGATGGTCTTGCCGGACGAGCAGTTCTGCAGCAGCAAAGGGGTGGCCAGGTCGGCGATCTTGGTGAGCACGATGTCCTTGTGCTCGCAGCGCTCGGCTGTGTGGCCGCCGCCGGTCGATGCGGTAGCCGACTTAGGCTGCAGCACTTCCCACTGTACCGATTTGCACTCGATCCAGTCTTTGTGTGCGCTGTCGGTCGATTCGCCCTTGATGCCGTTGATTTGCAGGTATACGTCGATTGCCATGGTATTGCTCCCTTATTGAGGTTAGGACTTAAGTGATGCTGGCCGTGCCGCCGCCAGACGAGTTAAAACAGAATGTTCTGTCTGATCGAAATCAAGAACAGGACAACATTTCACTCACCAAATATGACTGCCGGGACTCTTGTATGACGGCGCCAGATTAAGTGTTTGATTCACATGTGCAAGTCTGACTCTATCTCAGCTTGGCATGCCCAATTGCAAACAATTGTATCGTTTGGGCAATTAATTAGTTTCTATCGTGCAACTATCGCATCAATTCCGGCAGATGTCCAATAAATCCCGTCAGGCCGCACCGGGTAAATGGTATTTTTGCCACAAATTTACAGGAAGGATGTTTTTATTGCAATCATTTCAACGCCATAATAAGAAATGCCTGCCAAACGCACTGACTTACATCAGAAATTGAAAAGACAGAGGCACGATGAGCCGTTGCCGCCGGATAGCAGGGTAGTGACCTGACCGCCGGGCGTCGCCTTGCGCAGCAGGTTATTGCCGGTGTCGGCAATATACATATTGTTGGCAGCGTCGCTGGCGATGCCCTTGGGCTGGTTGAAACTGGCCTTGTTGCCGCTGCCGTCCGCGGCGCCGGCAGTGCCGGCATTGCCGGCGAGAGTGCTGACGACGCCGGAAGCGGAGGCGCTGCGCAGCAGCTGGTTGCCGCTGTCCACTATACGGATATTGCCCGAGCTGTCGACGACGATGCCGTTCGGCTGATTGAAGCTGGCGCGCTGGCCGCTGCCATCGCTGCTGCCGCTGTTGCCGGCAGTGCCGGCCAGCGTGCTGACGACGCCGGCCTGGGTCAGTTTGCGGATCGTGTTGTTGCCGGTGTCGGCGACATACAGATTCGCCAGGCTATCGATGGCGATGCCCTGCGGCAGGTTGAAGCTGGCGCTGCTGCCGCTGCCATCCTGGCTGCCGATGCTGCCGGCAGTGCCCGCCAGCGTAGTGACCACGCCCGTCGGACTGACTTTGCGCACGGTATCGTTGCCGGTGTCGGCAACATACAGGTTGCCGGCTGAATCAAGCACCACGCCCCAAGGCTGATTGAAGCGGGCATTGCCGCCGCTGCCGTCGGCCTGGCCGCTTTGTCCGGGACTGCCGGCCAGGGTCGAGACGGCGCCGGCTGCGCTCACTTTGCGGATGGTGTTGTTCTGGGTATCTGCAACATACAGGTTGCCGGCAGTATCGAGCGCGATGCCGCCGGGCTGGTTGAACAACGCATTCTGGGCGTTGCCGTCCGTGCTGCCGGCATTGCCGGCGCTTCCGGCGATGGTGGTGGCGACGCCGGCGGCGGTGATTTTGCGGATAGTGTTGTTGCCGGTGTCGCTGACAAACAGGTTGCCGCCGGCATCGACTGCAATTCCGCTTGGCTGGTTGAAACGCACGCTATTGCCGCTGCCGTCGCTGCTGCCGGCGCTGGTATTGCTATTGCTGGCGTTATCGCATGAAGTAGTCTGGCTGTTCTTGCAGCAGCCGGCCAGCATCAGGCCAAGCAGGCAAAGGGAAAATCCGGCGGGCAGTTTTTGTAGTCGCATGTAGGTAGATTTCAGTTGGGGTCGGCCGAAGCAGGCAAGTGTGAATCGGATGTTCGTGTGTCAAGATTGCTCAAATTTAACATGATTTAGCAGCCGTATATCTTGCGTCCGTTAATCCATTGATAGCGGCCGCCGCGCGGTCCGGTGCGACAGGCCGCGTCTGTGTCCGTCCCGTGGCGAAAACGCCAGGGTGCGACAGGATGCGGGTCCGACCATAATCCTGCTTTTGCGTTGCGGGCGGCGGTTTCAAGCATTTTCAGATGGCTGCCGGCTCGTGCAGCGGCCCAGGCCATGCCGCGTTCCACCTGGGCCCGGCCGGCGTCAATCCCATCGCAGCGCAGCGTTGCCACGGTGCGTCCGAAATGGTCGATTGCCTTGGCATCGTAGCGGGCATCCTTGCCCCAGCATAGCTGGTACAGTGACTGCCTGGACTTCTGGCCGAAGGCTTGCTTTATTTCCGGCGCATCGATGCCGGCGAGGCGCAGCTTGATGCGTTTGCGGCCTGCCTGCAGCGTCAGGCTGTCGCCGTCGGCTATGTAGAGCACCTTGTGCGCGTGCGCGGCCGGCGGCGCGCACAGCAGCGCGAATAGTAGGGCGGTGGCGCGGAGGGTTTTCATGTGGACGGCGGCGGTCATTGACGTGGTGGCGGCCGGTTATCCCGGCAGGCTGAGTTTACAGGAGCATGGCAATGAAAAATGTAAGAGGTATCGTATTCGATCTCTACGGCACGCTTTACGATGTGCATTCGGTAGCGGCGCCATGCGACCGTTATCACCCGGGCCGGGGCCGCGAGATGAGCGCCCTGTGGCGGCAAAAGCAGCTGGAATACACCTGGCTGCGCAGCCTGATGGGGGCGTATGTCGATTTCGAACAGGTCACGCATGACGCCTTGGTGTTTGCGTCGCGTCACTTGAAACTGCCGCTGGACCAGGCCGCCTGCTCAGCGCTGTGCCTGGAGTATCTTAAGATCCAGCCTTTCCCCGAGGTGCCGGCCGCGCTGGCCAGGCTGCAGGCGATGGCGATACCGCTTGCAATTCTCTCCAACGGTTCAGCCAACTCGATCCGCAGCGTGGTTGCGGCGTCACAGCTGGAACATCGTTTCGCCCACCTGATCAGCGCCGACAGCGTGCAGATCTTCAAACCGCACGACAGCGTCTACCGCTTGGCTGAACAGCAGATGCAGCGTCACCGTTCCGAATTGCTGTTTGTTTCTTCCAACGCCTGGGATGCATCGGGAGCGCGCCATTTCGGCTATCCAGTGTGCTGGATCAACCGCGCAGGGAATGCCTTCGACGAGCTGGGCCAGTCTCCTGATCACATCGTCCAAGGACTGGAAGAGCTGGCGGACTGGATTGAAGTTTAGTGTCGTGTCCTGCCTCATCTGTCGGCATCTCGCTGGTCCTTGACCCGTATCGCGTCGTTGCGCCCCGCTATATCTCCTCGGCGCGCCTACCGCTATGGGCCAAGGCCGGCGACTGGCGCCGGCATCAAGCTTGCCTGCCTACAGTTTTCCTTTCTCGAAACCTGATTGTTACCTGAAGTCTTGGCGACAAGGTTAACGGCGCGCGCGGCAATCCATTTGTCGTGAATTGTCAGAGCCATGTCAAATTTCATCCTGTCTGCGTATCTCTCACGGAATCTGTGTAAGGATCGCTTTGGGTAACACGACGGGCTTTTGTCCGTCCGCGTTGCCTGCAGCGGGAGCGCGGCCGGCCGTGTTCCTGCAACTCTCCTGTCACGCAGATTGACGAGCAAACCTGTCGGGTACAAAGCCTGATCCTCCCTGTTCGCGCCAACGCCAGGAGCTGCCTGCGCCTGCCGGCGCGGCGGGTTCGTATTTTCGAGTTCGATGACGCATTTCCGGTGACTGCCAACCTGGACCAACCATGCCGATTTTTTTACCGGATTGCTGGAGATGAAAAAATAGAAAGCCCAAAAAACCATGTTTTTACGACAGAGAATCTGCCAGACCATCTTTCGCAGCCGTCAAGAATCGATTTCAATTTGCATGATCCGCATGTTGCTTCTTCATCAATTGCCTAACGCCCTCATTCCTATCTGTTCCATTATCCATTCCAGGACGAAATTGTTTTTTTCTGGAAATTGCGTTCCGGGCCGTCGATAACTGACGTATTTCAAGGAAGGCTTGTCGTGGCGTTTTCCCATGCGCAGCTGATGTGATTTTGAAAAACATGCCCATCTTTTCCCGCTGTTTTTCTTGCGCGACAAAGGGAAAACCGCAGCCGGTAAAAAGACCTGGAATGCGTTTTCTAATTGATACGATGAAGGAAAACGGATGTTTGATCTGGCTTCGAATACCAAGCTTGCGCCCCTGGACGCGCAACTTCCGGTCAATGTTTATTTCGATGAAGCGCTGCTGAAGCGTGAAATCGAGCAATTGTTCTTCCGTGGCCCACGCTATGTCGGCCACGAACTGATGGTGCCCAAGGTCGGCGATTACGCCACGCTGGCACATGAGAACGAGGGCCGCATGCTGGTGCGTAATGCGCGGGGCATCGAACTGATGTCCAACGTTTGCCGCCATCGCCAGGCCAAGATGCTGGACGGCCGCGGCAGCGTCGGCAATATCGTTTGCCCGCTGCATCGCTGGACCTACGACCTGAAGGGCGAACTGACCGGCGCACCGCATTTCGACGCCACCCCGGCCTGCATCAGTTTGTCCAGCGCGCCGCTGCAAAGTTGGGGCGGCTTGCTATTCGAGCAGAACGGCTTCAGCGTCGCGGAAAAATTGGCACAGCTGGAGCCGATCAAGGAATTCGATTTCAGCGGTTACCAGTTCGACCATCTCACTGTCCATGAATGCGACTATAACTGGAAAACCTTCATCGAGGTCTACATGGAGGACTACCACGTCGATGCCTGCCATCCCGGGCTCGGCAGCTTTGTCCGCTGCGATCAGCTGGAGTGGCGGCTGGGCAAGGATTGCGCCGTGCAGACAGTGGGCTTCAACCGGCGGCAGGGAAAGTCGGGTTCGCTGCCCTACATGAAATGGCAAGAGCTGGCCCTTCAATCGGATCACGGCGAGACACCGAAGTACGGCGCGGTCTGGCTGGCCTTGTATCCGAATGTCACGGTGGAGTGCTACCCACACATGCTGGTGATTTCAACCCTGTGGTCGCGCGGGCCGCAAAAGACCACCAACGTGATCGAGTTCTACTTCCCAGAGGAAATCGCGCTGTTCGAGCCGGATGCAGTGGCGGCGATGCGAGCGGCCTATATGGAAACCGCCGCCGAAGACGATGAAGTGGCGCGGCGCATGGATGCCGGGCGGCGCGTCCTGCGCGGACTTGGCGCCAATGACAGCGGACCGTACCAGTCGCCGATGGAGGACGGAACGCGGCATTTCCACGAGTGGTACCGCAGCCAGTAGGACATTGGGACGCTGTCAGCGCCGTCGCCGGAAAATTTTATTGAAAACCATCACAGGAGTGAAAAATGATTCTTAGAGATGAACAATGGGAAAAACTGGAACCGCTGCTGCTTGGCAGAGAGGGCGATCCAGGTATGCAGGCGCGCGACAACAGGCTGTTCATCGAAGCGGTATTCTGGTATGTCGGCGTGCGCAGGTGGCGTAACCTGCCGCCCGAATTTGGCAAGTGGAACACGGCATACATGCGCTTTCGGCGCTGGAACCTGTGCGGCATCTGGCATCGCCTGAAGGCAGAAGTGAAGGACGATCCCGAACTGCTGGCGCATTTCGAAAAGATCGTTGCTCACGCCGATCACGTCCGGCTGCGCGCAGCACAGAAAGCGAACCGGAGGAGCGCGCGGCAGGCATACAGCTGGCCCGCGCTGAAGAGCGGCAGCGAAATTGAAGCCGCTTCGGACTGGCTGCGGCTGGTGATGGGGCCTACGCGGCAAAGGACCATCAGCAAATGAGAAGAGGCGCATGCACGGCGCAGCGGAGCCGATTTCCGTGCGCATCCTGAGGGACAGGCGCCGCGGCCTGCGGTGCACTAGCGCAACAGGCGCTCGCGCTTTTGTTCTTCATCAAAAAACAGGCGCGACGGCTTGATCAGGTCGCTGCGGCTGATGATGCCGATCAGGCGCCGGCTGTGCAGATCGGTGACTACCGGCAGCCGTTCCAGATGGTGAGTCGCCATGCGCGCTGCCGCGATGCGGCAGGTTTCGGAAGGCAGTGCAACCAAGGCCGCGGATTGCTCCAGGTATGCAGGATTGAACAATGTCGCCAGCGCATTACTGCCATCGGCTTGCGGACTGAAGCTGCTGCGTTCGACCATGCCCAGCAAACCATATTCGATATCGACCACCGGATAGCAGCGATGCACCTGTTGCGGACCGAAGTACTGCGCCAAGGTTTCGGCGATGGTCAGGTAGGCCGGAATGGCCGTTACCGTATGGCTCATGACTTCATCCACATGCTGACGTTCGAGCGGATCGACGCCGTACTCGCGGTAGATGTGGTAGCCGCGGCGGGCGATCTTTTCGGTCATGATGGATCGCCGCATGGTCAGTACGGTAAAGCCGTAGGCGACGCCGGTGGTAAGCAGCAGCGGCAGCAGGGCATTGGTGTCGTGGGTCAGGCCGAAGGCGAACACGGCGGCGGTCAGCGGCGCGCCGAGCACGCCGGCCAGCACTGCAGCCATGCATACCAGCGGCCACAGATGGGCGTCGCCGCCCGGCAGCCAGGGCGCCAGCACCGTGCCGAGACCGGCGCCGATGATCAGCAGCGGCGCCAGGACGCCGCCGGAGGTGCCGGAACCGAGCGCGATGACCCAGATCACCGCTTTCACCAGCAGCAGGCTCAAGGCCGCCTGCATCAGCAGGTTGCCGTTCAACAGATCGCCGATGACATCATAGCCGACGCCCAGCGCGCGCGGTTCGAAATAGCCGCCTATGCCGACTGCGATGCCGCCTAGCGCCGGCCACCACATCCAGTGCAGCGGCAGCTTGCCGAACAGGTCTTCGACCCGGTACAAGGCGCTCGACATCAGGGCCGACAAGGCGCCGCCGAGGATACCGGCAAGCACGCAGGAGAACAGGGCGCTCAGACCGATCGTCCCGGTTTGCAAGGGAAACAGCGGGCCGGCCTCAAGCAGCAGCGGACGGGTGAAGCCGGCCACGGCGCAGGCGACGATCACCGGCAGCAGGCTGCGCGGGCGCAGCTCAAACAGCAGTAATTCCACCGCCAGCAGCACCGCCGCCACCGGCGTGCCGAACACCGCGGTCATGCCGGCCGTGGCGCCGGCCACCAGCAAGGTCTTGCGCTCCGCCGCCGTCAAATGGAATAGTTGCGCGATCAGCGAGCCGATGGCGCCGCCGGTCATGATGATCGGTCCTTCGGCGCCAAACGGGCCGCCGCTGCCGATCACGATGCCGGAGGAGAGCGGCTTGAGCACGGCGACCTTGGCTGACATCTTGCTCTTGCCGAACAGGATGGCTTCGATCGCTTCCGGAATGCCGTGGCCGCGGATTTTTTCCGAGCCGAAGCGGGCGATCAGGCCGACGACCAGGCCGCCCAGCACCGGCAGCAGGATCACCCACAAGCCCAGATGATTGCCCGCCGGCGAACGCACCGCGAAAGAGAGCGACTGATAAAAGAACAGGTTGGTGAACAGCCGGATCAGGTTCAGCAGGGCATATGCCGCCAGCGTGCCGCAGCCGCCGATGACGACGGCGATCAGGGAAATCCGCAGCAGCCGGGTATCGGCGGCGAAATCGCGCTTGTGATGGTGGTGTGCAGTGGCCGCCATGGCTAGTCCTGGGTATTGATGGTAGGGATGCGGAAAATATCGCTCAGGGTATTCAGCTCGGCATGGTGCAGTTCGGCCAGTTTGGCCAGGCAGCGCTCGCCGTCGGGCAGCAGATGGATGTTGACCTGGCGGCGGTCGGTGTCGCTGCTGCGGCGCTGCACCAGCTGCAGTTTTTCGCAGCGTGAAACCAGGGCGACCACGCTGTGATGCTGCGATTGCAGGCGCTCGGCCAGTTCGCCGATGCTGGCCCAGTTGCGGCCGGGCGATCCTTTGACGTGCAGTAGCAATAAGTACTGCTGCGGCGTCACGCCTTCGGCTTGCGCAGCTTCTTCGCTGAAGCGCAAGAACTTGCGCAACTGATAACGGAACGAGGACAAGGCCTCGAAGTCTTGTTTGGATAGGGATGTGCTTGGCATCTGCTGTTGAGGATCCGGTTGATGGATGATAAGGTGAGGCGAGCAAATATATCATAATACGATATATATTTCCAAGCCGCCGGTGCGTTGGGGGTGTTGCCATACGGTAAATGCAGGGCAATAATGGGCCTCTCTCTTTTCCCTGGAAAAGCCCATGAGCCTGGAACGTAAGCCGGCCGAGGATGTCTCGATATTGCAGTTTGAAGACAAGAAGGCCTGGGCCGCATGGCTGAAGAAAAAACACGGCAAGTCCCCCGGCGTCTGGCTGCGCTTTGCCAAGAAGCATGCCGAATCGCGCTCCGTGACGCATCCGGAAGCGCTGGAGCTGGCTTTGTGCTACGGCTGGATAGACGGCCAGAAGAAAAGCGACGACGCGCAATTCTGGCTGCAGCGCTTCACGCCGCGATCGGCGCGCAGCATCTGGTCAAAGATCAATCGCGACAAGGCGCTGGCGCTGATCGCCTCAGGCCAGATGCAGGCGCCCGGACTGCAGGAAGTCGAACGGGCAAAAACCGATGGCCGCTGGGAAGTCGCCTACGATTCGGCCCGCACCGCGGCGATCCCGGACGATCTGCAGGAGGCGTTCGACGCCAACCCCGCGGCGCAGGCATTCTTTGCCACGCTTGACGCCCAGAACCGCTATGCGGTCCTGTTCCGGGTCCAGACCGCGAAGAAGGCCGAAACCCGCGTCAAGCGGATTGCGGCCTTCACCCAAATGCTGAGCGAGCACAAGAAGCTGCACCCTTGACGACGGCTTCAGGAAACGATCACGGTGCCGGTCATGCTTTCGTGGCCGGAGCCGCAGAAGACGTCGCAGTGAAAAGGAAATTCACCGCTCTTGTCAGGCGTGAAGCGCAGGCGTGAAGTGGCGCCGGGAAGAATGTCGGTGCGAACCGCAAAGTCCGGCAGGTTGAAACCCATGACGACATCCAGCGTGGTGAACTCGAGCGTCACCGGCTGGTTTTTCTTCAGGCGGATCTCGCCCGGCGTGAAGTCGAATTTCTTGGCGACGATCTTGATCACCCGTTCCGGCGTTTGCGCCAGCACCAGCCGCGTGGCCACGGCCAGACCGCCGGCAGCCGCGCCGGCCAGCAGCAGGCGTCGTTTGTTATGGATATCCATGGTCAGCCTTTCAGTACCGGCAGTTCAGTCAGCTGGTAATCCATCGGCTTGGCCGCTTGCGCTGCCACTTGCCGATATCCCAGGCCGCGGTACGGATAGGCGTCGTCCCACGGCAGCGGTGTGCGTTTGGGTTGCGAACCGGGCGCCGGCAGCGGGAAAATCAGCGACTTCGCGGCATGATGGGCGATATGGCCAGTCATGTGGTGATGTTCCTGATGGATGTGGCCGTAGAACACGGTGACGTTGGCATGCGCCTGCAGCAGTTCGACCGCCTTGGCGCCGTCGCGCGTGGCCCAGTCCCATTGCGGATAGAGGTCAAACAAGGGGCGGTGCGTGAAGACCACGATGCGGGCTTGCGGCGGCAGCTGCCGCAATTCATCGGCCAGCCACGCCAGCTGGGTCTCGCCGATGGCGCCAGTGGGGTCGGAGACATTGTCGATGACGATGAAATTGACGCCTTTGTGGGCGAAGCTGTAGTGGGTCTTGCCGAAAAATTCCTGGTAGGCTTCACCGTGGTCCAGCGAAGCATCGTGCTCGCCAGGCATGAAGTGCACATTCTTTACCTTCAGTTCGGCCGCGATGTCCTTGAACTCGCGCATACGCTGGCGGCGTTCCTGCGGATCGTCGGTAGTATGCGTCAGGTCGCCGGTGAAGACGATAAAATCCGGCACCTGCTCCAGGCTGTTGACCGCCGCCACTGCCTTTTTCAGGGTGCCGCGGGCGTCCGGATTGGGTGCGCCCTCGAAGCCCCAGTGCGTATCGGACAGCTGGATGAAAAAGAAGTCTTCGTTCGCCCCCCCTGGCAGGGCGGCAGCGCTGGACCAGCCGCTCAGGCCGGATACATAGATGGCGCCGCCTAATCCCGCCAGCCGCAGAAAGCTGCGGCGGTTGATGGCATGGGCGCCGGCATGGGCTTGTTTCATGATCCCTCCGTGGTTATCGCGATCACTTGATCGACAAAACCCCATACCGGTGTACCCTGTTATTTATTCCCGTTTTTATCGACGTTTCTTTTTTTTGTTTTATTCGTCTTTTCGGGAATATATTCTTCATATCGGCGGTCTAGTGCTACATGAACCCTGGAAACGCGTGAATGAGCGACTCGATAAAAAAGAAGCGATTCCAAACTGTCGTGCTGCCACACCTGAACTCTGCGTTCAACCTGGCGTGCTGGCTGACCCACAACCACCAGGACGCGGAGGATGTGGTGCAAGAGGCTTATCTGCGTGCTTTCAGGTTTTTCGACGGCTTCCACGGCGAAGACGGCCGCGCCTGGCTGCTGACGATTGTGCGCAATACCTTTTACAGCTGGTATCAGGAGCGCCAGAAGCTGCGCCAGGAGACCGCGTTTGACGAACAATTGCATCATGCCGGAACCGGCGACAGCATCGGCCAGATGCCGACCGACAATAATCCAGAGGCGCTGTTGATCAGCAAGGACAGCGAACGGCAGCTGCAACAGGCGCTGCAAGCCTTGCCGCTGGAGTTCCGCGAGGTGATGGTGATGCGCGAACTGGAAGAGCTATCGTATAAGCAGATCGCCGGCATTGTCGGCATCCCCATCGGCACCGTCATGTCGCGTCTCGGGCGCGGCCGTAAATTGCTGGCGGCGATTCTGGCGCCGGATACCGCACCGCAGGAGCGATGATGGACCATCAGGAAGTACAAGAGCTGTTGCCCGCCTATGTCGACCAGGAGCTCGGCATCGTCGAGACGCTTGAGCTCCAGCGTCACCTGGAGGGCTGCGCCGATTGCCAGCGCGAGTATGCGGCGCAGCGTATCGTCAGTGCACGCTTCAAGAAGGAAGCTGCCTACTTCGATGCGCCGGCGCACCTGACGCAGCGCATCATGGCCGCCTTGCCGCAGGATGAAGCCAGCACCAGATTCTGGCAGCGCAGCTGGGGCATCAACTGGCGCAACGCCGGTGCGGCGCTGGCGGCGATGCTGGCGCTGGCCTGGAGCGTTGGCCTCTATCTCAATCTGCCTTCGGACCAGGATAAGCTGACCGATGAAGTGGTCGCCAGCCATGTGCGCTCGCTGCAGGTCGATCATCTGTCGGATGTGGTGTCGACCGACCAGCACACGGTCAAGCCGTGGTTCAACGGCAAGCTGAATTTTTCACCGCCGGTGGTCGATCTGGCGTCGCAGGGCTTTCCGCTGACCGGCGGCCGCCTCGATTATCTCGGCGGGCGGCCGGTCGCGGCGCTGGTCTACCGGCACGCACAGCATCCGATCAATTTGTACATATGGCCGACGACGGAGAGAGATGTGGCGCCGCAGTTGCAAAACCGGCAAGGCTATCATCTGGTGCGCTGGACCTGGGACGGTATGAGCTATTGGGCGGTGTCGGACCTGGCGGCCAGGGACCTGGAGCAGTTCGGCGGCATGGTGCGTTCGATGGTCAGGCAATGATGCAGCGCCGCATGCATCATTGAAGCGCAAAACAAAAGGCCCCGACATGATCGGGGCCTTTTGTTTTGTTGCGCTCTTTAGCATTTCCTGATGGGGATCTACAATTTAATAACATTTAGCTGTTTGACAGATGCCGTTTCGTCGACGAAAGTGAATGAGTCTGGAGCGGCAGTAGCGCGCGGAACCTTGTCTGCCTGTCCATAAGACATCGCCGCGCTGATAAAACACTGCCACTATTGACAGTTCATCAGGGAACTTCAAAAGCGTAATATCAATCTGACCAAGCGGACCGCTCCGGCGGTACCGACTTTGGCGTTCTTGCCGCAATACTGTACGTGTCTTTCCCGCACAGGGCCGCAGGACAAGTGTCGTTACCATTTCTTGCAATAAGGGGAAAACGGATACTTTTAACGATGCTAGGATGACTCATCCTTTCTTCAATATGAAACCAAGGAGATTGCAATGGTTAGGCTTCATGATGCAACCGTGATGTTTAAAGGACTGGCTTACGAGTTCGACAGTACCGCCGAAGCGGCGGAATTCAAAAAGAGTCTGGAAGCCGGCGGCGATCCCAAGCGCTGCGCCGATACTTACAAGTGCATCGATATCTATGCGACACCGGCCAAGCGTGAAGTAGAAGAAGCTTGAAGTAGCGAGTTGAGGATGGTGTTGTAGCAGCATGCATCAAACGCGTTTGAAATTTTTATCTTGTCAAGAATTTATGTTAGTTGAAGCACAGCGTGAGCATGGTAATTTCAGGTACTCGCTGAAAATCAATGCCCTTGCCAGCGGCAAATATGAAGTAGTGATCGCGATGATAGCGATATCAGGTCCCGACGGGGCCATCGAACTGGTCTTCAAACCGCCGATTGCGGCGCTAAGCGAGACCGAAGCACAATGTCTCGGCAGCGAATGGGCAAAAATCTGGATTGACTCGCAATCCTAGAACCGGCTCTCCGGCAGTACCTGTCTGCCGCTCACGCATCTTCCAGCAAGTCCTTTATACATCGCGCAGTCCTGTGCGCCATGTGCCGACACGGTTTCATGCTACGATTTCCATCGTCGCGGGCGCGGGCTGCCCGATGCGGCCGGCGCTTCTATCACATCATCCACAGGAGTAACCATGCAGCTCATAGGTATGCTTGACTCACCGTATGTCCGTCGCGTCGCGATTTCCCTGCAACTGCTTGGCATCCCCTTCGAGCATCAATCGGTTTCGGTATTCAGCACTTTTGAACAGTTCCGCCAGATTAATCCGGTGGTCAAGGCGCCGACGCTGGTGTGCGACGACGGCGGATTGCTGATGGATTCTTCCCTGATCCTGGAGTATGCCGAAGCGCTGGCGGCCCCCGGTAAAAGCCTGATGCCGACGGCGATCGGCGAACGCCTGCATGCCTTGCGGATTATCGGCCTGGCCTTGGCGGCGTGCGAGAAAAGCATACAGATCGTCTACGAGCACAACTTGCGGCCGCCGGAAAAGCAGCATGCGCCGTGGCTGGATCGAGTCCAGGGGCAGCTGTTCGCGGCCTATCAGGCGCTGGAGCTTGAATTGCGCAAACAGCCGCTGGAAGTGAGCAGCCGGACCATCAACCAGGCAGGGCTGACGACCGCCGTAGCCTGGAGTTTCACGCAGATGATGTTGCCGGAAATCGTCGTCGCCTCGGACTATCCGGTGCTGCAGGCGTTTTCAGAGAAGGCAGAGCAGCTGGCTGAATTCATCGCCGCACCGCCGGTTTAAGCGTGGATTGCCGCTCGTGCCGGCCGCAGGGCCTCATTGCGGATGGGCGGCGCCGTGCATGCCGCCGGTATCGTCGCACCAGCTTGGACGGGCGTCGCGATCGTTGCAGTCCAGATGCGGGTAGGCGCAGCCGGCCAGCAATGAAACGAGGACAAACATGCCTAGTGCTGTTTTCATGAAAACCACCTGTCGGCCTGGTTTTAATTCATCAAGCGGCACTGCCGCAGCTCACACTTGTACAGTTGTTGCTGGCCATCCTGGCAGCTGATCTGATACGTCTCTACCGCGCTGGTCTTGGCGATCAGGGTGGCGCTGGCGGCCGGCGCGCAAGCGTTGCGGCGCGCCATGCGTTCCACTACTTCGGATAATTCTCCGCGTTTCGCTGCCGTGCTTGCGCTTGTTTGCGGCACGTCGATCACCTGTTCCGATGGGCTCAGCGATTCCGACAGTGATACCGGTGCAGGTGCTGAGGGGGTGCTGCGCGGCGGTGGCGTATAGCTGCGCACATTGGGCTGCATCATGTCGCAGCCGGCGAGGAGAAGGGTGGTGGCGAGAATTAGAAATGGACCTGTCAATGGACGTTTCATGCGTCTCCCGATAAAAATGCAGTTCGTTGAAATTAAGCTATCGAGGTTAAATGTATCATCTTTTGGTCCCGGTTTTAAGTTTAGCCTGCGTTGCAGGAAATGGAAGCCCGGCGTCAATCGGATCAGGTCGATAGCAACGCCGCGCTGCGCGCTGCGCGGCTGCCGTCAAGCGTGTGCGCAAGCGGCTTGCGCCGGGCTCTCGATATAGCGCCAGGCCAGCAGCGCGGCGCCGGCGTAAGCCAGGCTGATGGCGCCAAAGACGAGCGGCAGGCGGTGGTCCCAGCTGGCAGCGGCATGCAGGATGCTGCCGGCGACAGCGACGCCGACCAGGGCGCCGATTTGGCGGTTGGCGTTCAGGGCCGCGGCGGCGCTGTTGGCATGGCTGCGTCCGGCTAATTGCATCATGGTGGCGGTGATGGCCGGCGACGCAATGCCGACGCTCCAATTGGCGATGGCGACTGCCAGCGCAAACAACGGATAGGGCGTGTCGAGCCGCATGCGGGTCAGCAGCGCAGCAGACAAGGCGGCCAGCAGCAAGCCCCCCAGGATCGGGGCGCGCGCGCCCCAACGCGCGGTAATCCGTCCCGACATCAAGTTGCTGACGGCGAATATCGCCATCATCGGTAACAGCTGCAAGCCAGCCTGCAAGGCGCCGGCGCCGCGCGCCTGCTGCAAGAACAAGCTCAGCAGGAAAAGCTGGCCGTAGGTGCTGAAGTTGATCAGGAAGCCGATCGTATTGGCGGCGGCAAAGCGCGGCGTGGCGAACAATGCGCGCGGCAGCAACGGTTCCGCGCCGCGCCGTTCGCGCCGCACCAATAGTGCAATGGCGATTGCCGTCAGCGCCGCAGCCGCCAGGATAGGCGCGGAAGTCCAGCCAAGCCCCGGACCTTCGATCAAGGTAAAGCTCAGGCCGGCGAGTGCCGTGACGCCAAGCGCGTGACTGGCGGCGGGTAATGGCCGCCATTGCCTGGGAGTGGCCGGAATCACCGTCTGCGCCAGCAGCAGCCCCAGCAAGCCAAGCGGAACGTTGATCAGGAACACGCTGCGCCAGCCGAAACTGTCGACCAGCATGCCGCCGACCAGCGGGCCGGTGGCCGCCGCCACCGCGACAATCGCCGACCACGAGCCCAGCATGCGGGCACGGACGCGGTCGTCCTCATAGGCGTGGGTAAGCAAGCTGAGCGAACTGGGCATGAACAGGGCCGAGCCGACGCCTTGCAGCATGCGGGCGGCGATCAGGGTATGGCCGTCGGGCGCGGCGCCGCACAGCAGGGAGCCGAGCATGAACACTGCCAGCCCGCTCAGGTACATGGTCTTGGCGCCGTAACGGTCGGCCAGTGCGCCGCCGATCAGAAGCAGGGCGCCAAAGGTCAGGGTGTAGCCGTCCACCACCCATACCAGGCCGCTCAACGGCGCCGACAGAGCATGGGAAATCGCGGGCAAGGCGACATTGACGGCGGTTACGTCCAGCATCGCCATCACGAAGCCGATGGCCAGCGTCAGCAACGGCAGCAAACCGCCGGGCGTCACGGGGCTGGCGATTGGGGTGTGGTATTGCGCTGACATGATCAGTTTCTCCTGTAATGCGGCAATGCCGCTAAGCATGACTCTATGGTAGCCTGCTCTTGCGATGTAATAAATCAGCATAATCTCATTGGTGTGATGCAAAAATGCATCACGTGCAGCCATGAGAGACTTATGGATGGGAGGATTTATGGATTGGGACAACGCCCGGATTTTCCTCGGCATTTACCGCGCCGGCACTCTGCGCGGCGCGGCGGCGTTGCTGCAGGTGGACCAGGCCACCGCTGGCCGCCGTCTGAGCAGCATGGAGCAGGCGCTGGGGGCGCGCCTGTTTTTGCGCACCCCCAGCGGTTATGTGCCGACGCCGGCTGGCGAACTGGCGTTTGCCGCAGCCGAGCGGATGGAACATGCCGCCGACCAGCTGCAGCGGCAGATGCTGGGCATCGACGATCGCTTGAGCGGCGTAGTGCGATTGGCCGCGAGCGATACCACGGGCAAGCATTTCCTGATGACCGCCATGCGGCGCCTGCACGCCTTGCATCCGGATGTCCGCGTGGTGCTGAGTACCTCTACCCAGGTGTCGAATCTGACCCGGCGCGAAGCGGATCTGGCGGTGCGCACTGTGCGGCCCGGCAATCCGGATCTGATTGCACGCCATCTGAGGCGTCTGGAAGTCGGTTTGTATGCCGCCGATAGCTATTTGCAACTGCGCGGCGAACCCCAGCCCGGCACGGCGTTGGCCGGGCATGACCTGGTGGTTTATCAGCAAGGCACGGCGTCTTACCAGGGCGATGCTCTGTGCGGCGAAGCTATCGGCAATGCCAGGATAGCGATGGAGGTCAACTCAGGACTGATGCTGATCGAAGCCGTGTGCGCCGGCTTAGGCATAGGCGAGCTGCCGACCCACATGGCTGACCGCGACCCACGGCTGGTGCGGATCTGGCCGCAGCGCAGCGAGGGGTATGACGCCTGGCTGGTGCTGCATGGCGACTTGAACCGTACGGCGCGGGTACGCGCGGTAGCCGATGCCATCATCGAAGCCTACGGCGGCGCTTGAGGCAGTCATTTTTTAGGCGGCAGGGTGGGCACGCCTTTGTAATCCGTACCGCGTGGGTACAAAGGCGTGCCCACCCTACACCTAAATATTTTTACGGCCATGGAAAAGTCTGATGAATCAGAATTTCAATGCATTGAGATAGCCGGTCAGCTCCAGGTAGCCGCGTCCGGCGTGTTGGCCATTGCGGTTGAGCGTCACCGCGCCTTCCCAATACACCGATCCGGTCGACAGGCGCGAGTCGAGTTCCTGGTCGTCTTGCAAGGGCGCCAGCGACCACTCGATGGCGCCGGTATGCAGCACCTGCTGCACCGGATAACTGGCGTCGGTGCGCGGCGAACGCCAGCTGAGCAGAGGCTGGAAGCTGACTTGTTCGGACCTGAACTGGGTAACCTTGCCGCCGGCGTCGCGCAAGGCGGCGTGCGCCCACAGCTTGCTGCCGTCGCGGTGGCGGATCTGGAAAGCCATCAAGGCTGAACCGTCGTCGAGGTTGGCGCCCAGCCAGTCCCAGCCGACGGCATCGGCGGCCAGCACGCTGGTCGACCATTCGTGATCCAGCCAGGCGCTGCCGCTGACTGCCTGGGACCGGCCGGCGCGGCTTACCTTGCCGTTTACACGCAGCTGCGGTTCGCTATAGTAGTAACTGGCTTGCGCAGCCAGCGGTCCTTTACGCGAATAGCCGCCGTCGCCTTGCAGCAAGGGTGGCTGGGTTGGCGTCAGGCTGATTTCCAGCGTGAAGTCGCGCGCCGCGACGCTGGCCAGATAGCGGCCGTCGGCCAGGCGCTGCAGGCGCCAGTCATCCAGGGCGACGTCGGTATTGCCCTCTTTGGCATAGGCCAGGCCGAAGCCGGCGCGCGCGCTTTTCTGATCGTGCAGCAGTTTGCCCAGGCCGGGATCGGACAGCGCTGCGTGAGCGATGATCAGTTGGCTAGGCGCAAAGGCGCTGGGATTGGCGCGGTCGTTGCCGGTAGCGGAGCGGAAAAAAGTAATCTGGAAGCCGAGCGGCTTGCCGTCAGGCAGGGTGAGCCAGCCCGTGGCATACCACCATTCGGTACGAAAGTCGGGATGTGCTCCGGTGTCTTGCGGCAGCGTCAGCTGCTTGTCAGGAAGCACTTGTGCAAACTCGGGTGAGGCGGCGAATGATGGAAGTATCCACGACATCAGGATGCATACAAGGCAGCCGGCCAGCCGCCTGAAGATTTTCTGCTGCATCACCAGTCCTCCCGCACCGCTTGCAATACATCGATAGAGACCGCGCGCAGGCCCGCCAGCAAAGCGGTGGCGCCGGCGGAAACCAGCAACAGCAGCGCCACCAGGGCCAGGCCGAACCAGGGCATGTGCAGATCCATGGTCCAGTGGAACGATTGCGGATTGACGATGAACACCAGGATCAGGCTGATCACCCAGCCGAGCAGGAAACCGACCGCCATGCCCAGCGCCGTCAGCAAGCCGCCCTCCAGCGCCAGCATGGCAAGGATCTGGCGGCGGCTGACGCCGACATGGCGCAGCATGCCGAATTCCCTGGCGCGCGCCAGCGTCTGCGCCGAAAACGTCGCGGCGACGCCAAACAGGCCGATCACGATGGCGACGATTTCCAGCAGGTAGGTGATGGCGAAGCTGCGGTCGAAAATCTTCAAGGTGGTGGCGCGGATTTCTCCCGGCTGCGAGAATTCCAGCGCCGCGCCGAACGGCAGCTTGCGCAGCGCCGCAATCACTGTCTCAGGATCGACGCCGCGTTGCAGGCTGAGGGCGGCGTCGGTGACGTCCGTGTCGCCGCTCAGGCGCTGGTAGTCCGCCAGACGCAACTGGATCGCGCCCGACTGCCGCGCATAGTCGCGCCAGATGCCGGCCACCACCACCGGCTGGCTGTGGCCGGCCATCGCCAGCATGAGATGCTGGCCGAGGCGGTAGCGGTAGATGTCGACCATGGCTTCCGAGGCCCATACCGGCGTCTGCCCGGCGGCAATCGCTGCGGCGACCTGCGCCGCCGGCAGCTGCGGGCCGACCAGGGGCAAGCTGTGGCCGGGATCAGCGGCATCGATGCCGCGCGCGATCAGTATCACCGGCGGCCGCGCCGGGTCCAGCGTCAGCGGCGCGGTGCGCAGGAAGTCGGCCCGCGCCACGCCGGCCGCCGTTGCCAGCTGGCGCTGTTCGGCCAAGCGCATGGCGCCGGTTTCGCCGCCGCCGGCGGAACGTACGTACAGGTCTGCCGACAACAGTTGCTGCATCCAGTCGTCGACCGAGACGCGAAAGCTCGACACCATGATGGCCATCGCCACGATCAGGCTGAAGCTGGACAGCACGCCGCCTAGCGCGATCGCTGCCTGTCCCGGAACATTGGCCAGGCGCGCCAGCACCAGCGTGAGGACGACGCCGATGCGGCGCCCCAGGCTGAATCTCTGCAATGCGGAAAACGCCAGCGCTGCCAGCCGCGGCATCAGGGTGATGCCGCCGATCAGCAGCAGCGCCACAGCCAGGTAGCCAAACAGCGGCAAGCCGAACAGCGGCGGCAAGCGCGTCAGCAGAGCGCCCAGCAGCAGGCAGGTGAGCGCAGGCCACGGTGTCGCCAGCCGCGTCAGCGCACTTTCCTCGCTGCCGGATTTGAGCGCCGTTGCCGGCTTCGCCCTGGCCGCTTCCAGCGCCGGCGCCAGACTGCCGAGCAAGGCGATGCCGCTGCCCAAGGCAAAGAACAGCAGCGCGGCTGGCAGGTCAAAGCGGACCGTGGCTTGCACGCCGCGGAAATAGCCGCCGCCAAGGTCGCCGCCAAGGAAATGCAGGGCAGCGGCGGCCAGGCCATATCCCAGCGCCAGTCCCAGCAAGGCGCCCAGGCAGCCGAGCAAGCCGCCTTCCAGCAGCACTTGACGCAACAGCTGGGAGCGGCGCAAGCCGATCACCCGCAGCAGGGCAAATTGCGGACGCCGCCGGATCACCGACAGCGCCTGCGTCGAGAACACCAGGAAGGCGCCGGTAAACAGCGCCACGAGCGCCAATACATTGAGGTTGATGCGATAGGCGCGCGACATATTATCGTTGCGGCTGTCCTGGTCCTGGCTCTCGGTCACGTGCAGGCCGGCCGGCAGTTGCTTGCCGAGCTGTTCCCTGAAGGCGGCGCGGTTGACGCCGGGCTGCAGCTTGAGATCGATATGCGACAGTTTGCCGATACGGTCGAAGCGCCACTGCGCCGCGCCGATATCCATCACCGCCAGCCGCTGTCCGGCGCGCGCGCTTGCCAGGCCGCCGGCCACGCGCAGATGCACCAGGCCGGTGCCGTTGCGCAGCGCCAGCTGGCCGCCGGGCTGCACATGCAGCCACTCTTGCGCCGCCGTCGACAGGAAAATGGCGTCGTCGGCAAGGGTGTCGAAGGGCTGTTGCGGCGCCGGCACGCCG
>NZ_DATMRB010000096.1:0-12109 GCF_035566555.1 Collimonas sp.
TCAATACTTCATTTAACTTACCTGCCTATTCATGCTAATTGGAGGATAAGTTTTCATAAGTTCCCGAGCTATTTTTCTCACGCCGTAGTTCTTAACATTTGCCTCAATCCGGCATCCAGCCCGGTACAAAGCAAAGGATAGGCAACGATGGCAAACCCCACAGCAGCAACTAGCAAAACTCTTCCTGCGGACGGCATGAGCCGCTGGAATCAGATCGCCCCATTTTCTCCCTTCAGCCGCGAGAAATTCCGGCAGTTAGTTCGCGCCGGTAAAGCACCGCAGCCGGTGAAATTCTCCGAGCGTTGCACCGCTTATCAAAATCGCGAACTTCATCGTTTCTTTGCTGACCCGTTAAATTATCGTGCGGATGGGTTTGTGGAATGAGTGCAGTCCTGTTAATCGATACGGCAACGCAGTTTCGTGATGCACTGGCGGCATATAATCTGCATCCTGTCGACATTGTGGCGGACGGTGCAATACACCGTTTTGATTCTCCAGACGACAAGCGCGGCAAGCAGTCGGCTTGGTACATCCTACATGATGACGATTTACCTGCAGGGGCCTTTGGTGACTGGAAAACCGATCTGTCCGAAAAATGGTGCAGTAAGTCTGTTACTTCCTTGCCCCCGATGGAACGTCAACAGTATAGTGATCGCATCAAACGGGTCAACGAGCGGGCAGCAGCAGCGAAGCTGGCACACCAGGCAGCGGCTGCACAGGTATGCGAGAGAATATGGTATTTGGCTCGAGACGCGACCGACGATAACCCATATTGCCAGCGCAAGGGGATTAAACCGTTTGGATTGCGAGAGTTCAAAGACCGCCGTACCTTGATCGTTCCTGTGCGCGACGCAGACGGCCTGCTCATCAGCCTGCAATTCATTGACGCTGATGGCGGGAAAAAATTTAAGAGCGGTGGGCGCATCGAGGGCGGGTATTACAGCTTCGGCGGCAAACCTATCGATACCGTGCTCATCTGTGAGGGCTTTGCTACTGGCGCTAGCCTGCATCAGGCAACCTGCTATCCCGTTACCATTGCATTTCATGCGGGAAATCTGGAGGCGGTTGCGAAGAGCATCCGTGCCAAACTCCCAGCGATGCACATTATTATATGTGCCGACAACGACCGTTTCACCGAGGCGAGCAATACCGGCCGCGATCACGCGACGAGGGCAGCGTATGCGGTATCGGGTGTGCTAGCAGTGCCGCAGTTTCAGAGCGACGATAATCGGCCTACCGACTTTAACGACTTGCACTTGATCGAGGGTGTCAACGCCGTACGCAATTGCATTGAGGCAGCGCAGAACGTTCCTACCCCAGATACTAAAAGCGGCGCCGCATTGATTGGTGCTACTGAAATCACCAAGGTAAGCAAGGCCCCACGGAAAACGGTACAGAGCACAACGGGCCTGCCTTATGGCTTTAGTATTGCAAATTCCGGCGTTTTTTATACGTCGGAAGGCAGCGATGAAAAGCCCGGTAAGTCGATACGGGTGTGCGCACCGATGCGTGTCAAAGCGATGATTCGGGATCGTGCCTCAGAAAATTGGGGGCGTGTCATCGAGTTTAACGACGCGGACGGCGTGCGGCACCAATGGGCGATCCCGATGGAAATGCTGGCCGGCGACGGTGCAGACGTGCGGCGGGAGTTGTCCCGCCTTGGGCTGGAGATTGGTGCTAGTCTGTCAGCAAAAAACAGATTGTCCGAGTATCTGATCGAGAGCAAGCCGAAGGAACGGGCGCGGTGTGTCCAGCAAACCGGATGGTTTGACGATGTATTCGTCATGCCAGATCGCACCATTGGCGACAGTAACGAGGTTGTTTTGTATCAGTCTGAAAACAAGACAGCATGCCAGTATGTGCAAAATGGAGCGCTTGAACAGTGGCGCGAGAACGTCGCACGGCTTTGCATGGGAAATAGCAGATTGATCCTTGCGGTGTCGGCAGCGTTTGCGGGAATGATCCTCCGTCACGCCGGGCAGGAGTCAGGCGGCCTGCACTTTGTTGGCAGCAGTTCAACCGGGAAGAGTACAGCACAACAGGTAGCGGCTTCAGTATATGGCAGTCCTTCATTTAAGCAAAGCTGGCGGGCGACCGGAAATGCGCTGGAAGGCACGTGCGCCCTACATAACGATGCGGCGCTGATACTAGATGAAATGGCGGAGGTGGAGCCGAAAGAAGTCGGCAGCATCGTCTATATGATCGGCAACGGCACGGGCAAGGGACGTGCCGGACGCACGGGCGAGACAAAGCAGCGTAAGACATGGCGATTGATGATCGTCAGTTCCGGCGAGATTGGCTTGGTGCAGCACATGCGCGATGGCGGCAAGATCGCGAAGGCGGGCCAAGAAGTACGTATGATCGATGTTGCTGCCGATGCTGGTGCCGGGTATGGTTTATTTGAAGAATTGCACGGCTATGAGGGCGGCGCTAAATTGTCGGATGCGATCAAGGCGTCAACGCAGGCCTGGCACGGCACGCCCGCCATTGCTTTCTTGGAGCATCTGACGCGTGATCTGAAAGCATTCTCTGTCACAATAAAACAAGCCATGAGCGGCTTTGTTGCAGCTCATTTGCCTAGCGACGCTGCCGGCCAAGCCGAGCGCGTGTGTAGTAGATTCGCGATTATTGCTATTGCTGGGGAATACGCTACCAGCGCAGGCATTACCGGATGGCGGCAAGGCGATGCAGTCGCGGCGGCGGCCACGTGTTTTAAGTCGTGGCTGGATAGTCGTGGTGGCGGGGGCAATCAGGAAAGAATGGCAATTCTCTCCAGCGTGAAGGCTTTTTTTGAATCGCACGGCGAATCGCGATTCTCCGACATCAAAGACACGTCAGGTCGGGTGACAGTCAATCGCGCCGGTTTCAGAACAACGTCAGATGCAGGTCAGGAATATTTTGTGCTGACCGAGGCATACAGGCGCGACGTATGTGCGGGGTTTGATATGAAAACAGTCAATAAGATGCTCATTGATGCTGGATGGCTTGTACCGGACAGTGCCGGGAAGGCAGCGCAAAGCAAGCGATTGCCGGACATGGGAAAAACACGATGCTACGTTTTTACTTCCAAAATGTGGGAGGCGTAGTCATGTGGCTTAATGCGTTTAAACCAAAATCTGAACATATATTAAATGACGGTGTTCCGGGTGTTCCATGTGTTCCAACAGCCAGCGGAGCCAATGAATATAAAGATCCTGGCGGAATAAAGATACGGAACACAGAAGTAAATCAAAGTGTGCCAGGTGTTCCGCAATCCAATGCTAGGAACACCGGGAACACTACGGGGAAAAATGGCTTGTATGGTAGGTGTTCCAGTGCAAGCGAGCATCCCCCCGGGTTCTCGGCTTGTGGAACATCTGGAACACACGGAACACCAGAAAAACAGCATGCTCCAGAACGTAACGCGAAGTCGGCTGAAAAGTCGCTGGCATTTTTTGGTTCGACTTGGTGCAGTCAGATATTGATGCCGGTCATGATGCTGCTGAACTGCATCACACTAATAATATGGCATGGCAGCTCATGCAAGGCGATGGCATGGGGTTTGATGAAGCAATCAAGTTGGCAACGGGAATAGTCGCCGATGAACAGATCCCGTGTGCGATGAGTTCGACGTCGTGCTGGTGCACTTCCCGGATTGGCGATGATGGCGCAAGCTGCCTGTGAAGCTGCCTCTCGTGGATTCATGAAATGGGGAACTAGTCCTGGATTATTGGAAGCTCTAGCAATGTCGCTGGTTTAACGTTAAGCGCGTGTGCAAGTTTCTCAATATTGTCTATGGTGACGTTTGCAACGCACCGTTCAACTTGACTAACATAAGTTCGGTGAAATCCGGCAAGTTCTGCCAAGCGTTCTTGAGAAATACCCAATAGGGTACGAAAATTGCGCACATTTTCTGCGAAATTTTTGCGTAATGATGGCTTTAGTGTGGATTTACTCATGGCAACGCAGAATCACTTACTTCTGCCCATAAATCTACAGATCATTAATCTACTCTATTTACATCTACTGTATATATATCTACTATATACGCATCTTAATGTCGACAATCCTTGCGCTCTCAGATCAAATCGCGAACTGAGAATGCCTTGGGTCAAACGATTTTTCCTGTAGGAACTGTATGCTTAAACTGAATTTACCCCCTATCGAAGAAGTCAGGGATATTGTTCTTGACATGATGCCTGTGATCGCGCCCGATGCCGATCCTGAGACTGTTCAGAAATCTATCACTCTTGCCGAAAACCTTGTGGCGCTGTTTCATCTTGCGAAGTTCGCAGTAACGACAGAAGCAGTCTTAAAGATAATGTTGTCTGGGATGATTTCGACGACAGACTTTGCAGACTAGAATTTGTAAAAATGCATTTTTAGTTCATGGGAAAACCGATCGCCAGCGATGAAGACTGGTTTTCTCGGCGTGTCGCGCTCACTAGTTTGGCAAGAGGTCCATTGCTAGCACAAATGGTTAATGTAGAAAGTTGGCGCCGCGATTAGTGCGCTATGTGGAACCCAATACCTCAACGATATATAAGACAGTACCTGCGTCAGTTCTTCGGGCATCGCGAGGTCATTGAGGACATCATTGATAGCTCCAAAAACTTAGCATTTCTTAACATCAAAACAGGTCCGTTTTGCACTCTCGATGATGGCCGAATATACTGCCGACTGAATCGCCACCAGTTCACTAGACGCTCGCCAGCCGTTCGAAATACTGCTTTTCGTAGTTCATCGGCGATAGCTGTTTGCAAGGATAAGCTGATCATGATGCTCCCTGCAGGGTAGAGCCCCGGAATCCGCCATCTTTAAAATACCGATACGGACTTCTTCCTGCGAGTTTCTGTGTGTAGAACTGGCTGCCAAGGCTCTGCATGCGATCGGAATGCATAAATAATGTGGCGACGTAACGCCAGATTACTCGGGTCGTTTTAGGAATATACACCCTGTTCTCCTATCACCGTTTTGAAGCCGCGTTCGCGGTAAAATCTGTCAATGTTTTCATAACGCTAGCTGTACTCAAATACGGTAGAAGGCGTGCCGCCAGACCTCCTCCATTTTCAGGAAGCCAGATATCGAAGTGATCCTGATTGGTCCCTTGAAAAATCGTCACGATCAATCCGTCATCGAATGTCACCTCCATTGTAGCGTTTCGTCGACTGGTGTCTTGTACTTGCCTAACTCCAGCTAATGTTCTGAGAACTGCCAATGTATTTGGCAATGTCATCATTGTGTTCATGAATTTTTCCGCCGAACCGATGCGGTACTGGCGACAAGGGCCACCTCCCCAAGGAGGAACAAGGACAGATCTCTCGACATACCAATGTGTTCGTTTGCTTGCTGAATTGACCCGGTCAGTTTGACCCGCCCGCCATACCCTCGCGAACGCCGCGACCCTGTCATAAGATCCCTCAAAACCCAATTCTTTCAGGTCTTCATGGATCTGCTTCAATGTGCGCCGTTTCTTTCCATAGCAATCAGCCCCCGATCCCGATCCCGATCCAGCACACTACGGGCCTCATCTTCGGAGAGCTAATCAAGCAGATGATGCATCTGTTGCCCTGCCAGGTCATAGAGAAAATCAGCATGAGCGAAGTAGTCGATATCATCAAAGTCCACCAAGGCGTGGACGATGTAGTCCTCCAACCGAGCCTCCTTCAAACCGACTTCCGACGCCAAAGTAAACTGCTCGTTGGTACGTAGCATCTGGCCAACGATCTCGCGCTCGCCAGGCTGCAAGTGCAGCTGAGCTGCGAAAAATCTTGCCACACAACTACGGCGGAACGAATTTCAACAAGGCGCTAATCGACAAGCTGCATGTCGGTATCTATAAGCTTGCGAAATATATAACCCAGCTTGCCGATCTGCCGCCGCCACTGGATAAGTTCCCGCTGTGGCGTGCCGAACTCGAATCCATTTCCGGTGCGATCGACCGTGATGAACTACTCGCTCTCGCCCATTTTTCCTTGCTCAAACGGTAGCAACATTCCTGCGCGATCCCGCCTTGTTGGCGGCACAAAGCAATATCTGGCAAACCCTGTTTGCATTGGCGCTGAAGCCCACGCTGGCCGACGCGCGACTGGCAGTACAGCTGACAGATGTTTTGCGGGTCTGGCATTTCCTGCAATTGCTGGATAAAGATTTAGGCAACGACCTGGGCGAACAGCGAGTGCGCGATATCGTGCTGCGCGCGGCCAGTGTTTCCAGATGGGGTCGCCGCCCTGCCGCCAGGGCCCACCATCGGTGGTAAAGGCAAGACTGGCAACTGGGAAGTCCTCGGCGTAGGTACCCGCGGCCTGCTTTTGTATAAGCGGGCCATTTTTTTAGCCTTTGACCAGTAAAGCAATTGAATTTATATCGCTCACGATTAAAGTAGCGGCGTCTATTGCCGCAATTCCTATGGCTTCCGAGGTAAGAGCGTGGCAATTCGGCGCGCAAACGAGCAGGCATCGGCTTGACCATCTTTTTTAACCCAATCAGTGGGTCATCATTCGATGTCAATGTGGCGGGTCAGATTGAAACGCAAAACAACAGCGAGTCCATTGAGGTCGGATCCGCTCCTGATATTCACTGGGCTGGCCAGTTAGACGTTCTCGGTGTCTCCCGCGAATCGCCTGCGGTATCGCCGTTCTTCAGTCGCCAAATAGACAGTTTGGTCTACGACTTGGCGTCATCATTCACCTCTCCGGATCTCAGCCATTTCAAGACCTCTTCGGGCACCCCGTTTCCGTCGCTCATTCTACGTGCAAAGATGGCTACGAGATTGCGCTCATCAGCTTGCAATTCCGAAACTGGAACGGCCTTCATCGATTGAGCGAGAGCCGTCTGCAATTGATCATATTGTTCTGCGCTGATTTTTGGCGCTAAAAATGCGAGCGCCTGGTCTCCGACTTTGCAACTGAGTGCTTTTTCTCCGAGTTCGATGGAGCTCAGATAAGCGGAGCTTACGGATAAGGATGCGGCCATATCTTTCAGCGCCAAACCGAGCTCCAGGCGAATCTTTCTTACACATAATCCGTATGGCGTTAATTTCATTTTCTTCCTTGATTCAACTGCTGATTAACTAAAAACTGAAATTGACTGTTGAAATGCTTATTGGTTCGACAGAGCGGACTCACGGCAACGTCAAGTAGCCGATGCATTTATTTCATCAAATTCTATTGACCCAATTAAACATACCAATCTGATTTTTATTCTACTGCATGGGTTTGTCGTTGTATGGCTGTCAAAAAATACAGGGGGCAGCCGTATTTCATCATGCTGGCTCCAGATCACACCTTGTTTTTTCACATGGAAAAGCGCTCGCCCTATCAAGCCAGACAGACCTACCTGTATATTTTACGAGTTATGTTGTTTTTCAAAGTCAGGTCAAATGCAGGCCTGAATAAGAGCGAATTTAAACAGACTCGGTAGTTTATTTCCTCGATTTTTTTCTAAAAATATCGGAAAAATCTTCCGAGGAAAGCGATCGGCCGCAATCCCTGTTTGAAAAATTGGCGCCACTCTTACCATTAGCGAAAATCAAAATGCAAAATTCCGGCACTGGGGTATCGACGGCACTACAGGATGAGGACTTCCCATGGGAAGCATTAAACGCATCAGACGCTGTTAGTGATGACGATCCAGGATTAGCCGAAAGTAAGGGCGCTGAACGTATCGCCATCATCGGCGCTGCCTGCCGTCTGCCCGGCGCCGCGGATTTACCGTCTTTGCGCGCCTTGCTACTGAATGGGCAAGAAGCCGTACACGGTATCGCTGCCGACAGAAGTGCCATCGCAGTCGACGGCGTGCAAAGAGCCGGATTGATCACCAGTCCGGAATTGTTCGATCCGCAATTTTTTGGCGTTGCGCAGCGCGAAGCCAACCAGATGGATCCTCAGCAGCGACTAGTCATGGAGCTGGCGGTCGAAGCGTTGGAGTCGGCCGGAATAAGCCGCGCATCTCTTGCTGGCAGCCGCACCGGTGTGTATATCGGCATTTCCACATTCGACTATAGCCGCCTGCAAATGAACCGGGATCAACCCCTTGATCTCTATGCCGGCACCGGCAACGCCTTCAGCATCGCCGCCAACCGGCTTTCCTATTTTCTCAACCTGGCCGGCCCCAGCATGGCGGTCGACACCGCCTGCTCGTCTTCCCTCACCGCCACCCACCTGGCAGTGCAGGCTCTGCGTGCAGGGGAAATCGACCTGGCGATCGTCGGCGGCGTGAATTTGTTGCTGGCACCCGACCTGATGAAGATTTTTGCCGGAGCCAGGATGCTGTCGCCCGAGGGCCGCTGCAAAACCTTCGATGAAAGCGCTGACGGCTATGTGCGAGGCGAAGGCAGCGGCATTGTGATTCTCAAACGGTCAGACCTCGCTGTGATCGACAAAGACCGCATCCTCGCGTTGATCGCCGGCACCGCAGTCAACCAGGATGGCCGCACCAACGGCCTGACGGCTCCCAGCGGACCCGCCCAGGTCGCGGTAATCCGCGCCGCGCTGGCCGACGCCGGGTTGCAACCGCAGGATATCGATGCTGTCGAACTGCATGGCACCGGCACGCCGTTGGGTGACCCGATCGAGGCGCAGGCTTTGGGCGAAGTATTTTCCGCCACTCGCAACGCGCCGCTGGCGGTCGGCTCCGTGAAAACCAATATCGGTCACCTGGAAGCCGCGGCCGGCATTGCCGGTTTGCTGAAAGGGATAGTTGCCTTGCGTGAAAGCGCCTTGCCACCCTCTTTGAATTTTCGCCAGTCTAATCCGGATATCGATCTCATCCGCCTCAAGTTGCAGGTCGCCACTTCTACCCTGCCGTTCATCGTCTCCGAGCGGCCGGTCCGCATTGGTGTCAGCAGTTTCGGCTTTGGCGGCACTAACGCTCATGTGATTCTTGAAGGCGCACCTGAACAAAAAAGCCATTCTGAACACCTGGATGCCGGCGCAAGCTGGCTGCTGCCGCTTTCCGCCGCCTCATCCGACGCCTTGCGCTCGCTTGCCGGACGACTCGGACAGCAGCTCGCCGGCGCCTCACCGCAACTGACTGCAGATATTGTCTTTACTGCATCCCTGCGTCGCGATCACATGGATTACCGGCTAGCTGTTACAGGTCGCATGGAAACACTCGTCGCGGCCTTGGCCGCCGCCGCCTGCGGCGAAGACCATCCTGCCTTGCTGCAAGGGCGCCGCCCAGCCGCAGGCGCACGCAAGCTTGCCCTGTACGCCGCCGGGCATGAAGTACAGTCGGAAATGCTGCGCTCCGGGATTGTCATAGACACGGTATTGCAGGAGCTGGATCCGAGCCGCTTGCCGGAACAGCTGAATGGCCGCTGGGATATCTTGCATCTTGGCGAGGCGGCTGCAGAAGTACAAGGGCAGCTGCCGGAACGGCTGCGCATGCTGGATCTTGCGCCCATCGCCGATGAGGATATCGCTGCGAGGATCCGCGCCCGGCTGTATGTCAGCGGACACGCACTAGACTGGACAGCGTTCCAGCCCGCTGGAAAACTCGCCGAACTGCCGGTATATCCTTGGCAGCGCCGCCGCTGCTGGTTCGCATCCGACGAAGCGCTGCAACAGGATTCGGCTCCGGTCATCCAGGCCACCATGCCGGGAAGACAATCCGAGCGGCCTCGTCACGTATATGCATTGGTTGGCGACAGTGTTACCACTTTGGCCGCGCAAGCTGAGCGTGTACTGGCCCAATCTCAAGGGTTGCCGCCACAATCGCTGGCGGATTTCTGTCATGCGGCCAATTCCCTGCTGCGGCTCTCTTCGTCGCCAACCACGGTAGCAACTGCTATTACAGCCGCCGAGCCGGGCGAGCTGCAACGTGGATTGCAACGGTTCATCGAACAACCTGCAGTCTCGCCGCAAGCCGGCGAACAAGGCGTGGTGTTCGTGCTTACCGGCCAGGGTGGCCTGACTGCCGGCGCTGGTACGCAACTGTATCGCAGCCAGCCGCGCTTCCGCGATGCAATCGAGTACTGTGCCGATCTACTGAAAACATCGCTGGACCTGCCGCTGGCGCAGTTACTGTTCAGCGCCGAAGCCGGCGCTGACTTATTGCGTGAAACGCGCTACGCACAGCCGGCGCTGGTGGCCCTGAGCTGGTCGCTGGCGCAGCTATGGGCCGAATGGGGCGTCAAGCCGACGGCGTTGATCGGCCACAGCCTGGGCGAATACACCGCCGCCGCATTGTCCGGCATGGCTAGCCTCGATCAAGTGTTGTCGCTGGTTGCCGCGCGCGGTGTGCTGATGCAAGAAACTTCGTACAACGCCAGGATGGTGGCGATCAAGGCCCCGCTTGATATCGTTTCGGCTCTGGTTGCCAGCATGCCAGAATTGCTGGCTGTGGCTGCCGACAATGGCCCCGAGAGCTGCGTGCTGGCCGGCGCCGCCGGTGCGGTCGAACAGGCGCTGGCGGCTTTGTCAGCGCGCGGCATCCGCTGGCGAATGCTGGATGTTGCGGCGGCATTCCATTCACCGCTGATGGAACCGGTGCTGGCGCGCCTCACCGCGTTGGCGAATCAGGTTCAATGGCGTAGCAATACATTACCGGTCATTTCAAATCTGAGCGGCGGCTTTTTTCAACAAGCGCCGGACGGCAATTATTGGGCACGGCATGCGCGTAGCACGGTGCAATTCAGAACAGGTGTCGAGACCCTGCTGGCGCGCGGCCATCGCCTGTTCCTGGAACTGGGACCGCGCGCCAGCTTGTCCGCTATCGGCCAGAGCGTATCCGGCAGCGTTGCCGCTACCTGGCTCAATTCACTAGATGGCGACGGCAACGACTGGCACGCCATACTTGACAGTGTGGCGGCGCTACATGGCGCCGGCATCGCCATCGACTGGGCCGGATTCGACCGGCCATACCGGCAGCAGCCAAACCATCCAGCTGCCGCAGCTTCCACTGCAACTACGCCAACCACTTCACAGCTGGAGCCATTCATGCATCAAGTTACCAATTCAACTGCGGCGCCGACAATCCAGGGCACCAATACGCATGCGCAGGAATTACGGACCGATCTGGTGAACCAGATCGCCAAGGCCCTGGGCGAATCGGCGGCCGATTTGCAGACCGATCGGCCATTCGTGGAAATGGGCGCCGATTCCGTGATGCTGGCTGAAGCCATGCGCGGCATTCAAGCCAAATACGGGGTAAAAATCAGCGCCCGCCAACTGCTCAATGAACTCGATACCATCGATCGTCTGAGCGTCTACCTGGCGCAGGCCAGCCCAATCAGCCCACTGTCGCCGCAACCGGCCGCGATTGCGCCTGCCGCCGAGTTGCTGCCGATGGCCGGCCATGCGGAACATGTTGCAGACGCGCATCCAGCGACTGAGGCTGGCGGCTACAACATCTTGTTCCAGCAGCAATTGGCGCTGGTACAGCAAGTGATTAATAGCCAGAATGCGGCGCTGCGCAGCGCTGCAAGCGTTTATCCGGTAACCGCGAGCGTTTTCCCCGCCGCATTGGCGGCATCGGTTGCAACCTCCGCCCCGCACGCAGTTGCCAGCGCTGTCAAACAGCTGCCGCATGCCACCATCGCCGTGGCCAGCTCCGTTCCCCAGAGCGCCGTCAATCCGCTGCAAACTGCCCACTATGCATCGTTTTCCAAGGCTTACATCGCCCGCACGGCGGCATCGAAGCAATTAGCCGATGAGCGCCGCCTGCGCTTTGCCGATGTGCGCGCATCGGCTGGCTTCAGACCCTCGATCAAGGAACTGGTGTACCCGATTACCGGCACCTGCGCCGACGGCGCGCGCGTATGGGATGTCGATGGCAACGAATACATCGACATTTCGATGGATTTCGGCGTCAATCTGTTCGGACACGGTGCACCTTTCCTGAAAGCCGCAATCCATCGGCAGACAGAAAGCGGCCTGGCGCTCGGTACCCGTTCGACGCTCTCTGGTGACGTCGCCCAGATGCTGTGCGAGATGACCGGCATGGACCGCGTGCTGTTTTGCCAATCCGGCAGCGAATCGGTCATGACCGCCATGCGGCTGGCGCGCCTGTTGCGCGAACGGTCCAAGATTGCGGTGTTCCGCAAGTCCTATCACGGCCATTTTGACGGCGTCCTGGGCGATCGCGCCAGCACCGGCGAAGGCACCGAACCAGTCGCACCGGGCATCCT
>NZ_DATMRB010000097.1:0-29835 GCF_035566555.1 Collimonas sp.
TCCCCCCATGACTACAGACACTACCACCACCCAAGCGCCTGAGGAACAATCCCAGGCCAGCCTCTACGACCTGATCGGCGGCGCCGGCAAGCTGCGCGAACTGGTCGACCGCTTTTACGACCTGATGGACCTGGAGCCGCAATTCTCCGTGATCCGGGCCCTGCATCCGACCACCCTCGACGGCTCGCGCGACAAGTTCTACTGGTTCCTGTCCGGCTGGAGCGGTGGCCCCGACCTGTATATCCAGCAGTTCGGCCATCCGCGCCTGCGTGCCCGCCATCTGCCTTACGGCATCGCTTCGCCCGAGCGCGACCAGTGGCTACGCTGCATGGCGCTGGCGATGCAGGATGTCGGCATGGATGAATGGCTGCAGGAACGCCTGCTGACGTCCTTCTTCCAGACCGCCGACTGGATGCGCAATAAGCCCGATACTCCACAATAACTGCTCGTCTTCGAATAGCCCACATGCCTTCATCAGAATTACTCGTCCTGCTCGTTGCCGCCGCCGTCATCATCGTGCTGCAGATCGTTGCGATTTTCCGCAGCGCGCGCGGGGCCGACCCGGCGCAACAGCTGGCGCAGTTGCAGAGCGATCTACAGCGCCATCAGCAAGAACTTGGCGAACGCCAGCAACGCGACCTGCGCGGCGAAGTGCAGACCAGCGCGCAAAACATGCGGCAGGAAATCGGCAGCAATTTCGGCCAGCTGCAGCAGACGCTGGCGGCGCAGATGACCAGCGTCGCCACCTTGCAGAACAACCAGATCGACACCTTCGCCCAGCAGCTGGTCAAGCTGACTGAAACCAACGCCCAGCAGCTCGACGGCATGCGGCTGGCGATGAACCAGCAGGCCCAGACCAGCCGCGAAGAACAGGCGCAATCGCTCAAGCGCTTCGGCGACACCCTCAACCAGACATTGGCGGCGCTGACCGAATCGAATGCGCAACGGATGGCGGAAGTACGCGCCACGCTGGAAGCCAGGATCAAGGATCTGCAAGCCGACAACGGCTTGCGGCTGGAAGAAATGCGCAAGACCGTCGACGAAAAATTGCACGCGACGCTGGAACAGCGCCTTGGCGAATCGTTCAAGATCGTTTCCGACCGCCTGGAAAAAGTCCATCAGGGCCTGGGCGAAATGCAGCAGCTGGCGATCGGCGTCGGCGATCTCAAACGGGTGCTGACCAACGTCAAGACACGCGGCACCTGGGGCGAAGTGCAGCTGGAAATGCTGCTGGAACAGGTGCTGACGCCGGAGCAGTACGCCAAGAACGTGGAAACCGTTCCCGGCAGCGGCGAGCGGGTCGAGTTCGCGATCAAGCTCCCGGGCAATGACGACGGCGGCACGCCGGTTTGGATGCCGATCGACGCCAAGTTCCCGAAAGAACAGTACGAACGGCTGGCGGATGCCGCCGACCGCGCCGATGCCGAGGGCGTAGCCACGGCTTCCAGGGAACTGGAGCGGGCCGTGCGCCTTGAGGCCAAGACCATCGCCGAGAAATACCTGTCGCCGCCGCTGACCACCGATTTCGCCATCCTGTTCCTGCCGACCGAAGGCTTGTATGCCGAAGTCATGCGCCGTCCCGGCCTGGCCGACGAATTGCAGCGCCTGCACCGCATCAGCATCGCCGGGCCGTCGACCTTGTCGGCGCTGCTGAACAGCCTGCAGATGGGCTTCCGCACGCTGGCGCTGGAGAAGCGCTCATCGGAAGTGTGGCAGGTGCTGGGTGCGGTGAAGACGGAGTTCGGCAAGTTCGGCGACGTCCTGGCCGCCACCAAGCTGACCCTGGAACGCGCCGCCAAGAACATCGACCAGGCCGAAGTACGCAGCCGCCAGATGGCGCGCAAGCTGAAATCGGTGGAAGCCTTGCCGAGCGAGGCGGCGCAGCGCTTGCTGGGGAAAGAGCCGGACCTGCTGGCCGACGACGAAAACTAAGATCGACATTTCACGTCGCTGATGTCGTGCAAGCGCTTGATATTGGACAGTGCGTGGACAGTGCGCTGCCGGAATGGAGTCATGTGGGGTCAGAGTCGAGTTTCGCGGTGCTTTTTCGCGAAACTCGACTCTGACCCCACATGACGGATTCGGAGAAAGGCGGAGCGCATTACAGGGTTTTTTAAGACTGGGTATGCACTCCGGGCCCACTTAGCTACATGTCTTAAGCATGACGAAATACCAGCTTGCGATTTTCTGGCGGTATCGCTGGCAATCCGCCTAAGTCATCAAGCCGGCATCGCAAACGGCGGCTTGCCGGCCTGTTGCACCACTTCCACTTCAATCCCGAGACAAGCCCTGACAATGTGAGGCGTCATGGTCAGCGCCGGCGTATCCTGCACCAGCAGGGTGCCGTCCGCCAGCCAGGCCAGCTGGTCGGCATAGCGTGCCGCCAGGTTGGGATCGTGCATGATCGCCAGCACGCCGATATGCCATTCCTTGGCCAGTTGCCGCAAGGTGCGCAGCAGATGATGCTGGTGCGCCAGGTCTAGCGCCGCGGTGGGTTCGTCCAGCAGCAGATAGCGCGCCGCCGGGGTTTCCTGCTCGCTGGCTGCCGGCCGCAGCTGCGCCAGCACCCGGGCGAACTGCACCCGCGCCAGTTCGCCTCCGGAGAGCGTGGTGACATCGCGTTCTGCAAGGGCGGCCGCACCGGCCAGCGCCAGCGCTTCCATCGCAATCAGGCGGTCGCTCATGCTGTTGCCGCCGCCGTGCGGGTAGCGCCCCAGCAAGGCGATTTCCATTGCCGTGAAAGGAAACGAGAACTGCACGCTTTGCGGCAGTACCGCGCGGATCTGCGCCAGTCGTTGGGGCGTGAGCTGATCGAGTGCGCGCTGATTGATCGATATCGTCCCACTCAGGCGGGCCTCGTTGCCTTGCAGCTTGCCGTGGAATTCGCCTGACATGGCTTTCAGCAGGCTGCTCTTGCCGGCGCCGTTACGTCCCAGCAAGGCCACGATCTGGCCAGGCTGGATGCGCAGGTTCAGATTGCGCAGGATGGTTTTGTCGCCGCGCTGCAGCGAAAGGTCGGTGGCAACTAGCATGATGGTTTTTCGTATGGTTCCAAGGTGGCGCTACAAGCCAAGCTGCGCGCGGCGGCGCCACAGCAGCACGATGAAGAACGGCCCGCCCAGCAATGCGGTGAGGATGCCCAGCGGCAGTTCCGCCGGCGCCGCCATGGTGCGCGCCGCCAGGTCGGCCAGCAAGGTCAGCAGCGCGCCGAACAGCATGGCGCCCGGCAGCACCACGCGCTGGTCAGGACCGCAGGCAAGGCGGATGCAGTGCGGCGCCACCAGGCCGATGAAGCCGATGGTGCCGGTGCAAGCCACCAGGCCGCCGACGCACAGCGAGCTGACGATCAGCACCTGGCGCTTGATGCGCTGCACCGGTACGCCCAGATGCTGGGCTTCCGCTTCGCCCAGCAGCATTGCATTCAAGGCCGCCGAGTGGCGCGCCATCGCTGCTACGCACAGTACGACTACCGGCGCTGCAACTGCTAGCAAGGACCAGTGTGCGCTGGCCAGGCTGCCGAGATTCCAGAAGGTCAGGGTGCGCAGCTGGGCGTCGCCGGCGATAAAGCTGAGCACGCCGATGCCAGCCATCGAGATGGCGTTGAAGGCGATCCCGGCCAGCAGCAGGATGGGCAGTGCCAGACGGCCTTTGGCGGCGCCGATCCGGTACACCAGCAGCGCCACTGCCAGGGCGCCGGCAAAGGCTGCCAGCATCGGGGCATAGAGACCAAGCGCGCTTAACGCTGTCGGCCACAGGACGCCGCCGAGCACGATGGTGGTGGCAGCGCCGAGGGCGGCGCCGCTGGAGACGCCGATCAGGCCAGGATCGGCCAAGGGATTGCGGAACAAGGCTTGCAGCGCGCTGCCGGCGGCGCCGAAGCCGCAACCGACCAGCAGCGCCAGCAGTACCCGCGGCATGCGGATATCCAGCAGCACCGCGCGTGCCTGGGCGTCGGCCGCCGAGAGCTCGGCGCCGGACCATAGCAGGCGCGGTACTTGCCAGGGATCGATGCGATAAGCGCCCAGCCCAGCGCACAGCAGCATGACCACCAGCAGCAATAGTGCCAGAACCAACAGCACCAAGCGCTGGCGCGACTGGCGCCCGATCGCCAGCGGTGACATGGCGGCCGTTGGAGCCGGCGGTTGCGCGGCGGCGGAATAAGTGGAGGACATCAGGAATCAGGCAATCAGTTGAGCGGAAAGACGGCGCAGCGCGATCGGTAGCCGCGGGCCGAAGCCGAGCAGCAGCAGGGCATCCATATCGGCGATCACGCGCTTGTTGCGGGTAGCTGGAGTCAAGGCCAGGCCTGGCATCTTCAGCAATTGCTCGAGACCACCCATGGCCGTGAGTCCTTCGCTGGTGGTCATCAAGACATCAGGAGCGGCAGCGATGGCGCTTTCGGCCGTCAGCGGCTTATAGCCTTTGAAGCCGTCCTTGCCGCCCAGGGCGTTGACCGCGCCGGCATAGCGGATCATGGCGTCGGCGGCGGTGTCGCGTCCGGCCACCATGGCCTGGGCGCCGCTGTTGCTGAGGATGAACAGCACCCGCAGCGGCGGCTTGCCGGCCTGCTGCTGGCGCTGTGCCTGAATCGCCGTCATGGCCGTCTGCCAGTCGCTGTCGAAGCGCTGCAGCAGACTGTCGCCGCGCGCCGCCAGATCGAGCGCCTTGGCGCTGCCGCTGATCTTGTCGCGCACCGATTGCACATCATGCTGTTCGGACAGCGTGACGACACGCACGCCGGCAGCAGCGATCTGCTGGATTGCCGTCGGCGGACCGGCTTCGGCCGAAGCCAGCAGCAGGTCGGGGCGCAGGGACAGCACGCCTTCCGCCGACAGTGCGCGCTGGTAGCCCATCTTCGGCAGCGCCAGCGCGGCCGCCGGATAGGTGCTGGTGGTGTCGCTGCCGATCAGCATGGCGCCGGCGTCCAGCGCATACACTACTTCGGTGATGGCGCCGCCGGCCACTGCTACCCGCAACGGTTTGGCGCCAGCGCCGCGGGCCGGCAGCATCGTCAGCAGCATGCCGGCCGCAGCCGTTCCCAGCAGCATGCGGCGCTGCTTGTCTACAGGAGGTTTCACGCTTGTGCCTCTGCATCGGCTGTGGTTTCCAGCAGCGGCAGGCTCAAGGCCGCGGCGCGCCAGGCCGGCAGTTCCGGCTGGCCCGGCTTGCGTACGCCGAACAGCATGGCGATGGTGCCGCCGTCGGCGTCGAACAGTTCCAGCGAGGTGACTTCGCCGTCGCTGGTCGGCTTGCTGACCACCCAGCTGGAGACGATCTTGTCTTCCCGCAGATGCAGGTTGAAGCCGGCATCAAGCACGTTCAGCCAGGGACCCATCAGCTTGATGTTGGAGACCGGGCCGGAATGGATCTGGATCATGCCGCGGTTGCCGACAAAGACCATGATCGGCAAGCCGCTGGCGGCGGCCTGGTCGAGGATCAGGCGCGCGGCGCTGTTGTCTACCTGACGGACGAATTGCGGCGGCGCCAGGCGCAAGGCCTGGGTACGGCTGACGCCGAAGTCGCGCATCAGGCCGAAGAATTCGTGGGTGTCTTGCATATTGCTCCAGGCAGCGCGGAAACCGTCGCCGTCGATTGCGTCGTCGGCTTTGTCGATGGCGGCTGCCGGCACTGGCTCGACGGTGATGCCTGGCAGCTGTTCCGGATCGCGCCAGCGCGCCACCAGCTCGTCGAAAGCGGCATGGTTGCTGTGCTCGCGCAGGAACACCTTATGCACCGCTTCGCCATGCAGGTCATAGAACTGCAAGCTTTTCTGCAAGCTGGTTTCGCTGCCGCGGGTGACTTCTTCAATGACGGCGCAGCCGAAATGCCATTGCTTGTAGAAGATCCGCAAATCGATGGCTTCGCCCAGCGCCAGGCCGACATGGCCATTGTGGCTCATCTTTTCGTACAAGCCATCTTTTTCATGCACCACGTTGTCGTTGCGGGTGAGCGCCATGACCGCACCCAGCTGCGGCACTTCTTCAAAGATTTCAATGAAGTTCGGCAGCAGCCGGATCGCCTCGGCGCCGACGCAGGCAGCCAGCGCTTCGCCTTCGGAAACGCCAATGGCGGCAGCGGCGTCGCGATTGCGCAGTTTCTGTTCATGCTTGGCGGCGAGGAATTGCCGGCGCAGCTGCGGGATGTCCGATTGTGGCTTGCGGGTGGTGGTAAGCATAGGGTTCTCCTCCGGGAAGTGGAATGGTTAGTACTGGAATTTCAAGCCGACATTGAAGCTGCGGCCGGGTGCTGTATAGGCGTCCTTGACGGTCGAATTGTCGGCCAGGCCGCGCACGTCCGACCAGTTCCAGTACTGGCGGTTGAACAGGTTGTGGATGCCGGCGTACAGCGCCACGTTCTTGCTGATGTTGTAGCCGCCGCGCAGGTCCATCACGAACGCCGCCGGCGGGGCGAAATCTGTCTGCTTGCTCATGTCGCTGCGGCGCTTGCCGCTTTGGTAGATGACATCGGCCTGGCCGTACCAGACTTCGCTCGGTTCATAGCGCAGGCCGAGCACCGCCATGAATGGATTGGCTGTGTCGAGCGGCGTGCTGCTGCCGTCGGCGCCTTCGGTATGGCCCTTGGTGTAGGCCATGCCGGCCTTGACGCCGATGCCGTTGGCCAGTTGCCAGTCGATACGCGCTTCGGCGCCGCTGATGCGGGCCTTGGCGCGGTTCACGTATTGATAGATCAGGGGATCGACGAATGGGCGGCCACTGCCGCTGACCACTTCCTGCGAGATGAAATTGCTGTAGCGTCCGGTGAACGCCGCCACGCTGTAGCGCAGGACGTTCTCGCCGCCGCTCAGCTTGCCGCGCAGGCCCACTTCAAAGGTGTTGCTGGTTTCCGGTTTCAGGTCGGGATTGCCGATGGTGGCGTAGCCGTAGATCGGATTGCCGAAGCTGTTGTTGACCTGGTCCGGCGTCGGCGTGCGGAAGCCGCGCGCATACTGGACATAGGGCAGCAAAGCGGGGCTGATTTCATACATCAGCGCCAGCCGCGGCGACACTGCGTTACCGCTGGAATCGGTTGGCTTGCCGGTATAGGACGGGTCGTTCTTCTCTGGCGTCAGGCGATAGCCGTCGAAGCGCAGGCCCGGCGTGATGGTGAGCGGGCTATTCTGCGACAGGCGGAATTCATCCTGTAAAAACGCGCCGAACAAGGTGTAGTCGGTAGTAGGGAAAGCCTTGTTGGGGAAAGGCGATTCGCCGACGCCGGGAACGGTGCCGTCGCGCAAGCCTTCGATATGCGCCGTGCTGAGATCGAAGCCGTACACCAGCTTGTGCTGCAGGCTGCCGGTGGCAAAGCTGCTTTCGGCCTGGGCCGAGCCGCCGACAGTGCGTTCCTGGTAGGTGTTGGCGCGCGTGCGGTCGACCACCGGGAACCGCTGTTCATAGGAGAACTGATTGGTCTTGGCTTCCTGGAAGTAAAGCTGGGCGTGGGCGTTCTGGAAATACCGGTTGTCGCTGTCCTTGAAGTTGTAATCGATGCTGTAGCGGTTGCGCTCCAGCTTGTCGTTGGCGCGCAGCGCCAGGGTGCTTTTGGTGATGGCGGACAGTACATCGGAATCGGTCTTCTGTTCCTGGTGGCTGATCGCCGCCGTGAAAGTATCTTGCGCGCTGGCCTTGAACACCAGCTTGCCGAGCAGGGCATTGCCATGGACATTCTGCGGATTCGCGGTGTCGCGGTTGGGGCCGTTGATGTTGCGCGTACCTTTGGTGTCGACTTCGTGGCCGTCGCGCTTGTTGGCGATCAGCAAGCCCTCAAAGCGCTCGCCGCCGAATGCCGCGACGGCGGTGGTCGAGGTGCTGCCGTCGGTGGAATCGTAAGTCGGCTTGATCGAGAAATAGGTCGGCTTGTTGAAGATCTTCAGGAAATCGGCAGGATCCTTGGTGATGAAATTGACCGCGCCGGTCAGGCCATCGCTACCGTACATGGCCGAGGCCGGCCCGCGCAGGATTTCCACGCGCTTGTACATGTCCATCTCGACATAGTCGCCGCGGCCGGCTTCCAGCGGCCCAAATGAAAAAGAACTGGGCAGACGGATGCCGTCTTCCATCAGCAGAATGCGGTTGCCTTCCAGGCCGCGGATATTGATGCCCTCGTTGCCGCCGCGGCCGCCGGCGGTGGCGGCGGAGGTCGGACGGTAAGGGCCGCGGCGGACGGTCACGCCCGGCTCATAGCGCAGCAGATCCTTGACGTCCCTGGGTTGCTGTTCTTCGATGGTGTCGGCGCTGATCACCGAGATACTGCTTGGTGTTTGCGAGACCGCGGTTTCGCTGCGGGTCGCGGTCACAGATATTTCATCGAACTGATGCGCGGCCGCATGGTTGCCTGCCAGGACAGTCGCTTGTTCCGCGAATGCTGGCGCAGATGCTGCGCACATGGCGAGGATGGCGAAGTTAACGGCCGCAGGCAGGCGGCGCAGCGCCGGCGCCGCAGGGCGAGTTGGATATGAATTGGGCAAAGCGTCTTACTCCAGAACGATGCAGCATGTTTAGTGGCTGGCATCGCTGGGTGCGGCTGGCTGAAAAGTGAGTTGAGCTGTGCAAAAGGGGCGAAAGCCCAGTGCACAAATCAATTATAAATGAGAATGATTGTTATTTGTATTTTTTTGTTTGGCAAAATGGCAGCACGGAATTTTAAGTGAAATGCTTGTTGGCGGCAGTTACATCTGGTAGCAATAATGCATTTCCTGAAACAGAGGCTTCCCGGCCTCTGTCCTATACTATGATTACGGCATGGCTTGCACGGATGCAGCACTTCCTGCGCATCCGTTGGTCGCCGGCATTCGTCGCAGTCTTCCGCCGAGGCTGCATGCAAGGAGCTCATTATGCGCAAACTCATTTTACTGGCCGTGGTCGCCCTGTTGGCAGGCTGCGCCACCGACGCCGAACGTTCGCTGCAGGCGCAGAAAGACGTTGACCAGATGATGCAGATCTACGGTCCTGCGTGTCAGCGGCTTGGATATAAAGCCGACTCCAACGAATGGCGCAATTGCGTGCTGCGGCTGGATACCAAGAACAATGTCGAACGCTATCCGGCCACGACCACCTGCTTCGGCCATCCTGGCTTGTTCCAATGTAATACCTTCTGATCTTAGCCCGTCTGCAGAGCGTATCCGTGACCGGACATCAAGCGATTGATGTCCGGTTTGCCTATGGCGGCCGGTTTTTTATCCGGCCTGGCTAGCTGGCGCGTCATGGCAGCACACGCAAATCTTGTTGCCGTCGGGGTCACGGAAATATGCGCCGTAATAATGCGGATGATATTCCAGGCGCAGACCGGGCGGCCCCTCGCAGCTGCCGCCATGCCGCAGCGCCGCCGCATGGGCGTTGTCGACGGCGGCGCGGTCAGGCGCCAGCAGCGCGACCATCTGGCCGTTGCCGGCGGCCGCGCCTGCGCCGTCATACGGCGCGCCGATGATGAACAGGGGGCGGGCATGGCCGGCCGCCATCCAGGCTGCCCAAGGCTTGCCGGCATCGCAGAATTTCAGCTGCAGATCCAGTTCCTGCATGAGGGCGGAATAAAAGCGGAAGGCGCGCTGGAAGTCGGTAATGCCGACAAAGACATGAGAAATCATGAAGCTTTCCTTTAGGGAGTGGGGCGGCTGGCATTTCGGCTCGGACATGATGGGGCGATAATTTAGCGTATCTCATCTGGCAAGGATTGCGCTCGCGGCTCCGGATTTTCCTCGACCCGCAGCAAAGGCCAATGCAACAGCCAGCGCTTGTCCCGCAAGCGCTGATCGAACAGATTTCTTTTTTCTTCGGAAAAACGTGTCGTCGGCCTGACGATGGCCTGGTACAGATCATGTAAGCCGAATGGCGCCGCCAGTTCCAGATTGCCATGGCTGCCGCACCTGACCGCCACCGCAGTGGCGGTTTCCGGCCAGTAGCGCATGGCGTCGCTGCTGCACAAATAAGGCGCGTCGCCATTGCGGACATGCATGCGGCTTTGGTTTTTGACCGACCATGCGATGGAACTGTCCAGCTCCAGCAGGCGATGTTCCAGCTGCCGGTCGTTTTCTGCGCCGTTACCGCAAGGGGCAAACCAGATGACGTCGACGTCTCCAGACAGCGGCGACGGCGGGCGATCGTGCAACCAATCCCACACCGCGTTTCTGACAAAACCGGCAGCAATCCAGCAATCGGGCAGTTCGAGCGTGCGCACCAACGCTATCAGGCGCCGCCGTTCGGGATCGGCGCGTAACAAGGCTGTGAGCTCGTCAGCGTGCTTCATATCAGGGAAAACTCAATCGAGCGGCAGGCGCATGGGTACGAAGCATATGCCGTGCATTTCTATCCGAGAGTCCGTTGGCGCAAAACCGAAGCGTTTATATACAGGTAAGGCGGCTGGAGAAGAATTAACGGTAAACGTTTGAATCCCGGGCGCCGATGCCCGCGCCGCCTGCCACAACCGCGTGGCCATGCCTTGACGCTGGAACTGGGGTGCGACGAACAGATGAAACACATGGCTGCGATCGCGCATGGCAATGAAGCCGGCCAGCACGTCGCCGACGCAAGCAGTGATGTAGCGGTAACGCGGATCGGAAATGTAGCCGGCTTCCGCTTCGACGGATATCGATGCCAGGAATTGCTCGGCGCCGCTGCCGTCCGCACTGATCGTGAATTCATGCGTGAACTGCCGGATCAGGGCGCTGATGGCGGTGGCGTCGCTGGCTTGGGCCGGGCGGAGTTCGCATGCCATTGCTGCTAAGGTTTTCGCGTCGTTCATGAGTCTGGCTGTCATGGCGTTAAAGGAAAGAAAATCTGCCGGCATTTGAACGCACAAGATTAGCGTGCTTATGTGGTTTTGTCAGTGACTGGGAAAGCGGCCGGATATTCTCTCTGATACCAGCCGTTGGCTGTATCGTGATCCGCGCTCAGGAATTCGCGCATTTTAGGAATCATTGCCAGGCCGATGCTGCACAGCGCGATCAGGATGCCGAACAGCACGTAGCATTGCGCCACCGATGCATGCAGCAAAGCCATGCCGGCGACTGCCGGGCCCAGCGTCGACGCGAGCTGCCACACCATGATGTTGACCGAGGCATTGCGCGCGCGGTAGGTGACCGGCGTCGCCAGCAGGCGATGCGTGACGCCGACAAACTGGGTGGTCGATTGCGAGATGCCGAGCAGGAAAAAAGCCGTTGCCAGCATCAGTGGCGAAGTCGTCAGGCCTACCACCAGCAGCGCGACGGCGCGCAGCTGGGCTGCGCCTATCAAGGCCCGGAAACGCCCCAGCGTCCTGGAGAAAAAAGAGGCGCAGCCAAGAAAACCCAGGAACATGCCGGCCATGATGCCCATGTTGGTCGCGCCCAGCCAGAATGCCGACAGGCCGAGGCTGGTCACTCGCAGGGCCGCCATCATGCCGATGGCCGGAGAGTAAAACACGCCGATGACGAGATTGGCCAAGGTCCAGTGGCGTTCCAGCGGAATATGCCATTTCATGCGCAGGCCGGCCTTCAGCTCATGCAGCCATTGCGCCGCTCCGAGCGCCGCGGGTTTACTGGCCGTCAGCGCCTTGGGCAGGCGGGCGGCGGCAAATGCCGCGATCAGCAGCAACGCTACATGCACCCAGAGCGCACTGGCGACGCTGCCGGCGGCGATTACGCTGCCGCCCAGCGCCGGACCGACGATGCCGCCGAGCGAGCCGCTGACTTTTTGCATGCTCATTGCCAGCGACAGTTTTTCGGCGGGCACCAGTTCCGAGGCGACGGTCTGGACGCAGGGCATGACGATCGCCATGGCGCAGACGCCGATCATCTCGCAGGCAATGATGAGATACAGATGATAGAAACCCGCTTGCGCCAGCAGCGCCAGCACCACGCTTTCGATGGCGATGGCGACGAAGCCGATCGCCATCAGGCGTTTCTTGGGATAACGGTCGCCCAAGGGCGAGAGCAGGGGGATGGCCAGCAGGCTGGCGGCTGCCACGGTGACGCCGAAGGTGGCCAGGTCGCGCGCGCCGCCGTGCTGGGCGATCCACCAGGCGATGGTGATATTGCCGAGCAGGAGCGCGCTCAGGGTCGCCATCTCGCTGAGCAGCACCAGCATGAAAGGCTTGCCCAGCTGCCGGACGTCGAGTCTGTATTGTTTGAACACGTGCTAGCGAACCTGGCGGACGGTGCGGATCAGACCAAACCGTCAAACAGGATCACTTCGACCTGGTCGCCGCTGGCGACATCGGCCTGGTCATGCGCCAGCACGATCATGCAATTGGCTTCCGCCATGGAGCGCAGGATGCCCGAGCCCTGGGCGGCGGTGGGGCGTACCGACCACTTGCCATCGTGCATGCCGAGGATGCCGCGCTGGTACTCCGTGCGTCCCGGCCGCTTGCGGATGGCGATCGCGGCGGTGGCGCGCATCAGCGGCAACGCCGGCGCTTGCGCACCCATCATCTGCAGCAGCGCTTCGCGCGCAAAAAAATAAAACGACACCATCACCGCCACCGGATTGCCTGGCAGGCCGAAGAACAGCGCCTGCTTGCCGCCGGACGCTATGCGGCCGAAAGCCAGCGGCCGGCCCGGACGCATGCCGATTTTCCAGAAGGCGACGTCGCCCAGCTGCGCCATCATCTGCTTGGTGTGATCGGCATCGCCGACCGAGACGCCGCCGGAGGTAATGATGGCGTCGGCGTTTTCGCAGGCGCTGCGGAAGGCCGCTTCCAGCGCCTGCGGATCGTCGCCGACCACGCCCATGTCGATGATGTCGCAGCCGAGGCGCTGCAGCATGCCGTACAGGGTGTAGCGGTTGGAATCGTAGACGCAGCCCGGTTCGAGTATTTCACCGACCGAGCGCAATTCGTCACCGGTGGAAAAGAAGGCAACACGCAGCCGTCGCCGTACCGGGATTTCAGCGATGCCGAGCGAAGCCAGCAAACCGAGATCGGCCGGGCGCAGGATGCGGCCCTTGCCGATTGCCGGGGTGCCGGCTTTCAGGTCTTCGCCGGCCAGGCGGCGATTGGCGCCTGGCTTGACTGCGCCTGGTGGGATCGTGATCTGACCAGCCGGGCCGCCTGCCGGGATCTGTACAAATTCCTGCGGGATGACGGTGTCCAGGCCGGCCGGCATCAAGGCGCCGGTCATGATGCGGATAGCTTCGCCGCGCGCAGCCGTTCCGTCATAGGCGCGGCCGGCGTGGGCGATGCCGGCTACCTGCAGGATGGTATCGCTATCCTGGCGCAGGTCGGCGGAATGGAAGGCATAGCCGTCCATGGCCGAGTTGTCGTGCGCCGGCACATCGATGGGCGAGATGATGTCGGTCGCCAGCACCCGGTCCAGCGCGCTGCGCAGCGCCACTTTCTCAATCGCGCCGACCGGCGTGATGAAGGCATGGATGATGGCCTGCGCCTGGCTCACCGGCATGGCGTGCGGATCGTAATCCGACAGGCAGCTGGTGAGGGCGGACAAGGATGGCTGGTCTGGACGGCTCAAGGTATTCAATTTGTTCTTCTTGGTAGCTGCTGCAATTGTTCTTCGGTATTGATGTTGCGGAAGGCGTCATCGTCGCTGAACAGCGCTTCGCTGTAATTGAGGCGACGGTACCATGCCTCTATCTTACGTCCTCCGTCTTGCAAGTAGTCATTGAGATCGGTCAATAAACGGCTTTTCAGCAGCATGAATACCGGTTGCGGCTGCAGCGCTTGCGTGCCGGGGTCTATGGTGGCGGCCACGGCGAGGTCGGCATCGGCGCTTTGCAGTGCTTTTGCCAGGTTTTGCAGTAAATCGTCCGGCAGATAGGGCGAGTCGCAAGGCGCAGTCAGCAGATAGGGAGTATTACAGTGGCGCAGGCCAGCCTGCAAGCCCGCCAGCGGTCCGGCGAAATCGGCCTGCTGGTCTGGCCAGACCGGATAGCCGAAGGCCGCGTAGCGGGCCTGGCTGCGGTTGGCGTTGATGATCAGGCCATTGACTTGCGGCGCCAGACGCGCAATTACATGCGCCACCATGGCTTGGCCGTCGAGCAGCGCCAGGCCTTTGTCGATGCCGCCCATGCGGCTGCCGCGGCCGCCCGCCAGTATCAGGCCGGTGGTCAGGCTGGCAAGGTCGGGATGGATGCGGGTTTGCATGGCGTGGCTCTGCTTAGCCGCCGATGTACGACATTTCCACCTTCTTGCGGGCTGGCGCCAGTCCTTCGGTATTTTGCGTACGCTGTTCGGAGTAGCGGTCATCGCGGGTGCGCCACAGCTGGCCGATCACGCTGGAGATTTCACGGTCGCTGCCTTCGCTGCGCAGCAAGGCGCGCAGATCGTGGCCGGCGCTGGCGAACAGGCAGGTGTACAGCTTGCCCTCGGTCGACAGGCGCGCCCGCGAGCAGTCATGGCAAAAGGCTTGGGTGACGCTGGAAATCAGGCCGATTTCGCCGCTGCCGTCGGCATAGCGCCAGCGCTGCGCCGTTTCGCCGAGATAATTGGCGGCCAGCGGCTGCATCGGCAGTTCGCTCTGGATCAGCTGCGCCACTTCGGCGGAGGATACGACTTCATCCATTTTCCAGCCGTTGGAACTGCCAACATCCATGTATTCGATGAAGCGCAAGATGTATGGGGTGTCCTTGAAGTAGCGTGCCATCGGCAGGATTTCCTGCTCGTTGACGCCGCGCTTGACCACCATGTTGACCTTGATCGGCCCAAGTCCGACCTGATGCGCCACGTCCAGTCCGCGCAGCACGTCGGCCACCGGAAAGTCGGCATCGTTCATGCGCTTGAAAATGCCTTCGTCCAAGGCATCCAGCGAGACCGTGACGCGCTTGAGGCCGGCATCTTTCAGCGCCTGCGCTTTCTTGGCCAGCAGCGAGCCATTGGTGGTCAGGGTCAGATCGAGTTCCTTGCCATCCGGCGTCTTCAATGCGCTCAGCATGGCGATCAGCTTTTCGATGTGCTTGCGCAGCAGCGGCTCGCCGCCGGTCAGGCGGATCTTGTGCACGCCGTGGGCGACGAACAGGCTGGCCAGGCGCGTGATTTCTTCAAACGACAGCAGGGCGGTGTGCGGCAGAAACGCATAGTCTTTGTCGAACACTGCGCGCGGCATGCAATACACGCAACGGAAGTTGCAGCGGTCTGTCACCGAGATGCGCAGGTCGTGCAGCGGCCGTCCCAGCTCATCCGCGATCAGGCCGTCGGGTGTTTCCAGTATGGAGGGCAAGGACAGGGGCGGCAGTGATGGTTGACGGCGGCTGTCGATCAGCGGGATGACTTTTTTAGTCATGATGTGTTTCTTGGAAGATATGCAAAATCTGCTGCTTCTATACTAGGTGGTAACTTCTACAAGATACCATGGTCATCGGATTTTGGCTTTACCCGGCTACTGATACCGCGTATGGCGCGGACGCCAGACGTGACAAAGGGAGTCTGGGACTCCCTTTGTTTTCTTGTTATCTTGCCATGCCGCCGGCTTACCGGCGGCATGGGCGGACGCTTACGACTGTGAGCGCTGGGTTTCGATCTGCACCAGCGGTTCGCTGACCTGGACCGGCGCCGGTTTGCGTTCACGCGGTACGCGTGGCGCGGCGACGATGCCGGCAGTGGCTTCCTGGGCTGCACGCAGCTTGCTCGGGTCGGTCGCTGCCAAGGTCAGGCCTGCTGCCGCCAGAACGGTTTGCAGATCTTCCACCTTAGGCGAGGCGCTCGATACAGCGACCTTGACTTCAGCCGGCGCTGCTTCTACCGGTGCTGGTGCAGCTGCAACCGGTGCTGGTGCCAGCACAACCGGGGCAGCTTCAGCGACGACCGCGGCCGGTGCTTCGACGACCTGCGGTGCAAGCTCAACATGCTCAACCGGGGCTGGCGCGGCAACTGTCGTCACCAGTGGTTCGACCACCGGATCGGCTGCTACCGGCGCTGCGACGACTGCTTCAGGCTCGGCGATCGTTGGCGCAGGCGCAACCGGAATCCACACTGGCGCTTCTTCGATTGCTGCTGCCGGCGCGACTTCCGTCGTCACGGCAACTTCTTGCGGCACCAGCGGTGCGGCGATTGCATTCGACAGTGCTGTCGGTGCAAACGTCTCTGGCTGGGCCGGCGCGGCAACTTCTTGCGAGACAGGTACGGAAGAGGCCATCATCGGTACATGGCTATCGACCGCTTGTGCCGCTGCGGCAACAGGTTGCGCGGCGACGGGTTCGGCTTCATGAGCAACGACCGGAGCTGCATCGGCCGATGTGGCAACTGCATCAGCTGCCACGCCTTCGCCTGCTTCCATGTCATCGCTGCCTTCGCTGCTGCCTTCGGTAGCATCGCTTGCATCACGATCACGGCGATTACGGTTACGGCCACCGCGGCGGCGGCGGCGACGCGGTTCTTCGTCTCCTTCTGCCTTGGTTTCGACGCGGCCGCTATCGAGCAGGGCTGCGTCGCCGCTTTCGGCAACCGCGGCTACCGCCACGCCGGCGGCAGCAATTACGCCGCCCTTGAGCAAGGTTTCATCGACTTTGACTTCGCTCAGGTTTTCCTTGCGCTCTTCACGTGGCGGACGCGGTGGGCGTTCACTGCGTTCGCGCTTGCCTTCGCGGCCTTCGGTGCTGCGGGTGTCGGCTTTGCTTTCGTTGGCTTCGCGCTGTTCCCGCGGCTCTCTAGGCTCACGCGGAGGACGTGGCGGACGGGCTTGCTGGCTCTTGGCTTCAGCAGTCTCGGTCACCACTGGCTTCTTGGCGCTGTCGTCACGCGCTTCGCTGCCGTCGCGGTTACGGCCGCCACGGTTGCGGCCACGCTGGCCACGGTTGTTGCGGTCGCCGCGGTCGTTACGGTCACGCTGTTGCGCGCTCTTGGTTTCGGCAGTTGCCGCAGGCGCAGCAACTGGCGCCGCCGGTTTGCTGAAGAAGAAGCCGAAGATCTTGCCGAGGAAACCGGTTTCTGCCGGAGCGGCTGCTGCCACCGGCTGCACTTCCACCGGCTTGCGCTCGACGATCGGGGCCGGCTGGTCTGGCGTGATGCCCTTGACCACGGCTTCCTGACGCGGCTTGCCTTCTTCTTTCTGGGTCTTGCTGTAGCCGATGTCGGTATCGGCTTGCTCTGCCATCGCATAGCTGGCCTGGGTTTCTTCCAGGCGCGGATCGTCGTGCTTCAGGCGTTCCAGCTTGTAATGCGGGGTTTCCAGATGCTTGTTCGGGATCAGGATGATGCCGACGCGGTGACGCGTCTCGATCTTCAGGATCTCGCCGCGCTTTTCGTTGAGCAGGAAAGCGGCGACGTCGACCGGCGCCTGGACGTGGATCGCCGCCGAGTTTTCTTTCATCGCTTCTTCCTGGATGATGCGCAGGACTTGCAAAGCGGACGATTCGGTATCGCGGATGTGGCCGGTGCCGTTGCAGCGCGGGCAAGTCACGTGGCTGCCTTCCGACAGCGACGGACGCAGGCGCTGGCGCGACAGTTCCATCAGGCCGAAGCGCGAGATCTTGCCCATCTGGACGCGGGCGCGGTCATAGCGCAGGGCGTCTTTCAGGCGGGTTTCGACTTCGCGCTGGTTCTTGGAATTCTCCATGTCGATGAAGTCGATCACGATCAGGCCGCCGAGATCGCGCAAACGCAATTGGCGCGCAACTTCTTCCGCTGCTTCGCAATTGGTGTTGAAGGCGGTGGTTTCGATGTCGCCGCCGCGGGTTGCGCGGGCGGAGTTGACGTCGACGGAAACCAGGGCTTCGGTATGGTCGATCACGATAGCGCCGCCGGATGGCAGCGGTACGGTGCGCGAGTACGCGGTTTCGATCTGGTGTTCGATCTGGAAGCGGGAGAACAGCGGCACGTCGTCGCGGTAGCGTTTAACGCGGTGCACCATGTCGGGCATGACGTGGGCCATGAACTGCTGGGCCTGGTCGTGGATTTCGTCGGTGTCGATCAGGATTTCGCCGATATCCGGCTGGAAGTAATCGCGGATCGCACGGATCACCAGCGACGATTCCTGATAAATCAGGAAAGCGCCCTTGCCCTGGGTGCCGGCGCCTTCGATGGCGCGCCAGAGTTGCATCAGGTAGTTCAAGTCCCATTGCAATTCATCAACATTGCGGCCGATGCCGGCAGTGCGGGCAATCACCGACATGCCGCTAGGCAGGTCCAGCTGATCCATGGTTTCGCGCAGTTCCTGGCGATCTTCGCCTTCGACCCGGCGCGATACGCCGCCGCCGCGCGGATTGTTCGGCATCAGGACCAGGTAACGGCCGGCCAGCGAGACGAAGGAGGTCAGGGCCGCGCCCTTGTTGCCGCGCTCTTCCTTTTCGACCTGGACCATGATTTCCTGGCCTTCGCGCAGGGCATCCTTGATCGATGCGGTACGGACGTCGACGCCTTCCTTGAAATAGGTGCGGGCGACTTCCTTGAACGGCAAGAAGCCATGACGCTCTTCACCGTAGTTGACGAAACAGGCTTCCAGCGACGGCTCGATACGGGTAATCACACCTTTGTAGATATTGGACTTGCGTTGTTCGCGTCCGGTGGTTTCGATATCGATGTCGATGAGCTTTTGCCCGTCAACAATAGCTACGCGCAGTTCTTCTTGCTGCGTAGCATTAAACAACATGCGTTTCATTTTTTCGCTCCGTGACCCTTGGGTCAATTCAATGGCGCTTAATGATGCTGTTCTTCAGCATTCTGTCAGCGCCAAAAAGTACAGGGATGTACGCGAGAACGGAGTGTCTGGGGGGAGAGAATTGCCTTAGTGTGCTGCGCCTGATCTACATAGTAGGGCGCAATGCACAGGCGCGGATACAGTGCTGTCGTATTACAGAAGACTACCAGCGTGCACCGGCACAGCATCTTGCAGTTCGCGGATCGCGAGCATGACGCCAGGCGGTGAGCAGCTTGATAGAGCCAAATGAAGCATTGGTTTCAGTAAAGTTAATCGACTTGTTTATAAGCACTGCATTAACCGGCGAGCTCGTCGCGACTTGATCGCATCGGGCTCGCCGGACTTTATCCTAATCATCCAGACATTCTTGTTCAGCATCCGTGCGCGCTATCCGATGACAACAACGGTGCGACCTTGACTCGCGCAGGGGTGATGCGTACACATTTCCCATCAAATTTGCAAATTGGCGAGGCTGATGGGGACGCCCCTGTGTAGAATGGTCTTTTTATTCTTACACCAGCAACTGTTTCTGAACAGTCGCGCAACAATTATATATTCAAAATGAAGGACTTAGCGAGATTTTCTGGAGGGCGGGTGAAGTCTCGCCCGGAGCCGCGGACGCAAGCCGCGCTCAAGCACAAGGCTGAGCCTAAAGTAGCCGTGGAGCAAGAGGTGAAGCCGCCTTCCGCACCGCTGCAAGTTCAACTGCTGACCATAGGCGAAGAGGATGCCGGTCAACGGATCGACAATTTTTTGTTGCGTATTTGTAAAGGTGTTCCTAAAAGCCATATTTACCGCGTGCTGCGTTCGGGTGAGGTGAGAGTCAACAAAGGCCGCATCGACCAGACTTACCGTTTGCTGGAAGGTGACGTGATCCGGGTGCCGCCGATCCGCATTGCTGAAAAGCAAGAGCAAGTCGTGCCTGGCGCGGAATTCAAGATCTTGCTGGAAGATAATCATATGCTGGTGATCGACAAGCCGGCAGGGGTCGCCGTGCATGGCGGCTCCGGCGTCAGCTATGGCGTCATCGAGCAGCTGCGGGCGGCGCGTCCGGACGCCAAGTTCCTGGAATTGGTGCACCGGCTGGACCGCGATACCTCTGGGATTTTGTTATTGGCGAAGAAACGTTCGGCGCTGACCAATCTGCACGAACAGATGCGCGACGGCGATACCGACAAGCGTTATCTGGTACTGGTGCACGGCGACTGGCAAAACGAGCGCCAGCATGTCAAGCTGGCTTTGCACAAGTATACGGCGGCCGATGGCGAGCGCCGGGTGCGGGTGCAGGCCGACGGCCAGGCTTCGCACACCATCTTCAACCTGATCCGGCGCTATGGCGACTATGCTTTGCTGGAAGCGGAGCTGAAGACCGGGCGCACCCATCAGATCCGGGTCCATCTGTCCTCCAGCGGGTTTGCCATTGCCGGCGACGACAAGTATGGCGATTTTGCGCTGAACCGCGCCTTGCAGAAAGCGGACGGCCAGCGGATTGCTCTGAAGCGGATGTTTTTGCATGCATATCAGATTACCTTTGTCCACCCCGAGACCGGCAAGCCGGTGACCTTGAAGGCGCCATTGCCGCCGGAGTGCGAAAAATTCCTGAAAAGCTTGCCTCAGGAAAATAAATCGGATGTTGCTTCTGCGCCATCACGCACTACGGGCGATTAAAATATCAGTTAGTATTTATCTATTGGTTTGCCGATCGCCGATTGCGTGTTTTTGTGTACTTCTTTGGCCGGCAGGCAAAACCCAACAACAGGAGCTGGCAAGCAATTGCCAGGCAATATGGCAAGAAAGAATTTTGATTTAATCGTATTTGATTGGGATGGCACCTTGATGGACAGTACCGCCATCATCGTGAAATGTATCCAGGCTGCTGCCAGGGACCTGGGCTTGCCGATTCCGGACAACAAGGCGGCTTCACACGTGATCGGGCTGGGCCTGGGCGAGGCGATGCAGCTGGCGATGCCGGGGCTGGACGCCAGCCAGTATCCGCGTGTCGTGGAGCGCTATCGCTATCACTATCTGGCGCAGGACCAGGACCTGACCTTGTTCGACGGTGTCCGCGAAATGCTGGCCGATCTGTCGCAGCAAGGGTATTTCCTGGCGATCGCCACCGGCAAGAGCCGGGTCGGGCTGAACCGCGCCTTGCATGAAACCAAGCTGCTGTCGGTGTTCGATGCTACCCGCTGCGCCGACGAGACCTTCTCCAAGCCGCATCCCGCGATGCTGCAGGAACTGACGCGTGAGCTGGGCCAGGACCTGAAGCGCACAGTGATGATCGGCGACACCACGCATGATCTGCAGATGGCGATCAATGCCGGCGCCGCAGGCATCGCGGTGCAGTACGGCGCCCATCCGGCGCATGAGCTGAATGCCTTGAAGCCGCTGTTCAGCGCGACGTCGACGCCGCAGTTGCACGATTGGCTGATCAATAACGCCTGACCGTTTGCTAACGAGAGTGACAAGCAATGTCTGAGCAAGCCGTAAATAATCTGCGCATTCCCATCTGTGCTTCCTCTGCGCTGGCAGAGCGCGGCAAGGGCGTGCGTTTTCCGGTGACGGCGTGGGGCGACGATGCGGTGGCGTTTGTCATCCGCTACGACCATGTCGCGCATGCCTACCTGAACCGCTGCGCGCACGTAGCGATGGAGCTGGACTGGAACGAGGGCGACTTCTTCGAGTCCAGCGGCCTCTATCTGATGTGCGCCACTCATGGCGCGGTGTACGAGCCGGAGACCGGCAGATGCGCCGGCGGTCCATGCCGCGGCGGACGGCTGCACAAGATTTTAGTTGAAGAAAGCAATAATCAGGTGTTCTGGATCCCTGATGAATATGTGCGGCCGGCGTTAGCCTAGTCTGGCCTGGCGAGCTGTGCATATTGAACGATCCCTGATAATCGACATGAGTGAGCACCATGAGCAATAACGAATTTGACAATGTGGATCCTGCGTCGCCGGCCAAAAAAGAAGGCTGGGAACGCGAACTGCTGGAAAAGCTGGCGTTTGCCTCGCTGCGCGAGCAGCGCGCGCGCCGCCGCTGGGGCATTTTCTTCAAGCTGGCGGTGCTCGGCGTGGTCTGTTTTGCTTTCTGGCTGGGCATCAATTATGAAGGCTCGGACACGCAAACCGTCGGCGCCCATACCGCGTTGGTGAAGATCAACGGCGCCATCGAATCAGAGGGCAACGGTTCTGCCGGCGTGGTGGTGCCCGCGCTGGATAACGCTTTTGCCGCCGATGATTCAGTGGGTGTGATCCTGCGCATCAACAGCCCTGGCGGCAGCCCGGTGCAGGCCGGCATCATCAATGATGAAATCACCCGCTTGCGCAAGGAATATCCGAACAAGCCTTTGTATGTGGTGGTCGACGAGATGTGTGCTTCCGGCGGTTACTACATCGCTGCCGCGGCCGACAAGATTTACGTCAACAAGGCCAGCATCGTCGGCTCGATCGGCGTGCTGATGGACGGCTTCGGTTTCACCGGCCTGATGGACAAGGTCGGCGTCGAGCGGCGGCTGCTGACTGCCGGCGAGAACAAGGGTTTCCTCGATCCGTTCAGCCCGATGAGCGCAACGCAGAAAGGCTATGCGCAAACCATGCTGGCGGAAATCCACCAGCAGTTCATCGACGTGGTGCGCAAGGGCCGCGGCGCGCGCCTGAAGGAAACGCCGGAAACCTTCTCCGGCCTGTTCTGGAGCGGCTCCAAGGCGATCGACATGGGCCTGGCCGATGGCTACGGCACGGTCGACAGCGTGGCGCGCGATGTCTTGAAGCAGGAAGACATCGTCGATTACACCAAGAGCGAAGGCTTGCCTGAGCGGGTGCTGAAAAAATTCGGCGTAGCGATGGGCGCGGGCGTGGTGCAGTCGCTGGCGAACCAGGTGCGGCCTAGCTTGCGCTGAGTTTTCTGCGTTGAATTTCTTGCATTGATTTTTGTTTAACGAGTCCGCTCGCGAGAAATCGCCGGCGGATTTTTTAATTCAACGGCGCATGTTGAAAGCGTCATAAGGTAATACTGTATTACCGTAATTCGCCTTGTATCTTGGCGATCCTGGCGTATATTAAAGGGACCAAAGGAATAGCGAACGGAGGAGGCGATTATAGAAATAGCAAACTCGTTGGCCACTCAGTTGCAATTGCTTCGGTAGCAAAAAAACTTCCAGCAGCAATACAACCCCTTGCTTTGGAATGATTGTTGACTACCGGACAAACCACCGCATCATGGATGCGGCACCGAGAAGTTTTCGACTTCTCAACCCTTGTCTTTCGAGACTAGCAAGAACGGCGACGGCGCAATACCGTTGCCGTTTTGCATTTGGGTGTGGGTCACGATCCGGGATTTCTAAAAAGCGTCTTCTAGTCGACGCCGTCTCGTCGGCCACGTCATCCCCGCGAACGCGGGGATCCATTTTTCCTGTCCTACTGAGTAACTTGGATTCCCGCGTTCGCGGGAATGACCGGGGAGCGTAGTCGGGAGCTGCTTACTGCGCCAAAAATAAAAACACGGTTGGCTTCTTGTGAAAATCAGGATGCTTGCCGGCGGCCAGCGCGCTCTTCCATTTGGCTGCGGTCTGTGTCCGAATGGTTTCGCTAGGCAGGGTCAGGTCGGTGGCGACGCAGATCAGCGTGCCGGCCTGGCAACTATTGGCCAGCGCTTCCAGGAAGGCGCCGTTGCGATAGGGCGTTTCAATGAACAGCTGAGTCTGCTGGTCCTGACGCGAACGCAGTTCCAGCGCCTTGATGCGTTTGCTGCGCTGTTCGGCATCGGTCGGCAGGTAGCCGTTGAAGGCAAAGCTCTGGCCGTTGAGGCCGCTGCCCATGACCGCCAGCAGCAAGGACGAAGGGCCGACCAGCGGTCGCACCTGGATGTTGTGCGCATGCGCCAGCCGCACCAGGTTGGCGCCGGGATCGGCTACCGCCGGCACGCCGGCTTCCGAAATCAGGCCGGCGTCCTGGCCTGCCAGGATAGGCGCCAGCAAGGCCGGCAACGCGGCGCTGGCGGTATTCACATTCAGTTCGGCGATCTGGATTTCCTGCAGCGGCCTGGCCAGCGGCTGGACGGCATCGACCAGCTTCAGGAAGGCACGGGTCGTCTTTGCGTTTTCGGCAATGAAATAAGCGAGGCTGGCGGTCAGCGCCTGGACTTCGGCTGGAATGACGGCGGCCAGTTGCTGTGCCGGCGTGGCATCGCTTAGACCAAGGGTGTTGGGAATCAAGTACAGGGTGCCTGGCATGTTGGGGTCTAGTCAGTTGGGGGCAGAGGCGCACGGCTAGAGTAGTTCGCCACGCTGCGGTGGCTCACAAACTCTGTCCCGCAATTATTTTGTTTGTGAAAAACGGAAGGGCAGCGCGGCGTAGCATACTGGTCAGGGCGATCAATGGCAATCCGGTCAGGGCGGTCGGGTCAGTGCTCTCGATTTTTTCGAGGATGGCGATACCCAGGCCTTCATTTTTTGCGCTGCCGGCGCAATCGTAGGGTTGCTCGATGCGCAAGTAGGCGTCCAGCTCAGCGTCGGGCAGGTCGCGGAAAGTGACGAAAGTCTGGACGTTTTCGATCTGCGCCGCCTGTTCCGGCTTGGTTTCGCGGCCGTCCCACAGGCACAGGGCGGTATGGAAGATGACGCGGCGGCCGCGCATTTTCTGGAGTTGCTTCAGTGCATTTTCGTGATCTCCGGGTTTGCCGATCTGTTCGCCGTCCAGCGTGGCGACCTGGTCCGAACCGATCACCAGCGCGCCGGGAGCCAGCAGCGCTACAGCGCGGGCTTTTTCCAGCGCCAGGCGCAGGGCGGTGGCTTGCGGGGTTTCGCCGGCAAGGGCGGTTTCGTCGATGGCCGGCGTCATGACGTCGAACGGGATGCGTAGCCGGGAAAGCAATTCTTTGCGATACTTCGAGCTGGAGCCCAGAATCAGGCGCAGAGGGGGCGAGGGTGGTAACATAACGGGTTCAGTCATCCTGCGGTCTGTTGTAAAGAGGCCATGATTTCCGTCATTTGGGTGCATGCCCGGCGATAAAAGGCAGAAAATGCGCTAACACTTTGACGGATAAAGGAAAAGGCTGTTATTATCGCAGGTTTTCCGGGTTCGGCAGAGTTCGGCTATATCATATGAGTGCTTTTGTAATCGACGCCTTTGAGTATTCGCGCCATAAAGAGCGCCGTGAAGGCGAAATCGCCGTGGCTGACCTGGGTCGCCTGGCGGATGAGTCGGCAGACCGCTCCGGCGTGCTGCACTGGATCCTGGTAGGCGGTACTGATTCCTTGGGGCACCCGCAACTGACGATGTCGGTCACCGGCGCGATCAAGATCATGTGCCAGCGCTGCCTGACGCCATTTGCCTTCGATATCGACGCGGAATCCGTGCTGGTGTTGGCAAAAGATGAAGAAAGCGCCGATGAAATCGATGCGCTGCTCGATAATGACGAGATTGACGTCATCGTCGGCACCAAATCACTGAATATTATTGAATTGATTGAAGACGAGGCCTTGCTGGCCTTGCCGCTCTCGCCCAAGCATCCGGTCTGTCCGGACCAGTCTGCGCTTGAAGGGCTCAAAGCCAGTAAAAAAGAGTCGCCGTTTGCGATGCTTAAAAGTCTGAAAAATTAAGATGGTAAAACGAATTGCGGTAAATTTGTCGCGCTGATTTTCACAGTCGTAGAGTGTGATTTCGATGATGTGTGACCAAGGTGTGGCAATAGGTAGTAAAATCCGCGCATCCATACGCGGCAGGAGTGTCCAGCCTTTCCCTGTTCTGAGGGTTGGATATGTTAAATTTTAGATCTTAAGAAAGCAGGAGTTATCATGGCAGTTCAACAAAATAAGAAGACCCCATCCAAGCGCGGCATGCACCGTGCCCACGATTTTCTGGTTGCGCCTCCGCTGGCTATCGAGCCAACGACTGGTGAAACACATCTGCGTCACCACATCAGCCCGAACGGCTTCTACCGTGGCCGTAAAGTGTTGAAGACCAAGAACGACGAGTAATATCTGTTCTTGTGATGCAGGTTGAAGGCGGCGCGGTGAGTTTTCTCAGCAGCGCCGTTTTTGTATGCGTAACGTATGCGTAATAAATCCTTGCGTCATTTTGAATCGCGCTCAATCTGCCTCATAATGTCGGGGTTAGAGTAGGCACTGAATCAAAACAATGACAATTAAAATTTCTATTGACTGCATGGGCGGCGATCACGGCCCGTCGGTTACCGTACCTGCTGCAGTTTCGTTCGCCAATCGCCAGCCAGAAGCTGAGTTGGTGCTGGTTGGGCTCGAGGATGAAATCCGCGCCCAGCTGAAGAAGCACAAGGCCGGCGCGCATCCGCGCTTGTCGGTAGTGCATGCCTCCGAAGTGGTGACGATGGACGACTCCATCGAAACCGCCTTGCGCCGTAAAAAAGACTCCTCGATGCGCGTCGCCCTGCAGCTGGTCAAGGACCAGCAGGTGCAGGCCTGCGTTTCGGCCGGCAACACCGGCGCCCTGATGGCGGTTTCCCGCTATCTGCTCAAGACCTTGCATGGCGTCGACCGCCCGGCGATCTGCACGCTGCTCCCCAACCAGAAAGACGGTCCGACCTATATGCTCGACCTGGGCGCCAACGTCGATTGCGAACCGCAGCACTTGCACCAGTTCGCCTTGATGGGATCGGCCCTGGTGTCGGCCATGGAAGGCAAGCCGCGGCCGACCATCGGCCTGCTGAATGTCGGCGAGGAAGATATCAAGGGCAATGAAGTGGTCAAGCAGACCGCCGAACTGCTGCGCGCCGATCATGAAAAAGGCATCCTGAATTTCTACGGCAATGTCGAGGGCAACGATATTTTCGAAGGCACTACCGATATCGTCGTCTGCGACGGCTTCGTCGGCAATGTCACGCTCAAGGCCTCGGAAGGCCTGGGGCGTTTCGTCAAGACGGTCCTCACCACCGAATTCAAGAGCGGCGTGCTCAACATGCTGGGCGCGGTGATTGCGCGCGGCGCCATCAAGGCCATCTCGCGCCGCCTCAATCCTTCGCGCTATAACGGCGCCAGCCTGCTTGGCTTGCGCGGACTGGTTTTCAAGAGCCATGGCGGCGCCGACGCCTATGGCTACGAGTGGGCCATACAGCGTGCATTCGACGCAGCCAAATATGATGTATTGTCTCGTATTGCGACCACGATTGCGGAGCTGATGCCGCAAGCCGACGCCCTACCCAAGGCTGCCGATGCCGGCGCGGGTGAGGTCTCCGGTGAAATCGTCAATACCGAATCAACTCAACAAAAGACAGCATGACTAAATATAGCAAAATTGTCGGCACCGGCAGCTATTTGCCACCGAAGCGGGTAAGCAACCAGGAACTCACGGCGCAGCTCGCTGAGAAGGGGATAGAGACATCCCACGAATGGATTTTTTCGCGCAGCGGCATCGCCGCACGCCACTATGCTGAAGCCGACGTGCAGTCGAGCGACCTCGCGGTCGCCGCCGCCAAGCAGGCGCTGGAGATGGCGCACATGCAGGCTGAGGACATCGACCTGATCATCGTCGCCACTTCGACCCCGGATCATTTCGGCGGCTTCCCCAGCACTGCCTGCGTGGTCCAGCAAAAGCTCGGCATCACCAGCGGCGGAGCGGCGTTTGACGTGCAGGCGGTGTGCAGCGGTTTCGTCTATGCAGTGTCGATCGCCGACGCCTTCATCAAGTCCGGCGCACACAAGAACGTGCTGGTGATCGGCACTGAAGTTTTTTCGCGCATCCTGAATTTTGAAGACCGCACCACTTGCGTGCTGTTCGGCGACGGCGCCGGCGCCGTGGTGATGACGGCTTCGGCCGAACCTGGCATCCTGGCCACCAAGCTGCATGCCGACGGCCGCTACAAGGATATCCTGTGCGTGCCGGGCAAGGTCAGTTCCGGCGTGGTCGAAGGCAGTGCTTTCCTGTATATGGACGGCCAGGCGGTATTCAAGTTGGCGGTTTCGGTGCTGGAAAAGGTCGCCAACGAAGCGCTGCAGATCGCCGGCATGCAAGCCTCCGAGATCGACTGGCTGATTCCGCATCAGGCCAATATCCGCATCATGCAGAGCACCGCGCGCAAGCTGGGCCTGGATAACGAACGCATGGTGGTGACGGTAGACCAGCACGGCAATACCTCGGCGGCATCGATTCCGCTGGCGCTCGACAAGGCGGTGCGGGACGGCCGCGTCAAGCCTGGCCAGAACGTCATGATGGAAGGTGTCGGCGGCGGCTTTACCTGGGGCGCAATTTTAGCGCGCATGTAAAACGCATTCTGCACATTGGCTTCAATATGGCAGCTTGCTGCCAGCGCGCTGCGCTACGCCGGCGCGTATTTGATAAATTTGATATCCACAGGTAAGGCATGAATAAATTCGCATTCGTTTTCCCGGGCCAGGGTTCGCAGGCCGTTGGCATGTTGAACGGCTTTGCCGATAACCCGGTAGTGAAAGACACGGTGGCGGAAGCTTCCGAGGCGCTGCAGTTCGACCTTGGCAAGCTGATTGCCGAGGGGCCGAAGGAAGAGCTGGACCTGACCACCAATACCCAGCCGGTGATGCTGACCGCTGCGGTAGCCTTCTACCGCGCCTGGCTGGCGGCTGGCGGCAAGGCGCCAGCGCTGGTGGCTGGCCATAGCCTGGGCGAGTATTCCGCGCTGGTGGCTGCCGGCGTGATTGCGTTCAAGGATGCCGTGCCGCTGGTGCGTTTCCGTGCGCAAGCCATGCAGCAGGCGGTGCCGGTCGGGCAGGGCGGCATGGCCGTCATCCTGGGTCTGGCAGACGACGATGTGCGCGCGGTCTGTCTGGCTGCGGCGCAGGGCGAAGTGGTCGAGGCGGTGAACTTCAATGCGCCGGCGCAGGTAGTGATCGCCGGCCATAAAGGTGCAATCGAGCGCGCCTGCGTCATCGCGAAAGAAAAAGGTGCAAAACGCGCCTTGCCATTGCCGGTTTCGGCCCCATTTCATTCCTCGCTGTTGAAGCCGGCTTCGGACCGTTTGCGCGAATACATGCAAGATCTGGTCTTTTCGGCGCCGCAGATCGCCTTGATCAACAATGTCGATGTCGCCATCGTCAGCGATCCGCAAGCCATCAAGGATGCGCTGGTGCGCCAGGCTGCAAGCCCGGTGCGCTGGGTGGAAACGGTGCAGAAGATTGCTGCCGAAGGCGTCACGCATGTGATTGAGTGCGGTCCGGGCAAGGTTCTTGCTGGCTTGACCAAGCGGATTAACGACAGTCTGATCGGCGATGTCATCGTCGACCAGGCGTCGCTGGATAAAATGTTGGAGACATTCAAGTGACTTTACCAAATACAGACGTACAAGACCTGGCAGGCCAGGTCGCCCTGGTGACCGGCGCTTCGCGCGGCATCGGCCGCGCCATCGCGCTGGCACTGCTCAAGCGTGGCGCCAAGGTGATCGGCACGGCGACTTCGGAAGCCGGCGCTGCCGCCATTACGGAATACATGCAAGCCGCTCATGCCGGCAACGGCCGCGGCATCATGCTCAACGTTAACGATGTCGCCGGCTGCGCCGCTGCGGTAGAGTTGACCCAGAAAGAATTCGGCGGCTTGTCGATTCTTGTCAATAATGCAGGTATTACCCAGGATCAACTGGCGATGCGCATGAAGGACGAGGAGTGGGATGCCGTAATCGCCACCAACCTGACCGCGGTCGGCCGTTTGTCGCGCGCCGTCTTGCGTGGCATGATAAAGGCCAAGCATGGCCGCATCATCAATATCACCTCGGTGGTCGGTTCGGCCGGCAATCCAGGCCAGATGAACTATGCTGCGGCCAAGGCTGGCGTCGCCGGCATGAGCCGTGCGCTGGCGCGCGAGATCGGCAGCCGCAACATTACTGTGAATTGCGTTGCGCCGGGCTTTATCGATACCGACATGACCAAGGAGCTGGGCGAGCAGCAAACCGCTGCCCTGCTGCAGCAGATCCCGCTGGGGCGCCTGGGCGCCGCAGAGGACATCGCCGCCGCCGTGGCTTTCCTGGCATCGCCGCAAGCGGGCTACATCACGGGCACTACCCTGCACGTGAATGGCGGCATGTACATGAGCTAAATCCGGCTTCTGGCCGGTGCCTTGCGTCATGCCGGAGCCCGGCCTGATTCAGGGTTAGATGTAAGTAGTATCTATTTAGAAGCTTTTGACATGGTTTTGCTAAAAATTAAAGACTAATGTCGAAAGTAAATTTTCAATGCGCAAACCTGCTAAAATGCGCGCACTTTCTGTAACCTAATGGAGGCATCACATGTCCGATATCGAACAACGCGTTAAAAAAATCGTCGCTGAGCAACTGGGCGTCGC
>NZ_DATMRB010000098.1:0-112536 GCF_035566555.1 Collimonas sp.
GCGGCCGCCGCTGCTGCTGGAAATGAAATCGCCCGGCGCCGCCAGGCACCAGTTGGCGGCGACACCGCAGCGGTTGGCGTAGCTGGAAATCATGCCGGGCACCTTGTCGCTGCTGCTGTAGCCGTTGCTGCCGCCGGCGGCATTGACGGCCGTCACGGCCAGCCAGCCGCTTTCCAAGTCAGAGAAAAGCTTAGGCAAGCTGGCGTTCAGGTTGGGTTGTGCTCCGCCTTCGTTGCCGGTCGACCAGATGAACAAGCCACGCTGCGCCACCAGCGGCTGGTACATGGCATGCAAAGCCAGCGCCTGGCCGACGGTAGCGTCGCTGCTGCTGATACCGCTGGACTGGTTGAAAATCCGCACGCCCTTGGCAAACATGTCTTGATACATCTGGCTGTTGAGCAGCACATTGTTGCCCGTTGTCCCGGCCGCGGCCGCCAATATGAAAGCCCCGGAAGCCACTCCCGCGGAGCGTCCGGCCAAGGCTTCGACGACTTCGGTACCGTGCATATTGCCGTTAGCGCCACTGCTGGCGTAAACCGTCTTGCTGATGCGCCCTGCCACCTGGCTATTGCCGACATCGAAGTCGGTATCGACCACGCCCACGGTAACACCCGCGCCGGTCATTCCATTGGCACGAGCGGCAGCGACGTTGCTGGGATCAAGTACATTCAGCATGGCTGGCGGCGGCGGGGGTGGTGGCGTGACAACCGGCGGCGGTGTGATGGCATTCCCGCTGCCGCTGTCAGGTGGAGAGGTAACAGGCGGCGGCGTGGTCGGTACAGCGGGAGACGTCGGACCAGGGTTGGCGCTGCCACCGCCACCGCCGCCACACCCGGAAATCATGACCGACACGGCCATCGCGATCATCGACAACGAATATCTGGCAGACAGTTCCTTGTTCATAACACCCTCAGAATATTTGCTTCTATCATTGGCCCGGCAGGCCATCCGTTTACTGTATTAACGGACGTCGCCAGACTTTCTTGAACGCAAATAACGAGTTTGTTGCGAGCTTCTCCTGCAAATTTCAGCCGATAACCAGATGATGCACAACTATTACGCAGCGACGCCGCGCATGACCAATCCAACCCAGTGCGAGGTCGATTCATCGACCCCGGACGAGCCCTTGCGCTTGCTGTCAGTCTTGCCCAATGCGCTCTGATAAACCTGCTTGTTTGCGCGCCGCGTCAGCCGTTGCCTGATGCGCCCGGTTTGCTGGTCGCCGTAAACAACGATGTCATGGAACATTGCTTTCAGCGTCAGGTCGTCAAACATTTCCTGTTCCAGCTGACGCCAGATGTCGCACTCGTTCCAGCGCCGGAAGCGCATGTAAGTCGTGTTCCATTTGCCGAACTCGGCCGGCAGGCTGCGCCATATCGACCTGTTGCTGATGATCCAAAGCACGGCGTCGATAAACAAACGGTTATCCCGTCCCTTGGCGCCGGGATCCCCTTGCTTTCCTATCAGCAAAGGCTGCAGTTTTTGCCATTGGCGGTCATCCAGTTTCATCATTGCATTCCTGTAGTTGTGGCGGCGATTTCAGGCAGCCTCGGCGACCTCGAACAAGGCCATGTCTGGGCTGCACATGAGTTTCTCTATGTCGATCAGGATCAGCATGCGCTGTTCCACCGTTCCCAGGCCGCTCAAATACTCGGCCGACAAATTTGCCCCGAATTCGGGCGCAGGCTTGATCTCATCGCGGCTCAGGGTGAGCACATCCGATACGCCGTCCACCAGGATCCCGACCACGCGCTGAGCGACATTCAAGATGATCACCACGCTCTGCTGGTTGTACTGGATATTTTCAAGGCGGAATTTGATGCGCAGGTCGACAATAGGCACGATGATGCCGCGCAAATTGGTCACGCCCTTGATAAATGCAGGCGCATGCGCAATCCGGGTGACTGCTTCATAGTCGCGGATCTCTTGCACCTTCAAGATATCAATGCCGTATTCTTCGCTGCCCAGCGTGAACACGAGAAATTTCTGCCCTTCCGGATCGTCCTGGCCGCTGCCAAGCCTGTTGTGGTCGTTCACCATTTCACTCTTTCCTTTTTTTCCATGATGTTCTATGCCGCCGCCAGCAGCGGCGCTTTCTCCCGGTTCGCGCGCTGCAATGCGGCGACGTCGACGATCAGGGCCACGCTGCCGTCGCCGAGAATGGTGGCGGCCGAAATACCGGGTACTTTGCGGTAATTGGTTTCCAGGTTTTTCACCACCACCTGATGCTGGCCAACCAGCTGGTCCACCAGTAATGCGAAGCGCTTGCCCTCGCCGTGCAGTATCACCACGATGCCTTGGGTCGGATCGGTGCGGGCATCGGCCACCTCGAATACCCGGTGCAATTCGGTCAAAGGCAGGTATTCGCCGCGCACATGCAAAACCTGTTCTTCATTGCTGACCGCATGAATATCTTCGGCGCGCGGCTGCAAGGATTCGATGACGTAGTTCAGCGGCAAGATATAGACTTCATGGCCGACCTTGACCGACATGCCGTCCAGGATCGCCAGCGTCAGCGGCAACACGATCCTGGTGGTCGTGCCATTACCCTGGCGCGAGGCGATTTCGACATGGCCGCCCATTTCCTGGATGTTGCGCTTGACCACATCCATGCCGACGCCGCGACCGGAGACGTCGGTAATTTTCTCCGCCGTGGAAAATCCGGGCGCAAAGATCAGCTGCCACACTTCATCGTCGCTCATCGCCTCGCTGGCGGGCATGCCCTGCTGGATCGCCTTGGCCAGGATTCTTTCGCGATCCAGGCCAGCGCCATCGTCGCTGACTTCAATCACGATATTTCCGCCCTGATGCTGGGCCGACAACAGCAGCTGGCCGACCGCATCCTTGCCGGCGGCAAGCCGCCGCTCCGGCTTTTCAATGCCGTGGTCCAAACTGTTGCGCACCAGGTGCGTCAAGGGATCGATGATGCGTTCGATCAGGCTCTTGTCCAGTTCGGTGGCCTTGCCAAAAGTCACCAGCTGCACCTGCTTGCCGAGCTTGTCGGTGAGATCGCGCACCAGCCGGGGAAAACGGCTGAACACGTAATCCATCTGCATCATGCGGATCGACATCACCGATTCTTGCAGGTCGCGGGCGTTGCGTTCCAGCTGTCCCATGCCGTTCAGCAGACGCTCGTGCAGCACCGGATCCAACGTCGCCGCGGTTTGCGCCAGCATCGACTGCGTGATCACCAGCTCGCCGACCAGGTTGATGATCTGGTCGACCTTTTCGACGTCGACGCGAATCGAACTGGACTCCTTGGCTGCCGCCGGCGCCACCGCGGCAGCCGCTGCCTTGGCGGTCGAAGGCGCGGCCGTAATCGGCGTCACCGTGGCCACCGCCGGCAACGGTTGCAGCGTTTCCATAGCGGCAAGCGGCGCGGCAACTGCCTTGGCTTCCTGAACGATATCGATCTGGTCGAGATCGATCACGAAGCAGCACACCGCGATAATGTCATCCGGCTGGCACGACGTTTCCAGCCACAGCGTCAGGCTGTCGTCAGTATGCGTCTGCGCCACGACCTCCCCCAGGTTCTCCAGTTCCACACTCAACAGCTTGCGATCGCTTTCCGAGACCTTGGAAAAACGCACGCGCAATTGCGGCGTGTCTGAAGCAGGCAACGGCACCGCAGGAGCGACGCTTGCTGCCGGCAGCGGCGCCGCAGCAGGCGCGCCGGCGCCTGGCTGGCTGGCATTTTCTTCCTGCGCCAGCTGTTGCAACACCGCGCAAATGCGCGCGACCATTTCGGGATCCGGCTCGTCGCCTGCCCGATAAGCACTCAACTGTTCTTGTAGCACGTCTTTGGTTTCCAAAAATGCATCGATCATTTCCTTGCGCAGCCGAATTTCTCGATGCCGGGCACGGTCCAGTAAATTTTCCAGAAGATGGGTGGTGTCGGTCAATGCGGCAAAGCCGAAAGTGGCGGCGCCGCCTTTGATCGAATGGGCGGCACGGAAGATCGCATTCAGATGTTCGTTGTCCGGCGCGTCGATATCCAGGCCCAGCAGCAATTGCTCCATTTCGGCCAGCAATTCGTCTGCTTCTTCAAAGAAGGTTTGGTAAAACTCGGTGATGTCCATAATCTTTCTGATCTCCTCGCTGCGCTATCTATCTGACGGACTACTGTTCCAGCAAGCTGGCCACCACTTCCAGCAAAGTGGCGGACTCTACCGGCTTGCGCAGCCAGCCGCTGGCCCCCGACTGGCGCGCATCGGCCTTTTCGGACTCGCGCGCTTCGGTGGTCAGCACCAGCATCGGCGTCTCCGCGTAGCCGGTCAGCCGCCGCAATTGCCGGATCAGCTGGCCGCCGCCCATGGCCGGCATGTTCCAATCGGTCAGCACCAGGTCGACGGCGGCCGATCTGGCCTGTTGCAAAGCTGCCTCGCCATCCGCCGCCAGCACAACCTCGTAGGCTTGCTCAAGCAGAATCGAAGACAGCAATTTGCGCATTACCGCCGAATCGTCCACCACGAGTATTGTTTTCGTTGTCATCTCAGGTCACCGTGTTCAGGGATGTGCCGGCTGCCCGGATTTCGAGGCGCCGTCCCGCAACTGGCTGGCGCTGTCTTGCTGCGCGTCGATCTTGACGCCGGCGCTGCTGCCGCTGGCGTTCTCCTGCTCGATGCGGTCCTGCGCACGCCGATTCAGGACGACGATGCTGATGCGCCGGTTGACCGGATCCAGCGGATCGGCCTTGTTCAGGTCCATGGTCGATGCCACCCCCATCACGCGCAGCACCTTTGGTTCTTCCATGCCGCCGGCGATCAGCTCGCGGCGCGAAGCATTGGCGCGGTCGGCCGACAGTTCCCAGTTGCTGTAAGACCTGGACGCCTGCACATAAGGCGTGGCGTCGGTGTGCCCGGCCAGCGTGATCTTGTTCGGCAGTTCGTTCAGCACCGGGCCGATTTCATGCAGGATCACGCTCATGTAAGGCTGCACCTTGGCGCTGGAGAGATCGAACATGGGACGGTTGCGGCTATCCACGATCTGGATCCGCAAGCCCTCGCTGGTAATATCGATCAGCAGCTGCGGCCGGAACTGCTTGAGCACCGGATTGGTGTCGATCAGCTGTTCCAGCTTGCGCTTCAGCACACGCAACTTTTCGGTATCTGCCTTATCGGGGTTGCTACGCTTGTCGTCGCCGTCGACCTGCGTGAAATCGGTACCGCCGCCGGGAATCACGCTGCTGCTGGTGCTGCTTTTTTCACCGCCGCTGATGGCGACCTTGAGCGGCATCTTGAAATACTCGGCTATCCCCTCGCGCTGCTTAGGCGAAGAGATCGACAGCAGCCACATCACCAGGAAGAACGCCATCATCGCCGTCATGAAATCGGCGTAGGCGATCTTCCAGCTGCCGCCGTGCGCCTGATGCTTGCCGGCCGTGACCCGCTTGACGATGATGCGCTGTTTATTGACCTTGCTCATGCGCTCTCCAGCGCCAGCCGGCACAGATCAGCGGCTCTTGACTTGGCGCACATGGTCATCCAGCTCCGTGAACGAGGGACGTTCGGTCGAGTACAGCACCTTGCGTCCGAATTCCACCGCCAGCTGCGGCGCATAACCGTTCAGGTTGGCCAGCAGGGTCACTTTCATGCATTGATATACCTTGACCGACTCTGCCACCTGATGCTCGATCAGGGTCGCCAGCGGCGAGACAAAGCCATACGCCAGCAAGATGCCGAGGAAAGTGCCGACCATGGCGTGAGCGATCAGCTCCCCCATTTCCGACGGCGGCAGATTGGCCGAAGCCAGCGCGTGCACCACCCCCATCACCGCCGCCACGATGCCGAATGCCGGCAAGGCATCGCCCACTTTGGCCAGGCTGTGCGCCGGCACCTCGGCCTCGTGCTTGTAGGTTTCTATTTCATGATCCATCAGCGATTCGATTTCAAACGCATCCATGTTGCCGCTGACGATCAGGCGCAGGTAGTCGGTCAGGAATTCAATCACGCGCGGGTCATGCTGCACCAGCGGATACTGCACGAAGATAGGACTGTTGGCGGGATCGTCGATGTCGGCCTCCAGCGCCAGCATGCCGTCCTTGCGGGCTTTCGCCAGCAGCACGTACAGCAGGGCCATCAGCTCCATGTACAAGGCCTTGTTGTGCTTCGAGCTGCGCAGCAGTTTCGGCAATTCCCTCAGCGTCGCCATGATGGCTTTGCCGTCGTTGCCGACCACGAAGGCGCCCACCCCGGCGCCGCCGATCATCAGCAGCTCGACCGGCTGGAATAGTACGCCGAGATGGCCGCCCAGCATGGCATAACCGCCAAACACAGAAACGATAACGACGATATAGCCAACAAAAACTAACACTATTGATTCCCCTTGAATTAAACCCGATGCGGCCATGCCCCTGCTGCCTGCCTGAATCAGACGGCGTGGCCTTTCGTTGTGACGACAGGCCGCGGCGGCGGCAGCCTGTAGCCATGGGACGGATCGCTGTGTGCTGCCGGCGCCGGCAGCGGAGCATGCAGCTTGCGCGTCTTGCCGGCGCGCGACGGTGGCCGGCACAGGACGCAGACAAAGCCATGCTGCAAGTCATGCGCATGGGCCACAAAGCGGCCGCCGCAGCGGCTGCAACTGCTGAGTTGCAGCATGCCGCTGTCGAAGAAGCGGGTCAGGGTCCAGGCACGGGTGAAGTCCAGCACCGGCTGGCCGCCTTGCCGTTCGACCTGCTCCAGGTACAGCCGGTAGCTTTTCACCACGGCGACGATCTGCTTGCCGTCGCCATGGGCCAGCATGAAACGATAGATGTTGTAGAACATCGACGAATGGATATTCGACAGCCAGGTCATGAACCAGTCGGTGGAGAACGGCAGCAAGCCCTTGGGCGGTGAGATCCCCTTGATTTCCTTGTACAGCTTGATCAGGCGATCGCGGCTGAGGGAGGTTTCCGCTTCCAGGAACTGCAGCCGCGCGCCGAGCTTGATGAGATCGATCGCCAGCTGGATTTCCTGCGCTTCCTGGATCACGCTTTTATTGGTGGCCATGATCAGCGGATTCCTTCCAGCGGTTGCCCTGCCAGCAGGATCGAGGCATGCGCCTGTTGCAGCGCATGGTCCTTGTCGCTGTGCGTCAGCGACGAAAGAATCGCATGATCGTCGAACCGGAAACGGCACAGCAGCAAGCTCGATGCCGCCAGCTTCACCACTTGCGACAAAGAGAGATTGCCCAGCAGTTCGGCCAGCTCGCGGCTCAATCCCATGCGGAACATGGCAGTTGCCTTGTCCTCGCGCAGCAGACGCTGTGCCAACAGCAGATAAGAGAGGTTGACTTCGCTTATTTCATTTACAAATCCATTACTGTCCATGCTTTCCCCCAGACTAAAGCTGCTTATGAATGTTTACGGCAAGTTGTGAGCAATCTTTTAGTTTTTTGTCTAATTTCGCTGCTTCTAGGCAATTATGAAATATTTCCTTTCGGAAAAAAGTCCGTAACATTCCCGATATCTGCGAAATATTTGTCTGAATCGATGTAGGAATGATTCCTACATTCGCGCCACGACGCGCGGGCGCAGCGAAAGCGCCGCAATAACAATGGGCTAAGGGAGGAAAAGAAACGAATGGAAAACGGGCTTAGCGCGGCAGTCCGGCTGCCGGCGGCATTGAAGGAAACACCTTGAGTTGCAGCGCCAGCCGTTCCAGCGCGCGCTGCAGCTGCGTACAGGCCTGGTCCAGCGCCTCCAGAGCGTGATTGCGCGACAGCTTCTCGATTTCCGCGGCAGACTGTGAAATTTCGGTCTGCCGCAACACTGCGGCAGCGCCACGCAAACCATGGGCGATGCTGGCTGTTTCAGCCCACTGCCGGTGCTTGATACTATGCTTGAGACGGTTGAGCTGCTGACAGCCGAACTGCAGCAGCTCGGTCAGCAGATCGTCGGCGATGCCCGGCGAGATCGCTGCCGCCGGCTGCGGCTGCGCCAGCAAGGGCGCCAACGTCTGCTGCAATTGGGCGCGGCTGATGGGCTTGGTCAGGATCGCGCTGCAATCCAGCCCGCGCGACTCGTTCTGCAGATAGTCCAGCGACATACCGCTATACAAGATCACCGGAATCGGCGGCAACCCCGGCATATCGGCTTCGCGGCGCCGCACCCGCTGCAGCAGCTCAACGCCGGTCATGTCCTCCAGCACATAGTCGGTAATGACCGCAGCCGGCCTCCCATGCAGCAACCACGACAGGGCCTCGCCGCCGGTGGCCACCAGTTCGCTTTGCCATCCTTCCGCCGCCAGTTGCGCCTGCAGCATGCGGCGATTGATAGGATGGTCTTCGACCACAAGAATCACTGAAGAACGCATCGCCACCTCTTAAGCAAGAAGCAGGTACCCCGCCCTCGCACCAGCATTTATTGACGCCTGCAACCACGCGGCGTTGCCGGCGTTCAGTGTAGCAAACCCCGGAACCGCCCGCGCAGCCAGGCGTCTAGCGCACATTCAGGGGGATGCTCAGATTGACAACAGTGCCGACTCCCACCTCTGAATCGATGCGGATGGTGCCTCGTATCAGGTCGGTGAATTCCTTGGCCAGCGACAAACCCAGGCCGAGGCCGCGCCCGCGTCCGGCGCGCACCGATTCAGACTGATAGAAATATTCGAACAAGTGTTTCAGCTCGCTTTTCGATATACCCGGGCCGCTGTCGAGCACCCGGATCTTGAGCTTGTCCCTGACCGTGGTGACCTCGATCGTGACCGCGCCGGTAACGGTGAACTTGACAGCGTTATCCAGCATATTGTTGAGAATCTGCGACAACCGTACCCGGTCGCACAGAAAGTTGGCCGGCAAATCCGGCGCCAGCCGCATCTGGAAGCGCAGGCCCTTGCGGTCGGCGTTGATCTTGTGCATGGAACCGATGTATTCGAAATAGGCGAGCGTGTCGATGTTCTCGTGGAAAATCACGACCCGCCCGGCTTCAATCCGGGCCAGGTCAAACAGCGTGTTCAGCAAGCCGTGCAGGTAAATCGCGCTTTGATGAATCAGGTCGCCGAATTCCCGGCTCTGGGGATCGCTGCTGGTGTCGCGCACCAGTTCCGAATAGCCATGCACCCCGCTCAAGGGAGTCCGCAGTTCATGCACCACGGTCGCCAGGAAGCGCGATTTGCGCTTATTCGAGTCGCTGGCGCGGCGCCGCAGGGCGTCATACTTGCGCACCACTTCGTACTGGCGCTTGATGGTGCGGTAGGCCAGGCTGATCAGCAGCAGGATCAGCAGCGTCGGCACGCTGGCGTACATCATGTAACCCATCAGCTTGGGACTTTCCTGCACCGGCAACGGCTCCGGATCGGGCAGCTTTACCGATAACAGCAATGGATAAGGCTCCAGCTTGCGCGAGACCCAGGAATGCGGATCATCTGGATTTTTCTGTCCGCTGAACAGCTTGTTCTTGTTCAGTTCGCCATCGTCCAGCGTCATCACGGTTTCGTCAATCCGGCGCAGGATCATGCGTTCGCCGGGCAGCTGGCTTTCGGTAGCGATGCCGTTATTGTCCACCGTCAGTCCGTCGTCGGCGCTAATGCTGTCGACATCGGCATACAAGGCTGGCATGCGGTCTACTGCAAATTCGAGTTCTATCATGCCGGCGAAATCGCCGTTTACCGAAAAAATGCGGCGCGCCATGTACATCAGCCACTGGTCGCTATCCGGCAACTTGCGCGGACGCGCAATCTGCAGCGAATCGTCGAGATGGCTGCGGTGGGCGAGATACAGTTCATTGCCGCTCCAGTCCAGGTTGGCGGCATTGATCTGGCGGGTCGAGGCCAGCAGCCGGCCGTTCTGGTCCACGATATTCAGCTGCGTGTACAAGCTGCCGAATATCTTGCTGTAGCGCTGCAGGTCGAGCTTGCCGCCATTGAGCTGGTAATCTTCACGCAGCAGCTTGAGCAGGCGGTCGCGCTCATCGATGGAGCGCACCACGCGCTGGGTGAAATCGTGCACCATGATGGTCTGGCTGAGCTGGATGGTCTTGACGTCGCGATCGTAGTCGGAGCCGATCTGATAACCCGCATACAGCCAGACGTAACCGATCAGCAGGATGGCGGTCAGAACGATCGCAAACACCAGGCGCATGAAGCGCGATCCGCAGAAAATGTTTTCCGTTTTTGAAGCAGCCAGCAAGAAACGCCAGGCAGAGGTAAATCTTTGCATTACGATGGGCATACAATCTATTGGAAAGCGTGACAGGGCTTGCCGCCACAACACTCGACGCCGGCCGATGGCAATCGTATCACCATTGGCGCGGCCCGAGCCTGTTTGCTATTATCCCGCATCGCAGCTCTCGCCCACCTGTCAATTTGTGCAGGTCAGCAGCGGCTTTTCGCCGATTATTTCAGCCGCAGGCTGGTGCAGCGCCGCCGGCCTGCCGGAATAGCGCTTTTCCGCCAGACGGAAGATACTGACCGCTTGCAGCAACTCTGCCGCCTGTTCCTGCAAGCTGTGCGCGGCAGCGGCGGCTTGCTCCACCAAGGCGGCGTTTTGCTGGGTAACATGATCCATCTGCCCGACCGCCTGGTTGACTTGCTCAATGCCGCTGCTCTGCTGCTCGCTGGCGGCGGCGATATCGGCCATGATATCGACCACACGGCGGATCGAGCTGACGATTTCGCTCATGGTCTTGCCTGCAGCATCGACCTGTCTGCTGCCCGCATCGACCTTGTCTACCGAGGCGCCGATCAGGACCTTGATGTCTTTGGCGGCAAGCGCGGAACGCTGCGCCAGGTTGCGCACTTCGGCCGCCACCACGGCAAAACCGCGGCCCTGTTCACCGGCGCGGGCGGCTTCCACTGCCGCATTCAAGGCCAGGATATTGGTCTGGAACGCAATGCCGTCGATCACGCCGATGATGTCGGCGATCTTGTGCGAGCTATCCTTGATCAGCCCCATGGTGGCCACTACGTCAGACACCATCTGGCCGCCGCCGGCCGCCACGCTGGCGGCATTCTCTGCCAGCTGGTTGGCCTGGCGCGCATGGTCGGCATTCTGCCTGACGGTCGAGGTCAATTGTTCCATCGACGCTGCCGTCTGCTGCAGGCTGGCCGCCTGTTCTTCGGTACGGCTGGATAAGTCGAGATTGCCGGCAGCGATCTGGCGCGAGGCGGTAACGATATTGTCGGTGCCGCTGCGTACCCGGCTGACCGTGTCCTGCAAGGACAGGTTCATTTCCCGGATACCCTGCATCAGCTGGCCGGTTTCATCCTTGCTTCCAACCTCGATATCGGAAGTCAGGTCGCCCTGCGCCACGCGGTGCGCCACGGCGACTGCCGCATGAAGTGGCTTGACGATGCCGCTGGTCAGGCGCCAGGCGAACAGCGCGCCCAGCAATATCGCCAGAGCGCCGAATACGGTCAGCAGCAAGCGGCCGGAACGGTAGTTGGCAGCGATATCCAGCGCTGCCTGATCGATCGCCTGGCGCTGGATATCAACGAATTTCTGCAGCTTGTCCATGTATTCCTTGCGCGCCGGATCGAGCTGCTGGTCGATCATGGCGGCGGCTGCCTCGGCCGTACCGTACTGACGCGTGGTCAGCACCGTTTCCCGCAGTTCGGTATAGGCAGCGCGGGCGGCGGCAATTTCCGCCAAGGCCTGGCGGCCCTTGTCGTTCGACAGGCCATGCAGCTTGGTCTGCAGCTCGGAGGCGCGCTCCGAATTCGCGCTCATCTCGGCCTGAAAATATTGCTGCGTGCGGCTGTCATCGCTGCGCACCATCGCCATGGTGCGCACGGCATTGGTCGCCACCACATCTTCCCACTGGACTGCCAGCCGTTCCCGCTGCAGCAGCTGCGACACCATGTTGTCGACTGCGGCGCCGGTCTGCTGCAGACGCCAGATGCCGATGCCAGTGATCAGCACCACCAGCAGCAAAATGCAGGTAAAGCCGACTGCCAGCCGCACGCCTATTCTTGTATCCGCAAATCTCATGTCCCCTCCCCTTTGTGCAGTTCAGCCTCAGGCGGCGAGCTTGTCGATCAGGCCGATCTCATCGCTCGACATCAGCTTATCGATATCCAGCAAAATCAGCATACGGTCGGCCAGCGTGCCGAGGCCGATCAGGTAGTCGGTATTGACCACCGTGCCCATTGCCGGCGCTGGCTTGATCTGTTCGCTGGAGAGGGTGATCACGTCGGACACGCCGTCGACCACCATCCCCAGAGTACGCTGGCCAAGATGGAGGATGATCACTACCGTGAACTGGTCGTAGACGGATGCATCCAGATTGAACTTGATGCGCATGTCGATGATCGGTGTGATGACGCCGCGCAGGTTGACCACCCCCTTGAGGAAATCGGGCGCGTTGGCGATTTGCGTGACATTGTCGTAGCCGCGCAGCTCCTGCACCTTGAGAATGTCGATGCCGTATTCTTCCTTACCTAGGGTAAAGGTCAGAAATTCGCGACCGGCAACGTCGCTGTGGGCAACGGTACGGCGTACCTGAGTCGGCGTTTGAGCAGGTGTCATGAGCGTAATCCTTGATAAATTGAAATGCGCAGGCAGATGCGACGGCAGAAGCCGGCCGGCCTTGCGCAGCACTTTGGTGGCTCAATATAAACAGGAACGTTGCTTATCGATGGCGCAAAAAAGACAAGAAACAGGCTTCTCTTCAACGCTTGGAGACATTGCAATGTTGCTCACAAGCGCCGCGCCGGATTTTTTTCGCAGCCTATTCCAGCAAACCATGCTTGATCGCATAGTGCGTCAGTTCGGCATTGGTGCGCACGCCCATTTTTTCGAATACGCGGGAGCGGTAAACGCTGACTGTCTTGGGGCTGATGGAAAGATTCTTGGCAATCTCGGTGCGAGTCTGGCCGGAGGCGATCATGCGCACGGTCTGGAATTCCCGGTTGGACAATTGTTCATGCGGCATCAGGTCGTCTTCTTCGATGACATGGTTGGCCAGCGATTCCGCCAGGCCCTTGCTGATGTACTTGCGGCCGCGCGCCACTACCCGCACCGCCTCCACCAGTTCATCGGGTGCGCCGTCCTTGGTCAGATAAGACGCGGCGCCGGCCTTCAAGGCGCGTACCGCATACTGTTCCGGACCGTGGCTGCTCAGCACCATGATGCGCAACATGGGTTCGCGCTTCTTCAGCAAATGCAGGATTTCTATGCCATCCTTGCCTGGCATGGAAATATCCAGCAGCAGGACGTCGCAAGGCTGTTCTCTCAGGATATCGGTAATGCCGCTGTAATCGCTGGCCTCGCCGACGACGGTGATGCCCGGACTGGCATTCAGGATATGCAGCAGCCCGCGCCTGACAATGCGATGATCATCAGCGATCAATACCCGAATCGGTGATGCTGCTTTCATATCCATGATTCTTTGTACTATCCAAATTCGCCAGCTGGGCTGTGCATTATCGATCCGCGATCCAGTCCGCACAATACGGGACGGCAACTATATCTACAAAATGCACACATTTTATTGCCGTACAAAAATATGTTAATTAAAACGCATTACCAATAGTCAGTTTAGTAATATTCACCTGGACCGCGGCAAGGCCGCATCCTGCTCCAATCCATGGACCCATGCCAGCACTTCGGCCACCGCCTGGTAAAGCTGTGGCGGAATATGCTGATCGAGATCGACATGCATCAACAGATCCGTCAGGCCGGGCGCAGTGTGTACAAACAAACCATGTTCGCGCGCCCGCTGCATGACCGCCTCCGCTGCCATCCCGTAGCCCTGGGCCATGACCACCGGCGCTTGCTGCGGAGGCAATCGTGTTAGCGCTACCGCAGCTTGGCGTCGTGCATCTTCATTTTTCATGATGGCGTTGTCCGGCTTGTGTCCCGTGGCGATATACAGCTGTCTTTACCATAATTAATGCATCCCACAGGCAATAATTGAATATTACTCTAATACAATTATTTAATTCTGTTCCAGTTATTTTCTAGGAATCGTTTTTTGTTTCCGATTGTGGCAATTGCACCACTTTCAACGCGCGCAACGGCAAGCCAGCAGCGGCAAACCGCTGTTGCAGCTGCGCGCTGGCAGCCTGCATGGATGACAACGCAGGCGCGGCGGCTGCCGCCAGCTCAAGCTCCCAATTTCCGTCCAGGACACGCAAGTGCAGCACAATATCGCCGAGCCGCGGCAAGCTCATGCTCAGGCTGGTGCTCCAGCTGCACTGCGCTTCTTCGGCGCCGCCCTCGCCTCTATCCTGCCGGCGCTGTCCGCGCTCGGTGATTTCCCATTCCATGCCGGCGCCCGGCCAAGCTTCACCGCTCCAGCGAAATTGCGATAAGGCCAACAGTTCGAGTTGCTGGCGCAGCAAAGGGATAGCATCTGCCGGAGTCGCGGCCGCCGCAGCGGCGAGGCCAGCCCCGGTCCGTGCATTTGCAGTTGCCGAGACAGCGGCGTCATCGCTCAAGGAAGAATCCCGCAGAGCCGCCTGCCGCTCCTTGCGTAACTGCACTAATGTGCGCTGACCAGTAAAAAATTGCAGCAGGTGCGACTCATAAAACAAGCCGCTGCCGGCGACATTGCGCGCCAGCGCGGCTGCTAATTGTGCGCTATCCGGGGCAGTTGCGGCCTGCCACAATGGCGCCGCGCCGCGCACGGCTTCCGTTGCGGCAGGCGCCGTCCCCAGGATTGTACTGATCAGACGCGCCGTGGCGCTCAGGCTCGCCCCATCAGCCGTGCCGGCCGCCGGCCGTAGTGCGGATGCCGGCGTCCCCAGGCCGGGATCGACGCCGAGCTGGCGTTCGATTGCAGCGCGTGAAGGCAACCGGGTATCGTTCGCCACCGCCTCGACATCGGTAATGACATCCGGCTGCAAGATCCCCAACTGGCCCTTCAAGGGCACCAGGTCGGAGCGCTGCAGCGCGGGCGTCGACAGCAGCTTGTCAATCAAAGGCGTGCCGCCGCTCATTGCCGCAAGCCTGGACTACTGGCCGTAAGCATGGTTGAGATGCTGCTGCCTGTGCATATTGCCCAGCAGGCTGCTTAGCTGCGCCAGCTCCGGCGTGGCCAGGTCGCGGATTTCCGCATCGTCGGCCAGGATCCGGTTCAGCAGATCATGCTTGCGCAGCAGTTGCGACGGCTCCAGCGGCACCGGCAACTCCAGGCCTTTCAGGCGCTCGACGCAGGCGCGGAATTCATGCCCGAGCGTCACCAGCCCGTCCCAGTCGCCGGCACGCGCCAGCACCAGCATGCGGCCGGTCAAGGGCGCAATCTGCTCGTAGCAATCCATTACTTCATGTTGCGGCGTCATGTCAGCTCCTCGCAGCGAATTCGGCGGCAGCAAAACCGGCATTCTCCGTCACCTTCTGCACGCCGTTGATTTCGCGCCATGCCGAGGCGATATTTTCCAGCAGGCGCTCGGCTTCATCCAGCATGGCAGGATCGTTATGCAGGTTGGCGAACAGCAGGCGCTGATTGATATAGTCATACAGCGCCGACAGATTGGCCGCCAGTTCGGCGCCGGCGCTGCCGCCCGCTTCGGCATCCAGGCTGGCCTTGAGGCCGCTGTCGATGATGCTGATCGCCTTCGAAATGGCATTACCCTTGGCGACGATATCGCGTTGCGCCATATGATGGCGCGCCATGCCGATGGCGGCCTTGGCGCCGTCGAACAGCATCGTCAGCAATTGCTGCGGCGTGGCGCTCATGACGGCGCTTTCGATGCCGACGCGGGCGTAGGCGCGGGCGCCAGGGCTGGCAGCCGGGATGGTGGCAGAGGATGTGTACATGTTTGGCTTGCCTTACTTGGAACTGCCGTCGATGGCCGCAAATTGCTGGGTCAGATAATTAGCGGTCTGGTTCATGCTGGCGACCAGGCTATCGAGATCGGTGAACTGCTTGGTGTAGCGCGCAATCGTGGTGCTGATCACGGATTGCGTGCTGGTCATCTGCGCCGCCAGCGTCTTGAGAGAACTGTTCAAGCCGTTGGTCGCTGTCTTCAGCGGCCCGTTGCTGGCGGTGAAGCTGGTCAGCAGGGTCGACATGGTGGAACCGACGCCGGTCTTGCCGCTGGCGCTGGAGAACAGATTTTGCACGCCGCTCAGGTTGCTATTCAGGGCCGCCGTCAATTTGGTCGAATCGACCGCCATGGTGCCGTCGGCCTGGAAGGTCACGCCGATCTGCGCCATCATCGTCAGCGGCGCGCCGTTGCTGCCGGCCAGCGGCGGCTGCGGCGTGTTCATGGTGTCGCGTATCTGCATCTGGATATTGCGCAAGGTCGAATCGCCGGCCAGCGGCGCCTGCGAATACGAGTGCGAATTGGCATCCGCGGTGAAGGCGGTCAGCTGCTTGCTGACCGTCTGCAGGCTGTTATAGGCAGTGACAAAATTGGTGATCGCGGTTTGCACGCTGGCGGTATTGGTTTGCAAGGACAGCGTGCTGTTACCGGTTCCGGTGAGCGTCATGGTGACGCCCTGCACCGCCTCCTTGACAGTGTTGCTGGTGCTGGTGACAGCGATGCCATTTACCGTCATCTGCGCATTCTTCGCTTCTACCGTCTGCTGCATGTTTTGGGTGCCGGCCGGATCGTTCGCCAGCAGGTTGGACAAAGCTGTATCGCCGCTCACTGAAATGCGCATGACCGAAGTGGCGCCGGTGGCGTTGGAAGTCAGCACCAGGCGATTAGGGGTGCTGCTGCCGTCGTTGACGATCGACGCGGTAACGCCAAGCGCCTTGTTCTGATTGATCGCATCGCGGATGCCAGCCATCGAGCTGTTGCTGGAGTTGATGGTGATCGAGGCTGCGGCGCGGGTCGGATCGGCGGTAAATGCAGCGCCGCTGTATTTACCGGTGACAGGATCCAGGGTGCCGCCGGAAATGCTGCCGAACTGTAGCGTCACGGTGCCGGAGCCGATGGTGGTGGCAGTGTTGGCGACACCCGGCGTGGCCAGCGATTGCGCCTGTGCCAGCTGACTGACATTGACCAGGTAGGATCCGCTGGCCGCCGTGGTGCCGGCCGTTGCATTCAATACCGCCGGTGCGCTGGACGTCGGGGCGACACTTTGAAACAGGGTCGGATTGCCCAGTTGCGCGGCGGCTGTCTGCAATGCGCTCAAGGCGCTCTGGATGCTGCCATAGGCGGATAATTTGGAGTTATAAGCGGTCTGCTGGTTGGTCAACGCATTCAGGGGGGCGTTTTCCGCGACCGTAATGTTGCTCAGCAAAGTCGCCAGCGGCAATCCGGATGCAGAACCCAGGGAAGTCACTAAAGCCATATCAATTCCTTTACATTCAATTTTGTTTTCAGTTGAGCAGTGTCATGCAGTCTTTTCCAGCAGTACGCCCTTGAGCTGGTCCATGACCCTGGCGATGCGCACCACTTCTTCGCTGGGAATCTGCAACACCACCTTGCCGTCCTGCTGGTCCACTACTTTCAAGATGACATCCTTATAGCCTGGCTCGATCTGGAACTGCACGCTGACAGCCTTCAATTGCAGCTGGTGGTTGATCTCGTCGATCCTCTCCTGCAGCTGGCTGCGTTGCGTCCTCGCTGCCAACGTCCAGGCGCCGGTATCCACATCTTTGCCGGCGGCAGCGGCGCTCTCGCTGGCGGCCGGTCTGGCACCGCCGGCAGCGCCATCGACGGCGCCACTTTCGGCTGCCAGGCTACGGCCTGCAACCAGCAGATTGATTGAATTTGACATTGCATCCTCTCCTGCCGCTACCTTGTCCGCTCCGGTCTGCCTATGCAAACCGGACTGGAAAACGTACGGTAAAACAGCGGGCGGCCGCACGACCAGCCGACCCGCTCACAATGACAACGCCAGCGGCGGCAAACAGCGCCGCCGCCGGCATCAAGACAACGTTTATTGCAGCAAGGTCAACACGCTTTGTGTCGATTGGTTTGCCTTCGCCAGCACCGACGTGCCGGCTTGTTGCAGAATCTGCGAACGGGTCATGTTCGACACTTCGGTCGCGTAGTCCGCATCCTGGATTCCCGAACGCGAGGAAGACAGGTTGGTCACCGTGGTACCCAGGTTGGCGATAGTCGAAGCAAAACGGTTTTGCACCGCGCCCAGCGAGCTGCGCAGGCTGTCGACTTGCGACAAGGCGCTGTCCATTGCTGTCAGCGGGCTGCCGCTGGCCGCTGTCAATGACTTCGAGGAATCGTAAGTAACCGTGGAGGTAGGTCCAGCAACTGTTGCACCTTGCGTTGCGTCCGCGACAGTCACGGTGGCGGCGTAGAAGTTGGTCCCGTTCTTGACGTAGGTATTGCCGCGTGCATCAGTTACCAGATCGGCAACCGTTGCGGTAAAGCCAGCCGCCGCGTCGCGGTTGACCGCAGTGAAGCCGCCGGCAGCCACGGCGACCGAAGCACCCGTATTGTCTTTGCCGGTAGGCGCCAGGGCGGTTGTCGCGCCGGTAGGGCCAGCCAGGTTCAGGGTGTTCAGTTTCAGCGCTGTCGAATCGATCTTTTGCAGACCGATGCCGATAGTCTGGCCGTCGTTGGCGCCGACCTGGATATTCAGAGTCTGATTGGTCGCCAGGACCTTGACGCCGTTGAAGTCGGTTTGCGAAGAAATGCGGTCGATTTCCTTCAGGCGCTGGCCAACTTCATCCTGGATCGATTGCAGGTCGCTGGAAGAGTTGGTGCCGGTTGCAGCCTGCGTTGCCAGTTCACGAATCCGCTGCAGATTGTTGTTGACTTCCGTCAGCGCGCCTTCAGTGGTTTGCGCCAGCGAAATGCCGTCGCTGGCGTTGCGCGACGCCTGTGTCAGGCCAGTGATATTGGCAGTGAAACGGTTGGCGATGGCCTGGCCGGCAGCGTCGTCCTTGGCGCTGTTGATGCGCATGCCCGAAGACAGGCGCTGGATGGCCGAGCTCAGTGACGAAGCCGACTTGGTGAGGTTGTTTTGCGCTACCAGCGAGAGAATATTGGTATTGATGACAGACATGGCATGACTCCTGTTGCAATAGTTTATGGGTTCCGGCTAAGCCGCCGTAACGCTGGACTCGCTCCCGGGAAGGAACAACCGGAACGAGCAAGCCACCGTTATTCAGGTTATCGGCAGTTGCCTGGAAAACATTTAGGCTCTGTCGCAAAAATAAGCAAAGCTGCGCACTGCCGCCTGTTCATGGAGCCAGCAAGCCCCCCAGGCTCCGCCTTGCCTGGTCCAGATCGACGTAATAGCAGCCGAAATGGTTGACCATGCCCTCCCTCCCCTGCACGCTGCGGCTGAACACTACCCGCAGATCCACCTGCAGCCTTCCGGACGAGCGAAAATCCAGCACCGCCGCCGGCAACACCGTGCCGACCGGCAGCGCTTGCGCGCTAACGTAGGATGAGCGCAACCCTATGCCACGGGCGCTGAGGTCATGCACGTCCAGCACAAAGTCGTTGCCGTCGCGCAGCTTGGCCCTGACCACGCCAGCTTCCACCGGCTGCAGGCCGACGCGGATGAATTTCTGCTGTGGAAAGTAGGCGATGCAAGTCGGGATGGACGCCGCCAGCGCCTGCGGCCACGGACTCATGCCGCTGCCAGCCACGCTGGCGACGAAGCGCACGCCGGCGCCGTCCAGCGCACCGTCGAAGCACAACAGGTCGCCCGGGGTGTACAGCGCACCATAACCGTCGGCGTCGCCGGCATGGATGAAGATGTCATGCGCCAGCGCCACCGCCACCAGGCGCGTGACCAGCGCTTCGCCGCCGCTCAGCAAACGCATGCTCAGCGGACTGTTCTGGCGCTCCAGCTCGCGCAGGATACTTTCAATATCGGCCGCCTCCTGCAGCAGATAGCTGACGCCGTGCTCTACACATGCTTGTTCCAAAACTACCCTTCAGGCTTGCATGTTCATGATTTCCTGATACGCAGCAACCACCCGGTTGCGTACCTGCAGGCCCATCTGGAAACCGACATTGGCTTTTTGCAAATCGATCATGACGTCGTTCAGCGACACCCCCGGCTTGCCCAGTTCGAATGCCTCGGCCTGGCCAGCTGCATGCTGCTGACCGTTGCTGATACGCTCCAGCGTTTTTTTCATTTCGTCGGCGAAACCGCCGCCGGCGATGCCGTTGGCCGCGGCTGGGCTGCCGGCGGCGACCTGCGCCGTCGCCGTCAGTTGCTGCAACACTGATTCAATAGCCGATATGTCCATATTGCTTCCTCTCTTGCTTGGTTTGGCGGGTTCTCTACCTCGCGCCGCTGCCCGCCGAGGCATGGCGGGCAGCGGCGGCAACGCATGCCTGTCATCAGGCTTCAAAGCGTAACAGCAAAGATTTTTTTGCATTCCGGCAAATAACAGGAAAAAGCGCGGCTATTCAAGCGATCGAAAAACTGCCCGGCCGTTGACAATCGTTAGGGTCGGCACAGGCTGCACATTGATCGCCGCTGGACCTTTGTTGACATCTGTTATCCCATTCTAAGGAAAGCTTGCTGTATGCCAGATACACAGAAGCGCATCGCTAGCATCGTCAGCCGCCGCGGTCCGTCGTTGCCAGGGGTGCTTGTATGAACGCTGCCACCGCCGCCGGCCTCGCCGGCAACCAGAAACCGCCGTTGCTGGAACAGCTGCGCGCCAACCCCAAGCTGCCGCTGATGCTGGGCGCTTCGCTCGCCGTCGCCGCCATTGCCGCCTTCTGGCTGTGGAGCCGGGCGCCGGACTATAAGGTCCTGTACAGCAATCTGTCGGACCGCGACGGCGGCGCCATCATCGCCTCGCTGCAGCAGATGAACATTCCCTACAAATTCGCCGAAGGCGGCGGCGCCGTGCTGGTGGCCGCCGAACAAGTCCATGAGGCACGCCTGCGGCTAGCTTCCCAGGGCTTGCCCAAGGGAGGCTCGGTCGGCTTCGAGCTGATGGATAACCAGAAATTCGGCGTCAGCCAGTTTGCCGAGCAGGTCAACTACCAGCGGGCGCTGGAAGGCGAACTGGCGCGCTCGGTAGAGTCGATTTCGGCCGTCGAAGCGGCGCGCGTCCATCTGGCGCTGCCCAAGCCTTCGCTGTTTGTGCGCGACCAGCAAAAGCCGAGCGCCTCGGTGGTCATCACGCTGTACCACGGCCGCTCGCTCGACGATGGCCAGGTCAGCGCCATTGCCCATCTGGTATCGAGCAGCGTGCCGGAACTGAGCGCCAAGAACGTCACCATCGTCGACCAGAGCGGCAACCTGCTTTCCACGCCAAGTACCGGCAACCGTGGCCTGGACGCCAGCCAGCTGAAATATTCGCAGGAAATCGAGCAAAGCTATATCCGCCGCATTGAAGCGATCCTGCAGCCCATCGTCGGCGCCGCCAATGTACGGGCACAGGTGGCCGCCGATATCGATTTCTCAACGGTGGAACATACCGACGAAAAATACAGCCCCAACCAGGATCCAGCCAAAGCAGCAATCCGCAGTCAGCAATCGAGCGATGCCAACCAGCAGGGCGCGACGCCGCCGGGCGGCGTGCCGGGCGCCTTGTCGAACCAGCCGCCGATCAATCCGACGGCGCCGCTCAGCACCACGCCGCCGGGCCAGCCGGGAGTAGCCGGCGCCCAGGCCAATCCGGCCAATACCGCCAGCAATACCGCGCGCAGCGGCGGTTCCAGCAATGTGCGGCGCGACGTCACCACCAACTATGAAGTGGACCGCTCGATCAGCCACGTCCAGCAGAGTGCCGGCGCGATCAAGCGATTGTCGGTGGCGGTGGTGGTCAACTATCGCGGCGCTGCCAACGCCCAGGGCAAAATCAGCGCCCAGGCTTTGCCGGCAGCGGAAATGGAACAGGTCAAGAATCTGGTCAGGCAAGCCATGGGTTACAGCGCCGAGCGCGGCGATTCGCTGAATGTGGTGAACAGCCAGTTTGCCGGCGATGCGCCGGAACCGGAACTGCCGCTGTGGCGCCAGGCCGGCAATATCGAACTGGCCAAGAGCGTCGGCAAGTACCTGCTGCTGGGGATTGCCGCTTTGTGGCTCTGGTTCGGCATCGCCAGGCCGCTGCTGCGCAAGCATCTGCAAGGCCCGCCGGCTGGCGCAACAGGCCCGTCCGGCGCTCCCGGCGCCGCATCCGGCACAAACCAGGCACAGTCGCCGGAGCAGAACAAGCTGAGCGAAGAAGCAAGGCAGCGCCAGGCCGACCGCCATCAAGACAACCTGCAGCATGCGCAAGCTCTGGCCGAGAAAGATCCGCGCCTGGTCGCCATGGTAATCAAGAACTGGATGGGCAATCATGAGTGACGACGGAATCAGAAAAAGCGCCATCCTGCTGATGTCGCTGGGCGAAGACGGCGCCGCCGCGGTGTTCCAGCACATGACCCCGCAGGACGTGCAAAAGCTCGGCATGGCGATGTCCAAGCTGCGCCAGGTAACGCGCGAACAGATCGCCGAAGTGATGGAAGAATTCCGTCTCGAGACCGAACAGTTTTCGGCCCTCAACCTGGACTCCGGCAGCTATATCCGCGCAGTGCTGAACAAGGCGCTGGGCAATGACCGCGCCGCCAGCCTGATCGAAGACATCCTGGAATCCGGCAACAACTCCACCAATGGCATCGACACCCTCAACTGGCTGGAAGCCAGCGAAGTGGCCGAACTGATCCGCGACGAACACCCGCAGATCATCGCTACCCTGCTGGTGCATCTGGACCGCAGCAAGGCATCCGAGGTGCTGGAACTGTTCACCGAACGCCTGCGGCACGACGTCATCCTGCGCGTCGCCACCTTCGGCGGCGTGCAGCCGGAGGCGCTCAGCGAATTGACCGAAGTACTGTCCGGCCTGCTGTCCGGCCAGGGCGTCAAGCGCAGCCGCCTGGGCGGCGTCAGGGCGGCGGCGGAAATCCTCAACCTGATGAGCAGCACCCAGGAAGAAAGCGTGATCCAGCATGTGCGCGAACACGACGGCGACCTGGCGCAGCGCATCATCGACGAAATGTTCCTGTTCGAGAATCTGCTGGAAATCGAAGACCGCGGCATCCAGCTGCTGCTCAAGGAAGTCGAATCGGAATCGCTCATCATCGCCCTCAAGGGCGCAGCGCCAGAACTGCGCGAGAAATTCCTGCGCAACATGTCGCAGCGGGCAGCGGAAATGCTGCGCGAAGATCTCGAAGTGCGCGGTCCGGTGCGGGTCTCGCAAGTCGAGAGCGAACAAAAGAATATCTTGCAGATCGTGCGCAGGCTGGCCGATGCCGGCGAAATCGTGATCGGTGGACAAGGCAACGATGCGTACGTCTGATCCGGCGCGGCGCGCCAGCTTGCCGAAGGCGCAAATGACGGCCTGGCAGCGCTGGGAGATGGCTGACGTGCAGTTGCCCCTGGCGCCGGCCGCGATGGAAGCCGTCAACCCCGCGGCAGCCGACACGCTGGCCAGCCTGGAGCCCAGGCTGCTGATCGATGAAGCGGAGCTGCAGCACCTGCGCCAGCAAGCGCAGGACGACGGCGCTGCCGAGGGCCGCCTGCAAGGTCACGCCGCAGGCTGGCAGACCGGCTATGACGCCGGCCTGGAAATTGCGCGCAAGGAAGCCGATAGCCTGCACCAGCTTAGTCAAGCCATGCCGGCAGCCCTGCGCCTGGCGGAAAAGGAAGTGGCCGATGGATTGACGACGCTGGCGCTGGACATCGCCCGCCAAGTGGTGCGCCAGGCCCTGTCCATCGAGCCGCAGCTGATCCTGGCGGCCGTGCGCGAACTGCTGCAGACCGAACCGGCATTGAGCGGCACCCCGCGCCTGCTGCTGCATGGCGACGACCTGCCGCTGGTCCAGCAATATCTGGCGGAAGACCTGCAAGCCGCCGGCTGGCTGCTACGCGCCGATCCGGCGATCAGCCGCGGCGGCTGCCGCGTGCAAGCCGGCAGCGGCGAACTGGACGCCACCATGGAAGCCCGCTGGCAAAGAGTAGCGGCGGCGCTTGGCCGTCATCTCCCCGGTCCCTCCCATGACTGAAATCGCCAGCGTTGACAGCGCCGCGGCGCCGAATCGTCACCTGCAGGCCTGGCGCCAGGCGCTGACCAACGCCAGCCTGAGCGTCGGCCGCAGCGTTCCTATCCGCACTTATGGCCGCCTGACGCGCGCAGTCGGCCTGGTGCTGGAAGCGGTGGGGCTGCGGCTGCCGGTCGGCAGCGATTGCCTGATCGAACTGCCGCCCGGCTATGCGCAACGCACCACCGAAGCGGAAGTAGTCGGCTTCGCCGGCGACCGCCTGTTCCTGATGCCGCAAACCGAAGTCGCCGGACTGCTGCCGGGGGCTCGCGTCTATCCGCTGGAAGCCAGCAACTCCTCCGGTGCAGGCAACTCAGCCGAAGCGGGCAGCAAGCGCCTGCCGGTCGGAGAAGGCATGCTGGGCCGCGTGGTCGACGCCGCCGGCAGGCCGCTGGACGGCCTCGGTCCGCTCGATTTCAGCCGCGAAGTAGCGCTCTCCGCCGCCCCCATCAACCCGCTGGCGCGCGCACCCATCGATAGCGTGCTGGACGTCGGCGTGCGCGCCATCAACGCCTTGCTCACCGTCGGCCGCGGCCAGCGCATGGGGCTGTTTGCCGGTTCCGGCGTTGGTAAAAGCGTCTTGCTGGGAATGATGGCGCGCTATACCAGCGCCGAAGTGATCGTGGTCGGCCTGATCGGCGAACGCGGCCGCGAGGTCAAGGATTTCATCGAAAACACGCTCGGCGTCGAAGGCCTGGCGCGCGCCGTGGTGGTCGCCGCGCCGGCCGACACCTCGCCGCTGCTGCGCCTGCAGGGTGCGGCATATGCCACTTCGCTGGCCGAATACTTCCGCGACCAGGGCAAGGATGTGCTGCTGATCATGGATTCCCTGACACGCTACGCCATGGCCCAGCGCGAAATTGCGCTGGCGGTCGGCGAACCGCCGGCCACCAAGGGTTATCCGCCCTCGGTATTCGCCAAACTGCCGGCGCTGGTGGAACGCGCCGGCAACGGCGCCCGCGACGCCAGCGGCAAAGGCGGCGCCATCACCGCCTTCTATACCGTGCTGACCGAGGGCGACGACCAGCAAGATCCGATCGCCGACGCCGCCCGCGCCATCCTCGACGGCCACGTGGTGCTTTCACGCAGCCTGGCCGAATCCGGACACTACCCGGCAATCGACATCGAAGCCTCGATCAGCCGCGCCATGACAGCGCTGATCAAGCCGCAGCAATTCGATTCGGTGCGCCGCTTTAAGCAGATGTTGTCGCGCTATCAACGCAACCGCGATCTGATCAGCGTCGGCGCCTATGCTGCCGGTCATGATTTGCAGCTGGACCAGGCGATAGCCTTGTATCCGAAGATCGAAGCGTTTTTGCAACAAGGCATGGAGGAGCGGGCCGGCTATGCGGAGGCGATCAGCGAGCTGGAGCAATTGTTCCAGCCGGATTGAAAGACTGCTCACAGAGCCCTGCATTTTTCTGAACCGTTGCCGTTAACTTCGAGATAAGCCGCAATCACAGGCTGCGCACCGCAACCCACACTTGAGGGGAAATCATGCCAAACACCTTACCGCTCGCCATGCTGATCGAACTGGCCCAGAACAAGACTGACGAAGCCACGCGCCGCCTCGGCCAGTTGCAGCGGGCGCAGATCGGCGCCGCGCAAAAACTGGAACTGCTGATCCAGTACCGCCAGGAATACTGTGACCAGCTGCAGTTGCAGATGCAGGACGGCGTATCGTCTTCACGCTGGCGCAATTTCCAGCATTTCATCGGCACGCTGGACGGCGCCATCGAACAGCAGCGCGCGGTCGCCGCCCAGGCCGATACCCGGCTGCTGCACGGCCGCAGCGACTGGCAAAACAACAAGCGCCGTCTGAATTCGTTCGACACCCTGGCCGAGCGCGTCAAACAGCAGCAGGCGCAGCTGGCCAACAAGCGCGAGCAGCGTGCCAGCGACGAACATGCAGCGCGCCAGTTCCGCATGCGCATGCTCGCTGCCGCAGAATAATCCACCGAGGAATCCTCATGTCTTTGCTCGTATCACCCAATAGTCCCCCGGCCCAGGCAAGTTCCACTGCCAACGCCGGCAACGCTAGCCAGCAGCAAGCCGACGCCGGCAATTTCGGCCAGCTCCTGAACCGCACGCTCGGCAACCAGGAGCAGCCGGCTGACAAGGCAAGCGATGGCGCAAGCGGCGGCGTCAAGCCCGCTGCACCTGGCGCGGCGCGCCGTCCGGCCGACGCCGACAAGGAGCGCGCAAGCCCGGATGACGCCAGCCTGCCAGTCTTGGCGTTCATGCCGCAGCCGTCGGCTGCGGTCAATCCGCTCGCGGCAAAAGCCGGCCTCAGCGGCGACAGCCAAGCTCCCTCGGCCGCCGAACAGCAGCTCAATGCCGCCATCGCCGCAGCCGGCGGCAAGTCCGCAATACCAGCAGCGCCGGCGCAAGCTGCAACAGAACCCGGCGACCCGCATCCGCTATCCGCAACACCAGCAGCAGTCGCGATGGAAGCGCTGACGCCTGCCAACGGTGCCGCACCTGCGCGCACTGCACCCGCAGGCAAGGAGGCTGCCGCCGACGCCTTCACGGCTATTGCGCATGGCGCAGAGCAGCCGCTCAAGCAAGCCGCCGTGGGCGACAACAGCGGGCAGCAGACATCCGCCGGCGATGGCCGCTCGGACAAACACGAAAAAACTGAAAAACTGGAAAAATCAGACAGCCGCGGCAATAGCGAATTCGCGCCACGCCATACCGAAAGCGTGGCGGCGACTGGCGCTGGCGCCGGCCAAACGGCAACCGCCGCGGCCGGCGCCAGCCGGTTAGCGCCCGATGCGCCGGTCCAGCTCAATCCGGTGCTGGCAAACGGCCATGCCGCCGCCAATGCGAGCATAAGCAATACCGCTCAGCCGGAGCCGCCGAAGCTGATGCTGACGCCGATAGTAGGTAGCGACAGCTGGGCGCCGGCATTGGGCAAGCAAATGGTCTGGCTGGGTAATAGCGGCGGCCAGACTGCCGAACTGCATCTCAACCCACCCGACCTGGGTCCCTTGAAAGTTACGCTGACCCTGAACGACAACCAGGCCCAGGCCATGTTCGTTTCGGCCCACCAGTCGGTGCGTTCAGCGCTGGAAGCCGCCCTGCCCCAGTTGCGCAACAGTCTCGCAGAAAGCGGCATCAGCCTCGGCCACACCTCGGTCAGCGCCGATACCCAGCAACAGCAGCAACAGAGCGCCTTTGCCCAGAACCAGAACGGCCAGCAGGGTTCGTCCGGCCATTTCCAGCGCCACATAGTCGTACCCGACCGCAGCCCGCTTATGGAACGCAGCGCGGTCGCCGCGGCGCTGAGCAAGAATGGCAATGGCAAGGTCGACATCTTTGCCTAACGGAAAAAACAGCAATTCCGGGCGCAACAAAGCTCGGATCTGAAGCGCTTTATCCCTTTACATCAGCCGATAGTTCAAGCCTCTTTTGGCCAAGAATGAAGGCTGGATTTCGATGCAGGAACAACCATGGCAACAATCGCGAATGACGCACCGGCAGTACCCAAGAAAAGCAGGCTCGGACTGATCCTGATCGTGCTGACGGCAACCCTGGCGGCCGCCGGCGCCGCTTATTATTTCACCTTCATGCAAAACCATGGCAAGAGCGCCACCGCGGCGCCGATGCCGGAGACGCCGATCTTCGTGGCGCTGGAGCCGTTTACCGTCAATCTGCAGGCCGACGACCGTGACCGCTTCCTGCATATCGGCCTGACCCTTAAAGTGGCGGACGCCAAGACCCAGGCCCAGATCATCCAGTATCTGCCGGAAACCCGCAGCCGCATCCTGAGCCTGTTGTCGAACCGCGATCCGGCGTCCCTGGTCAGCGCCGACGACAAGAACAAGCTGGCGGCGGAAATCCTCAAGGCGCTGAACAAGCCGCTGGCCGGCAGCCAGCCGCCGCAGCACATCACCAATGTGCTGTTTACGGCCTTCGTGGTGCAGTGAAGCTAGCCGTGACTTTATTTACGAGAACCCTCATCCATGGCTTATGAACAGCTGCTGTCGCAAGACGAGGTAGATGCCCTGCTGCAGGGTGTCACCGGCGAGACTGACGCGGCGGCGGCGCCGCCCAGTGCGGATGGCGTGCAAGCCTACAACCTGGGCACCCAGGAACGCATCGTGCGCGGCCGCATGCATACGCTGGAGATCATCAACGAGCGCTTTGCACGGCAGCTGCGCAGCTCCCTGTTCAATTTCATGCGCCGCAGTCCCGATATTTCAGTCGGCGCAGTGCATGTGCAAAAGTACAGCGAATTCATCCGCCACCTGCCGGTGCCTGCCAACATCAATCTGCTGCACATGAAACCCTTGCGCGGCACGGCGCTGTTCGTGTTCGATCCGAATCTGGTGTTCCTGGTGGTCGACAACCTGTTCGGCGGCGATGGCCGCTTTCACATGCGGGTCGAAGGCCGCGATTTCACCCAGACCGAGCAGCGCATCATCACCCGCTTGCTGAACCTGGCGCTGGAGAGCTACGGCAGCGCCTGGAATCCGATCTATCCGCTTGAATTCGAATACCTGCGGGCGGAAATGCATACCAAGTTCGCCAATATCGCCACGCCCAACGAAGTGGTGGTGAACACTACCTTCCACATCGAATTCGGTCCGATCGGCGGCGCCTTGCATATCTGCATTCCCTATTCGATGATCGAGCCGATCCGCGACCTGCTGTCGAATCCGGTGCAGGACGAAGTGGAAATCGACAAGCGCTGGGTCAAGCAGCTGTCACAGCAAGTGCAAAGCGCGGACGTGCAGTTGAAGGTCGATTTCATGCAGATTGCCTCCACCATCGGCCAGCTGCTGAAGCTCAAGGCCGGCGACGTGCTGCCGATAGAGATGCCGGAGACCATCCTCGCCAAGGTCGACGGCGTGCCGGTCATGGAATGCGGCTACGGCACCTCCAACGGCCGTTATGCGCTGCGGGTCGAAAAGATGATCAATCACCGCGAACATGATTTAAAGGGAAATGACAATGAGTGATGACAACAAGCCGGACCCAAACACCGAAGCCGAAGACGACTGGGCCAGCGCGCTGGCGGCTCAGACCGCCGCCTCGCAGCCTGCTGCGGCGGCTCCTTCCGCTGCAGCCGCCAGCCCGGTGTTCCAGCCCCTGAGCGGCGAGGCCAAGGAAGTGGCCAAGACCGACATCGACATGATCCTCGACATTCCGGTGCAGATGACGGCCGAACTGGGCCGCACCCGTATCACCATCAAGAACCTGCTGCAGCTGGCGCAGGGGTCCGTGGTGGAACTGGACGGGCTGGCCGGCGAACCGATGGACGTACTGATCAACGGCTACCTGATCGCCCAGGGCGAGGTGGTGGTGGTCAACGATAAATTCGGCATCCGCCTGACCGACATCATCACGCCTTCCGAACGCATCCATAAGCTGAACCGATGAAAGCCGCATTCACGCTGCGGCCGGGGCTGTTATTGCTGGCCACCGTCGCCACGCCGCCGGCAGCCGCAGCGGCGCCGATCGTAGCGGCCTGGGGCGCCACCGGCCTGCTGCAGACCGCAAGCGGCCTGGCCGTGGTGATCGCGCTGATTTTCCTGTGCGCGTGGGCGGCGCGCCGGCTCGGACTGCAAAAACACAATAGCGGCCGCCTGGTGAAAATCGTCGCCAGCACCGCCCTCGGCCAGCGCGAGCGCATCGTCGTGGTGGAAATCGGCGGCACCTGGCTGGCGCTGGGCGTGACGCCGGGGCAAATCCAGTCTCTGCACAGCATGCCGGCGCAAGAACTGGCGGAAGAACCCAGGCTGCCGGTCCGCCAAGGCGCTCTCGCCGCTGGCGCCGCCGCCAGCCTGTTCGCGCAGAAACTGCGTGAATCGCTGGCAAAAAAATGACTGCGGCCGGCTGATCCCGTCCTGCGCAAGACGAGTGCTTCATCAAACCATTTTCACACTGACAGGCAGCATGCGTCCTCTTTCTTATCTCGCGCAACAGCGCAAACTGCTGCCGGCGCTGCTGCCGGCGCTGCTGCTGGCGCTCAGCCTGCTGCCGGCCGTCGCCGCTGCCCAGGCGCTGCCCGGCATCACCAGCACGACCGGCCCCGGCGGCAGCCAGACCTGGTCGCTCAGCGTCCAGACCATGCTGCTGCTGACTTCGCTGTCCTTCCTGCCGGCGCTGCTGCTGTCGATGACCAGCTTCACCCGCATCATCATCGTGCTCGGCCTGCTGCGCACCGCCATCGGCGCCCAGAGTTCGCCACCCAACCAGATCCTGGTCGGGCTTGCCCTGTTTCTCACCTTCTTCGTCATGTCGCCGGTTTTCGACAAGGCTTACAGCGACGCCTATAAGCCCTTTGCCGACAACAAGATCAGCGCCGAGCAGGCGCTCGACAAGGGTATCCAGCCGTTCAAGCAGTTCATGCTGAAACAGACCCGCGAAGGCGATCTGGCGCTGTTCGCCAAGCTGGCGCAGACGCCGCAGATGCAAGGGCCGGAAGAAGTGCCGCTGCGTATCCTGGTGCCGGCGTTTGTCATCAGCGAGCTGAAGACCGCCTTCCAGATCGGCTTCACCATCTTCATCCCTTTCCTGATCGTCGACCTGGTGGTGGCCAGCGTGCTGATGTCGATGGGCATGATGATGGTGCCGCCCGCCACCATTTCCTTGCCGTTCAAACTGATGCTGTTCGTGCTGGTCGACGGCTGGCAGCTGCTGATCGGCGCCCTGGCGCAAAGCTTCTACACCTGAGGATGCAAGATGACTCCTGAATCGGTAATGGCGATCGGCTTCCAGGCCATGAAAATGACTCTGCTGCTGGGTGCGCCGCTGCTACTGGTAGCCCTGGTCACAGGCCTGATCATCAGCCTGTTCCAGGCCGCCACCCAGATCAATGAAATGACCCTGTCCTTCATTCCTAAACTACTGGCGGTGTGCGCCACCATGGTGATCGCCGGGCCGTGGATGCTGAACGCCATCCTCGACTACATGCGCCAGCTGTTTTCCAGCATTCCCCATATGGTCGGCTGATGTCGCCGGTACTGTCCGTCACTTCCGCTCAGCTGGGCGCCTGGATCGTCGCCTTCGTCTGGCCGTTCGTGCGCATGCTTGCGCTGATCAGTAGCAGTCCGGTATTCGGCGAAAAGAAAGTCACGCGCCAGGTCAAGGTCGCCCTCGCCGCCTTGCTGGCGATCGCCATCGCTCCTACCCTAGGTCCCATGCCGGCAGTGCCCCTGTTCTCCGCCGGCGGCGTCTGGATCCTGATCCAGCAAGTCCTGATCGGCTCCGCCATGGGTTTTTCGATGCGCCTGGTGTTCGCCGCGGTGCAAGCCGCCGGCGACTATGCCGGTCTGCAGATGGGCTTGTCGTTCGCCTCCTTCTTCGACCCCAACAGCGGCGGCAACACCATGGTGCTGTCCAGCCTGCTGAACATGCTGGCGATGCTGATCTTCCTGGCGGCCGACGGCCATCTGATGGTGATCAGCACTTTGGTGGAAAGCTTCCACGTACTGCCGGTTTCCGATGCGTCGCTGGCGGCAGAAGGCTGGCATCTGCTGGCGCTGGCCGGCGCCAACGTATTTTCCGCGGCGCTGATGCTGGCGCTGCCGCTGATCGGCGCGCTGCTGACCTTGAACCTGGCGATGGGAATCTTAAATCGCGCCTCGCCGCAGCTGAGCATCTTTGCGGTGGGATTTCCCTTGACGCTGCTGGGCGGGATCCTGATGCTGCAGCAGCTGATGCCGCACCTGGCGCCGTTCATGGAACGGCAGTTTGCACTTGGGCTGGCGAACATGCTGCAGGTGGCGCAAGCGTTGCGGCCCTGAACCCGGTTCTTCATCAAAAATTAATCTAAATGCAATTGCACGCCGCCTGCCGCTATGTATACTCTGGATTTCCCGACTTTTACGTCCGACGAGAAGCCCATGAAATATTCGACCTACGCCTTGTTAGCCATGATGACGCTTTCGCCATTGCCCGCCGTAGCATTCGATACCCAGCAATATGACGAGTGCGTGCTGCAATACCTGCGAAATGCCAAATCCGGCCAGGCCTCGGACATGATCGTCAACGCCTGCCGCAAGCTGTACAAGGAAGGCGCTTTCCTGCAAAGCGCTGAGAGGACCTACCAGGCTTGTCTATTGCAGAATCTGCCCGGCGTGGAAAACGACCAGGCCGCGCAGTATATTGCGGCAGCCTGCCAGAGACGCAGTCAGCAGTAAACCGTCGCCACACTGCGTGCCTTGAAATATTACAAGTAATTAAGCAGCGAAATCTTCCGGATCTGCACAAATGTCTGCTGTGTCGCCTGCAGGGCCATCTGGCGCTGGTACAGCTCAGTGATGGCGCTGGTGTAGTCCAGGTCCTGGATATCCGACAGATAGCTTTTGTCCGACAAATTACGTGCATCGCCGTTGGCGCTGAGCGTATCCAGCTCCTGCATGCGCGAGCCGACCGATGAGCGCACCGTCAGCACGTTGTCGAGCGAGTTGGAGAGTTTGACGTTGGCTGTACTGAGCGAATTCAGCAGCTGCGCCTTGGCGGCCGGAGTGCCGTTATCGACAGGCGTCCGCAATGCGCCGATCAAGTCTTTCAGCGCCCCGAACATGTCGGGATTGGCGTTCTTTGCGGTATTGGTATTGAAACTGTCGCCGACGGCAGGCGTACCGGTCAGCGTGATCTGCAGCCCGCCGAACTGGATCGGCGTACCCGCGGTGTAAGTACCCGTAGTGACCTTCGGTGGCGTGTCTGAATTGGTTACGGTGTAGCTGGTCGGTGAGGTGAAGGCAATCGCAAAATTCTTGCCGAAATCGGGATTGGTGGCGTCGATCACGGTGGTCGCACCGTAGACGCCGTCGCCGCTATTGGCCGCTGAAGAAGTCGTTACATACCCCGCCCCACCCTGTGCGCTCTGGAAGATGCTGCGGCCATCGTCGCTGCCGGCCATCTGCCGTGAAACATCCACCTGCAACAGCTGCTGGCCCTGGTCGCCGACATACTGCACGCCGCCGCCGGCCTGCTGCACGAATGGCGCGCTGCCGCTCTTGAAGCCGGCGAACAGGAACTGGCCATTGCCATCGTCGGTATTCGCCAGGCCCAGCAACTGGTCATAGGTGCTTTGCAAGGCGGTGGCGACCGAACCGCGGTCGGCGTCGCTCATGGTGGCGTTACCGGCCAGCACGATCTGCCCCTTGATATTCTGCAGCAGCGTGGTGACGCTTTGCAAGGCATTGTCTTCCAGCCCCAGCGTACGGTTGGCCTGGGCGCGGCTGGCGGAATACTGGTCGTTGAGCGAGATCGACTGCGACGCGCTCAAGGCGCGCGTGGCGCCCAGCGGATCGTCGGACGGCGTCAGGATCTTGCTCATGGCGCCGATCTGCTGCTGCACCCGCAGCAGGCTGGTTTGCTGGGAACCCATCGCGGACAGGCTCTGATCATAAAACGACTGGGTACTGATACGCATCTTGTTCTCCTTGACTACAGCTTATCTGCTCAGGATCTCGCGGTCCCGGCAATCTTGTCCGGCATTAGCCGGCAATCCCGAGGATGGCGTCGAACATGGTTGAGGCCGTCTGGATCACCTTGGCATTGGCCTGGTACATTTGCTGGTACATCAGCAGATTGGCGGTTTCTTCATCCTGGTTGACGCCCGAGACCGACTGCTGGGCCGCCTTGATCTGCGCCGCCAGGCTGGTTTGTGCGGTATTGGCGATGGTGATCTGGTTAGCCTTGTTGCCGATGCTGCTGACCAGCTGGCCATACGCGTCGGTGTAGCTGGCGGTGCCGCCGGCCAGGGTCTTCTTGTTTTGCAGTGCACCCAGCGCCAGCGCATTGCTGCCGTCGGAGACGCCGCCGATATTAGGCTTGAGCGTGAAGCTGTCGCCATTCACCGGTGCGCCGCTGATGCTGGCGCTGATGCCGCCGAAACTGTAGGAGGCGCCGGTGGTGTAGCTGACGCTGGCGCCTGCCGCATAATTGACTACCGTGCCGTCCGGATTGGTGACCTTGACGGCAGCAGTGGCCGGAAAGCCGGACAGGCTCGGCGGCGCGGTAGTGCTGTCGTACTTCAGCGTCACCGGTGCGGCCAGGGGTGCGCCCAGATAGCTGCTGTCGATCTTGGCAGGACCGATAGTGGCACTCCCCTGATTGCCGGCGGCCCTTTCGCTGACGACTGGCGAAGCCGCCGCCACCTTGGCAGGATCGGTCACCAGCACATTCAGGTCGCGGGCGCCGGTGCGGGTCGGCTGCACCAGGAAGGAATCGCCGATAGCCGGCGTGCCGCTGGCGGCCTGCAGCGACACGCCATCAAAGGTCACCGGCAAGCTGGCGTAATTGCCCAGCACCTTGTTGTCGGACAAGCGCGTCACTGAATATTGCGGGCTGCCGGCGACATTCACATAGTCGACCCGGTAATCGCTGGTGGTCAGCTGGCTGGTGTCGCTGAACGAAGACGTTAGCGCCAGGTTGCCGGTATTGCGGGCATTGCCGATCACCGCGGGACTGGCTTGCGAAAAGAAGTCCTGGCCGGCAGCGCCGTTCAGGTCAATGCCCAGCTTGTGCTGGGCATTGAAAGAATCGGCCAGGCCGATCGCCATCCGTCCCAGCGCATTCTGGGCATCGCCGAGAGTCTGATTGCGGAACTGCATCAGGCCGCCCAGCGAACCGCCGGTAAACACGCTGTCCTGCATTTCGACAGCGACGCCGGCGGCGTTCACCAGCGCCACCGAAGTCCGGTTGGGATCGGCGGCGGAAGTCACCGCTTTCAAGGCCGAGGCCTTATCGCCCAGCACCAGCGTCTGGCCGCTGCCGATGAAGACGTTGTACTGACCGCCATCCTGCACCACCACCTTGGTCGCCACCAGTTGTCCGAGGCTGTTCACCAGGCTGTCGCGCTGGTCCAGCAGGTCATTCGGGGCCTGGCCGCCGGCGGCGTTGCTCAGCAGCGCGATCTGCTTGTTGATATTGGCGATCTGGGTGGCGTAGGTATTGATCTGGCTGACCGATCCCGAGATCTGGTCGTTGACATTCGCGTTCAGGCCGCTCAGCACGCCGCTCATGGTGCGGAACTGGTTGGCCAGCGCCTGGCTGCTGCTGATCAGCTGCTGGCGCGCGGCCGGATCGGCCGGCGTATTGGCGACCGCCTGCACGCCCTTGAACATGGTTTGCAGCATCGGCGCCAGGCCGGTGGTCTGGTTGGCCAGCAGGTTATTGATCTGGTTGATCTGCGCCGAGTAGGTGCCGAGCGACTGGTTGGTCGATTGCGCCTGGTTCAGCTGCGAAGTCAGGAACTGATCGTAGCTGCGGCTGACATCGACCACTTGCGCTCCAGTGCCGAAAAAGCCGACGCTAGGCGTATAGATGCCGCCGGCGGAAACGATCTGCGCCGTCTGCCGGCTGTAGCCCGGCGTGTTCACATTGGCGGTGTTATGGCCGGTCGTCACCAATGCTGCCTGGGCCGCATTGAGGCCGCTGAGGCCGGTATAAAACATGCTGTTCGCCATACATTCTTCCTCTAAGAAGGCAACCGCCCGGCATCGCCGCCAGGCTCACTCAAGATATAACGGCAGCAGCCTTGGAAATTTTAGGTTTTTCGATGAAATCTAGATAATCTGCTTGAGAATCCGCACCAGTTTCTCGCCGTACTGCGGGTCGGTGGCATAGCCGGCCCGCTGCAGGCCGTGCGCCGCTTCGGCCGGATCGCGCGCTGCCACCACCTGGGCGTAGCGTGGATTGCCGGTCAGGAAGCGGGCGTAATCGGTGAACGCTTCGTCGTAAGACCCATAGGCGCGGAACAGCGCCTTGGTCCGACGTGGCGCACCGTCCACGTATTCAGTCGTCACGGCTTCCACTACCGGCCCTTTCCAGGCCTTGCCGGCCTTGATGCCGAACAGGTTATGGCTGGCGCTGCCATCGGCGCCCTTGATCTCGCGCTTGCCCCAGCCGGATTCCAGCGCCGCCTGCGCCAGGATCAGCTGCGACGGCACGCCGCTGGCGCGGCTGGCGGCCTGCGCCGATGCGCTCATGCGCGCCAGGAACTGGTCGACCTGGGATTGCGTATTGCCGGCGCCGGCACGGCCGGAACGGTAGTCGGCGGCTTCGTACAGCGATAGATTCTGAACCACTGGCGGATTCGGGTTGACCGCAGGCGTCGACAGCCCCTGCAGGCCAGCCGGCATTTTGCTAAGCGGCGACGGCTGCTGCGAAGAATCCACGGCGCGGCTAAGCTGGGCCTGCATTGCTTCCGCCAGACCAAGGCCGCGTCCGGACAGGTTTTGCGCCAGCTGCTGATCCAGCATCGAGGTGTACATCTTTTCCTGCTGGCTGTCGAACATGCCGTCCGACGGCGTCGCCTCGCGCATGCTCTTCAGCACCATCTGCATGAACATCGCTTCGAACTGGCGCGACACCTGTTTCAAGCCATCCTGCGGTGAATTCCGGGTAGTCCGGCGCAATGCGTCGACACTTTGCACATCGAGCGCAAAGCGCTGGTCAAGGTCGCCGCTGCGGCTGCTATCGAGAGGACCGGAAATGCTCATGCTTATGCCTTAAATCCTGCCTTAGATGATTTCAAGTTCGGCACGCAAGGCGCCGGCGGCCTTCATCGCCTGCAGGATAGACACCAGGTCCTGCGGATTGGCCCCCAGCGTATTCAGCCCCTTGACCACGTCCGCCAGCGATGCTCCGTTCTTCACCACCTGCAACGCGCCGCCGGCCTGGTTCAACTGGATTTGCGAGGTTTGCGTAACCACTGTGCTGCCGCCGGAAAACGGCCCGGGCTGGCTGATCACCGGCTGGGTATTGATCACCACCGACAAATTGCCGTGCGCTACCGCACAATCCAGCACGCGCACAGTCTGGTTCATCACCACCGAGCCCGTGCGGGCGTTGATGACCACCCGCGCCACCGCCTGCGCCGGCGTCACCTCGAGATTTTCCATGCGCGCCAGGAAGCCGACACGGGCTTCCGGCTGGGCCGGCGCGCGCACCTGTATCACGCGTGCATCGAGGGCGCTGGCGGTGCCCTCGCCGAAGCTGCGGTTGATAGCGTCGACCGCTTTTTGCACAGTGCCGAAATCGGAAACATTCAGTTCCAGTGTCAGCGTACCGGCCTCGCCCAGCGGCGACGCCACGGCGCGTTCAACGATGGCGCCGGCTGGAATCCGGCCCGAGCTCAGCTGGTTGATCTGTACCTTGCTGCCATTGGCCGATGCGCCGGCGCCGCCGACCACCATGTTGCCCTGGGCGATCGCGTAGACCATGCCGTCGGCACCTTTCAGCGGCGTCATCAGCAAGGTGCCGCCGCGCAAGCTCTTAGCGTTGCCCATGGAAGACACCGTAACGTCGATGTTCTGTCCCGGCCGCGCAAACGACGGCAGGGTCGCCGTCACCATCACCGCGGCCACGTTCTTCAGTTGCATGTTGGTGCCCGGCGCCATCGAGATGCCGAGCTGCGACAGCATGTTGTTCAGGGTCTGGGTGGTGAACGGCGTCTGCATGGTCTGGTCGCCGCTGCCGTCCAGGCCGACCATCAGGCCGTAGCCGATCAGCGGATTGTCGCGCACGCCCTGGACGCTGGCCAGCTCCTTGAGCCGCTCGGCGTGCGCCGCAGGCGATCCGCAGACAGCAAACAGCATACCGCCGCATAGCAAGGCAAGACGGGATCGGCGGGACAGGAAACGCGGGATGAGTGCTAGCATGGTCAGAACGGTAAGACGTTGAGGAAGAAACGCTGCAGCCAGCCCATGGTCTGCGCTTCGTCGATATAGCCCTTGGCGCTGTATTCGATCCTGGCGTCCGCCACCTGGGTCGAGGCCACGCTGTTGTTGCCGCTGACGGTGCGCGGATTGACTACGCCGGAAAAACGGATGAACTCGGTTCCCTGGTTGATCATCATCTGCTTTTCGCCGCTGACGATCAGGTTGCCGTTGCCCAGCACTTCGGTGACGGTGACGGTGATCACGCCGTTGAAAGTGTTGGCTGCGTTGGCGCCGCCCTTGGCAGTCAAGGCATTGTTCGCCTTGGCTTCGGTATCGAGGTTGCCGAACAGGCCGCCGAACAGTTTCGGTATCGCCGTCAGCGCACTGCTGGTGCTGCCGTTGCGGCTGGCGTTAGCGGCGGAATTCTTGCTGGCGTTGACGTTCTCGCTGACGATGATGGTCAGGATATCGCCGACATTGCGCGGCCGACGGTCTTCAAACAAAGCCTGGCTGCTGAAGCCGGATTGATAGATGGCGCCGTTGACCGGCGCCGCGGGCCGCACTTCGGCGCGCGCCGTCATCGGTTGCTGCACCAGCGGTTCGCGCGGCAGCTGCGCGCAACCGCCCAGCAGCGTCGCCAGCAGCAAGCCGTTCAGGCATTGTTTCAACATCGGCGCCGTCATTACAACTGGGTCAGGCGCTGCAGCATCTGGTCGGATGTGCTGACCGCCTTGCTGTTGATTTCATACGAACGCTGGGTCTGGATCATGTTCACCAGTTCTTCCACCACATTCACATTGGACGACTCGACATAACCCTGGCTAAGCGTGCCGGCGCCGTTCTGGCCTGGCGTGCTCTGGTTAGCGGTGCCGGAAGCATTGGTTTCGGTGTACAGGTTTTCACCGTTGCTTTGCAAACCGGTGGAATTGAGGAAAGTGGCCAGCTGGATCTGCCCGACCTGGACGCTGGCGGTGCTGCCGGCCTGCGTCACCGACACCGTGCCGTCCTTGGCGATGGTCATGCTGGTGGCATTTTGCGGAATCGTGATGGCCGGCTGCACCGGATAGCCGCTGGCGGTCACCAGCTGGCCGGTCGAATCGGACTGGAACGAACCGTCGCGCGTGTAGGCGGTGGTGCCGTCCGGCATTTGCACCTGGAAGAAGCCGTCGCCGGTGATCGCCACATCCTTGCTGTTATCGGTCTTGGTCGGATTGCCCTGGGTATGGATGCGTTCGGTCGCCACCAGCCGCACGCCGGTGCCGATCTGCAGACCGGACGGCAAGTTGGTCTGGTCCGAAGTCTGGCCGCCGACCTGGCGCAGGTTCTGGTACATCAGATCCTCGAACACCGCGCGGCTGCGCTTGAAGCCGGTAGTGCCGACGTTGGCCAGGTTATTCGAAATCACATCCAGCTGCTGCTGTTGCGCGTCGAGGCCGCTCTTGGCGATGGAAAGGGAACGCATCATGGTAAAACTCCTGTCTGGAAAATTAACTGGTCGCTAGCTGGTGATGCTCAGCAGCTGGTTGGCGCGCTGGTCGTTTTCGTCGGCGCTCTTGACCGCCTTCATCTGCATCTCGAAACTGCGGGCATTAGCGATCATGTCCACCATGGCCGACACCGGATTGACGTTGCTGCCTTCGATCGCGCCGGTCTGCAGGGTCACCGCCGGATCGGCCTCCGCCGCTGCCACGCCGGGGCGCATGCGGAACAGGCCGTCATCGCCGCGCTGCAGATCGCCGGCAGCCGGGTTGACCAGCTTCAGGCGTCCTACCTGCGCCACATTGGTGGCCGGATCGCCGGCGCCGATCGCGCTCACCAGGCCATCGCTGGAAATCATCACGGCGGCGCCTGGCGGCACCGCCATCGGACCGGCGTCGCCGATGACCGGCAATTTATCCATGGTCATCAACTGACCGTCGGCGCCCACCTGCAGGTTGCCGACGCGGGTATAAGCTTCGTTGCCATTGGCAGTCTGCACCGTCAGCCAGCCGTCGCCGCGCACGGCCACGTCCAGCGGCCGGCCGGTTTCCGTCAGCGCACCGGTCTTCATGTCGGAACCAGGAGTCGAGGTCACCACGAAGGCGCGCGTAGCGGCTTCGCTGCCGACTACCGGCACCGCGCGGAAGCTGTTGAGCTGGGCACGGAAGCCCGGCGTCGACACGTTCGCCATATTATTTGCCACCGACGCCTGCTGTTCCATGGCCTGCTTGGCGCCGCTCATGGCGATATAGATCATGCGGTCCATGCTTGCTCCCCTATCCCGTTCACCTTAAGGAAGACCGTCATCAGCGCATGCTCACCAGGGTCTGCATCACCTGGTCCTGGGTCTTCACGGTCTGCGCATTCGCCTGGTAAGTACGCTGCGCGATGATCATGTTGACCAGTTCCGCGGTGAGGTCAACGTTGGAAGATTCCAGCGCACCAGAAGTCAGGGCGCCGACCTTGGTGCCGACACCGGGCGAACCGACCAGCGGCTGGCCGGAAGCGGCGGTTTCCGACCAGACGTTGCCGCCCTTGGATTGCAAGCCGTCCGGATTGGCGAACGACGCCAGCACGATCTGGCCCAGGGTCTTGGTCTGTTCGTTGGAATACTTGCCGATCACGGTGCCGTCCTGGCCGATGGCAAACGCTGTCAGCACGCCTGAGGTATAGCCATCCTGGGTCTGCTTGGAGACCACATTATCGTTGCCGAACTGCGTGGTGCCCGTCAGGTTCACGGTAAAGCTCAGCGGCGCGGCGCCATTCGCCAGCGGCGTCGCGGCCGGCGTCAAGATGCCGTTGGCCGGCGTCAGCATCTTGCCGGCGGAATCGAATGTCAGCGCGCCGATCTTGCTGCTGGCGCCGCCATCCACGGTCTGGTAAACGTCCCAGCCGTTGGCGCCGGTCTTGACGAAGAAATTGGTGATTTCGTGCGGATTGCCCAGCGAATCGAAGCCATTGACGGCGTTCTGGTAATTGAAGCTGGTGGAATCGGTGGCGCTGAAAGGCGTGGTGACCGGCACCGTGCTGCGCGAATCGATGTTGTACTGGGTATTTATCTTGGTTGTGGCATTCGGCGTCATCGCCGCCGACGGCAACTGAAACGGCGTCGGCGAGCCGCCGGCAATGCTGCCGTTGGCGTTCACCTGATAGCCGGTCAAGCGCAAGCCGCCGGAATTGACGATGTAATTGTCATTGTCCTTGGTGAACTGGCCATTGCGCGAGTACGACACTTCGCCGGACGGGCTGGCCAGGCGGAAGAAGCCGTCGCCGTTGGTGATCGCCACATCCAGCGCGCGCGTGCTGCTCTGCACCGCGCCTTGCGTGAAATTCTGCGATACGCCGGCAACCTGGGTTCCCAGTCCCACCCGCGAGCCTGCATAGACGTCGGCAAACACCACGCTGCCAGCCTTGAAACCGACGGTGCCCGAGTTGGCAACGTTATTACCGATCACATCGAGATTACTGGAACTGGCATTCAGTCCGCTTACGCCTTGTGCAAAACCCATGATTCTCTCCTTTGGAAATCAATTCACAGCTACTGGCGCCGGCACTTCCGGTCACCGAGGCCGGCAGCCGAATTTATAGAAACTGCTTGACGTCGCCCAGCGCTGCCGTTCCGGCTGCGCCCAGGTTCAGGGTGACCCCGCTGGCGGTCTGCGCCACGCTGGCTACCTGTGAATAAGTCAGGGTATTGGCGGCGACCGATTTGCCAGCGCTGGCGGCCACCACGCTGATCTTGTAGCTGCCGTTGCCCAACGCTACTCCGGTGTCGCTCTTGCCGTCCCACGACAAGGTCTTGGTGCCCTGCGGCAGCGCGCCGGCGTCGATGGTGCGCACGGTATTGCCGGCGGCATCGGTGACGGTGACCTTGACCGTATCGGCAGCACCCCGCATGTCGAGTCCGAAGGAGGTTGCGGCATTGTCCTTGAGGTTGATGCTGCTGCCGGGAGTCAGCACGGTGCGGCCGATCAGCGATGCTGCCTGCAAGGTCTGGCTGGAACCGCTCTGATCGACCAGCGACTGCAAGGTGGAATTCAGTTTTTCGATGCCGCTGACGGTGCTCATCTGCGCCAGCTGCGAAGTCAGCTCGGCGTTGTCCAGGGGATTGAGCGGATCCTGGTTGTTCAATTGCGTCACCAGCAATTTGAGAAAGCGCTGCTCCTGGTCGGAACTGCTGGATGCTGCACCCGCCAGCGCGCCCGCAGCGCTATTGTCGGTACCTGAAACGCCTGAAACTGCCATGATGGTTCTCTCCTGATACGGTGACCGCTGAGCGGCGATTAAATCCTGGTCTTGCGCAAGTTTGTCCTGCGCAGATTCTTACTGTTCCTTACTGGCCGATGGTGAGCGTCTTCAGCATCATGGTCTTGGCAGTGTTCAATACTTCGACATTGGCCTGGTAGGAACGCGAGGCGGAAATCATGTTGACCATCTCTTCCACCACATTGACGTTCGGCATGGCGACATAGCCGTCGGCGTTCGCCAGCGGATGCTTGGGGTCGTACACCATTTTCAGGGGCGACTGATCCTCGATCACGCCGGCCACCTGGACGCCGCCGACCGCGGTCGACGAATCCTGCTGGTCGCCGGCGGCCACCGCAAACACTACTTGCTTGGCGCGATACGGCTGGCCGTCGGGACCGGAGACGCTGTCGGCGTTGGCCAGGTTGCTGGCGGTGACGTTCATGCGTTGCGATTGCGCGCTCATGGCCGAACCGGCGACGTCGAAAATGTTCATGGATACATTGGAAATTGGCATCTCTGGTTCCTCGCGACGGTGACCGCCGCATGACTGCTTTGCTTCTTTATCGCCTTACTGCTGGACCGCCGACAGCAAGGACTTGATCTGAGCGCCTATAATGGTCAGGCCGGATTCGTAGTGGACCGCGTTGTCGGTGAAATTGACGCGCTCGACATCCATTTCCACGGTATTGCCGTCAATGCTGGATTGGGTCGGCACCCGGTACAGCAGGTCGGGATCGCTGCGGATGCTGGCTTCCCCCTGTAGGTGCCGCGCCGACGTCGTGCTCATGCTCACGGATTGTGCCTGGCGGCCTTGTTCCATGGCCTGCGACAGGCTGCTGCTGAAATCGAAATCGCGCGCCTTGTAGCCGGGCGTGTCGGCATGGGCAATGTTCGACGACAAAACTTCTTGCCGCCGCGCCCGCAAGTTCAGCGCTTCCTGCTGAAACCGCAATGCTGCATCCAGTTTGTCTACCATCTTGCACCTGCCTTCAACAGACCTTTTGATGAAAGCGATTATAGGCAGCCGCTCAGCACGGCAATCGCCGGAACAGGCGGGAGATTCGGCCTCAATTTAAAACTGCAGGCAATCCATTAAACGTCCGGCAGGTACCTGGCGAATTCGTCGAAGCTCAGGCGATAGCCGTTCAGCACCCGCTTGATGGTGGAGCCGCTGGGATCGACCACCCTGCCGGTTTCCAGCTTGCTCAGCACAGGCACGGACAGGCCGCAGCGCCGATGCATTGCCGTCAGCGATATTCTTTTGCCATTCTCGTCGGTCTGGTTCATGCGTATCTGCCGCAAATATCCCGCCAGCGTGGCCGGCGGATCTTCTTTCAATTCATGCATGTTCGCCATTGAATATCCTTGGTTTACGGCTGCCTGCCGGCGTCTCCGGGCCGGCACGGCAAATCGCCGCAAAACATTATTAGGCACCGGAGCCGGCGCCAATGGCTGAAACAAGGCGCAAATCGCAATCCAGTTCCGCGCTTGGGCTCGGCCGCTTCATGGCTAGAATCTGGTAGTGCTCGGATATTCCGCAGCAAGCCATTGAAGCTGGCGTATACAGGAAATGGCTGGCGCCGCCGCTTCTGTTGAACAAGGAAGAATGCATATGCATGCCGCAATCTCTGCACTGGGCTTGGCGATGCTCATCACCGTCAGCCAGCCAGCCCATGCCAGGGCGGCCGAACTCGGCGGCGACGCCAAACCGGTCATCGAACAGTTCTTGCTGGAACAGGCCAAGGGCTTGCCGGGCAAGGTCAGCATCCGCATCGACACGCCGATGTCAGGGCCCCTGCCCGCCTGCGATGCGCCGCAGCCGTTCCTGCCGAATGGCGCCCGCCTGTGGGGCCGGGTCTCGGTCGGCGTACGCTGCAACGGCGAAGGTGCGGCCGCGTGGGTCCGCTTTCTGCCTGCTTACATCGCGGTGGCGGGAAACTACTACGTCGCCGGCCGCCAGATCAATCCCGGTGAAACGCTGGGCCCGGCCGATCTGCAGCTGCGCCAGGGCGACCTGAGCAGCTTGCCGCGCGGCGTCGTCACCAGCCCGCAGCAGGCAAACGGCATGGTTTCCTCCAACCGGATCGCCATGGGGGCGCCGCTGCGGGCAGAGCTGCTGAAGGCAAGCAATGTCATCCAGCAGGGGCAGAACGTCAAGGTGCAGTCGCAGGGGTCAGGCTTTATAGTCAGCACCGAGGCCAGGGCGATGACGAATGCCGCCGCAGGCGTTGCCATCCAGGTCAGGACCCAGGCCGGACAGATGCTGAGTGGCATAGCGCGCGCGGACGGTTCGGTAGAATTGCCAAACTAGCGTTACCTGCAAAACCCATGAAACACGGCGCTGCGGCGCTTTTTTGACAAAAACCTAAAGTTTCAGCGCAGACTGCCGTTATAGCTTACAGATCCCTTAGAGGAATTATCTTGAAAATCGATCAACCCACAAAGCCACTGAATAGTGTGTCGAACCAAGCCAATGTGGCGCCTAACAAGGACAGCGTGCCGCGCGCCGCTTCCACAGACGCCGCTGCCACCGGCGTCGCCAGCAGCGCCAGCCCGCCCATGCCCGCCGCCTTGAATTCTCTGGCGGCCCAGGTACGGCAATTGCAGACGCAATTGCTGCAGCCGGGAGCAGGCGATTTCGATGCCGCCAAGGTGGCCGAGATACGCCAGGCCATCAGCGAGGGCCGCTATCAGATCAATCCCGAAAAAATCGCCGACGGCTTGCTGGACACCGTGCGCGACCTGCTGAGCAAGAAACCGTCATGAATGGCGCCTTGTTCAGGCAGCTGCAACAGGAACGGGTCGTCATGGACAACTTTTTGGAATTGCTGGACCAGGAAGCCGAAGCGCTGATCCAGAGCCGCTTCGACGACCTGCAACTGATCACCGAACGCAAGGCGCAACTGGCCGAGCGCATCAACGCCCTGGAACAGGAACGTGAACGCCAGCAGCGGCAAGCCGGCTATGCGCTGACACGGGAAGGCGGCGATGCCGCCGCCGCGGCCGGCGGCAACGAGCTGCAAACGCTCTGGCATGAACTGCTGGCACGTGCCGCCCAGGCGCGCGAAAACAATCATCGCAACGGCATCATGATCCACACGCATCTGGATTTCGTACGCCGGTCAATCAACTTCTTGCGCGCCCACGGCCAATCGCTGTATGGCGCCGACGGCAAGCATCAGATCGGTCTCGGCAACGGCCACAGCCTGGCGTCAGGCTGAGCGCCCGCAGCGTTCATTGGTAGTTGACGATGACCTGGCTGCCTGATCCCTGCAATGCAGGCGTCAACGCGCCGCGGCCGGCTATCACGAATGCAAACGCAAAATTCGACCAGCCGCTGTCGCCGGCAAAGGCCGTGGTGCTGCCGCTGGCGCCGTCCAGGGCCACGCATCTGGCGTAATTGCACAAGTAAGCACGGGCGCCGGCCGGCGGCGCACTGAGAAAGGAATACTGCCAGCTGACTCTGTGCGTACGCGAAACCGGCGTTACGCCACTGCCAACCGGCACGATCTGCGCCGTTTGATAAGCGACCCCGCGCTGGAACATGGCTGGCGCCGCGGCGCTGCCGCTCCACGAACCAGTGATCTGGCTGCCAGCGCCGGTGTTGCTGTCCAGTCGCACTGCGCCTTGGCCGCCCGATACCCCTGGATTGCGTTGCAGATAAGTGTCGAGCGTAATGGCCGCCGCCGGCCGCTCCTGCGCGGCGACGATGGATGCCGCCAGCCAGATGCCAAAGCCTAGCCATTGCAGGGTGTTCGTCCGTTTTGCTTTCATCTCAGGCCGCTTCGCTCCAGCTGTGTTCGCTCAGGCGCGCCCGTAGACGGCTGATGGCCTGACTGTGCAGCTGGCAGACACGCGACTGGCTGACTTCCAGCACGGCGCCGATCTCGCGCAGATTCATTTCCTGTTCGTAGTACAAGCTGAGCAGCAGGCGCTCGCGCTCCGGCATCATTGCAATGGCGTCCACCAGCAGCTGCCGCATGCCGCTGTCCAGCAGCCTCTGCAATGGGTCGTTGTCGCGCTTGCTCTCGGCCGAGCCATGCTGGCGGTCGAGAAACGCATTTTCGCCGCCGTCGCCTTCGCAGTCTTCGTAGTACAGCAGCTGCGAACCGTGAATTTCCTGCAATAGGCGCTGGTAGTCCTCCAGCGATAACTGCATGGCCTGAGCGATTTCGCGTTCGCTTGGCGCCCGCGCCAGCCTTTGTTCCAGCATCTGTACTGCTGCATCGACGCTGCGCGAAGACTGCCGCAGGCCACGCGAGAGCCAGTCGTTGGCGCGCAATTCGTCCAGCATGGCGCCGCGGATGCGCTGGCTGGCATAGGTTTCAAACTGCGCCCCCTGGTCTTCCTGAAAACGGTTGGCGGCGTCCAGCAAACCCAGCATGCCAGCCTGGATCATGTCGTCCAGCTCGACGCTGGCCGGCAGCTTTGCAATCAATTGCAAAGCCAGGCGACGCACCAGCGGCGCATGCTTGGCCAGCGTATCGGATTTGTCGATTCTTCCCTGTGCTGTATACATGACAGATTCCTTTTCCTGCTTTACTGTGCGCTTACTAAGCGGTCAGATATCGATAAATGACATCGTATTTTTCATCAATGCGTACACCAGCCTCAGGCGACGCGCAACGGCTGGCGCGGCCATTGCAAGAGCTGGGCTGCAATCCGCCGCAAATCGATCGCCGCCGCGCTGGTCTGGAACGCTTCGACCACGTTCAACTTCAGCCGCTGGGCATGCATCAGCTGTGGATCCGCAGCCACGCAACCGGCCGGCTCCAGCGCCAGCCCCAGATAGCGGCAGCCGGCGGCGGACAGGTTGGCCAGCACGCGCTGCGTCTCCGGCGCCGCCGCGCCGCCCACGGCCTGATTGAGCACGATCCGCAGCTGCTGCAACGCATGCGCGTAATGCAATTGCTTGATGCACGCATAGGCTGCCGTAATCGATGCTGCCTGTGGCCTCAGCACCACCAGCACGTGGTCGGCCTGCGCCGCCAGCGCCGACAGAGCGCCGTGTTCATCAGGCCTGGCGTCGATCAGGATCACCTGCCCGCGAAAGCAGTCGCGTATATCGGCCTGCGGCGGCCGACCTGGGCCCGCCGGCAGCAGCAATGCGCCGCAACTCATGCGCCCGGCAGCGGCGTCGATGGACGATGCGCCAGCCGCAACCTGATGCCAGTTGCCGGGCGGCGGCGTGGCTTTGGCGGCGGCCGTGCAGCGCGCCGTCGCCGAGTTCATACCTTCGTGTTCATCCAGCAGCAACACCTCTTGTCCTTGCTGCACCAGCGCTGCCGCCAGATTCATGATCACGCTGGTGACGCCGACCTGATGGCCGCTGCCAATCAGCGCTACCACCCGCGCCGCCTGCTTGCCGGCATGTTGCGCCATCAGGCAGCGCAAACCGTCTGCCTGGTCGCTGACTACCTTGTTCAAAACTGCCTCCTCACCCTGGCAGCTCGGCCAGGTTAGCTGTCGGCGCCAGGCCAGGTGCGCTTTCTGCATCCAGCGCCAAAGCGTCAAGCAATGTCACCAGCTTGCCGAAGCCCTCAAGCAAAACCGCCGCGGCGGCGGCATTGAATGCACCGGAGCGGATGCGATAGCCGGCCAGTTGCGCCAACATGGCACGCGCCGGTGCGGCCCAAGATTCCTGCCTATGCGCCAGCCGCCAGATAGTCGTGCCTGCCTGCCCCACGGCCAGCAACCGCTTTTGCATGCTGCTGTCGCCCGGCTCCATGCAGGCGCCCAGTTGCCGGATCGCTTGTTTCTGCATTTTGTAGAATGGCTCTGCCGTCTTCTGCCAGCACGACCAGACGCTCATCTGGGCAGCGCTGACGTCGGCAGGGAGATTCGACAACAGCTTGATATCGGCAAGCAGCTTGCCGCTGTGCTGGTCGACGATGCGCACAAACACGCAGCGCAAGCCAGGCAAGGACCGACCATCCTGTCCCCTGATGCTCAGGACAACATTGCTCTCTGCCAGCGACCGCAGCGCGGCCTTGCCTTTGTAGAGCATCGACTGCTGCGCTCCGAAAACCTGGTGCGAGGCAAGTTTCGCCAGGGTTGCCGTGGCATCGCCATCAAGCACACGGGCAGTACCGCGAATGCGCGCCAGCCACAGCAATGCGCCCGGCTGCCACGACTGCATCAGCCGTGCGGACGGCGCCTTGTCGAGCAGATGCACTACAGGTTTGCCGAACTCCTGCTGCTGCAGCCACGCCATCTGCCGCAACAGCGGCGCAGCCAGCGGCGTGCCACTGGCGGTCGTGGTTGACAGCAACTGATGCGGCGCCGCCAGCGGCACGCCGCTGCGGTCCGACAACAGTACGCCGGTCTGCAGGCAATAAGCATCGCCGCTGCGGCTGGCGTGCAGATTGCTGCGGCCGCTGATAGCCAGCACGTAGCTAGCGCATGCAGTCGCGATTTCCGCGCGGGCTTGCTGCAGCAGCGTTTGTTCCAGCGTCTTGCAGCTGACAGCATCCTCCGCCATATAGCGCCATAATTCACAACTGCCACCGAAACCGATTTCGCCGTTCGCCAGCGCCGCCGCATTGGCCGCCAACTCTTCGGCGTCATGCGCCAGCACCCGGATCAGCTGCTGGCATTGGCTGCGCAGACGTTCCGCGGTGACGCTTTGCGCAGCGGCCAGGGTTGCCGCCGCGGCCAGTTCGCTATCGTTGCCAAGGGCCGCCGGCAGCTCGCCCAGATCGGCTTCGCCCGGAACGAACAGCGCGCTGCGGCTGGCGCTCTGGAATACGCTCTCGACCAGTTGCAAACGCTGCGCGGTCATCAGGTTCTCCGGCACTTTCTGGCCGGACGATACGTAATGCACCGGCAAGCGATGACGGATCACCGTATCCAGCAAAGCGCCCGGATGGGTGGCTTCATCGGTCTTGGTAAAGATACAGCCGGCCAGCTGGTTGCCGCCAGCGCTGTCCTTGTAGGCGTGCACCACTTCGTTCAAGGTATCCCCATGGCTGGCGGCGTTCAGCAGCAGCAGGCGCTTGACCGGCCGCCCGGCGCCGCACAGCATGGCGACCTGTTCGGAAACGCTGCGGTCGCGCTGGCTCTTGCCGACGGTATCGATCAGCACCATGTGCTTGTCTTGCAAATCGTCCAGCGCCAGCCGCAAATCGGCCGCGTCCTTCACCGCATGGACCGAGACGCCGAGAATCTTGCCGTAGATGCGCAACTGCTCGAAGGCGCCGATACGGTAGCTGTCGGTGGTCAGCAAGGCCAGCTTGTCGGCGCCGAAGCGCATCACGCAGCGTGCCGCCAGCTTGGCGGTGGTGGTGGTCTTGCCAACCCCGGTCGGTCCCATCAAGGCGTAGACACCGCCCTGCTCCATCAAGGCATCTTCGTCTTCCAGCACAGGCAGCTTGCGCGCCAGCTCGGCCTTGACCCAGGCCATGCCGGAAGCGAAGTTCAGGCCGGTAGGCAAATGATCGAGCATGGCTTTCGCCAGGCTGGCGCTGAAGCCCGCGCCCAGCAGGGTACGCAGCAAATGGCCACGGACCGGATCGCGCCGCTGCTTGTCGTTCCAGACCAGTCCCGCCAACTGTTCTTCGATCATGCCCCGCATCGAATGGATTTCGCTGATAACGCTAACTTCGCTCTCTTTGCTGAAGACGGCAGGCTGGCTGGCGTCTGGCGCCAGCGCCGGCACTTGCGGCGCAAGCAGCGTGGCTGGAGCTGCTGGCGGCATGACGGTCGGCGCGCCATCGCCGGCGGCCATTTCCAGCATGGCGACGATTTCTGCGCCGGCGACGGTAGCGCGGCTTGACACAATGATCGCGTCCGGCCCCAGCTGTTCGCGCACCAGGCGCAGGGCTTCACGGCTGGAGGGAGCGACGATGGTGATGCGGCTGGTGGGAGTGTTCAAGCCTTGCCTCCGATTGTGGCGGTTACTTTGATATTGCGTGTGTCAGGGATTTCGGCATGCGACAGCACTTTGAGCTGCGGCAGGCTGCGCCGCAGGAAGCGCGCCAGCAGCACCCGCAGCGGATGCTGCACCACCAGCACCGGCGCCAGGCCGAACTGTTCCTGGCGCGCGATCGCAGTCTGGGTCTGCGTCAGCAAGCTGTCGGCCAGGCCGGGCTCGAGGCCGCTACCGTTGGTCAGCGCCTGCAGCAGCACCCGGTCCAGCGAACCATCGAGGCCGATCACCTGCAGCTCGCCGTTGCCGGGAAATAGCTGCTGCGTGATGGCCCGGCCCAGCGCCAGGCGCACCAGCGAAGTCAGTTCGCCAGCATCGCTGACCGCCGCGCCGTGCTCCACCAGCACATCCAGGATGGTCCGCATGTCGCGGATCGAGACGTCTTCATCCAGCAGGTTCTGCAAGACCTTCTGCAGCGTGGTCAACGACAGGATCTTCGGTACCAGGTCTTCGATCAGCTTGGGCGTTTCCTTGCCTACCCGGTCCAGCAGCTGCTGCACTTCCTGGCGTCCCAGCAATTCAGCCGAATGGATATGGATCAGATGGTTCAGGTGAGTGGCGATCACGGTGCTGGCATCGACCACGGTGTAGCCGTAGATCTGGGCCTGCTCGCGCATGGCGTTGTCGATCCAGAATGCCGGCAGGCCAAAGGCCGGATCCGTGGTCTGCGTGCCGGGCAAGACGGCGCTGACCTGGCCCGGGTTGATTGCCATCCACTGTCCCGGCCAGGCTTCGCCGCTGGCGATTTCGACGCCCTTGAGCGTGATCACGTAGGAATTCGGCTTGAGCTCCAGGTTGTCGCGGATATGCACCACCGGCACCAGGAAGCCGATGTCCTGGGCGAACTTCTTGCGGATGCTTTTGATGCGTCCCAGCAGCTCGCCGTTCTGGCTGCGGTCAACCAGCGAAATCAGGCGGTAGCCGACTTCCAGGCCGAGCGGATCGACCAGCGCCACGTCGTCCCAGCTGGCGTCGGCAGGTTCCGCGGCGGCAGCGGAAGGCGGCGGCGCCTTGGCGGCATATTCCGCCGCCGCTGTCTTTTGCAGCAAGCGCCGTCCCAGATACACCAGGCCGCCGGCAATGATCAGGAAAGCCACATGAGGCATGCCCGGCACCAGTCCCATCAGGCCAATGATGCCGGCAGTCAGGAACAGCACCTGCGGATTGGAAAACAGCTGTCCCATCAGCTGCTGGCCGACATCTTCGTCGGTCGTCACGCGCGAAACGATGACGCCGGCGGCGGTAGAAATCACCAGCGCCGGGATCTGCGCCACCAGGCCGTCGCCGATGGTCAGCAAGGTATAGTTCTTGGCAGCTACCGAAATATCCAGGCCATGCTGAGCGACGCCGACGATCAGGCCGCCGACCACGTTGATCACCATGATCAGCAAGCCGGCCACGGCATCGCCACGGACGAACTTGCTGGCGCCGTCCATGGAGCCGTAGAAGTCGGCTTCCTGCGCCACTTCCGCGCGGCGCTTGCGCGCCACATCCTCGCCGATGAGGCCGGCATTGAGGTCGGCATCGATCGCCATCTGCTTGCCCGGCATCGCATCCAGCGTGAAGCGGGCGCCAACTTCGGCGATGCGGCCGGCGCCCTTGGTGATGACCATGAAATTGATCACTACCAGGATCACGAACACCACGATGCCGACTGCAAAGTTGCCGCCCACCAGGAAGTGGCCGAAGGCTTCGATCACCTTGCCGGCGGCGTCCGGCCCGGTATGTCCTTCCAGCAGCACCACGCGGGTGGAAGCGACATTGAGCGACAGGCGCAGCAAGGTAGAAAACAGCAGCACTGCCGGAAAGGCGGCGAAATCCAGCGCTTTCATGGTGTACATGCTGACCAGCAGCACCATCACCGAGAGCGCGATGTTGAAGGTAAACAACAGGTCGAGCAGGAATGGCGGCAAGGGCAGGATCATCATGCCGAGAATCATGATGATCAGCACCGGGCCGGCCATCCCCTTGACGCTATTGCCCGCCAATACGGCTGCCGCCATGCGCGGCAAGGAACTGATGGAAAAAGTCGAACCGGACGGCTTCATGCCGGGCTTCCTAAGGAGTCAAGTGAATCGGGAACCGGCAGGTCAGCCGGCGTACGTGGCGCGATACCACCTTCATTGCGCCAGCGCTGCAGCTGGTAAACCCAGGCCAGCACCTCGGCCACCGCGGTATACAGGGCGGCAGGGATTTCTTCGCCAAGGCTGGTATGGCGATACAAGGCGCGCGTCAACGGCGGCGCCTCCAGCATCGGGATCTTGTGTTCGGCGCCGATGGCGCGGATGCGCAGCGCCACCAGATCGGTACCCTTGGCTACTACCCGCGGGGCGCGCATTTCCTTGTCGCTGTACTTGAGGGCGACCGCAAAGTGGGTCGGATTGGTGACCACCACGTCGGCAGTTGCCACGTCGGCCATCATGCGCCGCCGCGCCATCTGTTGCTGCTGACGCCGGATCAGGCCCTTGACGTGAGGATCGCCTTCGCTTTCCTTGTGCTCCTGCTTCAGCTCTTCGCGCGTCATGCGCAGCTTGCGATAATAACTCCACAACTGATACGGCACATCGATGGCGGCGACCAGCAGCAGCGAGGCGATCATCAGCGCGCAGCAATGCGCCACCAGGCGCACCGCATGGGCCAGTGCGCCATGCAGCGGCTCGGTCAGCAATCCCAGCAAGATATCCATGTCGGTCGCCATGACCCAGTAAGCGACGCCGCCGACCAGCAGCGATTTGGCGCATGCCTTGAACAGTTCGGCCAGCGACTGGCTGGAAAAGATGCGGGCGATACCGCTGGCAGGGTTCAGTTTTGAAAATTTCGGCGCCAGCGACTGTGTGGAAAACAGCCAGCCACCCAGCATCAGCGGCGCCGCCAGGGCCGCCAGCGCCAGCATTGCCAGCAAGGGCAGCAAGGCCAGCAGCGCTTGCTGTGCAGCGGCGGCGGCCTGAGTCAGCATGAAAGAAGTGTCGAAACCGGCGGCACGCTCGAATTGCATGCCGTTGCGCAGAGCGTGGCCGAGGCGCTCCGCCATCGGCACCGCTGTCAGCCACAGGCCGGCGATGCCGGTGCTCAGCATGACAAAGGTGCTCAATTCTCGCGAACGCGCTACCTGGCCTTCTTCGCGCGCCTTTTCCAGGCGCCGGGGAGAACCGGGTTCCGTTTTTTCGAGATCGCTTTCTTCCGCCATGCATGCTCCGAACCAAAAGGGACGAATAGCGCCCTATCAGTAGGGATTATTGATGCAAGGGAGCGGAAGCAATCGGCCAAACAAGGCAGGGATAGGGGTGCTGCTTCGGCAATCGGCAACGCATGCCGATCTGCCGGCAGGATACCGGCAGCAGGCCGCAATCCAGGCGGCGGCCTGTTTTTTGCTCAGAAACCCAGGCTGGACAACAGGTCGTCAACTTGCTCCTGGTCAGAAACGGCATCCGGATTCTCATCCGCCTTCATCTGCGGACCGTTCAGCAGGCCGTTGCCGTCGCTGCGTTTTTCCAGCGGCGTGTTGTCGATCAATACCTGCAGCAGCTGCTTTTCCATTTCCTGCACGACTTCCATCATCTTCTTGATGACCTGGCCGGTCAGATCCTGAAAATCCTGCGCCATCATGATTTCTATCAGTTGCTCATTGATGGCGGAGGCCTGCTTCGGTACATCTTTCAGGTAGTTGCGGGTGTCCAGCACCAGCACGCGGGCGTCGTCCAGCTCTACCGGGCTGACAAACCATTCATCCCAGCGCTGGTTCAGCGTCTTGGCTTGCTTGCTCAGTTTTTCCTGGATCGGCTGGGCGACATCGATCGCGTTCAAGGCCCGTTCCGCTGCGCGTTCAGTCATCGCCGCAACATAGTTGAGACGGTCGCGCGCATCCGGGATCGCCTGCGCTGCCTTGGCGATTTCCTGGTCCAGTCCCAGTTCGCGCACGCTTTCCCGCAGCAGACGGGTCAGGTGGCCGATACGGTTGACCAGCTGTTCGGCGGAATCCCCGGCCGGCGGCATCTGCAGGGCGTGGACGCTCATCTCAGGCGCTCTCTTTCGCAATTTTCTCGAATATCTTGGTGATCTTTTCCTCCAGCGTGGCAGCGGTAAACGGCTTGACCACATAGCCGTTGGCGCCGGCCTGGGCGGCAGCGATGATGTTTTCCTTCTTGGCTTCGGCCGTCACCATCAGCACCGGCAGCCTGGCCAGGGCCGGGTCGGCGCGTATCGTTTGCAGCATGGTCAGGCCGTCCATGTTCGGCATGTTCCAGTCCGACACCACGAAGCCGAAATTGCCGTCCTTGAGCTTGGCCAGGCCGGCGGCGCCGTCTTCGGCTTCGTCGACATTGACGAAGTCCAGCTCTTTCAACAGATTCCGCACAATCCGCCGCATGGTAGGAAAATCGTCCACGACCAGGATTTTGATGCTTTTATCAACCATGATTACTCCACACTATGAATAGGGCCTGTCAGTACAACCGCAATGGATCTGCAAAAACACAGGCTGCTTTCCTTGTATAACGGCATAGTTGCAAGAAAATTTAGGCTAGACCCGGTTCGAGCGTTCGCCGAAAGACATCAGGCGCGCCATCACGCGCTGGCTCATCTCGCTCAGGCTGGCGATTTCGCTGGCGGCACCCAGCGCAATCGCTTCGCGCGGCATGCCGAACACCACGCAGCTGGCTTCGTCTTGCGCCAGGGTGTAGGCGCCGGCCTGGCGCAAACGCAGCATGCCGGCCGCACCGTCGCGCCCCATGCCGGTCAGGATCACGCCGATGGCGTTCTTGCCGGCGTGCCGGGCGACCGAATCGAACAGCACATCGATCGACGGCCGGTGGCGGTTGACCGGCGCCTCCTGGTCGAGCTGGGCGACATAATTGGCGCCGCTGCGCGCCAGCGACAGATGAAAACCGCCGGGCGCGATGTAGGCGTGGCCGGGCAGCACCCGCTCGCCATGCTCCGCTTCCTTGACCGTGATGCGGCACAGGCCGTCCAGGCGTTGCGCAAAGGAGCGGGTAAAGCCGGGCGGCATATGCTGGGCGATCATGATGCCGGGGCTGTCCGGCGGCAAAGGCTGCAGTACTTCCCGTATTGCTTCGGTGCCGCCGGTGGAGGCGCCGATGATGATCAGTTTTTCGGTGCTCAGCAGCGGACTGCGCAACATCGGCGCTAGCGCGCCGCCAGCGGCAGCGCCGGCATCGGTTCCGTGCTTGCGCACGGGTTGCAGGCGCGCACGCGAGGCGGCGCGGATCTTGTCGGCGATCAGGTCGGTGTATTCCAGCAAGCCTTCGCGGATGCCTAGCTTCGGCTTGGTGACGAAATCGACCGCTCCCAGCTCCAGCGCCCGCAGCGTGATTTCCGAGCCGCGCTCGGTCAGCGATGACACCATCAGCACCGGCATCGGCCGCAGGCGCATCAGCTTTTCCAGGAAATCCAGGCCATCCATGCGCGGCATTTCGACATCCAGCGTCAGTACGTCCGGATTAAGCTGCTTGATCAGATCGCGCGCCACCAGCGGATCCGGCGCCGTCGCCACCACCGTCATGTCGGGCTGGCTATTGATGATTTCTGTCATCAGGCTGCGTATCAGTGCGGAGTCGTCCACGCACAGTACTTTTATTTTCTTATCGCTCATGCGCTTTCCCCATGTTCAGCTACCTTGTTGCGCGGTCTTCTTACGAACCGGCGTATCGAATAATTCCACCTTGTTGCGTATCGGCTGCTGCGCCAGGGTCTGCACCAGCTGCTGTTCGTCGCGCCGGACCTGGGCGGCGTCGTTGATCCGATGCAGTTTGCGCACCATGACCTTGCCGCTGCGCGGGAAATAACTGACGCGGCGCGGCAGCTCGCCACGCAGGTCCTGCGCCGCCACCCTGACCTGCTCCAGCTGCAGATAGCGCAACACAAAGTCGGCATTGCGGTCGCCGATATTCAGCATCGTCATGTTGGCCAGCACGGCGCCGCCGCCGAACACCTTGGCTTCCAGGCGTTCGCGGCGGGCGCCGGCCTTGAACAATTCATTGAGCAGCATTTCCATCGCATAGGCGCCGTAGCGCATGGAAGCCGAAGCCGCTGCGCTGCCGCCGTTGCTGCCGTCGTCCGGCAGCATGAAATGATTCATGCCGCCCACGCCCGCGACGCTGTCGCGCACGCAAGCCGCCACGCAAGAACCGAGCACGGTGCTCAGCACCATATCCGCGGCCGTCACGTAGTATTCATTCGGCAGCAGCTTGACTGCGGCACTGTCGAATTCGCGGTCGAAATAATGATGCGTCGCCAGCGATTCTTCCGCGCTCGAAATCATGTACCGCCCTTTACCTGGCGGGCGCCGGCTTCGCTGAGCTGATACACCGTCTGGCCGCGCAGCCGGAACGGCTGGCTGGCATAGGAAAAATTCTCGGAATGGCCGGCAAACAGCAAGCCCTGCGGCTTCACCAGCGGCGCAAAACGCTGCAAGATCTTGTTCTGGGTCGGCTTGTCGAAATAGATCATGACATTGCGGCAAAAAATGGCGTCGAACGGCTCTTTCAAGCCCCATTGCGCATCCAGCAGGTTCAGCTGACGGAATTTCACCAGCGCTGCCACTTCCGGCCGTATCCTGACCTGGCCGGCGCGGGCGCCGCTGCCTTTCAGGAAGAAACGCTTGAGACGTTCGATCGGCAATTTGCTGACCTGCTCCATGGTGTAGACGCCGCTGGCAGCCTTTTCCAGCACTTGCGTGTCGATGTCGGTGGCGACCACGCTGGCCGAGCTGGCACGGCTGCCCAGGGTTTCGATCAGCGTCATTGCGATGGAGTACGGCTCTTCACCGGTGGAGGCAGCCGAGCACCACACCGTGACCGCTGCATCGGCATTCTTGACGTGCTCAGCCAGCAAGGGAAAATGATGCGCCTCGCGAAAAAAAGCCGTCAGGTTGGTGGTCAGCGCATTGGTAAAGGACTGCCATTCCGCGCTATCCTTCTGCGTTTCCAGCAAGGCCAGATAGGAGCTGAAATCGCTCATGCCAAGTTCGCGCAAACGGCGCGACAGGCGGCTATAGACCATTTCGCGCTTTTGCTCGCCCAGAGCGATGCCTGCGCGCTGATAAATCAGCGCCCTCACCTTGGAAAAATCGCCGTCTGTCAGCAAAAAATCGCGCGCAGATGCCGCGCCCGGACGTGCCGGCTGCTTGATTGTCATGCAATTGACCCTAAGGTGATGCACATGTGCCTGGCCATCAGAATGTCTGCCAGTCGTCGTCGGCGCCGAGCTTGGCTGTGGCTGTGCTTGGCGTCAGCCGGAGATATGGCTTTGTTGCTGGCGGCGCTGCCTGCATTCGCGACACAGGCTTGGCGACGCTATTGCCGGCGCCGGGGATCAGTTGCGGAGACCTGGTTTGCTGCAAACCTCGCTGGAGCCCGGATCGCTTCTCTGGAATTGCACTTTCTTGCAAGCGGAATACCGACACCGCCTGCTGCAGACGTTGCGCCTGTTCTTCCAGCGAACCGGCGGCGGCCGCAGCCTGTTCTACCAGCGCGGCGTTTTGCTGGGTCACCTGATCCATCTGGATCACGGCCTGGTTGATCTGTTCGATGCCGCTACTCTGCTCTGCCGACGCTTCCGATATTTCGCCCATGATGTCGGTGACGCGCTTGACTGCCTGCACCACTTCACCCATGGTGTCGCCGGCACGATCTACCAGTTCCGATCCGGCATCGACCCGGCTGACAGAATCGTCGATCAGTTCCTTGATTTCCTTGGCCGCCTGCGCGCTGCGCTGCGCCAGCGTTCGCACTTCGCCCGCCACGACCGCAAAGCCGCGTCCCTGCTCGCCCGCCCTGGCTGCTTCCACCGCGGCGTTGAGCGCCAGGATGTTGGTCTGGAAGGCAATGCCGTCGATGACGCCAATGATGTCGGCTATCTTGCGCGAACTGCCGGTGATGCCTTGCATGGTGTCGACCACCTGGCTTACCACGGCGCCGCCGCGCGCTGCGATATCGGAGGCGGTCTGCGCCAGTTGCCCGGCCTGGCGTGCGTTGTCGGCATTCTGCTTGACGGTGGCGGTCAGCTGCTCCATGCTGGCGGCGGTCTGTTCCAGCGACGCTGCCTGCTGCTCAGTGCGCGCCGACAAATCGGCATTACCGGCGGCGATCTCGCGCGTGGCGCCGGTAATCGCGGCACTGCCGTCGCGGATCTCGCTGACGGTGGCGGCCAGCTGCTGCTGCATGCGGCGCATGGCATGCAGCAGGCTGTGCTGGTTCTTGTCTGCCACTGCGACCTGCAGATCGAGGTCGCCGTCGGCGATCCGCGTGGCGATCTCGGCGGCGTAGCGCGGCTCGCCGCCCAGGCTGCCGATGACGCTGCGGATCACCAGCAGCATCAAGGCCGACACGCAGACACCGATGGCGAACAGAATCAGCAGGTCGCGCTGCAGGCTGGCATAGAAGGCAGCGTTGACGTCGTCCAGCATGACGCCGGACACCAGATGCCAGTCCCAGGGCTGGAAGTATCTGGCGTAGCTCAGCTTGGGGCCATATCGGCCGTCCGCAATCTGCGCCATATAGTCGACGAAAGCCTGGCCTTTTTCCTTGCTGGCATTGATCATTTCCCGGAAAAAGAATTTCCCTTCGGGGTCCTTGCGTTCATTGACGTTGCTGCCGACCAGCGCTGGCAAGGTCGGATGCGCCAGCACTACCGGCCGCGAATCGACCACGAACACATAGTTGGATTTGTCGTAGCGCATGGCCAGGATGCGCTTGAGCGCTTCGGCCTGCGCCGTGTCTTTATCGCTCTTGCCGGCGGCGACATCGGCGGCATAGCTCTTGACGACGCCTTCCGCCGTTTCCACCAGATTCCGCAAACCGTTGCGGCGCTCCTGCAGCATGGTGTCCCGCGTATTCCAGGACGCCCAGGCACCCAGCAGCAACATGCCGATCCACATAAAGGCCAGCACAGCCAGCAGTTTTTTCTTCAGACTCAATGTATTCATTTTTCTTCAATTTTCAGGTCAGCATGGCCAGTCTGTCAGCCTGCAAAACGATCAGCGCTGCGATTGACATCGTTTACGCGGCAATCGCCCGTATTGCACTATAGGCATGAAGACAGACGGGCAATGCGCTGAACAGCGGCCTGAAGCGCCGCCAGCTCCAGCGATGGCGGCTGCTTCCCTCTTGCAAATCAGGCGGCCTGACGCAGCAATTGCGCGTGCGGCGCCGCGTCTGCCAATTTTTTCATTGGCGTCACGGCTGTCGCCCGCTCCAGCTTGAAGCCGCCAACCACCTCCGCCAGGGAACCCGCCTGGTCTTGCAGGCTGGCGGCCGCCGCGGCCGCCTCTTCCACCAGCGCGGCATTTTGCTGGGTCACCTGGTCCATCTGGCTGATCGCCTGGTTGATCTGTTCAATGCCGGCGGTCTGTTCCTGGCTGGCGGCGGTAATCTCGCCCATGATGTCGGTCACGCGGCGTACGCTGGCGACAATTTCATCCATGGTGCTGCCGGCCTGGTCGACCAGGCGGGTGCCGACGCCGACTTTTTCCACGGAATCGTCAATCAGCGACTTGATTTCCTTGGCGGCTGCGGCGGAGCGTTGCGCCAGGTTGCGCACCTCGGCGGCAACGACGGCAAAGCCGCGCCCCTGTTCGCCGGCCCGGGCCGCCTCCACCGCGGCGTTGAGCGCCAGGATATTGGTCTGGAAGGCGATGCCGTCGATCACGCCGATGATATCGACGATCTTCTTCGACGAAGTATTGATGGCGCCCATGGTGCTGACTACCTGGCTCACCACCGTGCCGCCGTGAATCGCCACTTCCGAGGCGGACACCGCGAGCTGGTTGGCCTGGCTGGCGTTGTCGGCGTTTTGCTTGACGGTAGAGGTCAACTGTTCCATCGAAGCCGCAGTTTCTTCCAGCGAGCTGGCCTGCTCTTCAGTACGTTGCGAGAGATTCTGGTTGCCGGCAGCAATCTGGCCCGACGCCGTGGCAATGGTGTCGGTGCCGCTGCGCACTTCCCCGACAATTTTTTGCAGGCTCAGGTTCATGTCTTTCAGGGCCTGCATCAGCTGCCCGGTTTCGTCGCTGGAACGGACTTCGATGGCGGCGGTAAGATCGCCGTCGGCCACGCGCCTTGCCACTTCCACCGCAAAGCCCAGCGGCTGAGACACGACGCGCGCAATCCACGCGGCCAGCCCGAAGCCCAGCACGACCATGGCCAGCATCAGACCGACCACCCAGGTCTTGGCCTTGCTGTAGATGGCTTCGCCATTTTTTGCGGCGGCGGCGCTGCCTTCCGTGTTGATCTTGACCAGCCGCTCAACCAGCTTGTCGAGCTCGACGACGGCGGCCAGCGAATCGCCGCGGATCTCTTTCAAGGCATTTTCTTTGCCGAAGGCGCGCGACAGGTCGACGATCTTCTTGTCTTCCTCCATATACTGCGGCAGCTTGTCTTTCAGCTGCTCGTAGCTGCTGCGTTCCTGCTCCGTCACCATGGACGCGTAATCGCTCATGTTCTTCTGGATATCAGCCTTGATATCGCTCAGGAACCTGGCGCTGCCGTCCATGTCGGCGGCGTCGTTCGACATGACGTGCTGCATCTCGATATTGCGCAGCAAGGCCAGGTTGCTCTTCATCGTCAGCAGCACCCGTACGCTGGGCAGCCAGTTGGTATTGATCTCGGTGGTGGTGGCATTGACCTGGCCAAGCTGGGTGATCGACGTCACGCCCAGCACCACCGTCAATATCAGTATCAGGGAGAAAGAAAGCAGCAGCTTGCTTGCGATTTTCAAGTTATAGAACCAGGTCATGATTTTCTTTTCTGATGGAAGTTTCAGTTACACGCAAGCGCGTGCCGCATAGCGTCAGGCCGGGAATCTGCTCTGCGCCAGAGGTCCATGCGGAATTCCATCTTTTGCCAGCATAAGATTCGCGACGCTAGCCTTGTTAACGGCAGGCTGCGGGCTTTATTGAACCGCGCGTGCCGCCGCAGCCTTCAAGTTCTGCAAATCATGCCGTTATTACATCTGATTGCCGGCCATCGGGCAGGGCGACGTTCGCCCCGCGCCGCCGGCCTTGGGCTGCGCCGGAACGGGCAGCGCACAGCGGCGCGGCAGCGCAGCTCCTCCAACAAGAAAAGGATAGTCGATGATGAATAAATTCTTCAATATGCGAAATCTGAGCGTAGGCCTCAAGCTGAGCCTGTTCACCTTCCTTCTGGTGACTCTGATTTTCCTGATCTATGGCTGGGCCAGCGCCCGTTCCACCGCCCAGCTGCTGGAACAGCGGGGAGCACGCGATATCGCTGGCCGCACCAGCACCATGATCCAGATGCTGGATACCTTCGACAGCAGCCATAAAAGCGAGGCTGAGCGCTTCGCCCTGCTGCTGGCCAGTTATTTTCCTGGCAAATTTTCCATCGACAGCAGCAGGACCGTCGACATCGCTGGCAAGCAGGCTGCCCTTGCTGAAGAATGGCGACGGCGTCATCAACATGAATTTCTCGATAGCGGACAGCTTCACTGCCGCCAGCCGCGCAGTAGCGACAGTGTTCATCAAGAACGGCGAAGATTTCACCCGCATCTCTACCTCGCTCAAGAAGGAGAACGGCGAACGCGCGGTCGGCACCGTGCTGGACCATGCCCATCCCGGCTATGCCAGCCTGCAGGGCGGGCAGGCGTATATCGGCCGCGCCACGCTGTTTGGCAAGGAGTACATGACCGCCTATAACCCGGTCAAGGATGACGCCGGCCAGATCGTCGGCGCGCTGTTCGTCGGAGTCGACATCAGCAACGACATCGAAGCCCTGAAAGCCCGCATCAGAGCGGTAAAGCTGGGCGACAGCGGCTATTTTTACGCGCTCAGCGCCAGCCCGGGCAAGGACTTGGGCAAGCTGCTGATCGATCCGCTGAACGAAGGCAAGAATGTGCTGGCGCTCAAGGGCGCCGACGGCCGCGAGTTCATCAAGGAAATCCTGGAGCGCAAGGACGGCAGCATGCACTATGCCTTGCAACAGGGCACGGCCGCAGGCGCGGAAAAGATCGCCGCCTTTGCGCTCTACAAGAACTGGAACTGGGTCATCGTCGGCAACGAAGACGTAGCTGAACTGACGCGCGAAATCACTACCCTGCGCAACCGCAACGCGCTGTTCGGACTGGCAGCGGTGCTGATCATGGTCGCCGCGCTGTACTGGCTGATACGGCGCAACATCAGCCAGCCGCTGGAACGCGTCTGCCATGCCGCGCAGCGCCTGGCGCAAGGCGATCTGAGCACCGCGCTGGCCAGCGACAGGAACGATGAAATCGGCCGGCTGGAACAAGCGATCAACGGCATCAGCCAGGGACTGGCGGGAGTCATCGGCGAGGTGCGGCAAGGCACCGGAGAAATGGCGCGCGCCTCGCAGGAGATCGCCGAGGGCAACGCCAACCTGTCGGCGCGCACCGAATCGCAGGCCAGTTCACTGGAACAGACCAGCAGTTCGCTGGAACAGCTGACAGCGGCGGTCAAGCAAAGCGCCGACAGCGCGCAGCACGCCAACCAGCTGGTAGTAACGGCATCAGGACAGGCAACTGCAGGCGGCCAGGCGGTCGGCCAGGTGGTCGCCACCATGGGCGCCATCAAGGACAGTTCGCGCAAGATCTACGACATCATCGGCGTGATCGACGGCATCGCCTTCCAGACCAACATCCTGGCGCTGAATGCCGCGGTGGAAGCGGCGCGCGCCGGCGAACAAGGACGCGGTTTTGCGGTGGTGGCGGCGGAAGTGCGCAGCCTGGCGCAGCGTTCGGCCGCTGCCGCCAAGGAAATCAAGGGCTTGATCGGGACTTCGGTGGAACAGGTGGATGCCGGCGGCAAGCTGGTGGACGCGGCTGGACAGACGATGCAAGGCATTGTCGCGGCGGTCAGGCGGGTAGCCGACATCATGCAGGAAATCACGGCAGCCACCACGGAACAAAGCAGCGGCATCGCAGAGATCAACCGCGCCATGGGTCATATCGATGACATCACCCAGCAAAACGCAGCGCTGGTGGAACAGGCAGCAGCCGCTGCCCAAAGCCTGCAAGACCAGGCTGCGCAGCTGGCGCAGACGGCCTCGGTATTCAAGCTTTGATTTTAGGGGCGAATGACTTTGTCATTCGCCCTCTAGCATTACACCAGGGTCAGGGTAACGTCGATATTGCCGCGGGTAGCGTTGGAATAAGGGCAAACCTTGTGCGCCTTGTTCACCAGGTCTTCCGCCGCGCCGGCTTCCATGCCTGGCAGGGAAATCTGCAGTTCGACTTCGATGCCGAAGCCGCCTGGAATCTGGCCGATGCCGACCAGGCCGGTGATCGCCACATCGGCAGGCAAGTTGATTTTTTCTTGCGAAGCGACGAATTTCATGGCGCCGATGAAGCAGGCCGAATAGCCGGCTGCGAACAATTGTTCAGGATTGGTGCCTACGCCGCCGGCGCCGCCCAGTTCTTTCGGCGTGGTCAACTTGACGTCCAGCACATTGTCGGATGAAACGGCGCGGCCGTCACGGCCTCCGGTTGCAGTGGCTTGGGCGCGGTACAGAACTTTTTCGACTGACATGATGATTTCCTTTATTGGCCGTTTGAAAAATCCTTTGGATCAGCACAGTCGGCCGTACTGACGATCCGGATAAAAAATACAACACTTAGATGACGCAAGAATGAAAAGCTTCAAACAATAATACAGACTACACAATTATATTGCTAACAATCTATTTCATAAGACAACATATCCATGCTCACCCGCCTTAGCCGATGTTGCCCGCCATCGCTGCGCGCAAGCGCTGCAGCTCCTTGGTCAACATTTTGACTTCATCGAGCGAACAGCCGACGCTGCAACTCACGTGCAACGGTATCGCCTGCGCTTCATTGCGCAGATTGCGGCCGGCTGCGGTCAGACTGACGATCACCTGACGCTCATCATGCACCGCCCGCTGGCGACGCAAAAAGCCGCTGCTTTCCAGGCGCTTGAGCAAGGGCGTCAAAGTGCCGGAATCCAGGAACAGGCGCTCACCCAGGGTGGACACCGTGACTTCATCGCGCTCCCACAGGGTCAGCAGCACCAGATACTGCGGATAGGTCAGGCCCATCTTTTGCAGCAGCGGCTTGTAGATCTTGGTCATGGTCAGCGATGCCGAATACAGTGCAAAGCACAGCTGGTTGTCCAGCAGCAGGCTTTCCGGGCCGAGTAACTCGGGTGGGATGCTTGCGGTCGGCAGTTGATGTTTGCTGGTTTCCATGAGTTGAATAATATAGCGCTCAAAATTAAATTGCAAGCAATCTAAATCGCATTTAAAACTATCGATAAGATTACTAATAACTATGAATTGCGGCAACGCCCGCTCATCGATCCAGAATATATTACACGTGGCGCCACGCAATCGACGCTGCCATGCTTCTTTTAAAGGGCCCGGACAAACTTCCGCCGCACCCTGCGTGCTGGCGCAGTTGAAATCTTGGATAATCGTGAATGCATTACCGCACATCCCGATCCTCGCATCGCGCCGATGCCTCAATCACAATAAGCAGCTCGAAAAGGTAGTAGCGTGGCACAACAAGGTTTTCTTCTGACCAGACACTGGCGCGATACTCCCACTGGTACGGAAGTCGAGTTCTGGCTGGCGACCGACGATGGTCCGCGGCACATCCGCCTGTCGGCGCAGGAATCGGTGGCGTTCATCCCGGCCGAACAGCGGCAGCAGGCCGAAAGCGTGCTGCGCAACGAACGCCGCTGCGAGCTGCGCCCACTGCAGCTGACCGACTTCCATTGCCGCCCGGTGCTGGGCCTGTATCTGCAGCAGCACCGCCAGCTGATCAAGCTGGAGAAGCTGTTGCGGGAAGCCGGCGTGGATGTCTACGAAGCGGATATCCGTCCGCCGGAGCGCTATCTGATGGAACGTTTCATCACGGCGCCGGTCTGGTTTGCCGGCGAAGCGAATGCCGGCGGACCGATGCTCAACAGTTACATGAAACCGGCGGCCGATTATCGTCCGCAGCTGAAACTGGTCTCGCTCGACATCGAAACCACCGCGCACGGCGACCTGTATTCGATCGCCCTGGAAGGCTGCGGCCAGCGTCAGGTCTACATGCTGGGGCCGCCCAACGGCGACGCCGGCGGGATCGACTTCGACCTGGAATATTGCGACAGCCGCCCGCTCCTTCTGGAAAAACTGAACCAATGGCTGGAGCGGCACGACCCCGACGCCATCATCGGCTGGAACCTGGTGCAGTTCGACCTGCGCGTCCTGCAAAAGCATGCCGAGCAATACAAGATACCGTTGCGCGTCGGCCGCGGCGGCAGCCCGATGGAGTGGCGCGAACACGGCTTCAAGCCGAACCACCATTTCGCCTCTGCCGCCGGCCGCCTGCTGATTGACGGCATCGAAGCGCTGAAATCGGCGATGTGGAATTTTCCCTCCTTCAGCCTGGAGTATGTCGCCCAGGACTTGCTGGGCGAAGGCAAGTCCATCACCAATCCCTATCAGCGCATGGCGGAAATCGACCGCCGTTTCGCCGAGGACAAGCCAGCGCTGGCGACCTACAACCTGAAAGACTGCGAGCTGGTGACGCGCATCTTCGCCAAGACCGAGCTGCTGCCCTTCCTGCTGGAGCGCGCCGCCGTCACCGGCTTGCCGGCCGACCGCAGCGGCGGTTCGGTGGCCGCCTTCGGCCATCTGTATCTGCCGCATATGCACCGCCAGGGCTATGTCGCGCCCAACCTGGGCGAGATCGCGGACGCATCCAGCCCCGGCGGCTTCGTGATGGATTCGCAATCGGGCCTGTACGATTCGGTCGTGGTGCTGGATTACAAAAGCCTGTACCCCTCGATCATCCGTACCTTCCTGATCGATCCGGTCGGACTGATCGAAGGCATGCACCATCCCGCCGATCAGGATTCCGTACCGGGCTTCCGCGGCGCCCGCTTCTCGCGCAGCAAGCACAGCCTGCCGGCCATCGTCAGCCAGATCTGGCAAGGCCGTGAAAGCGCCAAGCGCCAGCGCAACCAGCCGCTGTCGCAAGCCCTGAAGATCATCATGAATGCCTTCTGCGGCGTGCTGGGATCGACCGGCTGCCGCTTCTTCGATCCGCGCCTGGCGTCGTCGATCACCATGCGCGGCCATGAAATCATGCACAAGACGCGCGAGCTGATCGAAGCCAAGGGCTACCAGGTGATCTACGGCGACACCGATTCCACCTTCGTCTGGCTGAAACAGCCACATACCGAACAGCAGGCAACGCAGATTGGCAATGCGCTGGCGCAAGACGTCAACACATGGTGGCGCCAGCATTTGCAGCAAACCCTGGGCCTCGAATCCGCATTGGAACTGGAGTTCGACACCCACTACCACCGCTTCCTGATGCCGACCATCCGCGGCACCGAGCTGGGCAGCAAGAAGCGCTACGCCGGCCTGATCGTCAATGCCGATGGCGCGGAAGAGATGGTGTACAAGGGACTGGAGACAGTCCGCTCCGACTGGACGCCGCTGGCCAAGCAATTCCAGCAGCAGCTGTACCAGCATATATTCAAGCGCGAACCCTACCAGTCCTATGTGCGCGACTACGTCAGCCGCACGCTGGCCGGAGAATTCGACGACTTGCTGGTCTACCGCAAACGGCTGCGGCGGCCGCTGGAAGCCTACCAGCGCAACGTGCCGCCGCATGTGCGCGCCGCCCGCACGGCCGACGAATTCAACCTGGCGCAAGGCCGGCCGCTGCAATACCAGAACGGCGGCTGGATCAGCTACCTGATGACCACCGCCGGCCCGGAGCCGCTGGAAACGCAGCGCTCGGCGATCGATTACGAGCACTATCTGAGCCGCCAGCTGCAGCCGCTGGCGGATGCGATCTTGCCGTTTCTGGACGATAGTTTTGCGGCGTTGGTGGGCGGGCAGAAAGAATTGTTTTGATGTCGTACACGCTTACCGATACCCTGCTCTCGGTCAGAAGCTGTCACCCGTTATCTGCTGGAACCTAGTGTCGTGTCCTGCCTCAACCGCGCCAGGCCGCTTCAATCGCAGCGACGTGGATCTTTTTCATCGTCATCATGGCGTCGAATGCCCGCTTGGCCGCAACACGATCGGGATCGACGAACGCGGCCGTCAAGACGCGCGGCGTGATCTGCCACGACAAGCCCCATTTGTCCCGGCACCAGCCGCACGCATTCTCCTGGCCGCCGTTGCCGACAATCGCATTCCACAAGCGGTCCGTTTCGGCCTGGTCGTCGGTCGCAACCTGGAACGAGAATGCTTCGCTGTGCTTGATCCCCGATCCGCCATTCAGGCCGAGACAAGGAATGCCGATCACCGTGAACTCGACCGTCAGGACATCACCCTCCTTACCCGCGGGATAGTCGCCAGGGGCGCGATGGACTGCTCCCACCGCGCTGTCCGGGAAGGTCTCGGCGTAAAACTTCGCGGCCTCTAGCGCGGTGCCGTCGAACCAGAGACAAATTGTGTTTTTGCTGACCATATTGTTTCTCCTGAGTTGCGTTTCTTGCCACCTATGCAGAGGAGGCTGAGCTCTTTAGATTTTCGAACACACTTTCGGCAAATGGCAATGAGGAAATGCGCCAGAACAAGCGACATTTATTTCCGGAGGCGAAACACCCGGCGAAAAATTGTAAGCTGATCACTGGCCGGGGCAGCGCTGCCGGTATCGTCAATGGTCCCGATATATCTGTCAACCCGGGCTGCATCGCTCATTGACCGGCAGGCGGTTGCCAGAGCTCTACCTTGTTTCCTTCCGGGTCGATGACCCAGGCAAACTTCCCATACTCGGATTCGTCGATCTTTTCGAGCACGTTGCAACCTTCTTCCCGCAAGACCTTAACCAATCCGTGAAGATCTTCCACCCTGTAGTTGATCATGAAAGATGCAGTGCTGGGAGCAAACTGCTCGCTTTCTGCCGACCCGACCGACCATACGGTTGTTCCGGCAACCGGCTTACCGTCGCCGTCGGCCCAGGTGAACGCCGTGCCGCCCCATCCTTGGACATCGATTCCCAGGTGCCGCTTATACCAAGCCTGTAGCGCCGGAGCGTCTTTGGCTTTGAAGAAGATGCCGCCTATGCCGGTGACTCGCTTCATGGGACCTCCGAGGTATCGTGGTGAGATGAGATGTTCTCTGCAGCTTGGCCATAAATATACACCCTGGCCAGAAGCGGATGCCGAAAACTTCGGAATAATCTCCGGCCGGAATAGGCTCCGGCGGAGCATGCTTCATGCTATCCCGATACCTGACCTGCTCAATGGCGGGGTGTCCTAAGGTTTGGCTTTCTTCGAAGGTTTCGCCTTGCCGGAACTGTTGAGCGCAATCGCCTGGCGCACCAGCGCCTTGAAGGCCGACTCGTCGATTTCTTCGCCTTCGTGGATGTCGATCGCACGGCGCACATTGCCGTCTAGGCTAGAGTTAAACAGAGGGGCCGGATCCTGCAGCGACGCGCCCTTGGCAAAGGTAAGTTTCACCACCTTCTTGTAGGATTCGCCGGTGCAGATGATGCCGTCGTGCGACCAGACCGGCGTATCCCCCCACTTCATCTCCTCGATGACATCCGGATCCGCGTCCTTCACCAGCTTGCGCATCCTGCCCAGCGTTTCCCCGCGCCAGTCTCCGAGTCCGGCTATTTTTTCAGAAATGAGATCCGATGCCGACAAACCTTGGCTTGCGTCCGATTTTTTCATGTGCATGTCCTCGAAGTTACAGATATAGCCAGGCCGTGGCTCACGCCAGGCCTCCCGCCACGCGCTCCAGGCCCGTGAAGAATTTCTCCCAGCCGTACTTGGCGCCGGCGTAGGCTTGCTGCTGGTCAGGCCGGAAGCCCGATTGTTCCATGCGCAGCTGAGTGCCGGCACTGGTAGGGGTCAGGGTCCAGGTGACGACGCTCTTGAGACCCATGGCTTCCCATGTGTAGGAAAGCGCCTGGTTCGGCTCGATCGCCAGCACCTGGCACTCGACCACGCCCCAGTCGGCGCGCAGATCGAAACGGTGGCCGACGACCGGCTGGAAGTCATTATCCATCAGCCATTCTTCAATCAAGGGACTCTGCGTCAGCGCGCGCCAGACTTTGTCGAGGGAATGCGGCATTTCCCGTTCTACTATCAGCGTTTTGGTATCGTTGGCTTGCATCATTGATCCATCCTCTTCAATAGGGTTTCCAAACGGTCAAATCGGCTGTTCCAGAAGGTCGAATAAAAACCGATCCAGTCAATCAAGGGCGCCAGCGCTTTCGGCTCGGCGCTGTAATACGTTTCGCGTCCGTCGCGCCGGCCCCGCACCAGGCCCGCCAGCTTGAGCGCGCCGAGATGCTTCGAAATGGCGGGCTGCGATACGCCGGACGGATCGGTCAAGGCATGCACCGTCATTTCACCGTCCCTGCTCAGACGCTCGAAAATCGCGCGCCGGGTTGGATCGGACAGGATTTTTAGAACAGCTGTCGGTTCTGCGTGCATTGCCCATCCCTGCTTATGTGAACTTGATTTTGATTTCTGCGAAGCTCGCGCCTCACATGAGCTAATCATAACCAATTGGTTATGAATGTCAAGGAGCGTATCTTGCATGGGCGTCGCGCGCCATTACCTGCTTCATCTATGGTGGGGGACTGCCGGCGGCACAAACGACGCATGCCGGGTCGGGCGCGTGGCGCCAAGGAGGCTGAACAAAGCTTGAACGCCGACCGCCTCGGCCAGCGGCGCCGAGGCGGTCATCCAAGCTGACACTTATCTAAACGCTCATGTTACCCAGCGTGCTCGCCCGGTAAGCAGCAACAAAGGTATCAAAATCGCCAGTCTGGCTGCGCTCCAGGCTTTCCTGTTCGGACAGGGAAGTCGCCGCCAGCGTTTCGTAATAATTGCGCTCTTCCGGGCTGGGAGGATTCGCCAGGAAATACGCAGCATGCTCTTTACTCAGGCGCAGGGCAAAGCTGCCGAACGATTCCTTGTTGTCGCGCAAAATCGCCAGCACCTGCGCCGAAGGCGTCAGTTCCACCTGGTCCAGCTTGAGGCTTTGCTTTGCCAGCGATGCCGCGTGGGCGCCGTCGCTGCGCTGGGCATCGAGCAAATCGGCTGCCGCGCTGATCCGCTCCAGCAGTTCCTTGCCCCAGGTTTGCAGGCCGACCGGATTGCCGTCGCGCCGCAGCTGCAGGCCGGGACGCCGTCCTTCTTTCACCGCACGGGCGAAGTTCTCGGTGTTTTCCAGGCTTTCCTCGTCGCTGGTCAGCGGGCTGTCGTCGAGCGCGCAGAACAGCAGGAAAGCATCCAGGAAGCGCGAGGTTTCCAGGTTGATGCCCATCGGCTCGAAGGGGTCGATGTCCATGCAGCGCACTTCTATATATTGCACGCCGCGCGCCGACAGCGCCTGGATCGGCCGTTCGCCGGAATTGATCACGCGCTTCGGCCGGATGGTCGAGTAGTATTCGTTTTCGATTTGCAGGATGTTGGTGTTGATCTGCACCCATTCGCCGTTGCGGTGAGTGCCGATCTCGGCATACGGCGGATAAGGCTGGCTGACCGCGTGCGCCAGGCTCTTGATATAGCTGTCGAGGCTGTTGAACTGCGGCGTCAGGCGCGCCTGCGCTTCGCTGGTGTAGCCGAGGTCGCTCATGCGCAGGCTGGTGGCGTATGGCAGATAGAGGGTATCTTTATCCAGCTCCTCCAGCCGGTGGTCGCGGCCGTCGAGGAAACATTTGGACAGCGCCGGCGAGGCGCCGAACAGGTACATCAGCAGCCAGCTGTAGCGGCGGAAATTGCGCACCAGCGCGATATAGCTTTCCGACTGAAAGTGCATGGCCGTGCCGTTGGCGCCTTCGGCCTGTTGCAAGGTTTGCCACACGCCTTCCGCCAGCGAGTAGTTGTAATGGATACCGGCGATGCATTGCATGCGCTTGCCGTAGCGCAGCGCCAGGCCGCGCCGGTAAACGTGCTTCAAGGTCCCCATGTGCGAAGTGCCGTACCAGGCGATAGGAATCTGCTCTTCGGCCGGCAGGTGGGCCGGCATCGACTGGCTCCACAGCAGCTCGTCGCCCAGCTTGCTGTAGACGAAACGGTGGATCGTGTCGAGTTCGTCCAGCGCCGTCGCAATATCATGCTCGGCCGGCGTAATGAATTCCAGCAGCGATTCCGAATAATCGGTGGTGATCTGCGGCTGCGTCAGCGCCGAACCGAGCGCGCGCGGATGCGGCGTCAGCGCCAGACGGCCGTCGCCGTCGACGCGCAAGGTTTCTCTTTCGATGCCGCGCAAGCCCTGGCCTAGCAGGCCGCGGTGCTGCTCTTGCCCTAGCAGCGCCAGCCGGCGGGTGTAGTGATCGGTCAATTCAGCATCCTTTTTATTGAGATTTGTCAGCTCCGGCCTGTCCTGCTGATTGCATTGCTGATTGCATGATGGCGGCCGCAGTCGATGACATACAGATGTCGTAGAAGGCGAGAATAGCCGAAAATGAAAGAACGCGTTGGATGACGGATGGACAGCATTTGACAATCGGCCGGCCGGCCGGCGAGCACATCTGGCCAGCCCGGCTTTGTCAAATGGATAACTTCCAGCGATTTCTCGCGCATCAGTGACAATAAAAATTGCAAGAATCGACAAATTTCTCTACGGCAATACATCGCCGGCACAGTCTTCCTAGCGCACACCCCTTATAATCCTGCTTTGCTTTCAATTTTCAACAGTCCCCACTATGCCTGCTCAACTGATCGACGGAAATCTCTTATCCCAACAACTGCGCGCCGATGTCGCCAAGCGCGCCGCCGCACTGACGGCCCAGGGCAAGCAGCCCGGCCTGGCCGTGATCCTGGTCGGCGACAGCCAGGCCTCGCAAGTGTATGTGCGCAACAAGGTCAAGGCTTGCGAAGACAACGGCCTGTATTCGGTGCTGGAAAAATATGACGCCGACCTGACGGAAGCGGCGCTGCTGGCGCGCATCGATGCCTTGAATGCGGATCCGAAGATCAACGGCATCCTGGTGCAACTGCCGCTGCCGGCGCATATCGACGCCCACAAGGTGATCGAAGCCATCGCCCCGGAGAAGGACGTCGACGGCTTCCATATCAGTAACGCCGGCCTGCTGATGACCGGCCAACCGCTGTTCCGCCCCTGCACGCCATATGGCGTGATGAAGATGCTGGAATCGGTGAATTTCCCGGTGCGCGGCGCCCATGCGGTGATCGTCGGCGCTTCCAACATCGTCGGCAAGCCGCAAGCCATGCTGCTCTTGCAGGCCGGCGCCACGGTCACCATCTGTAATTCCAAGACCCGCGACCTCGGCCTGCACACGCGCATGGCCGACATCCTGGTGGTGGCTACCGGCAAACGCAATATCGTCACCGCCGACATGGTCAAGCCGGGCGCCGCCGTGATCGACGTCGGCATGAACCGCGACGACAACGGCAAGCTGTGCGGCGATGTCGACTTCGCCAACGCCAAGGAAGTGGCGGGCTATATCACCCCGGTGCCAGGCGGCGTCGGGCCGATGACCATCACCATGTTGCTGGTCAATACCATTGAAGCAGCAGAAAGAATGTAATTGCAATGACCACTACCGCAATCAACGCTGACAATCCCCTGCTCGACTTTACCGGCCTGGCCAAGTTCGACCAGATCACCCCGGCCGACATCAGTCCGGCGATCGCCGCATTACTGCAGCAGGCGCATACCGTGGTTGAACTGCTGGAGGCCTCCGCCGAGGCAGCCACCTGGGAAAATTTCGTCCTGCCGCTGGAGCACGTGACGGAAAAGCTGAGCCGAGCCTGGGGCATCGTCAGCCATTTGAATGCGGTAGCTGACACGCCGGAGCTGCGCGCCGCCTATAACGAAAACCAGCCCAAGCTGATCGAATTCTGGACCGCGCTGGCGCAGAACCTGGCGCTGTTCAGCAAATACAAGGCCATCAAGAACAATATCGATTTCGCCGAGCTGTCGGCGGCGCGCCGCAAGATCGTCAACAACGCCTTGCGCGATTTCCGCCTGGGCGGCGCCGAACTGACGGCAGCCAAGAAGACCCGCTTTGCCCAGATCCAGGAAAAGCATGCGGCGCTGACCACCCGCTTCTCGGAAAACATCCTGGACGCGACCAATGCCTACGGCCTCTTCATCACCGATGAAGCCGAGCTGGCCGGGCTGCCGGAGGATGTGCGCCAGGCCGCGCGCGCCGCCGCAGAACAGGATGGCAAGCCGGGCTATAAGTTCACGCTGCACTTTCCTTCCTATTTCCCGATCCTGCAGTACGCCGACAACCGCGCCCTGCGCGAGAAGATGTATCGCGCCAACGCCACCAAGGCTTCCGAGCTGGGCGAAAAGCCGGAATGGGACAACAGCGCCAACATCGTCGAAATCCTGCGCCTGCGCAACGAAGAAGCCAAGCTGCTGGATTTCAAGAACTACGCCGAGCTGTCGCTGGTGCCGAAAATGGCCGACACGCCACAAGACGTGATCCACTTCCTGGAAGACCTGGGCCGGCGCGCCCGCCCGTTTGCCGAGCAGGACCTGATGGAACTGCGCGCCTTCGCCGCCGAGCAGCTCGGCCTGGCGACACTGGAAGCCTGGGACCTGGCCTATGCCGCGGAAAAACTGCGCGAACAGCGCTACGCATTTTCCGAACAGGAAGTGAAGCAGTATTTCCCCGAGCCGAAGGTGGTCCAAGGCTTGTTCCAGCTGGTGCAGAAACTGTTCTCGGTCGACATCAGCGCCGACCAGGCGGCGGTGTGGCATCCTGACGTCAAGTTCTTCCGCATCGAGAAAGACGGCAAGCTGATCGGCCAGTTCTATCTCGATCTGTATGCCCGCAACGGCAAGCGCGGCGGCGCCTGGATGGACGACGCCCGTGCCCGGCGCCGTCTCGGCAATGAAGTGCAAACCCCGATCGCCTATCTGACCTGCAATTTCACCGCGCCAGCCATGGCGGACGGCGTCAGCAAGCCTGCCTTGTTCACCCACGACGAAGTGATCACGCTGTTCCACGAATTCGGCCATGGCTTGCATCACATGCTGACCCAGGTCGATGAGATCGGCGTCTCCGGCATTTCCGGGGTTGAGTGGGATGCGGTCGAACTGCCTTCGCAATTCATGGAGAATTTCTGCTGGGAGTGGGATGTCTTGCAGCACATGACTGCGGAAGCCGAATCCGGCGCACCGCTGCCGCGTGAACTGTTCGACAAGATGATCGCCGCCAAGAACTTCCAGTCCGGCCTGCAAGCCTTGCGCCAGGTCGAATTTTCGCTGTTCGACATGCGCCTGCACGACGATTATGATCCTTACGGCAGCCAGAGCGTGCAGGATGTGATCGACCAGGTGCGCGGCAAGATCGCGGTGATTACTCCACCGTCTTTCAACCGCTTCCAGCATTCCTTCGGCCATATTTTCGCCGGCGGCTATGCAGCCGGCTACTACAGCTACAAATGGGCCGAGGTGCTGTCGGCCGATGCCTACAGCGCGTTTGAAGAAGCCGCCGTCGGCGGCAACGTGGTGTCGGCCGCAACCGGCCGCAGGTTCCGCGACGAAATCCTGGCGGTCGGCGGTTCGCGGCCAGCGCTGGAATCGTTCAAGGCTTTCCGCGGCCGCGAACCGAATATCGACGCCTTGCTGCGGCACAGCGGCATGGCCGCCTGAACCGAAGAACACAGTACTAGTTAGTAGCAACCATACAAACCAGGCTCTTAAATCGAACAAGGGGAACAGGTATGACGATAGGTATCAGAACCGTTGCAACGTTTTTTCTGCTGATGCTGGCAGCCAGTGCGCAGGCTCAGCTGTACAAGTCGACCGGCCCGGACGGCAAGGTCACGTACAGCGATACGCCGCCGGCCAGCGGCAATGTGGTGCAGAAGAAAATCGCCGGCGGCCCCGGCGACGATACCGACGGCCTGCCGTATGAACTGGCGCAGGCGGTCAAGAATCATCCTGTCACCTTGTACAGTTCCGACAAGTGCATCCCTTGCGACGACGGCCGCAAAATGCTGAAGGAGCGCGGCATCCCTTTCAGCGAGAAGACCGTCAAGACCAATGAAGATATCGCAGCGCTGCGCAAGATCGCCAGCGACAACCAGCTGCCGGTGCTGACGGTGGGCCGCGACAAGCAAAGCGGCTTTTCCAGCGCCAGCTGGGGCAGCGCCTTGAGCACGGCCGGCTATCCGGAAAGCAGCCGCTTGCCGGCAGGCTATCAGAACGCTGCGCCGGTTGCCGCCGCGCAGGGCACCCGGCCTGCCGGCAAAACCACCGCTCCTGCCGCCACCGCCAATAGCGGTGACGTCCCGCCGGCCGCGGGCAATGCGCCACCCGGCTTCCGCTTTTAAGCGCGGTCCGACCAACCAGCCTATATCAATGACGCAAATCGACTTTCACACCAATATCTCGGATAAATTCCTGTACGCCTGCCGACTGGTGCGCAAAGCCCGAACCGCGCAACGCCAGGTCGTCATCTTGACCGCCAATAACGACGAGCTGGCGACGCTGGACCGCACGCTGTGGACGTTTTCGGAGCACGATTTCCTGCCCCACGTGCGCGCCGGCGACCCGCTCGCCGCGCAAACCCCGGTGATCCTGGCGGCCGACGAAGAGACCGAGTGGCCGCATCACCAGATGCTGGTCAACCTGTCGGGCAAGACGCCGCAGCATTTTGCCCGCTTCGAAAGAATGTTTGAAATCGTCTCGCTGGCCGAAGACGACAAGGCGGGCGGCCGCGAGCGCTATCGCTTTTACCAGCAACGCGGTTACCCGTTGACGCACTTTGTTGCCGAAAATGTTTAAGGAAACACAATGAGCACCGGAAAACTTGACGCCAATATCCCTTTGTTGACCGAGGTCATTGTTCCGTTGCCGACCCTGACCGATATTATCGATATGCCGAAAACCGCTGCCTTCCCTGCCGCGGCAGCGGATGATCTGGACAATTTCGAGCTGCCGCCGCCGCAACGGGAAGCCGTCCTCAGCCAGCACGACTGGGAACGGCTGGAGACGGAAGTCAGGGAAAAAGTGCTGCAGCAGCTGCAGGACCGCATCGATTTCGTCATCGAGCAGCGCGTGCGCGATGGCCTGGCCGATGTCTTGCAGACCGCGGTGGAAGGCATGGCGGCGCAAATCCGCGAGGGCTTGCACCAGACCCTGGATGAAGTCATTTCCCGGGCCGTGACACTGGAATTGGTCAAATTGAAAAAAACAAATATTTAACGTATATTTTTTGTTTTTCAGTCACATATATTCTCACGATAGCTAAAAGTAAAAATATCAAGCCACATTTTGATCGCCTAAAAAATCCCGGTTTTCTTACAATAGCGCTATTGAAAAAGCTGTTCCTGCAACGCGCAGCTGGTTAAAAACGGTGGTTTTTTGGAGATGAGATGAAAGTAATAGTATTGGGCGCTGGTGTAATCGGGACCTCTTCGGCATGGTTCCTGAACAAGGAAGGTCACGATGTCACCGTGATCGAACGCCAGCCTGGCGCCGCCCAGGAAACCAGTTTTGCCAACGGCTGCCAGATTTCCGTGTCGCATGCCGAGCCTTGGGCCAACCCGCAGGCGCCCTTGAAGGTCTTGAAATGGCTGGGGCAGGAAGACGCGCCCTTGCTGTACCGCTTCCGTCCGGAATGGCTGCAATGGAAATGGGCGCTCAACTTCCTGCGCGAATGCACGCCGGCGCGCACCAATGACAATATCCGCCAGATCGTCGCCATCTGCGAATACAGCCGCCAGACCTTGCAGGCGGTGCGCGCCGATACCGGCGTCGACTACGATTGCCTGACGCGCGGCATCCTGCACTTCTATACAGATCAAAAAGAATTCGACATCTCGCTGCCGGCTGCGCAACTGATGCGCGACCTCGGCTGCCCGCGCGACTCGATCAGCGCCGATGAAGTGGTGAAGATCGAACCGGCGCTGGCGCGCATCCGCGACAAGATCGTCGGCGGCGACTTTACCGCCACCGACGAATCGGGCGACGTCTACAAATTCACATCGGGCCTCGCCGACAAAGCCGCCGAAGCCGGCGTCAACTTCCAGTACAACACCAGCGTCACCCGCCTGCTCACCGAAGGCAGCGGCGCCGGCGCCAAGATCACCGGGGTGGAAGTGATCAATGCCGATGGCCGCCACGAAGTGCTGCATGCCGATGCTTTCGTGGTCGCCATGGGCAGTTTCTCGACGCCGCTGCTGAAACCGCTCGGCGTCGACCTGATGATCTATCCGGGCAAGGGCTACTCGGCTACCTACCAGATCACCAATCCGGACGCGGCGCCAAGCGTGTCGCTGACCGACGACGGCTACAAGCTGGTGGTGTCGCGCCTGGGCGACCGCCTGCGGGTGGCCGGCACCTGCGAGCTGAACGGCTACACGCGCGAGCTCAACACCACCCGCTGCGAGGCGATTACGCGCCGCACGCGCGAACTGTTCCCGGACGGCTGCGACTACGACAATCCGGTCTACTGGACCGGCCTGCGGCCGATGACGCCATCCAACGTGCCCTACATCGGCAAGAGCAAGATCAGCAACCTGTTCCTTAATACCGGCCACGGTACGCTCGGCTGGACCATGGGTTGCGGCTCAGGACGCGCCATCGCCGAGATCGTCTCGGGACGCCGGCCGGAAGTCGATTTCGCCTTTACCGGCATGCCGCGGCAAGTGCCGCAGCCGCTGATATTGCCGCGTCCGCTGCAAGCCTGAACAAGCTGATCGCCTGACTGCCCTCGCGGCAAGCCCTGAAAAGACCGATGCTGTCGCCAGCACCGGTCTTTTTTTTGCCGGCACGGGCATGGCGCGCTTTTTGCTCAGCTGTATTCAGGAAGCGGCAGGCGCACTGTTGCAGTGCATCACCTGACGGCGCGGACTTCGACCGTCGCCGGTTTTTCGTCGAAAGCGACGCGCGTCACGAACTTGGCGCGTTTCATCGGAAAGCGCGACTGGAAATGGCGGACGTTGCCGGAGCCTGAAATGACCCGGCGCACGAACTGATAGTAGGCATCCATGTCGATCACGTGCACCACCAGGAAGTAGTCGTAGTCGCCGGAAACGAAATAGCATTGCATGACCTCGGCTTCCTTGTTCATGCGCAGTTCGAACTCCTGCATGTGCTCGTCGGACTGGTGGTTCAGCGAGATTTCGAGGAAGGCCAGCATGCCGTAGCCGAGCGCAAAGGGATCGACCAGCGAGACGTCGGCGCTGATGATGCCGGCCTCGCGCAAGTCGCGCAGGCGGCGCAGGCAGGTCGGTTGGGAAATGTGCGCTTTGTCGGCCAAAGTACGGGTCGGCATTTGATTGTCGCGCTGCAACAAATTGAGCAACTTGCGGTCGACTTTGTCTAGGGTGTGGTGTTTGCTCATGCCAAGGGATCAGGGGCTGCTGCTGCCGTTTTAAGAATTCGCAAAAACCGCTATGCGAAGCGTTTTTTATGTTGTAACGTTGCTCTATTCGGATAAGACTTAACTTACAAAATTTTCAGTCTTATCTGAGTAAATAATAAATAAGCAGCGGACGGTGAAACTGTAACTAGATTGTTTTATTTTAAATCCTCAGGAGGATATTCATGCAGAACAAGATCAAAATGATTCCGTTGGCTGGCGCAATTGCAATGGCTTTCGCCTTTGCCGGTCCGGTTTCGGCACAAGAAGTCATCACCATCGGCCAGGTCAGCCCGCTCACGGGTCCTAACGCCCACATCGGCAAGGACAATGAAAACGGCGCCACCATGGCGATCGAGGAACTGAATGCCAAGGGCACCAAGATCGGCGGCAAGCCAGTGAAATTCGTACTGGCTTCCGAGGACGACGCTTCCGATCCTAAGCAAGGAACTGCCGCTGCCCAGAAACTGGTGGACGCCAAGGTCAAGGGTATTATTGGCCACATGAACTCCGGCACCACCATCCCGGCATCGAAAATCTATCACGATGCCGGCATCCCGCAAATCTCGCCTTCCGCCACCAATCCTAAGTACACCCAGCAAGGCTTCGACACTGCGTTCCGCGTAGTCGCCAACGACGGCCAGCTGGGCGGCACCCTGGGACGCTACGCCATCAACACGCTGAAAGCCAAGAACATTGCGGTCATCGATGACCGCACTGCCTACGGCCAAGGTGTTGCTGAAGAGTTCACCAAGAGCGCCAAGAAAGCCGGCGGCACTATCGTTGCGACGCAGTTCACCAACGACAAGGCGACCGATTTCAACGCGATTCTGACCTCGATCAAGTCGAAGAATCCTGACCTGATTTTCTTCGGCGGCATGGATGCTGTCGGCGGCCCGATGCTGCGCCAGATGGACCAGCTGGGCATCAAGGCCAAGTTCATGGGCGGCGACGGCCTGTGTACTACTGAACTGGCCAAGCTGGCCGGCGCCGGCCTGAAAGACGACCAGGTGGTTTGCGCTGAAGCCGGCGGTGTGCCGGATGCAGGCAAGGCCGCTCTGGAAGCCTTCAAGGTCGCTTACCAAAAACGCTTCAACCAGGAAGTCGTGATCTATGCACCGTATGAATACGATGCGCTGATGACCATGGTCGCTGCGATGGAAAAAGCCGGTTCCTCGGATCCTAAGAAATACCTGCCTGAACTGGCCAAGATCCACTACAAGGGCGTGACTGGCGAGATCTCCTTCGATCCTAAGGGCGACATCAAGGACGGTTCGCTGACCTTGTACACCTACAAGGACGGCAAGCGCACTCTGCTGACCGTGACAAAATAATCGTCGTACGCAGCTCCTAGAAAGCGCCCCGGTTTCCGGGGCGCTTTTTTTATGCCCGCGCGGATTCTCGCGGCACGGCTCTCCCCTCTGTCAGCGGCCGCCACCGTACACAATCAGGCTGCATGCGGCACCGCGCAATTCCCTCATCCAGCGCAAGGATATTGTCTAAAAGTCTTTGAGAAGATTTTTTTCTGTTGTAAGGTTTACATGTTCCGCGCTGTAAAGCTGGAAAAGCTTTCATTGACCTTATCAAATCCTTAGGAGGAAACACGTGCAGATGAAGAATAAAATGTTGCCGCTGGCTGCAGCAATCGCATTGGCCTTGAGCGCCGCCGGCGCCGCCCATGCGGAAGATCAAGTCGTCAAGATCGGCCACGTCGGCCCGGTGACCGGCCCCTCGGCCCACCTCGGCAAGGACATGGAAAACGGCGCCAAGATGGCGGTCGAGGAATTGAACGCCAAGGGTGTCACCCTGGGCGGCAAGAAGGTCAAGTTCGTGCTGCTGGCGGAAGACGATGCTTCCGATCCGAAGCAAGGCACGGCAGCGGCGCAGAAACTGGTCGACGCCAAGATCGACGGCGTCATCGGCCACTTGAATTCCGGCACCACCATCCCGGCCTCGAAGATTTACTACGACGCCGGCATTCCGCAGATTTCGCCGGCAGCCACCAGCCCGAAATACACGCAGCAAGGTTTCAACAGCGTGTTCCGGGTCGTCGCCAACGACGGCCAGCTGGGCGGCACCCTGGGCCGCTATGCGGCGACGGCGCTGCATGCCAAGAATATCGCGGTCATCGATGACCGCACCGCCTACGGCCAAGGGGTGGCGCAAGAGTTCGCCAAGGGCGCCAAGGCTGCCGGCGTCAATATCGTGGCGACCCAGTTCACCAACGACAAGGCGACCGACTTCAACGCCATCCTGACCTCGATCAAGGCCAAGAATCCGGACGTAATCTTCTTCGGCGGCATGGATGCGGTCGCCGGTCCGATGCTGCGCCAGATGAAGGCGCTCGGCATCAAGGCCAAGTTCATGGGCGGCGACGGCATGTGTACGGCAGAGCTGGGCAAGCTGGCCGGCGATGGCCTGAGCGATGACCAGGTGGTGTGTGCAGAAGCCGGTGGCGTGGAAGAATCGGGCAAGAAAGGCCTGGAGGATTTCAAGGCAGCTTTCCTAAAGAAGTACGGCACCGAAGTCAAACTGTACGCGCCCTACTCCTACGACTCGGTGATGACCATGGTGGAGGCAATGCAGAAAGCCAATTCCGCCGATCCGAAAAAATACCTGCCGGAACTGGCGAAGATCCATCACAAGGGCGTGACCGGCATGATCGCCTTCGACGCCAAGGGCGATATCAAGGACGGCACGCTGACTCTGTACACCTACAAGGCTGGCAAGCGGACCTTGCTGACCGTGACCAAATAAACCATCGCAGCAGCTTTGCAGAAGCGCTCCGCCCGCAAGGCCGGAGCGCTTTTTTCATGCCTATTGTTTCCATGGAGCCAGCAGCTTACGCATATCATTCTGCCGAATTGATAAAAAAGCATATAAATGCCCTTTGCGCCGGCTATGGATTGTTGTAACGTTTAACTCCCTCAAGACAGTCCGAACTCGCGGCGCAAGCCGACTGTCTAAAAACTGATTTTTTAATAATACCGCCGACAATCCTTAGGAGAAACCCTGGTGCACACTACTAAAATGATGCCGCTGGCTGCCGCCATCGCCCTGTCCCTGGCCGCTTCGGCGCAGGCGCAAGAGCAAGTGGTCAAGATCGCTCACGTCGGACCGATCACCGGCCCTATCGCCCATATCGGCAAGGACAATGAAAACGGCGCCCGCATGGCGATCGAAGCATTGAATGCGCAGGGCATCGTGCTGGACGGCAAGAAGACCCGCTTCGTGCTGGTGGCGGAAGACGATGCATCCGATCCGAAGCAGGCCACCGCCGTCGCCCAGAAGCTGGTCGACGCCAAGGTCGCCGGCGTCATCGGCCACGTCAATTCCGGCACCTCGATCCCGGCATCGAAGATCTATTACGACGCCGGCATCCCGCAGATTTCGCCTTCCACCACCAGCGCCAAATATACCCAGCAAGGCTTCAACACGACCTTCCGCGTGGTCGCCAACGACAGCCAGCTGGGCGGCGCCCTCGGCCGTTATGCGGCCAGCACGCTGCATGCCAAGACCGCAGCGGTGATCGACGACCGCACCGCCTACGGCCAGGGTTTGGCGGAAGAATTCAGCAAAGCGGCCAAAGCGGCCGGCATGACCATCGTCTCCAGCCAGTTCACCAACGACAAGGCGACCGACTTCAACGCCATCCTGACCTCGTTCAAGGCCAAGAAACCTGACGTCGTCTTCTTCGGCGGCCTGGATGCCGGCGCCGGCCCGATGCTGCGCCAGATGAGAGCGCTCGGCATCAAGGCCAAGTTCATGGGCGGCGACGCCATCTGCACTTCCGACCTGCCGAAACTGGCGGGCGACGGCATCAGCAACGACCAGGTGATCTGCGCCGAAGCCGGCGGCGTAGAAGACTCGGGCAGAAAAGCGCTGGACGGATTCCGCACTGCATACAAGATCAAATACGGCAAGGATGTGGTGATCTATGCGCCGTATACCTACGATGCCTTGATGACGATGGCAGATGCGATGCAAAAAGCCAAGTCGGCCGATCCGAAGAAATACCTGCCGGAACTGGCGAAGATCCAGCACCAGGGCGTGACCGGCATGATTTCGTTTGATGCCAAGGGCGACATCAAGGACGGCACCATCACTCTGTACACTTACCGCGGCGCGCAGCGCAGCCAGCTAGCTGTGACCAAATAAGGCGTTTCCGGCCATCCTGAAAAGCCTCCCGCGGGATTAATGCCGTTCAGCCAAGATCGAACGGCATTTTTATTTGAGGGAACTGAAACGGCTTCAGCATGGGCAGAAAATCTGTCCGCCCTATGACCGTTTAACGGCGGACACGGCGACATTTTTACCAATAAAAAGGGCGCTCATCTGAGCGCCCTTTTTGCAGTCTGACCGGTGGAATTATTTCTGCGACAGAATCCACTTCACCAGCGTATGCGCTTCGGCTTCGCTGACTTGCGGATTGGCCGGCATCGGGATGGCGCCCCAAGTGCCGGTGCTGCCCTTCAGGACTTTTTGCACCAGCATGTCTTCGTCTTTTGCCGAAAACTTTGCCGCAACGTCTTTATATGCCGGTCCGACGACCTTGTTGGCTACCGAGTGGCATGCCAGACAGTTCTTGGCTTTTGCCAGATCCAGACCGGCGTCAGCCAGAGCAGAACCCGATGCCATTGCACCCAGCAATGCACAGATCAACAAACGTTTCATTCTTATCTCCGTCAAAAAAAATGTGACACCATTTTACCTGCCCGTGCGCATTGTCTCATATCCCGCAAACACCTACCTACATCAGGGATCCGACATATCAGAGCGACATCCGTTGACCACAGGCATCTTTCGCCCTATCCTTTCGGCAAAGAAAAGGGAATGCCATGCCACTGATTATCATTATCGTTGTACTAATAGCGTTAAAATACTTCGAAGTCACTGCGTTTTTTACCAATATGTCCTGGTGGTGGATCGCGGGCCTGATGGCGATCGCTTTCATCTGGTTTGAATTTCTCGAACGCATGCTCGGCCTGGACAAGCGCAAGGCGCACGAAGAACTCGAAAAAATCAAGAAGGAACGCGTCAAGAAAACCTTCGACAAGAATAACCGTCCCGGCCGCTGATACGGCCACATCAAGCAAAGCAAAAAGCCGGCTTCTCTCCGGCTTTTTTATTAGGTATCGATGAATGAATATAGAGCTGCGACAACTGCGCTATTTCGTGGCGGTGGCGGAAGAAAGGCATTTCGGCCGCGCCGCGCTGCGGCTGCACATGACGCAGCCGCCTTTGTCGCAAGCCATCCAGGCGCTCGAAGCCGGTCTTGGCGCCGCTCTGTTTGCGCGCACCAAGCGCAGCGTCGCCCTGACCCCGGCCGGGCAAGCGCTGCTGCCGGAAGCACAACGCCTGCTGCAGCAGGCCGCTACCCTGCCCGACCTGGTCCGGCGCGCCGCCAGTGGCGAGTCGGGCCTGCTCACGCTCTCCTTCGTCTCCACCGCCGACTACAGCATCCTGCCGCCTTTGCTGCGTTCTTTCCGCGAAACCTACCCGCAGGTACGGATAGACCTGCAGGAAGCCACCAGCGACCTGCAGCTGGCGCAGCTGATGGAAGGCCGCATCGATGCCGGCTTGCTGATCCCGCCCTTGCCGGACAAAGCCAGGCTGGTGCTCGATTATCAGCCTGTGCTGTCCGAACCCTTGATGCTGGCGGCGCCAAGCGGCCTCAAGGCGCTGCGCGGCAAAGGCAAGATTGCCCTGAGCAGCGTGGCCGACATGCCCCTGATTATTTTCCCGCGCCGCATCTCGCCCGGTTTCCATGACACCATCCTGGGTTGCTTCCGCGCCGCCGGCGTCACCCCGCATATCGGCCAGGAGGCAATCCAGATGCAAACCATCGTCGGCCTGGTGTCGGCTGGCATGGGGATCGCGCTTGTGCCACAATCGGTGTCGAACCTGCAACGCCCGGGGGTCGACTATCGCGAATTGCTGGACCAGACGCCGCTGGTAGAGACCGGGCTGGCCTGGCGACGCGATAATGCCTCACCTGTACTGCAAGCCTTTTTAGAATTATTAAGAAAGAAATAGAACATGCTGATCCACCCCTTACCCGATCCGATCGCCTTCTCACTCGGCCCGCTGCATGTACGCTGGTACGGCCTGATGTATCTGCTGGCCTTCATCCAGTTCATCTGGGTCGGCCGCATCCGTATCAAGCAGCCGCATATCGCCGCGGTCGGCTGGAAAAAGGAAGATATCGACGACATGCTGTTCTACGGCGTGCTGGGGGTGGTGATCGGCGGCCGCCTGGGCCAGGTGTTCTTTTACGATCCGGCCTACTATTTTTCGCACCCGGCCGAAATCATCGCCGTATGGAAGGGCGGCATGTCTTTCCACGGCGGCTTCCTCGGCGTCCTGATCGCCATGGCGTTGTGGGGCCGCAAGGCTGGCCGCAACCTGATGGACATCATGGATTTCATCGCACCGATGGTGCCGCTGGGCTACGCCGCCGGCCGCCTCGGCAATTTCATCAACGGCGAACTGCCGGGCCGCGTGGTTTCCGACCCGTCGCTGCCGTGGGCCATGATCTGGCCGAACGTGGACAACCTGCCGCGCCATCCGTCGCCGATCTACCAGATGCTGGTCGACGGCATCCTGCTGTTCATCATTCTCTGGCTGTTCTCGCGCAAGCCGCGGCCGCGCATGGCAGTGGCCGGCATGTTCTCGCTGCTGTACGGCTGCGCCCGCTTCTTCACCGAATACTTCCGCGTGCCGGACTACAACGTCACTTTCGGCGGCATCACGATTTCCGCCGGCCAGATGCTGTCGGTGCCGATGATCGTGCTCGGCATTATCCTGCTGTTCATCGCTTACCGCCATCCGCGCAAATATGCCGGCGCCGCCGATGCGCCGCCGGTCAAGGCCGCCAGCCCCGCTCCAACCTGAAGCGCAATACCGTGCCGCCGGCCATTCCTGATGTAGGGATAGCGCCGGCGGCGATGGCCGAACGTCTTTTTCCCGCATCTCTATGAACGCCAATCTCTACGCCCTGTTCGCGTCGCATTTCCCTGCCGATAAAACCGCCTGCTGCATCGAAACCCATGACGGCCAGTACTACACCTGGGGCGATGTCGAGCGCGCCTCCGCCCGCATCGCCAACCTGTTCAAGAGCCTGGACCTGCCGCGCGGCGCGCGGATTGCCGTGCAGGTAGAGAAATCGCCGGAAGCCTTGATACTGTACCTGGCGACGCTGCGCGCCGGCTTTGTCTACCTGCCGCTGAATACGGCTTACCGCAGCGCGGAAATCGAATACTTCATCGGCGATGCCGAGCCCGCGGTGTTCATCTGCTCGCCGAAAAATTTCGGCTGGGTGGCGCAGATCGCCTTCAAGGCCGGCACCCGGCACCTGTTCACGCTGGATGAAATCAGCAGCGGCAACCAAGGCCGCAATTCCGGCTCGCTGTTGGCGCGCGCCATGCATTTCCCGGACCATTTCGAGACCGTGGAAAACCAGGCCGACGACCTCGCCGTCATCTTGTATACCTCCGGGACCACTGGCCGCAGCAAAGGGGCCATGCTCTCGCACGGCAATATCGCATCGAACGCCAAGGTGCTGCAGCAGTACTGGCACTGGCAAGCCGGCGACGTGCTGCTGCACGCGCTGCCGCTGTTCCATATCCATGGCTTGCTGGTGGCTGCCAACGGCGCCCTGCTGAATGGCAGCAAGATGATTTTCCTGCCGAAATTCGAGGCCGCCGAAGTCTGCCGCCAGCTGCCGCGCAGCACCATCTTCATGGGCGTGCCCACCTACTATGTGCGCCTGCTGGCGGCCCAGGGTTTCGACGCCCATGCCTGCCGCAATATCCGCCTGTTCGTGTCCGGTTCGGCGCCTTTGCTGGCCGATACCTTTGCTGAATTTAAGGTGCGCAGCGGCCACACCATCCTGGAACGCTATGGCATGAGCGAAACCGCCATGCTGACTTCCAATCCCTATGACCGGGAACGGCGCGGCGGCACGGTCGGCCACCCCTTGCCGGGCGTCTCGCTGCGGCTGGCCGGCAGCGACGGCAGCAGCGTTGGCGGCGCCGGTGAAATCGGCGATATCCAGGTAAAAGGTCCGAATGTATTCCAGGGTTACTGGCGCATGCCGGAAAAGACCGCGGAGGAATTCACCGCCGACGGTTATTTCAAGACCGGCGATGTCGGCAAGTTCGACGATGACGGCTATCTGGCCATCGTCGGCCGCAGCAAGGACCTGATCATTTCCGGCGGCTATAACGTCTATCCCAAGGAAATCGAAAGCGTGCTCGATGAGATCGACGGCGTGCTGGAATCAGCGGTGATCGGCATCCCGCACGCCGATTTCGGCGAAGCCGTGACGGCGGTCATCGTCAAGCGGCCGGACGCCAAGCTGACCACTGCCGGCGTGATCGAACTGATGAAAAGCAGCATCGCCAACTTCAAGGTGCCGAAGCAAGTGTTCTTCGCCGATGAGCTGCCGCGCAACACCATGGGCAAGGTGCAAAAGAACCTGCTGCGCGAACACTATGCCAAGCAGGCAGCCGTTACCGTCACGCCTTGAGCAGCTTGCCGATGTGGCGCCATTCGGCGGCGCTGACCGGCGTGATGGAAAGCCGGTTGCCGCGCCGCAGGATCTGCATTTCGGCCAGCGCTTCCTGTGCGCGCAGTTCGGCCAAAGGGAGGAGCCGGGTTTTCTTGAGCGCCTTGACATCGACCAGCATCCAGCGCGGATTTTCACGCTCGGCCTTGGCATCGAAATATTTGCTCTTGGAATCGAACTGGGTATCGTCCGGATAGGGTGTGCTCGCCACTTCCGCCAGGCCGGCGATGCCCGGCACCGCACAGCCGGAGTGGTAGAACAGTACGCCGTCGCCGACCTTCATCAGGTCGCGCATGAAATTGCGCGCTTGATAATTGCGTACGCCATACCAGGCAATCGTCTGCCCGGGCATGCCCAGCACATCGTCGATGCTGGCGTCGTCCGGCTCGGATTTCATTAGCCAATAATTCATGTGGTCTCTTTCCGCTGTTCTACAGGCATCGCAACAGGCCGCAAAAAACGCAAAAGCAAAGCCGCAAAAGAAAAAGCGGCTGCATGGTTATGCAACCGCTTCAGAATCAAGTCCCGCCTGTGCCGCTTTGTCGGCATCCTGAACCAAAGCGATTCAAGTTGGCCGCAGTTAGTTCAACTTCGGGCTCATCGGACTAGCGACGCTCACACCTGTCGAACAAAATTCCGCAGCCGGTGCGTATAAATGGTTCAAGGATTTTATGACAATCGCGAACACGGCAGGAGTGAGTAGTCTACTCCAAACAACTTCCAAGTCAAACCCTTTGCCGCAAGTTTTTTCTTGGATTTCGCCGCCTCAGAACAGGTCTTCCTGGGCCGCCAGGGCGTCATCCAGCACGGTATGCATCGCCGCAATGTTCTGCTTCACTTCCGACACCGTCAGCTCGGACAACGGCCCCGAAGGCGCCTTGCTGCTCAATAATTCAGCAGCAATCCCGAGCGCGGCAATCACGGCGATGCGGTCGTTGCCGCGAATCTTGCCGGCGTCGCGGATCGCTGTCATTTTACCGTCGAGGTAGCTCACCGCTTCCTGCAGGGCGTTTTCTTCGCCTTCCTTGCAGGACAGGGTATATGGCTGGCCCATGATGTTGACGCTTAACTGGCTCATGCAAGCTCCTTATCCTGCGGCGACGACGGCAATGCCGGCAATTTCTCAAGTAAGGCGGCAACGCGCCGGTGCGCTTCGTCTATCCGCTGTTGTAATTCTGCATTCTGGCGTTGCAGGTCCTCGCTCTCGCTCTGCAAATCCTTGGCACGCAGGCGCAAATCGACATTTTCGCGGCGCAGAGCGTGCGTCAGCTCGGCCAGCTGGCCTATTTTTTCTGATAATTGATGGAATTCTGAAATCATTTTGTCACTATAGTGTTGCTTAGGAAATTACGTCAATAGATTCGATCAATCAATCTCGCGCTTGGTGATCAGGTCTTCACTGGCGCCAGACGCTTGAGCACAAAGCCGTAGGCCAATGATTGCAATAATGCCACGGTACTGCCGGCGATCACTTCACCGACGCGCAATAACGCATATTCAAGTTCCTGGTGCAGCCCCTTGCCGCCGATCGCCGCCGACATCAGGATCACCACGGTGGCCGGTCCCAGGCGCCAGTTGGCCGGATAGTTTTGCAACAGCATGGCAACCAGCACCGATACCGCCAGCGCGATCAGCAAGGACAGGAAGCCCGGGCCGAACAATACCAGCGCCAGGCAAGCCACCACGCAGCCGTTCAGGGTATTGATCAGGCGCGCCTTGAAACTGGCCTTGGCCAGGTTGATGTCCGGTTCAGTCACGATGATCAGCGAAATCATGGCCCAGTAAGGCTCCTGCAAACCCAGCGCGCGCAAGCCATACCATGTGATCAGGGCGCCGGTAAGTATCTTGACCAGATAAACCAGCGCATTCTTTTTGGGGCTGATGAACTGAAATTCCATTGGTCCTTGCCTGTCGGTTTTAATACAGCGCGAGCGCCATTCTAGCCGAGAACCGGGATCACCCGATATTTTACGTTACACGGCAGCTGATGCAGGAACGTTCCAAGCGCCTCGGCTGTCACATTTATGGATTGCCATTCTGGCTAGAAAACCCTATATTCATTCAACGAAATTATCCACCAGGGCGCTTGCCTGCAGCGCCCGGCTATCGAGGAAACCATGCCGACGCCATTATCGATTTCCCGTCTGTCCCGCCGGACGACCTTCTCCATCGCACTCACCGCCCTATTCGCCATGACCAGCCTGCCCCTCCAAGCCGAAACACCCGCGACTCCCGTACAGTTCGCCTATGTTGGAACATATAACCCTAACGGCGAAGGAGTCTATCTGTTCAAGGTCGACGGCCAGTCCGGTGCGCTCAGCCGGGCCGGCCTTGCCAGCAGCCAGCCTAATCCGGCACAGCTGACCGCAGGCCTGGATGGCAAGACCTTGTATGTGGCCAGCGAAATCGCCAACTACAAGGATGGCCAGCACGGCAGCGTGGCGGCCTATGCCGTCAACCGCACCGACGGCGCGCTGAGCAAGTTGAATGAGCAGGATTCGCAAGGCGCGACACCGGCCTTCGTGACGCTTTCGGCCCAGGGAAAACATCTATTCGCCGCCAACTACGGCGGCGGCTCGGTGGCAGTGTTTCCGCTGGGCGCCGACGGCAGTCTGCAGCCGGCCTCATCGGTACAGCAAAGCAGCGGCACCCCCGGCGCAGCAAGGCCGGAAGCGGCGGTCGTCGGCAGCTTCACCGCCAGCGACCATAACGGACCGCATGCGCACATGATCGCCAGCGACCCCAGCGGCCGCTTCGTGTTCTCCACCGACCTCGGGCTGGACCGCATCTACCAGTGGCGCTTCGACCAGACCAGCGGCCGCCTGAGCCCGAACATGCCGGCGTTCATCAAGGCGTCCTCGGCCGGCGCCGGGCCGCGCCACTTCGTCTTTCATCCCAACGGCAAGTACGTGTATGTCATCAACGAAGAATCGTCGACGCTGACGCTGTATCACTTCGACCAGGCCAAGGGCACTTTGCAGGAACAGGATTCAGTCTCGACCTTGCCGAAAAACTACCAGGGCACGAATTTCGCCTCGGGCCTGATCCTCAGCCCCGACGGCCGCTTCGCCTATGTCGCCAACCGGCTGCGCAACAGCATTGCGCAGTTTGCCATCGGCGCCGAGGGCAAGCTGACCTGGGTGGAGGATACCTGGACCCGCGGCGATTATCCGCGCAGCATCGTGATCGGGCCGCAAGGGCGCTTCATGTATGCGCTGAACCAGCGCAGCGACAACATCACCCAGTTCGCCATCGACAAGCAAAGCGGCAGGCTGGAATTCATCGACCGCTATACCGGGCTGGGCAGCCCGTCGCAGATGGTGTTCCTGCCGTAATTTATTTGAGGACGGCGGCGTGCAGGCGGATGGCTTCCTGCACGAACGGCATCAGTTCGGCGCCGCCTTCGTGGTCGACATAGGCCAGCAGTTCGCGCCGCATGCGCGGCTCCCAGCTACGCTTCAGATGAGTGATCAGGTCCGTCATGGCTTGCGGACGGTCCGGCATGGTGTCAAAAAATGCGCCGATCTGATTCGCCATTTTCACCAGATGTTCCAGATTCATTGCGTCTACCTTTTCTGCTGCAAGACTGTGTTTAAGAACTAAGCTGGCGCCAGGCGCTGCGGATGGGCATACACCACGTGGCCCGGCTGCCGCACGAAACCCAGCAGGGTGACGCCGGCCTGCTCCGCCAGCCGGATTGCCAGCGCAGTCGGCGCCGAGACCGCGACGATGAAGCCGCAGCCCATGCTGGCTGCCTTCTGTACCATTTCATAACTGGCGCGGCTGGTGATCAATATCGCGCCGCTGGCAAAATCCACCGGCGGATCCAGCTGCATCAGGCCGCCGATCAATTTATCGAGCGCGTTGTGGCGGCCGACATCTTCCCGCACCAGGCCGATATTTCCATCCGCTTGCAACCAGGCCGCGGCGTGCGTCGCTCCCGTAACCTGCTGCAAATGCTGTTGCTTCTGCATCTCCGCCATCGCCGCGTAAATCGCCGCCGCGGAAAAGCGCGCATGCGACACTACCGGCGCCGGCTTGCGCACTGCCTGCTGCAAGGTTTCCGCCCCGCACAAGCCGCAGCCGGTGCGGCCGGTCAGGTTGCGCCGCTTTTCCTTGAGCGCCACGAAGCGTTCCGTGGCGATCTGCATCTGCACCTGGATCCCCTCTTCAGCCATGACTATGTCGCAATCGAACAGCTCGCTGCGGTCTTGCAAGATGCCTTCCGTCAGGGAAAAGCCCAAGGCAAAATCTTCCAGATCGGCCGGCGAGGCCATCATCACCGCGTGCGAAATGCCGTTGTACTCCAGCGCCACCGGCACTTCTTCTGCCACCATATCGTGGCTGCGGCTGTTGCTGACACCGCCGTTACGCCAGCGCTCCACTGCTACCTCGGTGCTGCTGGCGTATTCTGGTAAGGCCATATGCTTTCCTCTGTACTGTTATTTGGTGACGGCTGCCTCCGTCCCATGCTCCGCCTGTCCTTGCAGCAGTTTCAGCTGCTGCTCGGTAAAGCGGCTGAACTGTTGCTGCCATGTGGACGGCTGGCTGACCGGCAGCACCTGCACCGCGGTGACCTTGTATTCCGGACAATTGGTGGCCCAGTCCGAATTATCGGTGGTGATCACGTTGGCGCCCGATTCCGGGAAGTGGAAGGTAGTGTAAACCACGCCCGGCTGCACCCGCTCGGTCACTGTCGCCCGCAGCACGGTCTGGCCGGCGCGCGATTCGATGCCGACCCAGTCGTCGTCCTTGATGCCGCGGTCCTCAGCGTCGTGCGGATGGATTTCCAGCCGGTCTTCGCTATGCCATTCGACGTTCTCGGTGCGGCGGGTCTGGGCGCCGACATTATATTGCGAGAGGATGCGGCCGGTGGTCAGGATCAATGGGAATTTCAGCGTCACTTTTTCATCGGTAGCGAAGTACTGGGTATTGATGAACTTTCCCTTGCCGCGCACGAACTGGCCGATATGCATGATCGGCGTGCCTTGCGGCGCTTCGTCGTTGCACGGCCACTGCAGGCTGCCGGCTTGGTCCAGCTTGGCGTAGCTGACACCGTGGAAGGTCGGCGTCAAGGCCGCGATCTCGTCCATGATCTGCGATGGATGCGTGTAGTTCATCGGATAACCCAGCGCATTGGACAGCGCCACGGTCACTTCCCAGTCCGATTTCCCGGCCTTGGCCGGCATCACCTTGCGTACCCGCGAAATGCGGCGTTCCGCGTTGGTGAACGTGCCGTCCTTTTCCAGGAACGAGGAACCTGGTAGGAACACATGTGCGTACTTGGCAGTCTCGTTGAGGAACAGGTCTTGCACGACGATGCATTCCATCGCCGCCATGGCGGCGGTGACGTGCTGGGTGTTCGGGTCCGACTGCACGATATCTTCGCCTTCGCAGTACAGCCCCATGAAGCTGCCGTCCAGCGCGGCATCGAACATGTTCGGAATGCGCAAACCCGGTTCCGGACTGAGCGTAACGCCCCAGACCTGTTCAAACTCGCCGCGCACGGTGCTGTCGGAGACGTGGCGATAACCCGGCAGTTCATGCGGAAAGGAGCCCATGTCGCAGGAGCCCTGCACATTGTTCTGGCCGCGCAGCGGATTGACGCCGACACCTTCGCGGCCGACATTGCCGGTCGCCATCGCCAGGTTGGCGATGCCGATCACCATGGTCGAACCTTGCGCATGTTCGGTGACGCCGAGGCCGTAGTAGATGGCGCCGTTGGCGGCGCTGGCATACAGACGCGCGGCGCCGCGCAGCTGCTCGGCCGGCACGCCGGTGATCTCGGCCGCGGCTTCCGGCGAGTGCTCCGGACGCAGCACGAATTCCTTCCAGTCGGTATACGACTTCTGATCGCAACGCTCGGCGACGAAGTCCGGCTTTTCCAGGCCTTCCGACAGGATCACATACGCCAGTGCAGTGATCAGCGCAACGTTGGTGCCCGGGCGCAGCTTCAGGTGGAACGCCGCCTGCACATGCGGCGACTTGACCATGTCGGTAGTACGCGGATCGACCACGATCAATTGTGCGCCCTGGCGCAAGCGACGCTTCATCTGCGAGGCAAACACCGGATGCGCGGCGACTGGATTGGCGCCGATCACCATGATCACGTCGGCCTGCATGACCGAATCGAAGGTCTGGGTGCCGGCCGATTCGCCCAGCGTCTGCTTGAGGCCGTAGCCGGTGGGTGAATGGCAAACCCGGGCGCAGGTATCGACGTTATTGTTGCCGAACGCCGCCCGCACCAGCTTTTGCACCAGATAGGTCTCTTCGTTGGTGCAGCGTGAAGAGGTAATGCCGCCTATCGAATCCTTGCCGTACTTGGCCTGGATGCGGCGGAATTCGCCGGCCGCATAGGCCAGCGCTTCATCCCACGACACTTCGCGCCAGGGATCGGTGATCTTGCTGCGTATCATGGGCTTGGTGATGCGGTCCTTGTGCGTCGCATAGCCCCAGGCAAAGCGGCCCTTGACGCAGGAGTGGCCATGGTTGGCCTGGCCATCCTTGTGCGGCACCATGCGCACCACCTGGTTGCCCTTCATCTCCGCCTTGAACGAACAGCCGACCCCGCAATAGGCGCAGGTGGTGATCGCGCTGTGCTCAGCCTGGCCCAGCATGATCACGGTCTTTTCGGTCAGGGTGGCGGTCGGGCAGGCTTGCACGCAGGCGCCGCAAGAGACGCATTCGGAATCCATGAAATCCTGCATCTGGCCGGCCGACACGCGCGATTCGAAACCGCGGCCGTCGATGGTCAACGCGAAGGTGCCCTGGGTTTCTTCACATGCACGCACGCAACGGTTGCAGACGATGCATTTGGAGGGATCGTAGGTGAAGTAAGGATTCGATTCATCCTTCTTCATTTTCAGATGGTTCTCGCCTTCGTAGCCGTAGCGTACTTCGCGCAGGCCGGTGACGCCTGCCATGTCCTGCAGTTCGCAATTGCCGTTGGTCGGGCAGGTCAGGCAGTCGAGCGGATGGTCGGAAATATAGAGCTCCATGACGCCGCGCCGGATATCGGCCAGTTTAGGCGTCTGGGTACGGACCTTCATGCCAGGCTCGCACGGCGTGGTGCAGGAAGCCGGATAGCCTTTGCGGCCGTCGATCTCCACCAGGCACAGGCGGCAGGAACCAAACGGTTCCAGGCTGTCGGTAGCGCATAGCTTGGGGACGTTGATGCCGGCCTCGACTGCGGCCCGCATCACCGAAGTGCCGGCCGCGACTTCGACGTTGACGCCGTCGATTTCGAGGGTCACCAGCTGGGTAGCCGTTTTGGCGGGAGTGCCGTAGTCGAGTTCGTTAAGCTGATTCATCACATACTCCTGGTTCCGACAAATTTTTTATCCATCGCTGTGTAGGGTGGGCACGCTTTTGTGCCCACGCTGTAGCGCTGTCCGCGTGGGCACAAAAGCGTGCCCACCCTACCAATTTCTCAAGCGGCCTGGCCGAGTTCGCCCTTGCCGAAATCTTCCGGGAAATGATCGAGCGCCGACAGCACCGGCAGCGGCGTCATGCTGCCCATGGCGCACAGCGAGCCGTTGACCATGGTGTCGCACAGATCGCGCAGCAGCTTGATCTGCTGTGGCTGACCGGCGACGATCTTGTCGATCACCTCCACCCCACGGGTAGAACCGATGCGGCAAGGCGTGCATTTTCCGCAGGATTCGACCGCGCAGAATTCCATCGCGTATCTGGCCTGCTTCGCCATATCGACGCTGTCGTCAAACACGACGATGCCGCCATGCCCCAGCATGCCGCCGACTGCCGCCATGGCTTCATAATCGAGCTTGGTGTCGAACAGCGACGGCGGCAGATAGGGTCCCAGCGGGCCGCCGACCTGCACCGCGCGGATCGGCTTGCCGCTGGCAGTGCCGCCGCCAAAGTCTTGCAGCAGTTCGCGCAGGGTCACGCCAAAGGCTTTTTCCACCAGGCCGCCGCGGCGGATATTGCCGGCCAGTTGCATCGGCAGCGTGCCCAGCGAACGGCCCATGCCGTAGTTCTTGTAAAAGGCCGCGCCACGCGCCAGGATGATAGGCACGGACGCCAGCGAGATCACATTGTTGATGACGGTCGGCTGGCCGAACAAACCCTCGATGGCGGGCAGCGGCGGCTTGGCGCGCACCACGCCGCGCTTGCCTTCCAGGCTTTCCAGCAAAGCGGTTTCTTCGCCGCAGATATAGGCGCCGGCGCCCTTGCGCACTTCCAGATAGAAGCTGCTGGCCGAGCCGAGGATGTTGTCGCCGAGGTAGTTGGCGCTGTTCGCCGTGGCGATCGCATGGTTCAGCGCCGCGATGGCATGCGGATATTCCGAGCGGACGTAGATATAGCCGCGCGTGGCCCCCACTGCCAGCGCCGCAATCGTCATGCCCTCGATCAGCATGAAGGGATCGTCTTCCATCACCATGCGGTCGGAGAAGGTGCCGGAATCGCCTTCGTCGGCATTGCAGACGATGTACTTTTGCGCGGCGACGGTCGCGGCTACCGTCTTCCACTTGATCCCAGTCGGAAAAGCCGCGCCGCCGCGGCCGCGCAAACCGGAGTCAAGCACTTCTTGCACCAGCGCAGCGCTCGGCATGGTCAAGGCGCGCCGCAAGCCTGCATAGCCTTCGTGCGCCAGGTAGTCCGGCAGCGAGAGCGGATCGGTGATGCCGACGCGGGCAAAGGTCAGGCGTTCCTGTTGTTTCAGATAGGGGATTTCTTCCACCAGTCCGAGCGCCGAACCATGCTGGCCGCCGCTGAGGAAACCGGCGTCGAACAGCGCGGCGACATCGTCGGCTTCGACCGGACCGTAAGCGATGCGCCCGGCCGCGGTCGCCACTTCAACCAGCGGCTCCAGCCAGAACATGCCGCGCGAGCCGTTGCGCACCAACTTGATGCTGATGCCGCGCTGCGCCGCCTGCTGCACAATGGCCGCGGCGACCTGGTCGGCGCCGAGAGCGAGCGCGGTGGAATCGCGCGGGACATAAATGGTGACTGCTGTGTCGAGAGCGTTCATTGCACACCTCGCTTGGCGCGCAGCAGGCGATTGAATTTGTCGCTGCTGACGCGGGCGTGCAAATCATCGTCGATCTGCATGTTCGGGCCGCAGGCGCACTGGCCCAGGCAATACACTGGCTCCAGCGTGAACTGGCCATCGCTGCTGGTGCCGTGGAAATCGCAGCCGAGGGCTGCCTTGGCGTGCGCCACCAGCGCATCGGCGCCGACCGCCTGGCAGGCTTCGGCGCGGCAGATCTGCACAATGTGGCGGCCTGCCGGCTGCTGGCGGAAATGGTGATAGAAGCTGATCACGCCGTGCACTTCGGCACGCGAGAGGTTCAGCTCATCGGCGATCAGCGGCACCACGGATGGCGGCACATAGCCGAGCGCGTCCTGGATGGCATGCAGCACGGGCAGCATGGCGCCCGGCAGCATCTTGAATTCTTGAATAATGGATCTGACCTGATTCAGGTCGACAGACGGGTCCGACGGCACAGCTTGCGGAACGCTAGCTTCGATTTGCATCTTCACAACAGTCTCCTACCGGGATTCAGCACTACAAAAGGCGCTCCGATCGAATGCTGTTCTTATGTACAGCGATGCATCCTGGTCAGCGTGCCGCGGTGTGTCTTGAAATCTGTGTTGCCATTACTGTTTTTATGCTTTTATCAAACTGCCTTGTTACCGGGACAGAGCAGTGCGCCACGCTGCGTTGGCTTGCACGCCCTGTCCCTCTGCTACATGTACTGCGTTTGTCTATTTAGTTGCCTATCCACTTGCCCTAAATACTTACTTGAACAGCACCGCCGATTTTTGCAGGGTGATCGAAATCCCCCAGATCAGCGGAATCACCACCGCTGCCCACGACAGCCACAACAGCGCAGGATTGCCGCCGCTGCCGATACGCGCCATGACTTCCGGCGGCAGCACTGCCTCGCCCTTGGCCGAAGCCTGCTCATGCGCCAGCTGCTTTTCGCGCGCCAGTTCTTCCGGCGTCATGAAATGCTTGGCGGCAATCGGGCGGATCATCAAATTGCACAGCAAGCCCAGCACCAGCATGCCAGCCAGGATGTACATGGTGGTGTTGTAAACCGATTCACGCGGCATGCCGAGGCCAAGCTGGTACTCGCGCATGTAGTTGACCACCACAGGTCCGAGAATCCCGGCGGTAGCCCAGGCAGTCAGCAGACGGCCATGGATCGCGCCTACCATCTGTGTGCCGAACAAGTCCGCCAGATAGGCCGGCACGGTAGCGAAACCGCCACCATACATCGACAGGATCAAACACACTGCCCCCACGAACAACGCCACGTTGCCGCTCGCCCCCGACCATGGCAGGCTCACGTACAACACGAAACCAAGTACAAAGAACACTACATACGTCATCTTGCGTCCGATGTAATCCGAGCAGGTAGCCCAGAAAAAGCGGCCGCCGATATTGAACAGGCTGATCAAACCGGTAAAGCCGGCAGCAATCGCCGCAATCGCCTTCACCTGGTCGCCCGACAACTCGGAAAACTTTGTCGTCACACCCAGCAGGTGGCCGCCGAACATTTCTTGCAGCATCGGCGACGCCATGCCGATCACGCCGATACCTGCCGATACGTTCAGGCACAGCACCAGCCACACCAGCCAGAACTGCGGAATACCCCAGACTTTGCTGGCGTGCACGTGGTGCTGGGTGATCATGGTATTGCTGCTGGCCGCCGGCGGGGTCCAGCCAGCCGGCTTCCAGCCGCTAGGCGGAATCCGGTAGCCGAAAGCGCCAGCCATCATGAACACCAGGTAAATCAACGCCATCACTACAAACGTCTGCCACACGCCGACCGAGGTATCGGTAGCGAAATGCTTCATCAGCTTGTCCGCGAGCGGGCTGCCGATCAGCGCGCCGCCGCCAAAACCCATGATGGCCATGCCGGTCGCCATGCCGCGGCGGTCCGGAAACCATTTGATCAGGGTCGACACCGGCGAGATATAACCCAGTCCGAGGCCGACGCCGCCGATCAGGCCGGAGCCGAGCCAGATCAGCCAGATCTGATGTTCATACACGCCCAAAGCCGAGATCAGCAAACCGCCGCACCAGCACAGCGCAGCCACGAAACCGGCCTTGCGCGGACCAACGTGCTCCAGCCAGCCACCCCAGATTGCCGCCGATGTTCCCAGCAAGACGAAGAACATGGTGAAGATCCAGCCCAGCATCGAAATCTTCCAGTCGCAATTGCTTGCGAATATTTCAGCCAAGAAACTCATATCCTTGGCGCAAACCACCGATTCCTTGATCCCGATCGCCTTTGACAACGGCAGCCAGAACACTGAGAAACCATAAGCCATGCCAATACACAGATGTATCGCCAACGCCGCCGGCGGCACCAGCCAGCGGTTGAATCCCGGACCTGCAATGGTCCGTTGTTTGTCTAGAAACCCCATCTAATTCCCCCCGGAAATGAAAAAGTATTATATGTACCATAGGTAATTACTTACATATAGTTTTATGTGTGAAATATTTTCATTTCCCTTACATGAACGAAAAATATCACTAGCGGCGCGCATACTCAATAGGCTATATTTTGCATAATGTTTAAAGTCAAAATCAAACCGCACTGGGAAATTTCGCGCGACGCCGAGCCGCCGTTGGATACTGCCGTGCTATTGACATTGCTGACGGCAATCCAGGAAACCGGCTCGATCGCCAACGCCGCCAAGCAGATCGGCAACTCATACCGCCACGCCTGGGGCTTGCTGCGCGAAGCGGAAAAGATGTTCGGCCACCCCTTGATACAAACTGGACGCGGCCGTGGCAGTGAATTATTGCCGCTGGCGGAAAAACTGATCTGGGCCGATCGCCGCATCGCCGCCCGGCTATCGCCGACGCTGGAAAGCCTGGCTTCGGAACTAGAGGGGGAATTGAGCAAGGCGGTCAGCGTCCAGCCGCAGGTAATCCGGCTCAACGCCAGCCATGGCTTTGCGGTGGCGGCGCTGCTCAGCCAGTTGAACGAACAGCAGGTACCGGTGGAACTGCGCTATCGCAACAGCGCTGACGCCGTGGCGGCGCTAGCGCGCGAGGAATGCGACCTGGCGGGCTTCCATGTGCCGCTGGGAGAGTTTGAAGAAGCAGCGGTGGCCGGCTACAGCCATTGGCTGGACAAGAACAAGCACTGTCTGATCCATCTGGCGGTCCGCAACCAGGGCTTGATGGTGGCGCCCGGCAATCCGAAACATATAGTCAGCCTGGCCGACCTCAGCCGCGACGGCGTGCTGTTCGTCAATCGCCAGCCCGGCTCCGGCACCCGCATGCTGCTGGAGCTGATGCTGTCGCGGCAAGGCTTGTCGCCGACCGCCATCGACGGCTTCGAGACCGCCGAATTCACGCACTCGGCGATTGCCGCTTTTATTGCCAGCGGCATGGCCGATGTCGGTTTCGGCGTCCAGACCGCCGCCGAACGCTTCGGCCTGGACTTCATTCCCCTGATCCGCGAGCGCTACTTCTTTGCCGTGCCTATCAGCGTCATGAAAGATCCCTTGATGCAGCAAGTCATCGGCATCCTGCAGTCAGCCTCGTTCCGCGACATCGTCAACCAGCTGCATGGCTACGACGGCAACGCCACCGGCGAGATCCTGACGCTTGCCAAGGCGTTCAAGAGCCTGCACTAGCAGGCGCGGTAGCGGCGCCGTCCGGCCCGGACACGCCGTACATGAATTTATTTCCACATAGCACTAACCATCGAGCGCCTTTATGCGCAATGATCTATATAAATCATTGTGGAATGCAAAGATGAATCTAAAATAGCGCATTATTTCCGATGAAATTATCATTTGCATAATATTTTATCCGGCAGCACACTCCCAAGCGCCGAAGAAACCGTTTGCTTGTTGATATGAATCGAACACTTTACCGATATTTACAGGAGATATTCAATGAAACGAATTTTCAATCTGAGTCTGTGCGTACTGTCCGCTGCACTGTTGCTGGCGGCCTGCGGCAAGCAGGAACCGAAAACCACGGCAGCGGCCGAACCCAAGGTCTACCTGGTCGGCGCCGAAGCGACTTTTGCACCGTTTGAATATCAGAATGAACAAAAGGAAATCGTCGGCTTCGATGTCGATGTCATGAACGCCATCGCCGACAAGGCCGGCTTCAAGATCAAGTTCGTCAACACCCCGTTTGAAGGCATCTTCAACTTCCTGGCGCAAGGCGACCGCGACCTGCTGGCGTCGGCTATCACCATCACCGACGAACGCAAGCAGACCGTCGATTTTTCCGAACCCTACTTCGAGGCGAACCAGCTGATCGTGGTGCCCAAGGATTCCAAGGTCGCCAAGTTTGCCGACCTGAAGAACATGAAGGTCGGCGTGCAAAGCGCCACCACCGGCGATGAAATCGTGCAGAAGGAACTGGGCAAGAGTAATCCGAACATCAAGCGTCTGGAATCGGCGACGCTGGTGATGAAAGAACTGGAAGGCGGCGGCGTCGAGGCGGTTGTCTCCGACAATGGCGTGATCAAGAACTACATCAAGAACAATCCTTCGGAAGGCTTCCGCTTCATCGCCGATCCGGAATTTCCTAAAGAGTACTACGGTATCGCCGTCAAGAAGGGCAATGCCGAGCTGCTGGCCAAGGTCAACCAGGGACTGGCGGCGATCAAGGCCGACGGTACCTACGACAAGATTTACGCCAAGTATTTCGCCGACACAGCCAAATAAGCCGGGAGACAACATGAAACGACGATATCTTCCCGCGCTGGCCCTGCTGTGCTCGCTGACGCTTCTGGCGGCATGCGGTAAAAAAGAGGACACTGCCGCTGCGGCTGCTGCGCCTAAGGAATACGTGGTCGGCGCCGACGGCGCATATGCACCCTTCGCCTCCGAGAACGAACAGAAGGAACTGGTCGGCTTCGACGTCGAAATCATGAAGGCAGTGGCCGACAAGGCCGGCATCAAGGTCAAGATCGTCAATACCCCGTTCGACGGCCTGTTCAATGCGCTGGCCCAGGGCGATCGCGACATCCTGATCTCCACCATCACGATCAACGACCAGCGCAAGCAAAGCATGGACTTCTCCGAGCCCTACTTCGTCGCCAAGCAACTGATCGTGCTGCCGGCCGGCTCCAAGGTGACCAAATTCGAAGATCTGAAAGCCCAGAAAATCGGCGTCCAGAGCGGCACCACGGCAGATGAAGCGGCGCAAAACCTGGTCGGCAAGAACAGCCCCAGCGTCAAGCGCTTCGAATCGATGCCGCTGGCGTTCCAGGAACTGGAAGGCGGCGGCGTCGACGCCGTGGTCGGCGACAATGGCGTGGTCACCAATTTCGTCAAGAACAATCCGGGCAAGAATTTCCGCATCGTCAACGATCCGGCTTTCCCCAAAGAGTACTACGGCATCGCGGTCAAGAAGGGCAACAGCGAACTGCTGGCCAAGCTCAACCACGGCCTGGAACTGATCAAGGCGGACGGCACCCAGGACCGCATCTACAAGAAATATTTCGCCGACGAGAAGCTGTAAATCCCGTTTCATTGCCGATACTGAACCTGATCGCCAGCCGATTTATTTTTGCGAGTACACCATGAAAAAATTGTTAAGCCGCTACCTGCCGCTGTGCGCCCTGAGCCTGGGCCTGCTGGCCGTCGGCGCCTGCGGTAAAAAGGAAGAAGCGCCGGCCGCGGCAGCCAAACAGACCCTGTACGTGGTCGGGGTGGAATCGGCTTATGCGCCGTTCTCCGCCGAAAACGAAAAAAAGGAAGTGGTCGGTTTCGATATCGATCTGATGAAGGCGATCGCGGCAAAGATCGGCATCGAGGTGAAATTCATCCCGACGCCGTTTGAAGGAATCTTCAACTTCCTGGCACAAGGCGACCGCGACCTGCTGATTTCCGCCATCACCATCACCGACGAGCGCAAGCAGACGGTGGATTTTTCGACACCCTATTTCGAAGCCAGCCAGCTGATCGCCGTCCCCCAAGGTAATACCACGGTCAAGCAGTTCAGCGACCTGAAGAACCTGAAGATCGGCGTGCAAAGCGCCACTACCGGCGACGAAGTGGTGCAGAACCTGGTCGGCAAGAACAACCCCAGCATCAAGCGCTTCGACTCGACCACGCTGGCCCTGAAGGAACTGGAAAGCGGCGGCGTCGATGCCGTGGTGGCCGACGATCCGGTGGTGCGCAATTACATTACCAACAATCCCTCCGCCAGCTTCCGCGTGGTGACCGATGGCGGCTTCCCCAAGGAGTACTATGGGATCGCCGTACGCAAAGGCAACACCGAACTGCTGGAGAAAATCAACAAGGGGCTGGCCGAGGTCAAGGCGGATGGCAGTTTCGACAAGATTAACCAGAAGTATTTTGGCAACGCCAAGTAAGGCGTGATGAGGCGCAGACTGCCGTTTTTTGGCGGTCTGCGGCAACTACGGTATAATTTTCCGCTAATTTTTTAATATCCTTATGCGCAGCCTGCCGATTGCCGATCCCGGCTTGCGCGTCCGCCTTCATCCTCGCATCATTTCTTCTCAATAATTTATGGATTTCCGCTGGAGCATCATACAAGGCTACGCCCCGCTATTCGTCAAAGGCTTCTTCATGACGCTGCAGGTCGCCGTGATCAGTATCATCATCGGCACCATCCTCGGATTATTTCTAGGCATGCTGCGCCTGGCTGAAGTCAAGCATGGACCATGGAAGTGGCCCTTCCGCGTTGTGAAGGGCCTGGCCAGCTTCTACGTTGCCTTCTTCCGCGGCACGCCGCTGTTCGTGCAGATCCTGCTGATCCACTTCGCCGTCATGCCGGTGCTGATCCACCAGGACAACGGCTTGCTGATTTCCGGCGAACTGGCGCGCACCATCAAGCAAGACTATGGCGCCTTCATTTCGGGCGTGGTCGCCTTGTCGCTCAATGCCGGCGCCTATATCTCCGAAATTTTCCGCGCCGGCATCCAGTCTATCGACCGCGGCCAAAGCTATGCCGCCTCCAGCCTCGGCATGGGCTACAAGGCAACCATGCGCTATGTGGTGCTGCCGCAAGCCTTCCGCCGCATGCTGCCGCCGCTCGGCAACGAAGCCATCACCCTGCTCAAGGACTCTTCGCTGGTATCCGCCATCGGCCTGGCCGAACTGGCTTACGCGGCGCGTACAGTGGCCGGCGCCTATTCGCGTTACTGGGAACCGTACATCACCATTTCGGTGGTCTATTTCGCCATGACGATGATATTGGCGACACTGGTGGGCCGGCTGGAAAAGAAATACGCGGCGCCGCATCACCGCTGATCGCAGTCTTCCTTGCATCGAAAAAGCCCTTGTCTTCTGTCATGAAGCAAGGGCTTTTTTGTCGCTAGTCGATTTCCGACAAGCGCCCATCTACCGTCAGCAGCGCCGTGCGCAGGCGCTTGTCGGCAAACACCGGCTGCGCTGCCTGCCGGTAGCTGCGCAGCTGGGCGGTATATGCCGCCAGCTCGCTGTCGAGCAGATTGCGCTTGTAGTCGAGGATCCAGACTTCGTTCTCGAACACCACCACGCGGTCAAAACGCAGTACTACGTTGTCGGCGATGATTTCCATTTCATTGCGCGCATGCTGATACAGGGCCGGATTGAAAAAGTGTTCCAGCTCGCTTTGCCCAAGGACCGTCTGTGCCTGTTGCCGCACCTGCTTTGCCAGCGCCAGCGGACAAGGCAGCCAGCGCGCGATGGTTTCTGCGTCAGGCAACACTATCGGCCATTGCCCGTGCTGGGTGACGCGTTCCAGCAAGCCATGCAAGGCGACCCCTTCGGCGATCGCCTGGTTATCGAAAGTCGCTGCCACAACGGCCTGCGGCGGCGGCAACTGCGGCGGGTCGAAAATTTCTTGCTGGAAGCGCTCGGCCTCGCCGCCTGCGACGGCATCGGCGACGCTTGCATCAAACGTCGTTTCCGGCACCAGTTCCAGCCTGGCATACCAGCTGTCTTCCGTGACACCGCCGCTTCTGCCGGCGACGCCGCTGACGATCAGCAGCTGCTTGGCGCGGGTAGTGGCGACGTACAGCAGATTCCAGTCTTCCTGCGTCTTGAAGCCTTCCTCGGCCGCGAACAGAGGATCACGTGCAGCCCCGCGTTCGGCGCTGCTGCCGAACGCTGAAAAATGCCGGGGCGCCTCCGCATCCTGCGGCCAGTCGCACAGGATGCCGTAGTCGTCGCGCGCCGGCTTGCTGTGATTGGCGTCGAGCAGCGCCACTACCGGCGCTTCCAGCCCCTTGGCGCTATGCACGGTGAGGATGCGCACGGCATCGGTGGCGGCAGCTATGCTGGCTTCATCGGGCATGTCGCCGGCATGCTGCAGGCCGCGCAAGGCGTCGATGAATTTCGGCAGGCTGGGATAGCGGCCGGCATCCATGTTCAGCGCCAGCTCGACGAAGGTTTCGATATTGCCGATGGCCTGGCTGCGCACCAGCGGCGCTGCCGCCTGGGCATAACGCGCCAGCAACTGGCCCTGGTGCAGAATCTGGTCCAGCAAGTCGTGCACCGGCAAGCGCGGCGCCGCCAGCAGCCATTGCTCCAGCAGGGCGACAGCGCGCTGCAGTACCGGCGGAGCAGGTTCAACTGCAGCCGCCGCACGCAGGCGCGCCCACCAGCCGCGCTCGCCGCGCTGCGCCAGGGCGATCAGGTCGTCGTCGCTGGCGCCGAAGATCGGCGATTTCAGCACATGGCCGAGCGCGCGCGCATCGTCCGGCGTGATCAGGAATGTCAGCAAAGCAATCAGGTCGGAAATTTCCAGCGACTCCAGCAAGCCGCCGCGCTTGTCGGACATGAAAGGAATGCCGGCGTCGCGCAAGGCGCTCTCGTAGGCGCCGAGATGGCTGCGCTTCTTCACCAGCAACATTACATCCGACCAGCGCAAGCTGCGGCTACCGTTTTCCTGCCGCACGCTGAGGCTCTGGCGGGCCTGCCACAGCGCTTGCGCCAGCTGCGCGCCTTCATCGCGACGACGCGCATCTTCCGACTCTTCACGCGCGGTGACCAGCGGATTGCGCAGGCCCGGCGCAGATGCGTCGTCGGCCGCGTCGTCGCCCGCCTGCCTGATCAGCGGCAAGCGCCACACCGCACCACCGCTTTCGCCCAGCGTGGTTTGCGGCGAAAACAAGGGATTGGCGCGGAAACCGGCGTTCAGCACATCGACGATATTGCTGGCGTTGCGGCGCGTCTGGTTGGCCTGCAATACCGCGGCGCCCTGCTCCTGCAATAAGCTGCGGGCGGCTTCAAACACGCGCGGCTCGGCGCGGCGAAAGCGGTAGATCGATTGCTTGGGGTCGCCCACCACGAAGACGCTGGGCTGGCCGGCGTCTTCGCCATAGGCGCTGAGCCAGGCCCGCACGATGCTCCATTGCAGCGGATTGGTGTCCTGGAATTCATCCAGCAGGATATGCTTGTAGCGGGTGTCAAGCCGGCTCTGCAGGTAAGCTGCGCTCTCCGGATTGGTCAGCAGGCGGTAAGCTTGCCATTCCAGATCGGCGAAATCGAACACGCGCTGCTCCGCCTTGAGCGCCTGGTAGCAGTCCAGATAGGCATTGCCGACGCTGAACAGATGCCGGTTCATGCTCAGCACGGTGCGCTCGTAGCTACGCTTGCGCAGCAGTTTCAGCGCCGTGCCGGTGGCGCCGAACTGCTCGTCGAAAGCGTCGAGCGCATCGCCGCCCAGGCTGTTTTCCAGCGCCTTGAGAAAGTCCTTGGTCTTGCCATTGCTGCGCGGCTTACCGTTATCGTCGAAAAACTGCTGGCACAGGGCGTCGAAATTTTCCACCGCAGCGCCGGCGGTCAGCGCCATCTCGATCGCAGTGGCGCGTTTCTGGTTGGTGGCAGAACCCTGGCCCAGCAGCCAGGCGATCTGCTTCACCTGCGCCAATAATTTCTCGTCTGCCCAGAGCGACAAGCGGGCATCGGTGTCTGCATCTTCGCCGCACAGTTCGCGCAGCCATTCCAGCGGCACGGCGGCGCCCTGGCGGATCACCGCCCACCACTCTGCCCGCTTGTCGATGAAGGCATTGAGCAGTTTCCTGGTACTGAAATCGCCAGTCAACTGATACATGGCCAGCAAATCCTGTTTGACGGCGTCGTTTTCTTCATCGTTAAGCGATTGCATGAAACGCAGATAGGCATCCGCCAGCAACTCACCCGTCTTTTCGGTAAGCGAGTAGCCGTGCGGCACGCCAGAGGCCAGCGGTGCGATCTGCAGCAACCGCGCAAACCAGCTGTGAAAGGTGTCGATCGACAGGCTCTGCGGACTGGCCAGCACCCTTTCGTACAGATTGCGCGCGGCGGGCAGCACCTGCGCCAGCTCCTGCGGCGCAATGCCGCGTTCCAGCAGCAGCGTGCGCACTTTGGCCTCGGGCTGCAGCGCCAGGTCATGCAGCAATTCCAGCAGGCGCTCGCGCATTTCCTGCGCCGCCTTGCGGGTAAAGGTAATCGCAAGCAATTCCGACGGCGCTGCGCCGGCCAGCAGCAGGCGCAGCATGCGCGCCACCAGCAGCCAGGTCTTGCCGCTGCCGGCGCAGGCTTCCACCACCACTGACTGGCGCGGATCGCAGGCGGCATTGGTGAAATCCTGCGCTTCAACCACATTGCCGTTCAGGCGGTAGGCGCTCGGCAGAGCCATTGCTTCGTCCATCACCAGGCTCCCTTGCGGCACAGGCCGCGCACATCGCAATACTGGCAAACCGCAGCAACGCCGTTGGCAGGCAGGCCGACGCCACCGGCAATCGCCTCCACGTTGATCCTGATCTGCGTCGCCAGCGCGCCTTGCGCCTGGTCATAGTCAGGCGCACTGACATCGCCGACCTTGTCCTTGGTGGTTTCCAGCGCGACGTAATGGGCCGAGGCTACAGGCCGGTCGGACAGCAAGCCGTAGAACGCCAGCTGATGATCTTCGTGGTCTTTCAGTTTCTTGTTCAGCGCCAGCAAGTTGTTGGTCTTGTAGTCGAGCACGGCGCGTTCGCCGGCGTCGTTTTCATCGATGCGGTCAATCCGGCCGTGCAGGGTCAGGTCGCGCTCCGCCAGCGGCAGCAGCTTTTCATACGCCTGTTCGCCAAAGACAAAACGCCATCCTTCGGCTTCATGCTGATTGGCCCATGCCACATACGGCGCGATCACCTTTTGCCAGCGCGCGTAATAACCGAGCGCAGCCGCATTCTTGCTGATGACGGCGTCGAACAGCTTTTTAGAGATCGCCGTCAGCAAGGCTTCACGTTGCGACGGCGGCAAGGGCTGGTCGCGCAGAGATTCGTGATAGGTCTCCAGGATCTCATGCAGCCAGCCGCCGTAGTCGCGCTTTTCCGGCAGATCAGACAGTTCATCGAGCGAGGCCAGCCCCAGCATGCGGCGGGCAAAGAATTGATATGGACAGGCGATGAAGCTGTTGTAAGCGCTGGCAGTCAGGCGTGCTGGCGTCAGCTGCGCCGCGGCCGGCGCCGGCATGCGCGACGGCCGCGGCTGCAGGCTTTGTACGGCAATCGCCGCCCGCAGTTCCGGCAAGGCCGCTGCGCCAGTACGCGCCAAGGTCAGCTGCAGGCGCTGGATCCAGGGGCTGACCGGATTCGGCTCGCCGTCCTTGTACGCCTGCCAGGACAGCACCACCAGAGGATTCAAGGCGAGCAGCTCGGCCACATCGCGCAATTGCTGGCGCTGGCGGCTCTCGCGCGTGGCCAGGCCCAGTTCGCGGCGCACGGTGTTGGCGAAGAACAGCGTTTCCTGCGGCTGCGACGGCAGGTGGTCGGCATCCGCGCCCACCATCAGCACGGCGTCGAAACTGCGCAGGCGCGCGCCGTTCAGCGGCAGCATGACGACCCGGCGGTCGTTGATGGCGCTGATGAAGCTGGTGTCGTCCAGCTGCAGGTTGACCAGCGCGCGCCACTCGGGAAACGAAAACAGGGCAGAAAAATCATTGCCCGGCGGCGCGATATTCTGCAGCAGCTGCAAGATCTGCTGGCCGGCCGAATCGGCATTCAGCGCGGCGCTCATGCCCAGCGCATCCAGCGCGGCAGCGGTGGTGGCGATCCAGTCGCGCAGATTCTTGCGGCCGCTGAACAATCCGGCCTGTTGCGCCAGCAGGGCCACCGTCTTTTGTTCTGCCGGCGCGGCGCTGAGCGCGCTGGTCACCGCGCGCCATTCGCCGAGCACGTTGGCGCGCCGCAGCAGCAATTCGATCTTCATCACCAGCGCCGATTTGTTGGCGATGCTGTCCTGTTCATCCTGGCCACTATGCAGCAGATCGCTGGCTGCAGCCTTCAAGACGAACGGCGATTTCAGAAAATCGAGCAGGGCCGTGGTTTCTCCGCGCGCGGTGACGACATCGAACCATGCCGAGATGGCGGACGCGGCGCGGGTGGTAGATAGCTTCCAGCCGGTTTCGTCCGCCACATGGATCTGCGCCCGTTCCAGCAAGGCGCGGATGCGCCGCGCCACGACCCGGTCCTGGGCCACGATCGCCAGGCTGGTCTTGCCGGCCTGCAGCCAGTCGATCACCATTTGCGCGCCCTGTACGGCTTCATCCTCAACGTTCTGCGCTGCGCACAATGCCAGTTCCGTGGCGAGTGCGTAGTCAGTTGCAGGCGGCATCTGCTCAGCGCCGTCCGCGGCCTCCACCATCTCCGGCCACGCCAGTGCGTAAATCGGCGACAAGGCATGCGCGCGCCAGTCGAGGGTAATGGTCAGCACCTGCTGGCGACGTGCATAGGCATCGAGGAAGGCTTGCTCCAATGGTTCCGGCGCTACCGAGCTGATCCAGATCAGCGGTTGCGCAGAACTCTCTGCCAGTTGCAGCATTTGACTGAAGCGCGCGGCAATCGCGTCGTCGGCGTCCAGCTGGCTTTTCCAGATCGACCACACCAGCTGGGTTTCATCCGACAGCAGCTTGCGCGCATCCGGCGACAACTGCTCCAGCGCCTGCTGCCAGCGTTGTTCGGCTGCGCCGTCTTCAGCGTCGCCGCCGCCATGCAAGGACGGCAGCATAGCTTGCGTCAATTCATCTGATAGCGCTAACAAGGTCTGCGCCAGCGGCAGCAGATCGGTATTGCGGCGCGCGGTGAACAATTTCTTCAGCCAGCCATGTTGGCGCAATTCCGCATATAGCCGCATCAGGCGCTCACTCGCCGGCAACACATTCGGCAGGGGCGGCATGGTCATCAGCAGGCCTGACAGCGTGAAGAATTGCGGCGGCAGGAAAGTCCCGCCCAGCTGCGCGCTCAGCGCCGCTTTCAGCAGCTGGGCATGGGCAAAGGTCGGCAGGATAACGCGCCAGTGCGAAAAATCGCGCATGCCATCCTCGCCCGCACGGCAGCTCGCCAGCAAGGCGCTCGCTGCAGCGGGCCAGAAGTTGGCGGAAGGCGCGATGAATATTGACTTTAAGGACATGAGGCTCACTGAAGTGTTGCGGCGATGCAGGCAGTCTCGGGCGCGCAGCCCCGGAAAGCGGCCCAGCGGGGCTCTCTTTTGCAACAATTACCTGTCATTTTATGCGAGCCCCTCAAAAAATCCCTGCAAAATAAGATCATGCACCACACTTTTTATCAAAATCGGTTATTATTTAGTGAATATCCCGCCGCAACACCTCTTACCACACCCACAGAAACTTGAATTCGCGCACGGCATCCCCACTTATTCACTAGAATAGGGAACGCCGCAGGCAGCCACCAAGCAGGAATGGTAAGTCGTCTTGGCACACATTGATTATTTTTTCCCTCACACTGAGGAAACCATGAGCGAACATATTAAACACACATCCGACGCAGCTTTTGAAGCAGACGTACTCAAATCCGACAAACCGGTCCTGGTCGATTTCTGGGCTGAGTGGTGCGGTCCATGCAAGATGATCGCCCCGATCCTGGAAGAAGTGGCCAAGGAATACGGCGACAAGCTGCAGATCGTCAAGCTGGATGTGGATTCCAACCAGGCAGTACCAGCCAAGCACGGCATCCGCGGCATCCCGACACTGATCCTGTTCAAGAACGGTGTTCCAGCGGCACAAAAAGTCGGCGCCTTGGCCAAGGGCCAGCTGACCGCATTCATTGATTCGAATATATAATAAGAACCGCGGCGGTGCGCCCGCATCGCCGCTTGTGTTTTACTGACTACACCACGCAGTTCCCTCCCCCACCCAATATTTCCCATCCCGGGACACTCATACCTATGCATTTATCTGAATTGAAGGCGTTACACGTCTCCGCCCTGCTAGAAATGGCAATCGGCCTGGACATCGATAACGCAGCGCGTTTGCGCAAACAAGAACTGATGTTCGCGATCCTGAAAAAGCGCGCGAAATCAGGAGAACAGATTTTCGGCGACGGCGCCCTTGAAGTCCTGCCTGACGGCTTTGGCTTCCTGCGCTCGCCCGACGCCAGCTACATGGCGTCCACCGACGACATTTACATTTCGCCTTCGCAAATCCGCCGCTTCAACCTGCACACCGGCGATTCGATCGAAGGTGAAGTGCGCACGCCGAAAGACGGCGAACGCTATTTCGCGCTGGTCAAGGTCGACAAGGTCAACGGCGAATCGCCGGAAGCGTCGAAGCACCGCATCCTGTTTGAAAACCTGACGCCGCTGCATCCGAACAAGCCGCTGCCGCTGGAACGCGACATGCGCGGCGAAGAAAACATCACCGGCCGCATCATCGACATGATCGCGCCTATCGGCAAGGGCCAGCGCGGTCTGCTGGTAGCTTCGCCGAAGTCCGGTAAATCGGTCATGCTGCAACACATTGCGCATGCGATCACCACCAACCATCCCGACACCGTGATGATCGTCCTGCTGATCGACGAACGTCCGGAAGAAGTGACCGAAATGCAGCGCTCGGTGCGCGGCGAAGTGGTGGCATCGACTTTCGATGAACCGGCCACACGCCACGTGCAGGTTGCTGAAATGGTGCTGGAAAAAGCCAAGCGCCTGGTCGAAATGAAAAAAGACGTCGTGATCCTGCTGGACTCGATCACCCGCCTGGCGCGCGCCTATAACACCGTGATCCCTGCTTCCGGCAAGGTGCTGACCGGTGGTGTCGACGCCAACGCGCTGCAACGTCCTAAGCGTTTCTTCGGCGCAGCGCGCAACATCGAAGAAGGCGGTTCGCTGACCATCATCGCGACCGCCCTGATCGAAACCGGCAGCCGCATGGATGACGTGATCTACGAAGAATTCAAGGGTACCGGCAACATGGAAGTCCACTTGGAACGCCGCCTCGCCGAGAAGCGCGTGTACCCGTCGATCAACCTGAACAAGTCCGGCACCCGCCGCGAAGAATTGCTGATCAAGCCTGACCAGCTGCAAAAGATCTGGGTGCTGCGCAAGCTGCTCTACAGCATGGATGAAATCGAAGCGATGGAATTCATCCTCGACAAGATGAAGTCGACCAAGAACAACGCCGAGTTCTTCGACATGATGCGACGCGGCGGTTAACCAAGGTTGACCGTTCCGGTTGTCGCTGACTGCAACCGGAAACCAAAAAATCTGATCTGCGCGAGCAGGTCAGATTTTTTTTGTGCGCGGAGGAATTGCTGCGGTGCACTTCGTCCCAGAACGACAGTCGAATGATGCGAATGGTGATTTTAAGCAACAGATACATACAATATCGTCACACATAGTCAGAACATGTCTGCCGGTTAAATGCTATCCTTGCGAACCTCCTTTTTTCGCAACGGCACATCATGGCGACTACTCAATCCAGCCAATCGAAATTCGGCACAGTCCTGCGGGTTACCAGCGGTAACTTCATGGAGATGTTCGATTTCTTCCTGTTCGGTTTTTACGCGACCTATATCTCAAAGACGTTTTTCCCGGCCGGCGACGAATTTGCCTCGCTGATGCTGACCTTCATGACCTTCGGCGCCGGTTTCCTGATGCGGCCGCTGGGCGCCATCATACTCGGCGCCTACGTCGACCGGGTAGGTCGCCGCAAAGGCTTGATCACGACGCTGGCGCTGATGGCGCTCGGCACCATGCTGATCGCTTTCGTGCCTGGCTTTGCCACCATTGGTTATGCCGCGCCGTTCCTGGTGCTGGTCGGCCGCCTGCTGCAAGGCTTTTCAGCCGGCGTGGAACTGGGCGGCGTCTCGGTCTATCTGTCGGAAATGGCGACGCCGGGCCACAAGGGGTTTTATGTCAGCTGGCAGTCCGCCAGCCAGCAGGTGGCGATCATCGTCGCCGCCGCGCTCGGCTTTGGCCTGCAGGTGTGGCTGCAGCCGGCGCAGATCGCCGACTGGGGCTGGCGCGTGCCGTTCTTCATCGGCTGCATGATCGTGCCGGTGCTGTTCGTGATCCGCCGCTCGCTGCAGGAAACCGAGGAATTCAAGGCGCGCAAGCACAAGCCGCCGGTGCGCGAAATCCTGCGCTCGATGGTGGACAACTGGGGCCTGGTGATCGCCGGCATGATGCTGGTTTCGATGACCACTGTGTCTTTCTACCTGATCACGGTTTACACGCCGACCTTCGGCAAGAGCGTGCTGCACCTGAGCACTACCGATGCGCTGATAGTGACCTTCTGCATCGGCATTTCCAACTTCATCTGGCTGCCGGTGATGGGCGCACTGTCCGACCGCATCGGCCGCAAGCCGCTGCTGATCCTGTTTACCGTGCTGACCATCCTGAGCGCCTATCCAGCCATGTCATGGCTGGTGGCCGATCCGACTTTCCAGAAGATGCTGATGGTCGAGCTGTGGCTGTCCTTCCTGTACGCCAGCTATAACGGCGCCATGGTGGTGGCGCTGACCGAAATCATGCCGGTTGAAGTGCGCACCGCCGGCTTTTCGCTGGCCTACAGCCTGGCGACGGCGATTTTCGGCGGCTTCACGCCAGCCATCGCCACCGGCCTGATCGAATACACCGGCGACAAGGGTGCGCCAGGCATGTGGATGACGGCGGCGGCAATTTGTGGCTTGATTGCAACATTGTATTTGTATCGTAAAAATGGCAATCAAACCCCTGTGCCGGTAAAAAGCTAGGGCTGGGCGCCCTGCCTGGCCGGCATCCCCGGGAGCAGGAAAAATAAGGATGCAGTGCCGTTTATCTGGCCAAGGCACTGATTTCATTCATTTTTTCCAATTCCCGGCGGGATTTATTGTATAATTTGCGGTTTTCCACCCCCGGCAAGTGATCGACAATCGGGTCAAG
>NZ_DATMRB010000099.1:0-9887 GCF_035566555.1 Collimonas sp.
CCAAATCCGGCGCGCGCCAGCCGGGTGAGGGGCAAAACTCGCCTTCGGCTCAAACATGCCCCTCACAATTCCCGGCTGACACGCGCCGGATTTGGCAACGTCTTCATGCGGGGCACGTCAAAAGCAACCCCAACGTCAAAAGCAACGGCAACGTCAAAAGAAACAGCAACGTCAAAAGCAACGGCAACGTCAACAACAACCCCAACGGCAACAACACCAGCCCTGCTATTTTTTTACCGCAGGCGGATGCTCGCTCGATTGCAGTTGCGCCCATAAACGTGCCAGGTAGGGATCCTGGAAGCCTTCCTTGAGCAGGCCTTCCAGGGTGTTGCGCAGGTATTCCCGGGCGGGGCCGTAGAGGCCGCAGGCGTCGCGCAGGTGGGATACCACTTTCAGGTCTGGCAGGCGGCCGCTGTAGCTTTCGTGCTGGCGGTTCATGACGAAAGCCAGGGCTTTGATACGCGGACCTTGCTTGCCCTTTAGCTGCATCGGCAGCCAGCGCGGCAGGTAGGCGCCGGTCAGCATTTCGCGGCGCCATAGCATTTTCAGTTCGGTTTCTATGCTGACGGCGGGGATGCGGAAGGCGACGCCTTGGCAGGAACCGCCGCGGTCCAGTCCCAGCACCAGGCCGGGATTGTCCCAGGTGCCGCGGTTGATGCGCGAATACAGGTAAAAGCCACGGTGATAGCCGTACAGCTTGGCGGGTACGCGCTCGCTATGCTCCACCATCGGATTCCAGATCAGCGAGCCGTAGCCGAACAGCCAGACGTCGCCGTTGCGATCCGGCAAGGATGCCAGGGCGGCGCGCCACGATGCCTCCAGCGTTGCTTCCGACAGCAGGGCCGAGGCAATCGGGGTGTTATCCAGGATAGTCCGCAAACGGTCCTGCTCAAGATCTTCACGCGTGATGCTCATGCCTACAGAATAAGGCAGATCGGTGTGTTGCAACAAGTGTTTGCCGTATCAAAATCTGCTGTTGCAGCTGCTTGTTATTTGGGCAACCAGATCGGCGGATCACTGCGCTCAGGAGCGTAGCGGCAGAGGGCTGTGGACGCGCCGCTGCCAGCGTTGCCACAAGGCCGCCAGCCAGCTTCCCGTGGGCGCAATCACCAGGCCGGCGGCGCTCTCGGCGCCGCTGGCCTGCAGGCGCATCCAGCCACTCCGTTGCAGCACGTGGCATTCGCCTTCGGTGATGAAGGCGCGGCTGGCCAGCGGGATGCCGGCCAGGCAAGGATCCGCCGCCGTGATCAGGATATTGCCCCGCGTGGAGATGATCGCTGTGCCGCGGCTGGCATAGAACAGGGTGAAGTGCTTGCGGTTCAGGTGGAACGTGCTGTTTTCCAGAGGGGTGTTCATGGCGTTTCCTGGTTCAAAGAGATGACTCAAGCGTAATCGCCGATGGCAAGCCGAAACAGGCACAGCACCCGACAGAATGTAGCGCAACAGTCGCTGCTTCAGCCATCTGTTACCCTGCGTTTTGGCTTATTCTGTATCTGTTCTGTTTTCCGCAAATACGCCACAATTGCCTACCACTTCATTGCCATGAGCAAGCCTCCTTTGTCACTTTCACCCGCCAGATCTTCACCGCAGTCATTACTCTATCGTCAGCTGGCCGAGCATTATCTGGCAGCGATTCAGGCTGCTGCGCTGACGCCGGGCCAGCGCATGCCGTCGGTGCGCGAGCTGATGCGGCAGCATCAGGTCAGCCTGTCGACGGCCTTGCAGGCACTGCGCTATCTGGAGCAGGGCGGCTGGCTGGAGGCGCGGCCGCGCTCCGGCTATTTCGTGCTGCCGCTGCGGCGACTGGCGCTGCTGGAGGAGGCTGACCTGGCGACCGTGCCGGCGCTGATGTCGGCCCAGTACGCGGGCATCCATGAACGGGTATCGGAAGTGATCGCCCGCGGCCGCACCGGCACCGTCACGCTGGACCTGAGCAGCGCCAGTTGCGCACCGGAGCTGTATGCGGTGGAAGCCTTGAAAAATGCAGCGATCCGCACCTTGCGGCAACGGCCGCAAGTGTTGACCAGCATGATGTCGCACAGCGCCAACCCGGCGTTCCGTCAGATCCTTGCCAAGCGCAGCCTGGCCATCGGCATCCAGCTGGCGCCGGAAGAGGTGATCGTCACCCATGGCTGCATCGAGGCGATCAACCTGGCGCTGCGCGCGGTGGCGCAGCCGGGGGACACCATTGCAGTCGAATCGCCCACTTACTATGGCTTGCTGCAGGTGCTGGAAAGCCTGGGCATGCGGGCGCTGGAAATTCCGACCAGCGCGCGCACCGGCATCTCGCTGGAAGCGTTGCAGCTGGCGCTGCAGACCTACGGCAATATCAAGGCGGTAGTAGTGGTGCCGAACCTGCAGAATCCGCTCGGCAGCATCATGCCCGATACGCACAAGGAGCAGCTGGTGGCGCTGTGCGAACAGCATGGCATGGCGGTGATCGAGGACGATTCTTATAGCGAGCTGGTGCCGGAGGCCAGTTCGGCGCGCGCCTTGAAGGCCTGGGACCGCAGCGGCAATGTGATCTACTGCGCTTCGCTCAATAAGGTTCTGGCGCCCGGCATGCGGCTGGGCTGGATGGTCGGCGGCCGCTGGCAGGCGCGCATCGAGATGCTGAAATTTGCGCATACGCGCGCCAACGAGGAGTGGGCGCAAATGGCTGCGGCCGACTTCATGGCCTCGCCTGCTTACGAACGCCATCTGCGGCGTCTGCGCGAAGCTTTGCGGGTGCAGCGCGCCCGCACTGTGGAGTCGATTGCGACGTATTTTCCTGCCGGCACCCGCATCAACACGCCGGATGGCGGCGCTTTATTGTGGGTAGAGCTGCCGCGCCAACTGGCATCCAAGGCGGTGTTTGAAGCGGCGCTGCGCGAAGGGATCAAGATCGCACCCGGCCTGATGTTTTCCAATTCAAACCGCTTCGAGCACTATCTGCGGCTGTGCTGCGGCCAGCCGTTCTCGCCACGGATCGAGCAGGGCATCAAACGGCTGGGAGCCATAGTCGAAGAACAGCTGGCGCTGCAGCTTACGGCCTAGGCAGTATTTCCTCAACCTGCGCCGCGTGCGGAATCGGCGCTACCGCCCCATAGCCGGTGGTCGACAAGGCCGCGCATACATTGGCGTAGCGGGCGGCGCGGAAAGGATCGTCGCCGGCCACGATGCGGGCGATGAAGGCGCCGCCGAAGCAGTCGCCTGCTCCGGTTGCGTCAACCGCTTCGACGCTGTAGGGCGGCACCAGGCGCCGTTCCTTGGCTGTCGCCACATAGCAACCTTCGGCGCCGAGCTTGAAGGCAATCAGGCCGATGCCGTAAGACAGCAGCTCATCGACAATCGCGTCGCGGTCGTCGAGGCCGGTGAGAGCGCTGATGTCGTCCCAGCTGGGCAGGCAGATATCGCACAGGGCAAACGCCGCGCGCATTTTCTCCTGTGCCCGTTCCAGCGGCCACAGTTTCAGCCGCAGGTTGGTATCGAGCGAGGTCTTGACGCCATGCTTGCGCGCATGCGCCATCGCCGCCAGGCCGGCGTCGCAGGCCGATGCGCTGATCGCCAGGCTGATGCCGGACAGGTGCAGCACCTTGGCCGCGGCAATCGCCGCCAACGGTAGCTGTGCGCTGTCGTAGCGGCTGGCGGCCGAGCCGGCGCGCAGATAGTCGAAGTGGTGGCCATCCTGGTCGTGCGAGACAAAATACACCCCGGTGGCGGCGCTTGCATCGCGCGCGACGTGGCTGGCGTCGACCTCTTCAAACTGCCAGAGAGCGCGCAGCTGCTCGCCGAAATGATCGTTGCCGAGCGCGCTGATGTAGCCGCTGCGCGCCCCCTGGCGGGCCGCGGCGATACAGAAGTTCGAGGTGTCGCCGCCGAAGCCTTGCAGGTACATGCGGGCATCGTGCAGCCGCTGGTTGAATTCCACCATGGCTTCGCCGTAGGCCAGGATATCGATTGTCATTGCTTTACTCATTGCCTTACTCATTTCCTTATTTTGCCGGAGTCGGGCTTAAAAGAAAGTCTGGATCACGTCCACCACCTGATGCTGCGGATCGAGCACGGCGATCTGGCGCCACTTGTCGAAGGTCAGGCATGGATGCGAGATGTCGAAGCCGAGCATGTCGCCGACCTTGATGTCGTCGCCCGCATTGATCTGCAGATAAGCGTGCTGGTCCATCATGCCGGTCAGCTGCCAGTGCGCCGGCGTCGCCGTCGGCGCTGCGCTGCCGGGGCGATATTGCAGGGCGGGCAGCGGCAGGCCGGCATCGAAGGCGGCGTCGCGCTTGCCGAGTGCGATGATGGCTTTGCCGGCTTCCGGGATCGATTGCACATAGGCCCACAGCTGAAGGGCGGGCTGCAGTTCGGTACGCATCTTGCGGGCGATCGGATTGCGGGTCTGGATCTGCGCCTGTGCCGCGCGGTAGACGCCGACGTCGTGCGTCAGGTAGCAGCCCGGACGCAGCACCACGTCCAGCGGCAGGCCGATATCGGTCTTGGCGAATTCTTCGGCGACCACGTCATACCAGGCCGAACCGGCGCCGGTCAGGATCACCGGCCGCGCTGCCGCACCTGTGGTGCGGGCGGCAAAGCGGCCGCCGGCGGCCAGCTGTTTGGCGCAGGCGACGGCGTGCTGCAGGAAGGCGCGGATGTCGGCTTCTTCTTTCAGCACGCCTTCATAGACTTCGACCCCGGCCAGCACTAGGCTGCCGGACCAGCGCGCCAGGGCTGCCAGTACCGCCTCTTGCTGCTGCGGATTGCGGATGCCGGTGCGGCCGCCGTCAGGCCCCAGTTCCAGCAGCACATGCAGCTTTTGCTGGCGCGCCTGGAAGAAGGCGCCCAGCTGGTCGACGCCGTCGGCCGAATCGACCAGGCAGCAGAATTCAAAGGACGGATCGCTGAGCAGATCGGCAATGATCGCCATGTTTTGCTTGCCGACCAGCTGGTTGGCCATGATTATGCGCCGCACGCCGTGCTGATAGGCGACCCGGGTCTGGTGTGCAGTAGCCAGGGTGATGCCCCAGGCGCCGCCGGCCAGCTGGCGCGCAAACAGCTTGGGCGCCATGGTGGTTTTGCCGTGCGGCGCCAGCTTGACGCCGTATTCGCTGACGAACTGCTGCATCCATTGCAGATTGTGCTGCATGCGCTCTTCATACAGCACGGCGGTCGGCAGGCTCAAGTCCTCCCGCAGCAGGTTCCAGTCGAGCGCTGTGGCCTCGGCGGCAGTCAGGGCTTGCTGAAATGCGCCAAGGCCCTTGTTCAGAGGATCGATCAGGGTGGCGTCGGCATTGCGCGCGGCAAGCCCGTGATTGTTTGTAACATTCATGTTCAAGTCCCTTTCGTCATAATTCGTTTGACGTAATCATATCCTTGAATTTACTATATTAGAAGCATGTTACAAAGTAACATAGGGATTTTTTCCGGTAGCAAGCTGATTGCGGCAACACTGGCTGCGTATTGTCTTTCATACCATGGCTGCGCTGAATTGCCCTCGGATCAGATTAGGATATATGAGCCATTCCTTCGATATTGTCTCGCGGATTGCCGAACGCAGCGGCCAGTTGCGGCTGGCCGAGCAAAAAGTGGCGCAGGCGATTCTGAGCGACCTGCCGTTTGCCGCCAGCGCCAGCATCCAGACATTGGCCAGCCTGGCCGGGGTCAGCGAAGCCAGCGTCACCCGTTTCGCCAAAGCCATCGGCTGCCGCGACGTGCGCGAGCTGAAGATGAACCTGGCGCAGGCGGCAGCCATCGGCCAGCGTTTTTTACGGATGGAGGACGCGGCCGAGGAGCAGGCATTGCCGCAGATCGTCGATATGGTGTATGCCGATATCCACAAAGTGCTGGAAGTGAACCGCAGCCTGCTGAATCAGGAAGTGCTGCTGCAGGCGGCGCAGACGCTGCTGCAGGCGCGCATGATTTACGCCTTTGGTATGGGAGGCGGCTCGACTATGCTGTCTGATGAGGCGCGCTACCGGCTGGTGCGGCTGGGGCGCCCGGTGGCCACCTACCACGACGCCCTGTTGCAAAGAATGGTCGCGGCCACGCTCGACAAGAGCGATGTGGTGCTGGCCTTGTCCGCTACCGGCAACGTCGCCGAGCTGAATGCCAGCTGCAAGGTGGCCAAGGAATACGGCGTGCGGGTGGTGGCGATCACTGCGCTCGGTTCGCCGCTGGCGGCGCTGGCCGATGTGCTGCTGCCGCTGAAGTCGCTGGAAACCGATTTTATTTTCAAGCCGTCGTCATCGCGCTACGCCATGATGATGGCGCTGGACGTGCTGATGACGGAACTGGCGCTGCTGCAAAAAGACCGCAGCCAGGAGCTGTTGCGGCGCCTGAAATTTACACTGGATACGCATCGCGGCGGCAGCAGCCGCGAGCCGTTGGGAGATTGAGATGAGTAGCGAGTCAGACATAGGCAGGCAAGCGGCGATACGCGAATGCGATACGCTGATTCTCAACGTGGCTGTGATCGATGGCAGCGGCGGCGCGCCGTATGCTGCCGATGTCGCGCTGGACGGCGGCCGCATTGTGCGGATAGACCGCGACGGTGCCTTGCTCGGCTGGCATGCCGGGCAGGTGGTCGACGGCAAGGGCAAGGTGCTGAGCCCCGGCTTCATCGATGTCCACACGCATGACGACACCAATGTGATCCGTACCCCGGTGATGCTGCCCAAGCTGTCGCAGGGCGTGACCACCGTGGTGGTCGGCAATTGCGGCATCAGCGCCGCGCCGGTCAGCCTCAAGGCGGAACCGCCGGATCCGATGAACCTGCTGGGCGAAGCGAGCGCCTTCAGTTATCCCACATTTGCTTCTTACGTGACAGCAGTCAACCAGGCTCAGCCGTCCATCAACGTCGCGGCGCTGATTGGCCACACGGCGTTACGCAGCAACCAGATGGACCGCCTCGACCGCGCCGCCAGCGACAGCGAAATCGCCGCCATGTGCGAACAGCTGCGCGAAGCGCTGGCGCATGGCGCGCTTGGCCTCAGCACCGGCCTGGCCTATGGCAATGCCATCATGGCGCCGACCTCCGAAGTGCTGGCGCTGGCGGAGCCGCTGGCCGAAGCGGGCGCGCTCTACGCCACTCATCTGCGCAGCGAATTCGCCGATATCCTGGAAGCCATGGATGAAGCCTTCCGCATCGGCAAGCACGCGCGCGTGCCGGTAGTGATCTCGCACATGAAATGCGCCGGCGTCGAAAACTGGGGCCGCAGCGGCGAAGTGCTGGCGGCGCTGGAGCAGGCGCAGCGTTATCAGCCGGTCGGCTGCGACTGCTATCCCTACACCGCCAGTTCTTCCACCCTGGATTTGAAACAGGTGACCGATGCCATCGACATCATGGTGACCTGGTCTGAGCCGGAACCGGCGATGGGCGGCAAGATGCTGGCCGCCATCGCCGCCGAATGGCAAGTCAGCCTGTTGGATGCGGCGCGCCGCCTGCAGCCGGCCGGCGCGGTCTACCACTGCATGACGGACGACGATGTCAACCGTATCCTGAGCCATCCGGCGACAGTGGTGGGTTCCGACGGCCTGCCCAACGATCCCTTGCCGCATCCCCGCTTGTGGGGAGCATTCCCGCGCGTGCTGGGTCATTACAGCCGTGAGCAAAAACTGTTTCCGCTGACCGTGGCGATCCGCAAGATGACCGGCTTGTCGGCCGAGCGTTTCGGCTTGAACGAACGCGGCCTGGTGCGCGAAGGCTATTGGGCCGACCTGGTGCTGTTCGATCCGGAAACGGTGCGCGATGCGGCAACCTTCGCCGATCCGATGCAGCCGGCAGAAGGCATCGAGGCGGTCTGGGTCAATGGCGCCTTGTCTTATCTGGGCGGCGCCGAGAAAGCGCCGACGGCATTGCGGGCAGGGCGCTTCCTGGCGCGGCAGGCGGGCGTCAAGGGAAGTATTTAGAGGTGGTTGAGCGGACTGGCGGCAGAGGCCGGCCGCGGCAGTTTGGATTTTATTTTTTTACAGAGGAATAATCATGACGATCAAACGATATGGTGTTGAAGGTGGTTCTGGAACCGGTGGGCAGCATCTGCCGTTCGCCCGCGCGGTGGAAGCCGATGGCTGGCTGTATGTGTCCGGCCAGGTGGCGATGGTGGACGGCGAGGTGATCGACGGCGGCATCGTCGCCCAGTCGCACCAGGCCATCCAGAATGTCCTGGCGATCCTGAAGGAAGCCGGCTACGGCCCTGAGCACGTGGTACGCTGCGGCGTCTGGCTTGACGATACGCGCGACTTCCAGTCGTTCAACCGCGTGTTCAAGGAATATTTCGGCGCCAATCCGCCTGCCCGCGCCTGCGTGCAGTCGGCCATGGTGGTGGATTGCAAGGTGGAAGTGGATTGCATCGCTTATAAAAAATAAGCGCTGTCATGCAGGTTCAAAGGATCATGGCGCTCAATGTCATGATCCGCTCAACAAATCAAAGACACGCAACGCACGCCAATACAGAGTGTCGATTCATGTTTGGGAACAGCGTATGTTCTCGGGCGTGAAACTAGAAAATTATTTGGATACCAGGAGGATTTGATGGAGATGGTTCAGGGAAATCTGTTGCTGCTGTATGCGGTGATTGCAGTGGTCGCACTGGTGGTGCTGATCGCCAAGTTCAAGATGAATCCGTTCATCGTGCTGATCGTGGTGTCGGTGATCTTGGGCCTGGTGGTCGGCATGCCGATGGCCAGCATCGTCAAGTCCTACGAAACCGGGGTCGGTGGCGCGCTTGGGCATATTGCCCTGGTGGTCGGCCTGGGCACCATGTTTGGCAAGATGATGGCTGAATCGGGCGGCGCCGAGCGCATCGCCAATACGCTGATCGGCATCTTCGGCCCCAAGCGCGTGCATTGGGCCATGATGGTGGTGGCGCTGATTGTCGGCTTGCCGGTGTTCTTTGAAGTCGGCTTCGTGCTGCTGATCCCGATCGCTTTCAACGTCGCCAAGCGCACCGGCACCAACATGATCATGGTCGGCATTCCCATGGTCGCCGGCCTGTCCGTGGTGCATGGCCTGATTCCGCCGCATCCTGCCGCGCTGTTCGCCGTCACCGCCTACAACGCCGATATCGGCCGCACCATCATGTACGCGCTGATCGTCGGCATTCCAACCGCCATCATCGCCGGCCCGCTGTTTGCCAAGCTGATCAGCCGTTTCGTGGTGCCTAATCCTGACAATCCATTGATCGCGCAATTCGTGGAAGAGGGCAAGACCCGTGAGCTGCCAGGCTTCGGCATCACCATCGCCACTATCCTGCTGCCGGTGGCGCTGATGCTGCTGGGCAGCTGGGCCGATCTGTTCTTTGCGCCCAAGACCTTCGCCAACGATTTCATGCGCCTGATGGGCAACTCGGTGATCGCGCTGCTGATCGGTACGCTGGTGAGCTTCTATACCTTCGGCAAATCGCGCGGCTTCGACCGTGAAGCCATCCTCAAATTCACCACCGAATGCCTGGCGCCGATCGCCGGCATCACGCTGATCGTTGGCGCCGGCGCCGGCTTCGGCCGCATCCTGATCGACGGCGGCGTCTCCAAGGCCATCGTTGAAGTTGCCAACAACGCCCACCTGTCGCCATTGCTGCTGGGCTGGTTCGTGGCGGCGCTGATCCGGGTCGCCACCGGCTCGGCCACGGTCGCCATGACCACTGCTTGCGGCATCGTCGCTCCTATCGTCACTGCCGCCGGCGTCACCGTGCGGCCGGAGCTGATGGTGCTGGCCACCGGCGCCGGCTCGCTGATCCTGTCGCATGTGAATGACGGCGGCTTCTGGCTGGTCAAGGAATACTTCAACATGACCGTGACGGAAACCTTCAAGACCTGGACTGTGGCCGAGACGATCATTTCGGTGGTGGCCTTGTTGCTGACCTTGGGCCTGGCTACCGTGATCTGATCGATCTCAAGCTTGCGGCACTATC
>NZ_DATMRB010000100.1:0-14452 GCF_035566555.1 Collimonas sp.
CCAAATCCGGCGCGCGCCAGCCGGGTGAGGGGCAAAACTCGCCTTCGGCTCAAACATGCCCCTCACAATTCCCGGCTGACACGCGCCGGATTTGGCAACGTCTTCATGCGGGGCACGTCAAAAGCAACCCCAACGTCAAAACCAACGGCAACGTCAAAACCAACGGCAACGTCAAAACCCACAGCCTCTTTGTTTCAGGCTACCGGGCCGCCTTATTGCGACGCCTTCTTTATCGCCTGCTGTGCGACTTCCTTGGCGGCCTTTTTATACGGTCGCAGATACAGGATGGTGCACAGGAAGAAAATGGTGCTCAGCGCCACTTCCAGCCAGCCGAGCCTGGTGCTGAGCAGGTTGCTGTCGCTGGTGGCGCGGACCAGGCCTTCTGTCAGGTAGATCAGGATCAGCATCGAAGCCCATTGCATGGTGTAGACGTCGCGCTTGAGGACGCCGCGCAGGGGGAACAGCAAGGGCAGGACTTTCAGCACCATCCAGGAGCCGCCGGGACGCAGCGGCGCCAGCACCAGTTCCCAGGCCAGGCCCAGTGCGATCAGGGCCAGCAGGCTGCCTACCGCGCCTAGATAAAAGAAACGCGGCTGGCGGGCGGCGTGCGGCAAGGGGTGGGTTGCCGTGTCGGGTTTCAGTTTGGTGGTCATCTTGACCCCGCTGGCTTGAGTTGTAAGGCGGTTGCGGCCAGTCGCCGCCCTTGGGCGATGGCCAGGGTGCGGCTTTCGGCGGAGATCGGCTGGCTGCCGTTCATGCCGGACCAGTGGCTGGCGCCGTAGGGAGTGCCGCCGCTGGCGGTAGTCATCAGTTCGGGCAGGGTGTAGGGCAGGCCCATGATCAGCATGCCATGATGCAACAAGGGTGTCATCATCGACATCAGCGTCGACTCCTGGCCGCCGTGCAAGCTGCCGGTGGAGGTGAATACGCAAGCCGGTTTGCCGGCCAGGGTGCCGGCCAGCCAGTCGGTGCTGGTGCCGTCCCAGAAATACTTCATGGCGGAAGCCATGTTGCCGAAACGGGTGGGCGAACCGAGCGCCAGGCCGGCGCATTCCTGCAGGTCGGCCAGTTCGACATAGGGCGCGCCCTCGGCCGGGATGTCGGGGGCGCTGGCTTCGGTCACGGTGGAGACTGCCGGCACGGTGCGCAGGCGGGCTTCGCAGCCCGCTACCGAGTCGATTCCCTGGCCGATCAGCTCGGCCAGCTTACGGGTCGAACCATGGCGCGAATAGTACAAAACCAGAATCGGTGTAATAACGTTAATGTTGGATGAGTTCATTTTGGTATTATAGGGCGCTTTAGCGCCAACTCATGGTGCAAAACGCATGCCGCGCCCGGTTTCATGATGTGCCGCGGCGGGCAAAATGAGGTAACGCATGACGTCAATAAAATTATCCCGACTGCGCGGGCTGTCCTGGGTGGAGCTGCGCGACCTGTTTCGTTTCGCTGCGCGCCGCCTGGACGAGGAACGCTTGCCGCAGGTGGCCGGCAGCCTGACCTTCACCACCATCCTGGCGCTGGTGCCGATGCTGACCATCGCGCTGGCGATTTTTACCGTATTTCCGCTGTTCAGCACCTTTCGCGCCGCGCTGGAAGAGTATTTCGTGCATAACCTGATGCCGCGCGGCGTCGCCAACACGATTCTCGGCTATCTGAACCAGTTCGCCACCAAATCGGCGAGCTTGTCGGCGCTGGGCGGGGTGGCGCTGATCGCCACTTCGGTGCTGACCATGTCGACCGTCGACCATGTCTTCAACCGCATCTGGCGCGTCAAGACGCAGCGGCCGTGGATCCATCGGGTGCTGGTGTACTGGGCGATCATTACGCTTGGACCCTTGCTGATCGGTATCTCGATCACCGTCACGTCTTATCTGTCGGCGGCGGCCAACGGCCTGGTGGTGAGCTGGGTCGGACGCTGGTTCTACACGCTGCTGTCGGTGTCGCTGACCACTGGCGCCTTTACCTTGCTGTACGTGGCGGTGCCGAACCAGCGTGTCGACTGGCGCGATGCGATCTGGGGCGGCTTGCTGGCCGGTATCGCATTTGAAATCGCCAAGCGCGTGTTTGCCGCCTACATCCTCAAGTTTCCGACCTACACCATGGTCTACGGGGCGCTGGCGGCCTTGCCGATTTTCCTTTTGTGGATCTACATGCTGTGGATGATCACGCTGGTGGGAGCGCTGCTGGCAGCCGCGCTGCCGGTGGTGAAGTACGAGCGCTGGTGGCATGTGCCGTCGCCCGGCAGCGCTTTCGTCGACGCCATTGCGGTGCTGCAGGTCTTGTATCAGGCGCGGGTTCGGAGCAGCTCGGCGGCAGTCGTCGCAGGGCAGATCCGGCGCGCTACCCGGCTCGGCTTCGACGAATCCGAAAGCCTGCTGCAGCAGATGGTGGAGGCCGGCTGGGTCGGCCGGGTGCAGACCGAGATGGCGGCGCGCAGCCAGTGGGGACGCAAAGTGCGCATCAATGTCGACGGCTGGATCTTGCTGGCCAATCCGGAAGTGCTGAAACTGGCCGACATCTACCGCATGTTCGTCTGGAACCCGGCCGCCGGCAGGGCCATCGACAGCGGCCTTGATCAGTGCGTGGAAAGCGCCATCGAACACGGTCTGGAACAGAGCCTGACGGCCCATTTCGAGCGCGAAAATCTAGCCGACCCGCACCTTGATAGTGCCGCCCTGCGGCAGTTTTGAAGTCCAGAAATAACTGATGCTTATCCTGCCGGCATAAGTCGGCTGGGTGTAGTTCATCAAAAACGAAGTCATGGGCCGGCGCTGAGGCGCCGGCGCAGCGCCAGCCGTGCCGGGTTCCTTGAGCAGTGCCGGTATGTGATCGCTATCCGATGTTCCCATAAAAACTCCTGTCGCATTACACTACGTCGTCGCTGTCATCCAGGGCGATGTCGGAAAATAAAGAAATGCATTCTACGGGATAAACGGTTCACATTACTGCGCACCGCATTTTACATAATTAGTAAAAAGACACTTTCCCGCTGAGCATCTGCCAATACATCACCCAGTCGCCCAGGAAAGAATACAGAGGCTGCTTGAAGGTCGCCGGCCGGTTCTTTTCAAACGCGAAATGGCCGACCCAGGCAAAGCCGTAGCCGCACAGCAGCGCTGCCAGCAGCCAATACAGGTTGCCGGTGAATACCAGCATGACGAAGGACGCCAGCGCCAGCGTGGAGTCGACGAAATGCAGCTGGCGGCAGGTACGGTTGCTGTGCTGGCTGAGGTAGCTGGGATAGAACTCGGCGAAAGTCTGATACTTCATTACGGTAGGCATTCTGTCTCCTCAGGGGGCCGTTAGCTAAGCTTAGTCTCCTGCGGCAAGCGCCGCAACTGTCGCTGTCCCGGCGAATTTGAACAGATGCTCCAGCACCGCGTCCGGTTGTTCCGCCATCAAGGCATGGCCGCAAGCCTCCACCTGCACTACCTTGGCCTGTTTGATGGCGCCGATCAGGCCGGCAGCGGCCTTGGCCGGCGTCATGAGGTCGCGCTGGCCCAGCAGGAACAGGGTAGGGCAAGCGACGCCCTGGGCAGCCCGTTCGCCATTGGCGTAGGCATTGCAGGCGGCAAAATCGGTATAGAACACGGTCGGCCTGGCGGTCGACTGGCTGGCGATGCGCTGCATCAGGCGCTGGCTGGCGCCCTGCACGTAAAAGCCTGGCCCCGGCGCCGACGGCTTGGGCGACATGGTGGAGTGTGACCAGATATTTACCATGTCGATCGCGCTCTGCTGCGCGTTGTTGGCGGCATCCAGCAGCGCGTCCGCGACTTTCATCGGATAGGCGCTGCCGACCAGCGCAATGCCGGCGATGCGGCTTGATTGCTGCGGGCGGCCGGCGCTTTCCAGTGCAATCAGCGAGCCCATGCTGTGGCCGATCAGGACCGCCTTGCTGACGCCGGCGGCGTCCAGCACGCAGCTCAGCCAGTCGGACAAGTCTTCGATAGTGGTCAGCGCCGGCCCCTGGCTGCGGCCGTGTCCCGGCAAATCCACCGCCAGCACGCCAAAGCCGTGATGGGCGAAATAGCGGGTTTGCAGGATCCAGACGGAGTGGTCGTTCTGGCCGCCGTGGATAAACACCGCGGTCGGCAGCGCCGGATCGAAGGCCTTGCCGCCGGTGTAGCAATAGGTGTCGTGCTCAGTGTCGCGGAAGTGCGTTTTCAGCAACATGTCATTTCTCCTTCCGCTGCGACATCTTCAGGCCGAAGGCCAGGTCTTCGATCAGGTCCTCGACATTCTCCAGGCCGATGGACAGACGCAAGGTGCCTTCGCTGATGCCGGCGGCGGCCAACTGCTCGCTCGGCACCCGGAAATGGGTGGTGGAAGCCGGATGGATCACCAGCGATTTGGCGTCGCCGACATTGGCCAGGTGCGAAAATATTTTCAGCGACTCGACCATGCGGCGGCCGGCCGCGCGGTCGCCCTTGAGGTTGAACGAGAACACCGCGCCGCAACCCTTGGGCAGCAGCGTCTTGCTGAGTTCGTGGCCGGGATGCGAAGGCAATTCCGGATATGCCACCGATTCCACCGCTGCATGCGCAGCCAGGAATTCCACTACCTTGCGTGTATTGGCGACATGCTTTTCCATGCGCAGTCCCAGCGTTTCTATGCCTTGCAGGATGGCAAAGGCGTTGTGCGGACTCATGACCGCGCCGAAGTCGCGCAGGCCCTCGCGCCGCGCGCGCAGCGCAAACGGCGCCACCGTCGACTCTTCGGAAAACACCATGCCGTGGAAGCCTTCGTACGGTTCGCACAATTCGCCGAAGCGGCCGCTTTTGTCATATGCCTGCTGCCAGTCGAAAGTGCCGCCATCGACCAGCAGGCCGCCGACCGCGGTGCCGTGACCGCACAGGAACTTGGTGGCCGAGTGGAATACCAGGTCGGCGCCGTGGTCGAAAGGGCGCAGCAGGTACGGTGTGGTAAACGTGGCATCGACCATCAGCGGCAGGTAATGCTCATGCGCCAGCGCAGCGATGCGCGGGATGTCCAGTACATCCAGCCCCGGATTGCCCAGCGTCTCGCCGAACAGCACCTTGGTATTAGGCCGGATCGCCGCGCGCCAGGCGTCGATATCGCCGGGATCGACAAAGGTAGTCTCGATGCCGAAGCGCTTCATGGTATAGGACAGCAGGTTGTGCGAACCGCCATACAGCGCGCGTGACGCCACCACATGCGAGCCGGCGCCGGCGATGGTCGCCAGGCCCAGATGCATGGCGGCCTGGCCGCTGGCCACGGCGATCCCGGCGACGCCGCCTTCCAGTGCGGCGATGCGTTCTTCCAGCACCGCGTTGGTGGGATTGGAAATGCGCGAATAGACGTGACCGGCGCGTTCCATGTTGAAGAGCGACGCGGCGTGGTCGGAATCCTTGAAAACAAAGGCCGAAGTCAGGTAGATCGGCGTGGCGCGCGCGCCGGTGGCAGGGTCGGGCACGCTGCCGGCATGCAGCGACACGGTGTCGAAGCCGGGGTAATGAGGGTTGCTCATGGTGTAGGAAGTCTCCTTCTATTTTCGATATATAGGGCGGATGCTGCGCTGCGCGGTAGATTTTTGCTCTGGCTTACGCTACATTCTGGATACAAGCATAAGGCTAACTTTGAAAACCGCCTATCATTTTCAGAGTTGTCCACAACCCAAGCAAAGGCAGGATGGCACCATGAAAGTATCTGAAATTCTCAAAGTCAAAGGCAATATCCTTTACACCGTGACGCCGGAAACGCCGCTGATCGAGGCCGTCAACACGATGGCGGAAAAGGATATCGGTTCGTTGGTGGTGATGGAGTTCGGTACGCTGATCGGCATGCTGACTTTCCGCGAAGTGCTCAATGCGATTCACCAGAACGGCGGCGCGGTCGGCAGCAACACGGTGCGCAAGCATATGGACGACAGCCCGATCACCGTGACGCCGGACACCGAAGTCAACGAAGTGCGCCGCATCATGCTGGAGCGCCATGCCCGCTATGTGCCGATCATGGATGCCCGCACCCTGCTCGGCGTGATGTCGTTCTACGACGTCGCGAAAGCGGTGCTGGATGCCCAGGGTTTTGAAAACAAGATGCTGAAAGCCTATATCCGCGACTGGCCTGCAGCTGCCGAAGAATAGGGCAGCCCTACCTGACGAAGACCGTTTGCGGCAGCAAGATGCCGCAAACGGTTTTTTTGTTAGATAGCTGTCATTAGTGCAAAATGGCGGGTTGGACGGCCCGGCCGCGGCTGCGGGGCGTCAGTTACGTGTCTTTTATCGATTAGAAAGAATTTGCCCATGAATAATATCCGTCCCGACGGTTCTGTGATCGATACCCATAGCAAGGTGCTGGGCTATCTGCTGTGGATTTTCGGCTTTACCGGCGCCCACCGTTTTTACTACGGCAAGCCGGTCACCGGCACCATCTGGTTCTTTACGCTCGGCTTGCTGGGAGTCGGCTGGCTGATCGATGCGTTCCTGATCCCCAGCATGAATCGCCAGGCCGACCTGCGCTTTACCGCCGGCCCCATCGATTACAGCGTCGCCTGGCTGCTGCTGACCTTCCTCGGTTTTTTCGGCGTGCACCGCATGTACCAGGGCAAATGGATCACCGGCATCCTCTATTTGTTTACCGGCGGGCTGTTCCTGCTGGGCGTGCTGTACGACTTCTGGACTCTCAACGACCAGATTTCGATGAAAAATGCGCAGCGCGGGTAAGAGGCTTGAATCATTACCGAGGGATTGACGCCAGGGCGTCAGGACTGATGTGGCAAGCTGCCGCGGCGGCGGCTTGTGCCGGTCCTGTAAAACAATCAACTATCCACCACTGCCTTACTGCGCAGTTTTCTCCCTAGCCTACCTATGTCCAAATCCAGTCAATTTTCCTTGTTGCGCCAGCGCCGTTTCGCGCCGTTCTTCTGGACTCAGTTCTTTGGCGCCTTCAACGATAACGTCTTCAAGACCGCGTTGCTGACGATCCTGACCTACGAAGCGCTCAGCTGGACCAGCATGGACGTCAATGTGCTGAACAACTTGATCCCGGGCTTGTTCATCCTGCCTTTCGTGGTGTTCTCGGCGACCGCCGGCCAGCTTGCCGACAAGTTCGAGAAGTCGCGCCTGGCGCGCTACGTCAAGGTGCTGGAAATTATCATCATGTCGGTCGCCGCGCTCGGCTGGATGACGCATACCCTGTGGCTGCTGGTGCTGGCGGTGGTCGGCATGGGCGTGCATTCCACCATTTTCGGCCCTGTCAAATATGCTTACCTGCCGCAGCAGCTGCGTCCCAACGAGCTGGTGGGCGGCAACGGCATCATCGAAATGGGCACCTTCGTCGGCATCCTGCTGGGCGAGGTCCTGGGCGCGGTGCTGGTGGTGCACAAGCCATGGGGCATCGAACTGGTGGCCGGCGGCACCGTCGCCATCGCGATCCTCGGCTGGCTGTTCAGCCGCGGCATTCCGCTCACCCCGGCCGCCGAACCGGAATTGAAGATCAACTGGAATCCTGTCACCGAAACCATGCGCAACCTGAGTTTTTCGCGCAAGAACCGCCCGGTGTTCCTGGCCATGCTGGCCAATTCCTGGTTCTGGTTCTACGGCGCCATCATCCTGGCGCAATTTCCCCTGTATGCGAAAAATTACCTGCATGGCGACCATAGCGTCTTCGTGCTGCTGCTGACGGTGTTCTCGCTCGGCGTCGGCGCCGGTTCGCTGCTGTGCGAGCGCCTGTCCGGCCATAAGGTGGAAATCGGCCTGGTGCCGTTCGGCGCCATCGGCCTGTCGGTGTTCGGCCTTGACCTGTTCCTGGCCAGCCTCAGCTACACCAATGTCAGCGCGGTGGAGATGGGCGGCTTCGTGCAGCAGCACGGCAGCTGGCGCATCCTGTTCGACTGCGTGATGATCGGCCTGTTCGGCGGCTTGTACATCGTGCCGCTGTTCGCGGTGATCCAGACCCGCTGCGACCGCCAGCATTTGTCGCGCACGATCGCCGGCATGAATATCATGAACGCCTTGTTCATGGTGGTGGCGGCGCTGGTGGCGCTGACCCTGCTCAGCCTGGGTTTCACCATTCCGCAGATTTTCCTGACGACGGCGATCCTGAATGCGCTGGTGGCGGTGTACATCTTCACCGTGGTGCCGGAATACCTGGTGCGTTTCGTGGCCTGGATATTGATCCACACCATCCACCGCGTCACCACTTTCAACCGCGACCGCATTCCGGACGAAGGCGCGGCGGTGCTGGTGTGTAACCATGTCAGCTATGTCGATGCGATCGTGATCATGGCGGCCAGCCCGCGGCCGATCCGCTTCGTCATGGACCACCGCATCTTCAAGGTGCCGGTGCTGGCCTGGCTGTTCAAGACCGCCAAGGCGATCCCGATTGCACCGGCCAAGGAAAATCCGCAACTGATGGAGCGCGCCTTCGACCAGATCGCGGCGGCGCTGGCAGACGGCGACCTGGTTTGCATTTTCCCTGAAGGCAAACTGACCAGCACCGGCGAAATGAACGAATTCCGCGGCGGCATCAAGAAAATCATCGACCGCACGCCGGTGCCGGTGATTCCGATGGCGCTGCGCGGCCTGTGGGGCAGCATGTGGACCCGCAGCGGCGGCAATCCCTTCCAACGCTCGTTCAAGCGCGGTCCGCTGTCGGCGCTGCAGCTGGCGGTAGGCGAGCCGGTGGCGCCGGGGCAGGCAACGCCTGAGTACCTGCAGCAGCAGGTGCAGGCTTTGCGCGGCGAGTGGAAATAACGACGTAGACAGAAAAGGATAAAGTGTCATGACGAAAAAAAATGCCCCGAATACCCTGCTGGATGATGCCGTATCGCTGCAGTCCGCACGCCGCCGCTTCCTCGCCAGCGGCGGCAAGCTGCTGGCCGGCAGCCTATTACTGAGTACTCTGCCTATGCAAACCACCTTAGCCGCCGTAGCCGGCCCAGTGCCCCTGATCATCGACACCGATCCCGGCGCCGACGATGTCATCGCCATCCTGCTTGCCTTGTCCGCACGCGACCGCCTGGACGTCAAGGCGCTCACCACGGTGGCCGGCAATGTCCAGCTGCGCTACACCGCACGCAATGCGCGCATGGTGCGGGAATGGGCCAACCGCCCGGACGTGCCGGTATATGCCGGCTGTTCGCGGCCGATGCTGCGTACGCCGATCTATGCCGCCGAAGTGCACGGCGCCGAAGGCGTCACCGGCGTCAAGATCTTTGAACCGAAACAGCCGCTGGCCAAAGGCTCGGCCGTGCAATACCTGATCGAAACGCTGCTGGCGGCAACACCGCAAAGCATCACCATCGTGACGCTAGGCCCGCAAACCAACCTGGCCATGGCGCTCATCGAAAATCCCGAGATCCGCCAGGGCGTCAAGGAAATCATCATGATGGGCGGCGCCCATTTCAACGGCGGCAATATCACGCCGTCCGCCGAATTCAATGTGTTCGCCGATCCGCATGCGGCCGACGTGGTGTTCAAGAGCGGCCTGCCGCTGACCGTGATTCCTCTGGATGTGACGCACAAGATGCTGACCAGTCCGGAACGCATCGAACGGCTGCGCAAGATCGGCAACAACGCCGGCAAGATCGCCGCCGACATCCTCGACGCCTATGTCGAGCACGACATCAAGCAGTACGGCTTGCCGGGCGGTCCGGTGCATGACGCCACCACCATCGGCTACCTGCTCAGGCCGGACATGTTCAAGGGCCGCATGGTGAATGTCGAAGTCGATACCCGCGAAGGGCCGACCTTCGGCGAAACCGTGGTCGATTACTACCACGCCACCAAGAAGCCGGAAAACGCGCGCTGGGTCACAGAAGGCGATACCCAGGGCTTCTTCGACCTGCTGACGGTGCAGCTGGCTAAATTGCCCTGAACCTTGCGCAGGCAGGCCGGGCTGGCGCGCTCCAGTCCGGTCTGCATCACATTTCGATATCATAAAAGCAATGATGGCGGCGCCCGGCTAACTATCCAGCCCGCTGCGCTGGTAAAATCATGCTTTTCAGCCCCTTTTTCTCTGGATTATCATGCCCGGCAATACCTTCGGCAGTCTGTTTAGCGTCACCAACTTCGGCGAATCCCACGGCCCGGCCATTGGCTGCGTGGTGGATGGCTGCCCGCCGGGCATGGCATTGTCGGAAGCCGATATCCAGCCCGACCTGGACCGCCGCAAGCCGGGCACCTCACGCCATGTCACCCAGCGCCAGGAGCCGGATACGGTCGAAATCCTGTCGGGGGTCTACGAAGGTAAAACCACCGGCACCCCGATCATGCTGCTGATCCGCAACCAGGACCAGCGCAGCAAGGATTACGGCAATATCATCGACACTTTCCGCCCCGGCCATGCCGACTTCACCTACTGGCAGAAGTACGGCATCCGCGATCCGCGCGGCGGCGGCCGTTCCTCGGCGCGCCTGACGGCGCCGGCGGTGGCGGCGGCGGCGATCGCCAAAAAATGGCTGCTGCAGCAGTACGGCACTACTTTCAAGGGCTGCATGAGCCAGCTGGGCGAGCTGCCGATCGTTTTCGAATCCTGGGAACATGCGCCGAACAATCCGTTTTTTGCCGCCAATGTCAGCCAGATCGCGCAGCTGGAAGCGTATATGGATGCCTTGCGCAAGGATGGCGATTCCTGCGGCGCCCGCATCGATATCGTGGCCTCCAATGTGCCGGTCGGCCTGGGCGAGCCGCTGTACGACAAGCTGGACGCCGAAATCGGCTATGCCATGATGGGCATCAACGCCGTCAAAGGCGTGGAAATCGGCGCCGGTTTCGCTTGCGTGGCGCAAAAGGGTTCGCAGCACGGCGATGAAATCACCCGCCACGGCTTCCTCACCAACAACGCCGGCGGCATCCTGGGCGGCATTTCCAGCGGCCAGGACATCACCGTCTCGATCGCCATCAAGCCGACTTCCAGCATCCGCACGCCCAAGCAATCGATCGACAAGCAGGGCAATCCCGCCACGGTCGAGACCTTTGGCCGCCACGATCCATGCGTCGGCATCCGCGCCACGCCGATTGCCGAAGCCATGCTGGCGCTGGTCTTGATGGATCATGCCCTGCGTCATCGCGCGCAATGCGGGGATGTGCAAGTCGAACGGCTGGTCGATCCGCAGTAATTTCCCCAGTATTTCCTGCCTGCGCCACCGTGATACGGTGGCGTTTTGCTTTGTGCTCGCGCTATGGATGTTCACTCGCCAGCGGTTGCGGCGCGCCGTTTGCCGCCGCTGCCAGTTGCGCGCCGGCCTCAGTCCGCCAGAGATTTTGCGATCCTGCTGGCTAATCTTCGGCGGCTGGCGTAGGTTTACGTTACGCTTGTTGCGATTGTGCTTCGTATATGATGGATGAAGCAGCAAGACAGGCATGCCTGAAACCGACCGATCCGGAAAGAGAAGGGGACATCATGATTGATACGCTTTCCAGTGCCGCCCTGGCTGGCGGCCTGTCCTGGGCCAGCGGCATCCGCCTGTACATGGCGCTGTTCATCGCCGGCTGGTTCGGCCGCGCCGGCTGGATCGACCTGCCGCAGGCGCTGCAGATACTGGAATCGCCCTGGGTAATCGGCGTGACCGGCCTGCTGACTGCGATCGAGTTTCTGGTGGATAAGATTCCCGGCCTGGATTCGGTGTGGGACGCCATTCATACTTTCATCCGGATTCCGGCCGGCGCCATTCTGGCGGTAGCCGCCATGGGCCACATGGACCCGGCCTGGACCACGGTGGCGGCGCTGGTCGGCGGCACTTTCGCTCTGGGTGCGCATGCCACCAAGGCCGGCAGCCGCGCCATGATCAATACTTCGCCGGAGCCGCTGAGCAACTGGACCGCTTCGTTTTCCGAGGATGCGACGGTGCTGGGCGGCTTGTGGGCGGCGTTTTTCCATCCCTGGCTGCTGTTTGCCTTCCTGTTCCTGTTTTTTCTGTTTGCGATCTGGCTGGTGCCTAAACTTTGGCGCGGTATCCGCTGGGTCTTCCAAAGGCTTGCCACATGATTTTTTTGCAGTCTCTACGCATGACCCAGCGCGACTGGCGCGCCGGCGAATTACGCTTCTTGCTGATAGCCCTGATTGTTGCAGTTGCCTCATTGTCCGCGGTCGGCTTCTTTGTCGACCGCATGCGCGCCGGCCTCAGCCGCGATGCGCACCAGCTGCTGGGAGCGGACCTGCTGATTTCCGCCGACCAGCGCATCAACCCCGCCTGGCGCAGCGAAGCTGAACGGCGCCACCTGACCCTGGCTGATACCGTAGTGTTTCCTAGCATGGCGCTAGCCGGCGAGGGCGACGACGCCCGCTCGCAGCTGGCTTCGCTCAAGGCCGTCACGGCCGGCTATCCCTTGCGCGGCAGCCTGGTGGTGGCCGATGCCCCCGGCGACGCCGAGCAGACCGTACGGCAGACGCCGGCGGCCGGCACGGTATGGCTGGACGCCAACATGCTGACGGCCTTGAACTTGAAGGTGGGCGATCCTCTCAAGCTGGGCGACCGCAGCTTCACCGTCGCCAAAGTACTGGTGATCGAACCCGACCGCGGCAGCGGCTTCATCAATTTTGCGCCACGCGTGATGCTGTCCATGGCCGACCTGGCCTCTACCAACCTGATCCAGGACGGCTCGCGCGTCACTTATCGTCTGTTGCTGGCAGGACCGGGACAGCAGGTGCAGGATTTCCAGAAGTGGGTGGAAAGCGACATCAACCGCGAAAACGTCAAGGGCGTGCGCATCGAGGGCCTGGAAAACGGCCGTCCTGAAATGCGCGCCACGCTGGACCGCGGCGAACAGTTCCTGTCGCTGGTGGGCTTGCTGTCGGCGCTGCTGGCGGCGGTAGCGGTAGCGATGGCGGCGCGCCGCTTCATGCTGCGCCATCTGGATGCCTGCGCCATGCTGCGCTGCCTTGGCATGACCCAGAACCAGGTGACCCAGCTGTATCTGCTGGAATTCCTGCTGATCGGCCTGGCCGGGAGCGTGATCGGCGTGCTGCTGGGCTTCGGCGCGCATTTCATGCTGCTGGAACTGCTCGGCAAATTCATCTCCAGCGACCTGCCGGGCGCCAGCCCGATTCCTGCGCTGCAAGGATTGATCACCGGCCTGCTGCTGCTGATCGGTTTTGCCTTGCCGCCCATCCTGCAACTGCGCAACGTGCCGCACAACCGCGTGATCCGGCGCGAGCAGGATGCGCCGCAAGCGCTGGTGCTGGCCACTTACGGCCTTGGAACGCTGACCTTCATCGGCTTGCTGTTATGGCAGGCCGGCGACCTCAAGCTGGGTTTGCTGACTGCGCTCGGTTTCCTCGGCGGCTTTGGCCTGTTCGCCTTGCTCGGCTGGCTGGCGCTCAAGGCCTCGCGCTATATCCGCGGCCTGTCGCGCCATCCCAGCTGGCGCTTCGCGTTGACTGCGTTGCAGCGGCGGCCGGCGGCGACCGTGGTGCAGATCGTAGCCTTGTCGCTCGGCTTGATGGCGCTGCTGTTGCTGACCGTGATCCGCGGCGACCTGATCGGCGCCTGGCAGCAAGCCACCCCGGTTGACGCGCCAAATCGCTTTGTGATCAATATCCAGGACGACCAGCGCGCCGAGATCAGCCAGCGCCTGCAGGGAATCGGCATCGCGCGGCCGGAACTGTTTCCGATGATCCGCGGCCGTCTGACCCAGGTCAATGGCAAGCCGATTACGGCCGATACCTATCCGGAGGACAAGGCCAAGCGCCTGGTCGACCGTGAATTCAATCTGTCCACCATGCTGCAGCTGCCGCCGCAGAACACCGTTACCGCCGGCCGCTGGCTAGACGACAGCCAGCCGGCTGCCTCGGTCGAAGAGGGGCTGGCCAAGACCCTCAAGCTGAAGCTGGGCGACCAGCTTCAATTCGACATCGCCGGCCAGCTGGTGAGCGCACCGGTGACCAGCATCCGCAAGCTGGAATGGGGCTCGATGCGGGTGAATTTTTTCGTCATCCTCAATCCAAAACTGATGCACGACATGCCGCAAACCTGGATTACCGCCTTCAAGCTGCCGGAAGCGCAGGCCGCTTTCGGCAACCAGCTGACGCGCGATTTCCCCAACCTGACGGTGGTCGACATCGGCAGCGTCATTCAGCAGATCCAGGGCGTGATCAGCCAGGTGGTGGCGGCGGTCGAATTCCTGTTCCTGTTTACGCTGGCGTCCGGCGCGCTGGTGCTGTATGCGGCGCTGGTCGGCTCGCAGGATGAGCGTACCCGTGAAGCAGGCCTGCTGCGCGCGCTGGGCGCCACCCGCAAGCAGTTGTCACAGTCGCAATGGATCGAGTTCGCCCTGATCGGCAGCCTGGCCGGTTTCCTCGCCGCTAGCGGCGCCGCCGCCATCGGTTGGGCGCTGGCGCAGTATGTCTTCAGCTTCACCTGGACCTTCAGCCCGCTGGTCTGGCTGGCGGGGATGGCGATCGGCGCCGCTTGCACCTTTGCCGGCGGCTGGGTCGGTCTGCGCCACGTATTGCGCCAGCCGCCGCTGCAAACGCTGCGCGAGGCCTGAAG
>NZ_DATMRB010000101.1:0-81412 GCF_035566555.1 Collimonas sp.
CTCCCCCTCTTGTCATTATTTTCCAGCGACAATACTCTTACAAAGCTTACAAACAGCTTTCATTCTTATCGATTTTCAGCTGACGCCGGGATCAAGCCAGTTGCTGGTAGAGGCCGGTGACGCCATCCATCACTTCCAGTATGCGTTCGCTGGTGGTAGCCACATTGGTGGCGTTGCGTTGGCGGTTCATGCTGTCGCCGCTCTGATGCAGCGCGGCGTCGAAGAACAGCCATTGCTGTTGTGCCAAGGTCAGTTCATCGTGGATTCTTGCAGTGTCGCCGGGAGCATCGCTGAGGGTTTGCATGGCGGTGACGAATTCCTTGCGCGCCTGCTCCAGCTTGCCGGCCGCATCGGCTGGCGCCACACCCCATTGCTGGGCCTGGTAGAACTTGGCCATGCGTTGCGACAGCATGCGCTGCCGTCCCGAGAGATTAACCAGCTGGCCAGCGGCGCTGCCGGAGTATTTTTCCAACTGTACGGTAGAAGTCTGCGCCAGCGCCAGGATCTCTTCGCTCAGCGCCATGATGTTGCGGGCATCCTGCTGGTTAGGCAATTTTCCCAGCAATACCTGCTTGTAGCCTTGCCAGGCCTTCTCCATTTCTGCCAGCACCAGCTTGTTGTCGGCGTTCGGCGCGAAAGCGCGCAACTCGGCCAGCTGCCTTTCAAACAGGCTGAGCGACAGGTCCAGGATTTTTTTTGAGCGCTCGACATCGATGGCCTGTCCCAACTGCATGTACGCCTTGGCCAGCCGCTGCGACAGCATTCTCTGCCGGCCCGACTTGTTGATGGCGTCATTGATGTTCAGCACCTGCGCCCAGGTATTCGAAAACAGACCCCAGCTTCCCGCCAGGACCATCGATCTGCCCAGAAAACCTCTTCTATGCACCATGCTTTTCTCCGTTGTTGAATGTGAACGAAGACAAGCAAGCTTTATACCCAATTAAAATCACCGAAATGGCCGAATCGCTGCGATCCCGCTGGCTACCCCTGCTTGAAGCTGACGCCTTCCTTCTTGCCATGGTCTTTTCTGCGCACCACGACGGTGCCGGCCATCTTGTCGTGCCAGCCTTGCTTCCTCTTGTCGAAGGCGACCCATATGAAGCCCAGGCACAGCCCGAAAGTAGAAACGTAATAGCCGATATAGCGCACCACCAGCTGGGCCGGCTGCGGATTCTCGCCGGTCTTGGCGTCGACGATCTTCGCGCCTATCATCATTTTTCCTGGCGTGCTTTGCTTCACCAGCCAGAATGCCAGGACCGCGACTATGGGTAGTAGCCACTCAAAAATGACGCCGCCAAAGCCCTTGAAAAGACGATCATCTTCCCAGTAGGCGCTGCCGTAGATCGCCAGCATGATCGGGATGATCACCACCAACAGCAATACCGTGTCGACCAGGCTGGCCAGCGTGCGGGCCCAGAATCCAACGTACTCCAACTCTTGTTCAGATTGCGCTTGCTCCATATGACGCCTTTTCAGTGAGCGCTACGATTCAGATTGAACGGCTTATTTGATACGCTGTTTTTCCAGCTTGCGCGCCAGTGTACGGCGATGCATGCCCAGGCGGCGCGCGGTCTCGGAAATATTGAAGCCGGTTTCCACCAGCACTTCGTGGATGCGTTCCCATTCCAGCGTCTTGATCGAGGTCGAACGGGTGCTCAGCTCAAGCTCGGCCACTCCGGCGACGTGGCCGAAAGCGGCCTCGATATCGTCGGTGTTGGAAGGCTTGGCCAGATATTGGCAGGCGCCCAGCTTGATCGCTTCCACCGCGGTGGTGATGCTGGCGAAACCGGTCAGCACCACGATCAGCATGGCCGGATCGTGCTTGTGCAGCATCTGCACGCAAGCCAGCCCGGAGGTATTGTCGCTCAGCTTGAGGTCGACCACGGCATATCCCGGCGAATGCTGCTGCAACAGCTGCGCAGCCTCGTCCAGGTTGGCAGCCAGCAGCACTGTATAGTCGCGCCGTTCGAACGAACGGCCGAGCGTGCGCGCGAAAGTGGCATCGTCTTCGATGATCAGCAGCAGACGATCAGCCGGCATGTTCTGTTTCCTCTTGTTCCAGGCTGATGGCCGCCAGCGGCAGCGTCAGCTGCACCTGCGCCCCGCCCTGCGGCCGGTTGCTGGCGCTGAAAGTGCCGCCCAGCTTGCGGGCGACGTTAACTACAAAAAACAGCCCGAGGCCGCTGCCGGGCCGTCCTTTGCTGGACTGGTAAGGCTTGCCGACCTGGGCCAGTATCGCCGGCAGGAAGCCCGGACCGCTATCGGTGACTTCCAGGATCAGGGCGTCACCCTCGCGCGAAGCTTCCAGGCTGACCCATTGCGGCGACGCTTCCAGCGCATTGTCGAGGACGTTGCAGATCATCTGCTTGAGCGCCGAATCGAAGGCCACCGGAATATCCTGTTCGATGCGGTTTTCGTAGGCGAACGAGATCACCGGGCGGGTCGCGCCCCACTCTTTCGCCAGGTCGTTCAGGAAAGTATTGATAGTGGTCTTAACCGACGACTCGCCGCGCGCTTCGCCGGCCGACAGCAAGATGCCGCTGACGATGCTCTTGCAGCGCTGCAGCTGGGTTTGCATGTCGCCGATTTCTTCCAGCAGCTCGCGGTTCTGGCTGAATTCCGGCATGCGTCGCCAGTCGCCCAGGATCACCGACAGCGTCGCCAGCGGCGTACCCAGCTCATGCGCCGCACCGGAGGCCAGCAAGCCCATGCGCACGATGTGATCTTCTTCGGCCGCGCGCTGGCGCAATTCCGCCAGCTGGGCGTCGCCGGCGCGCAGATTGCGGTTGATGCGGGTAATGAAAAACACCAGCAGCGCGGCATTCATCACAAAGCACATCAGCATGCCCTCGACATACAGGCTGGACAGGCCGTTGACATGATCGGGCGGAAACGCCAGCGGCTCGGAAAACAGCGACAGGCCGGCCAGGCACAGGCTGGTGATGGCGACCATGGTCCAGGTCGACCAGGCTTCCAGCAGCACCGCGCTGAGAATCACCTGCAGCAGGAACAGGAAGGCAAAGGGATTGGTGGTGCCGCCGCTCAGGTAGAGCTGGGCGGTCAGGATGCCGACATCGACCAGCAGCGCCAGGAACAGTTCGCCGTTGGTGGCGACCCGGCGCTCGTGCCAGCGCAGGTGGCTGGCGATATTGAAGGCGACCAGGCAGGCCAGCACCTTCAGCATGTGCGGCAAGGGCAGCTGGATGCCGAAGCCGAGGATGACCACGGCGATGGTGGTGATCTGGCCGATCACGGCGATCCAGCGCAGCTGGATCAGCTGCAGCATGTTCTTGTGGCCGGCGCCGTTTTCCACGCCCGCCGCCACCGTCCAGCGCTGTTTCAAGTCTTCTGTATTTGCAAGAATATTAATTTTGCTTGCCATCTTCACTTTCACTTTGGTCTTTTCCGGCATTGTGCGGCAATTTTCGTTCTTCGCGCACGACCCAGTAGCAGGCGCCCGCCACCATCAAGGCGAGCGCATACCAAGTGAGAGCATAAACCAAGTGGCTGTTGTGAAAGGCAATTACTGTCAAACCGGCAACCGGACGCAGCCCGTCGCCGATTTCCTGTGCGGCCGGCTGACGCACGGCTTCGGCGTCGACAAAGTAAGGCGCAACCCGGTCCAGGCCGCGCGCCGCCGCAATCGCCTGCACATCGCGTGAATACCAGCGGTTGCCGGCAGGGTCGTTATGCCGCAGGAAGCCGCCGCCCGGCTCGCTGATGCGCAGCAGGCCGTTGACGACGACCGGTGCGGATTCGGCGACCACCACCACAGATTCGGGCGTCGCAGTCGGCACGAAGCCGCGGTTGACCAGCACCGTGCTGCCGTCGGCGCTGCGCAACGGTGTCAGCAGCCAGTAACCGCCGCCCAGCTCGGTCGCAGCCTGGACCCGGGTGGTCAGTGCGTACAGATAACTGCCGCTCACACGCACATGGCGGTATTCGTCGGACTCGGCATTGATGCGCGGCCACTGCTGCGGGCCCGGGGCGGCAACCGCGGGCGCATGGACACGGGCGTCGACGCGCTGGATCAGGTCCAGCTTCCACTGCAGGCGCTTGAGCTGCCAGCTGCCGAGGGCAAAGAATGCCGCAAACAGCAGCACGGCGCAAGCCGCCAGCGCCATTTTCGTAGCGCTGGAGCGCGAACGCGGCGCCGTTGCCGGCGCCGCGTTCTGGTGTGCCGCGGTTTGCGGCTCCTGCGGTTCTGCTTTCATCGCAGCGGATTTATGGCGTCTGCTGCATGTTGGGCATGTCGTGCATATCGTGGGATTTCGGCATGGTCGACATATCCATGCCCGGCATGTTCTGCATCGATTCAGGCACGGTTTCGTGCATCGACGAATCCGTCATCATGCCCGGCATCATGTTGTGGTTCAGGTGATACATGACCCACAAGGAGCCGCTCAGCATGATGAACACCAGCATGATCGTGAAGATCAGCGCCAGCATCGACCAGCCGCCTTCGGACTTGGTGTTCATGTGCAGGAAGTACACCATGTGCACCACGATCTGCACGGCGGCGAAGGCCAGCAGCACCAGTCCGAGGGTGCTGGACTTGTCGATGACCTTGCCCATCACCAGCCAGAATGGAATCGCGGTCAGGATCACCGCCAGGATGAAACCGGTGGTGTAGCTTTTCAGGCTGCCGTGGTCGGCGTGGGTGTGGCCGTGATGATCGTCGTGATCATGGCCATGGCCGACAACGCGGGCCGGGTGTTGTTGATGTCCGCCGCTCATGGCAAAACTCCCATCAGATAGACAAAGGTGAAGACGCCGATCCAGACCACGTCCAGGAAATGCCAGAACATCGACAGGCACATCAGGCGACGGCCGTTTTCCGGAGTCAGGCCATGGCGCTTGACCTGGAACATCAATGTGATCAGCCAGACGATGCCGAAGCTGACGTGCAAGCCGTGGGTCGCCACCAGGGCGAAGAAGGAAGTCAGGAAGCCGCTGCGTTGCGGACCGTAGCCTTCGTGGATCAGGTGAGCGAACTCATACAGTTCGAAGCCGATGAAGCAGGCGCCGAGGATGCCGGTGACCGCCAGCCATGCCAGGGTCGCACCCTTGCGCTTGCGCTGCATTTCCAGCATCGCGAAACCGTAGGTGATCGAGGACAGCAGCAGCAGCGAGGTATTGATCGCCACCAGCGGCAGGTCGAACAACTCGGCGCCGGTCGGGCCGCCTGCATAGTTGCGGCCCAATACAGCGTAGGTCGCGAACAGGCAGGCGAAGATCAGGCAATCGCTCATCAGGTACAGCCAGAAACCCAGCAAGGTGCCGTTTTCCGGGTGATGCTCGCGGACGTAGAAGCGCGCGCTCGGGTCAGCCGGGCTGTTGGCGCTGTTGGTATTCATAGTGAGATCAGACATGGCTAGCCAGCAATCTAGTGCGTTCACCCTCGGTGCGGACGACTTCGTCCGCCGAGATGTAGTAATCGCGGTTGTAGTTGAAAGTGTGGACGATGATGGCAGCCATCATCGCGGCAAAGCCGAGGCCTGCCACCAGCCACATGTGCCAGATCAGGGCAAAGCCGATGGCTGCGCTGAGCGCGGCGATGATGAAGCCGGCTGCCGTGTTCTTCGGCATGTGGATGGCAACGAAGTCTTTCAGCGGACGGGTATAACCGTTGGCCTTCATGTCGGTCCAGGCATCGTTGTCATGCACCTTCGGCGTGAAGGCGAAGTTGTAGTCTGGCGGCGGCGACGAAGTCGACCATTCCAGCGTACGTGCATCCCATGGATCGCCGGTGGTGTCGCGCAGCGCTTCGCGGCGGCGGAAGCTGACCACCAGCTGCACGATGAAGGAAGCGATGCCGAGTGCGATCAGGACCGCGCCGAAAGCGGCGATCTGGAACCAGATCTGCAGCGACGGATCTGCAAAGTGGCCCATGCGGCGGGTCACGCCCATCAGGCCCAGCACGTACAGCGGCATGAAGGCGAAATAGAAGCCGATGGTCCAGAACCAGAAGCAGCACTTGCCCCAGAAGTCGTCCAGCTTGAAGCCGAAGGCTTTCGGGAACCAGAAGTTGATGCCGGCGAACATGCCGAACAGGACGCCGCCGATGATCACGTTATGGAAGTGGGCGATCAGGAACAGGCTGTTATGCAGCACGAAGTCGGCCGGCGGCACTGCCAGCAGCACGCCAGTCATGCCGCCGATAGTGAAGGTGACCATGAAGCCGATGGTCCACAGCATAGGCAGCTCGAAGCGGATGCGGCCGCGGTACATGGTGAACAGCCAGTTGAAAATCTTGGCGCCGGTCGGGATCGAGATGATCATGGTCGTAATGCCGAAGAACGAGTTGACGCTGGCCCCGGAACCCATGGTGAAGAAGTGATGCAGCCACACCAGGTAAGACAGGATGGTGATCACCACGGTGGCGTACACCATCGATGTATAGCCGAACAGGCGCTTGCTGCTGAAAGTGGAAACCACTTCAGAGAAGATGCCGAAAGCCGGCAAGATCAGGATGTAGACTTCAGGGTGGCCCCAGATCCAGATCAGGTTGACATACATCATGGCGTTGCCGCCCATGTCGTTGGTGAAGAAATTGGTGCCGAAGATACGGTCCAGCGACAGCATGCCCAGCACCGCGGTCAAGACCGGGAAGGCAGCGACGATCAGGACGTTGGTGCACAAGGCGGTCCAGGTAAACACCGGCATCTTCATCATGTTCATGCCAGGGGCGCGCATCTTGACGATGGTGGCGATCAGGTTGATCCCCGATAGCAGCGTCCCTACCCCGGCAATCTGCAGCGCCCATATATAGTAGTCGACCCCCACATCCGGACTGGCCAGGATGCCCGACAGCGGCGGATACGCCAGCCAGCCGGTACGCGCGAATTCGCCGACGAACAGCGACGCCATCACCAGCATGCCGCCGAAGGTGGTCATCCAGAAGCTGAAGTTGTTGAGGAAAGGAAAAGCCACGTCGCGCGCGCCGATCTGCAGCGGCACCACGTAGTTCATCAGGCCGGTCACCAGCGGCATGGCCACGAAGAAAATCATGATGACGCCGTGCGCCGTGAAGATCTGGTCGTAGTGGTGCGGCGGCAGGAAGCCTTCCGAACCGCCGAATGCAAACGCCTGCTGGGCACGCATCATCAGGGCGTCGGCGAAGCCGCGCAGCAGCATGACCAGGCCGAGCACCACGTACATGATGCCGATTTTCTTGTGGTCGATGCTGGTGAACCAGTCGCGCCACAAAGTGCCCCAGACCTTGTAATAGGTCAGCGCGCCAAGTACCGCGGCGCCGCCGAGGGCGACCATGATGAAGGTCGCGATGAGGATCGGTTCGTGATAGGGAATCGCTTCCCAGGTGAGACGGCCGAAGATCAGCTTCGTCAGATCGATATGGTCTAGCATCATTGCTTTCCGGTGAAGAGGTGAAACGCGGCGCCTGGCTGCGCGCCGCTGCTGGCAGAGCGGAGCGCTGCTTGCCGGTGTTGTATTACTTGCGTTGCATGCAGGGCTGGCAGCATGTGCAGGCCCTTATTCATGCGCCTGTTCCATCTTGTGACCGCTCATCATCTGGTCCATGCACATCTGGCCAGGTTCGATGCAACGGTTGAGGATGGCGTGGTACAGATCCTTGTCGACCGAGCCGTAATAGCGCACCGGCTCTTTTTCGCTAGGCTTTTCCAGCTGCAGGTAGTCCGGACGGTTCAGATGGCCGCTGGCTGTCTTGCGCGCCGCTACCCATTGATCGAAGTTTTCCTGGGTCATGCCGTGGAACTTGAAGCGCATGTCGGAGAAGCCGGCGCCGCTGTAATTGGCCGAGAAGCCCTCGAACTCGCCTGGACGGTTGATGACCGCGTTGAGCGAGGTCTGCATGCCGGGCATGGCGTAGATCTGGCCGGCCAGCGCCGGGATGAAGAAGGAGTTCATGATCGCCGACGAGGTGATCTTGAAGCGGATCGGCACGTCGACCGGCGCCGCCAGTTCATTGACGGTGGCGATGCCTTGCTCCGGATAGATGAACAGCCACTTCCAGTCGAGCGCCACCACTTCGACCGTCAGGGTCTTGGTGTCGGCCGGAATCGGACGGTCGGCGTCCAGGCGCGACAGCGGCCGGTACGGGTCCAGGGTGTGGGTGCTGATCCAGGTCAGCAGGCCGAGGGCGATGATGATCAGCAGGGGCGCGCCCCAGATCACCAGTTCAAGTTGTGTGGAATGGTCCCAGTCCGGCTCGTAGCGCGCGGCAGTATTGTTTTTCCGGTAGCGCCAGGCAAACCAGATGGTCAAGGCGATCACCGGAACGATGACCAGCAGCATCAGGAGGGTGGAAACGACGATCAGGCGTCCCTGCTGAGAGGCGATATCGCCGGAGGGATTCATGACCACTGTGTTGCAGCCAGCCAGGAGGGCGACGGACAGGACGGGCAGCAGAAGCAATCCGCGACGAGAAATTAGGGAAACCATGGAGTAAAAGTCCAGTCGAAGCTATCAGATCGTGGTACTGTACACTGACTGGTGCGCGTTGGCGATTGGACGTTTTGTCCTACCCTTGCCAGTGTAGTATTTTGCATGTAATCGTATGTAATGAAGCGTCAGATTATGTGCGAAACGCCACACTAAGCGTCGGGTAGGGTCGCCATGCCAGCAGGCAAGGCCATAATTAGTAAAGACCTAAACCTACTAGAGACAAAATTATGATGACCAGCACCCATAGCCATAATGGCGATCTTTCCGCTAATCTCTCGTCGCATGCGTCTGCCCAAGACGTCCGCAGTGCCAAATCCGACCACCCTGAAGTTGCCCCGGGCGAAATAGCCATCGGCGTGGTGATCGGGCGCGCCTCGGAGTATTTCGACTTTTTTGTGTATGCGATGGCCTCGGTCCTGGTGTTTCCGGCAGTTTTCTTTCCTTTTGAGCAACAATTGGAAGGGACATTGTACGCATTCGTGATCTTTTCCTTCGCCTTCCTCGCCCGCCCCTTCGGCACCGTGGCCTTCATGGCCATCCAGCGCCGCTTCGGCCGCGAGGTCAAGCTGACCGCCGCCCTCTTCATCCTGGGCATTTCCACCGCCGGCATGGCCTTCCTGCCGACCTACGAACATCTTGGCTTCTATTCGATCATCCTGCTGTCGCTGCTGCGCATCGGCCAGGGCGTCGCCCTCGGCGGTTCCTGGGACGGCTTGCCGTCGCTGCTGGCGCTGAATGCGCCGCAAAACAAGCGCGGCTGGTACGCCATGCTGGGCCAGCTGGGCGCGCCGATGGGCTTCATGATCGCCGGCGCCCTGTTCGCCTACCTGCTGGGCAACCTGACCACCGAAGACTTCCTCGACTGGGGCTGGCGCTATCCGTTCTATGTCGCCTTCGCCATCAACGTGGTGGCGCTGTTTGCCCGCCTGCGCCTGGTGTCGACGCCGGAATACGCCCGCCTGCTGGATGAACGCGAGCTGGAGCCGACCAAAGTCATCGAAATGACCCGCTCGCAAGGCCGCAACCTGCTGATCGGCGCCCTGGCCGCCCTCGCCAGCTATGCGCTGTTCCACCTGGTGACGGTATTCCCGCTGTCATGGATCAGCCTGTATTCGATGCGCTCGGTGCATGACTTCCTGATCATCCAGGTCATCGGCGCCGCCCTGATGGCCGTCGGCGTGGTTGCTTCGGGCCTGATTGCCGACCGCCTGGGCCGCCGCACCACCCTCGGCAGCTGCGCGATCCTGATTGCGATACTCAGCGCCTTCGTGCCGACGCTGATGAACGGCGGCGAGCTTGGCCAGAATATCTTCATCCTGCTCGGCTTCAGCTTGCTGGGCCTGTCTTACGGCCAGGCTGCCGGCGCGGTGACCGCCAACTTCCCGTCCAAGTATCGCTATACCGGCGCCGCACTGACTTCCGATCTGTCATGGCTGGTCGGCGCAGGTTTCGCGCCGCTGGTGGCGCTCGGCCTGTCCGCCCACTTCGGGCTGGCGTATGTCAGTTTCTACCTGCTGTCGGGTGCAGCCTGCTCGCTGGCGGCACTGAGCCTGAACCGCGCGCTGGAGATACGCGACTAAGCCTGCCAGCTCCGGCGTTACCGGCCGCTTTTAGCAAGCCTTGCCGGACGCCTGAAAACTAATCCTCGGTCCGCCAGCCGCTGCGGCCGAGGTATCCTTCTTCCAGTCCGACATCGGAAAAATCAAAGTCATCATTGCAGTTCGGGACCGAACCCAGCGTTCGCCTCAGATAACTGCTGCCCACAAACACGCCGACACCGGCGCCGACCAGTAGAAAAATCATCATCACAGCCTCATTTTCGCACGACAGTGCGAATTTAGATTAAAAAAAAGCGCGCCGTCCCGCTACGCGCCCTGGTAGTTAAAGCTACGGTAAGTGGAAATCAGGCGGCTATAGGCGTTATGCACCCGCTGCACCGCACCGTTATCGCGCATGAAACGGATGTCGTGGGTAAGGCCGACGATCAGGCTGTAGATTTCAAAAATCAGCTGCTCCGGATCGCTGTCCGGCCGCAGATGCCCTACTTCGATCGCCTGGATGATGGTACGCCGCATGGTTGCACGCCAGCGCATCACGCCGCGCTGGATGCGGTCCCGCAGCGGACCATCGATGTCGTCGTATTCAAAGGCGCCGGCGATATACAGACAGCCGGCGAGCTCGCGCGGATCGCTGGCGCGGACTATCCAGGCCTTCACCTGGGAGCTCAGGCGCGGCAAACCGCGCGGCAAGGCCATGGACGGCAGGAACACTTCTGCGCTGAAGCGGCGGTCAAACTCTTCCAGCGTCGCTTCTTGCAGCGCCTCCAGCGAGCCGACCCGCGAAAACACCCCGCTTTTGCTGATGTCCAGCTGTTTCGCCACCTCTCCCAGCGACAGCTTGCCTATCCCCTCCGCCGCGGCTATGGCTAGGGCGGCATTGACGATCGCGGCGTAGGTAAGTTCGCTTTTGCTGGTTTGGCTCATGGTGCCTGCATATTAGCACACTCATGCGAAATTAAAATAGACTTATCGCTGCATTCCGCTTAGCGCTAAGGCAAGCTGCCATCGACCAGCCGCAGCCAGTGCTGGCCGCTATCGCCATCGGCGGCAACCGCTGCCGACATGGCTGAACGGTATTTGCTTCTCAGCTTGCGCTGCTTGCCATAGGCGCAGATTTTTTCTATTACCTCACGTAATTCGTCATCTGCATGCAAATCCTCCAGCAGCTCGCCCCATAGATTCGCGGCGTTCCAGCGCCTGAAATGCACATACACCGTGTTCCATTTGCCGAATCTGGCCGGTAGCTCGTGCCATGTGCGCTCGCTGCCGATCAGCCAAAGCAGTGCTTCGATGAATTGACGGTTGTTTTTCGCGCGCGTGTCCGAGTATCCGCTCTTTGCTGACAGCAGCTGCTCCAGTCGTCGCCATTGGTCGTCCTGAAGAATCATGATGTCCTCATTGGTTTATCGCCCGGAAGAGTGTGACCCAGACGATGCGGACCGTACTGAAAAGCGGCGGGCACAGCCGGCATCGCCAGATTGGCTGCCTTGCTGCTTAAAAACAGGCGAACTCACAGGATCACTGCAGTTTGTGCGGTCGTCCATGGAGGCAAATTTTACATAGTTGCTTGATAATATATTGTTAATGATTGTTAATTTGTAATGATCAGCTGTCGACCCGACACAGGCATGACAAACTTGTCATCCCTGTGTCATCAGATCGTTTGAGGCCGGCGCCTAGACTGTTGTTCAGCGATGGCAGAAAACGCTGTCGCCCCCTCAACTTTTCAGGAAACCATCATGCGTACCGTAAAAACGATTTTTACCGTCCTGGCCTTCGGCGCCGCCGCTTCAGCTTTCGCCGAAGCACCCTATCCGCCTGAACAGGCTTTCGTCTCGACCCTGACCCGGGCGCAAGTAGAACAGGATGTCGCCAAGGCCGAGGCGCAGGGAACGCTGCTGCAAAGCGACGCCAGCTATCCGCTCATCGTAACGCCGGCTGCACAAGGACAGAAGCCGATGATGGCGCAAATGCACGAACATCAACAGCACGATGCTGGCGCCTCGATCTATGCCGGCGCATGACATTGACGGCTTTCGCGCCGGCCGCGAGCTCAGCGCTTGCGCGCCAGCGTCAGGCCGTCGCCGACCGGCAGCATCGACAAGTCGATGCGCTGGTCGCTGTGCAGTTTCAGGTTAAGCGCCTGCAAGGCAGCCGTATCGGCATCTTCCGCGGGCGCGCTACGCTGCCGTCCCATAACACGTTGTCGATGGCGATCAGGCCGCCGCGCCGCAGCAGCTGCAGGCAGCGTTCGTAGTAGCCGTCATAGGCGCTCTTGTCGGCATCGATAAAAGCAAAATCGTATTGCCCCGCTGCGCCGGCAGCCAGCCTGGCGTCGAGCGTCGTCAGCGCCGGCGCCAGCTGCAGGTCGATCTTGTGCTCGACCTTGGCCTGTTCCCAGTACGGACGGGCGATGCGCGTGTATTCGTCGCTGATGTCGCAGGCCAGGATCTGGCCGTCCTCCGGCAGGGCCAGCGCCACCGTCAGCGCGCTGTAGCCTGTGAAAACCCCTATCTCTATGGTCTTGCGCGCACCCATCAGGCGCACCAGCAGCGCCATGAACTGCCCTTGTTCGGGCGAGATCTGCATGCCGCCGCGGGCGTGGCTGCGGGTCGCCGCGCGCAATGCGGTCTGCGCCGGATGTTCGCGCAGAGAATGGCTGAGCAGATAGTCATAAAGCGTATCGTCAAGATTAAGCGTGCGGCTGGACATGGTGGGGCTTCCTCTGTTTGGGAGATCAATTTACCACGTCCTTCATCTCGTTTCAGAGCAACGGCAGGCTCGCAGCCATCCTTATGCTGAAACCGATTTAGCATGGCCGAAAGCCTTCGTTCTCCGCCGGCGCCGGATTGATTAGGATGCAGAGTTACGCGGCCCAGGCTGGCGTCCAGCAAATCAATCGAGGAAAAGATGACGACGATATCGAACAAGCGGCGCCTGCTGCTGCAGGGCCTGAGCGCCAGCGCAGCGGCGGCAAGCCTGCCGGCCTTGGCGGCGGAACAACGGACGCTGCGTATCGGCTACCAGAAATTCAATACGCTGAACATCCTGAAAGGCAGCGGCAGCCTGGAAAAAGCCTTGCAGCCGCTGGGATGGCAGGTGAAGTGGTTCGAGTTCGCCGCCGGCCCGCAACTGACCGAAGCCTTGCATGGCGAGGCCATCGACTTCGGCCATGCCGCCGATACGCCGGCCGTGTTCGCCAACGCCGCCGGCGTCAATGCGGTGTACCTCGCTGCTGAGCAGCCCTATCCGCAAGGGATAGCGATTTTCGTCGCGCAGGAATCCGCCATCCGCTCCGTGAAAGACCTGAAGGGCAAGAAAATCGCCCTCGGCCGCGGCTGGAATGTGCAATACCTGCTGGTGCGGGCGCTGGAGGAAGCTGGCCTGACGTATAGCGACATCATTCCGGTCTACGTCACCAATGCCGCCGATGTGCGCGCGGCTTTCCAGTCCGGCAATGTCGATGCGGCGACGCTCTGGGATCCCTATCTGGCGGGGCAGCAGATCGCCAGCAATCCGCGCATCCTGCGCGACGGCACCGGCCTGTCCAACAACCGTACCTTCCACCTGGCCAATCCGGCATTTGTCGACCGCAACAAGGACATCATCCGCATCCTGTTTGCCGAACTCAAGAAGACCAATGCCTGGGCCCAGTCCCATCCGCTAGAAACCGCTGAACTGCTGGCGCCGCAGCTGGGCGTCGATCCCAAGGTATTGCGGCTGGCCAGCGCGCGCCGCAACTACACCACGGTGGCGGTCGACGCCGCCATCGTCGCCGAACAGCAGCAGATCGTCGCCGCCTTCTACAAGCTAAACCTGATCAAGACCCAGGTGCAGGTCAAGGACAAGGTCTACCCTGAAGTCTTGCTGTGAGCGGGAGCGCAGAATGATGCATCTCGCCGCCTTCCTGATCGCCGGCAACGCCGCCCACAGCCAGGTGCTATGGCGCCATCCCGACAGCAGTCCCGGCGGCTTCCTCAAGCTGGACTATTACGCGCGCATTGCGCAGACGCTGGAACGCGGCAAATTCGATCTGCTGTTCTTTGCCGACCGTCTGGCGGTGTCGACCCGCTACGGCGGCGATCACCGCTACGGCGTCGGCCACGGCGACCAGGATGCCACCCGGCTCGACCCCTTGCCGATACTGGGAGCGCTGGCTGCGTTCACCAGCAGGATCAGCCTGGGAGCGACCCGTTCCACCACCTATTCTCAGCCCTACAGCCTGGCGCGCGAGTTCGCCACGCTGGACCATCTATCGGCCGGACGCGCGGCATGGAATGTGGTGACTTCGGTGAACCAGGGCGAAGCCGACAATTTCGGCTTGCGCCAGAGCCTGAGCCACGACGCCCGCTATGACCGCGCCGACGAGTTCCTCGACGTCGCCCATCAGCTATGGGGCAGCTGGGCGCCGGAAGCGCTGCTGCTGGAAGCCGGCAGCGGCCGCTATGCCAATGCCGAGCTGGTGTCGGCCATCGCTCACAGCGGCCCTTATTTCAATGTGCGCGGCCCGCTCAACATCCCTGCTTCGCCGCAGTCCGGACCGGTCATCATCCAGGCCGGCTCATCCCAGCGCGGCCAGGATTTTGCGGCGCGCTGGTCGGAAGTAGTGTTCGGCATCCAGCCCGACCTGCCGCGCATGCAGCGCTTTTACCAGGACCTGAAAGGCCGCGCCGCCAAGTTCGGCCGCCAGCCGCATGACATCAAGGTGCTCACGGCCGTGATGCCTTTCGTCGGCGGCAGCCGCGCCGAAGCTGAAGAAAAGCGTGCGCGCCACAATGCCTTGGTCGATCCGATCGTCGGCCTGTCGACGCTCTCCAGCCATATGAACGTGGATTTCTCAGGCTATGCGCTGGATGCGCCGATCGCCGATCTCGAAGTGGCTGGCATGCAGGGCCTGTTCAGCCTGATCCGCGAACTGTCGAGCGAGCGCCAGCTGACGCTGGCCGACATCGGCCGCATGTACGCCAGCGGCGTGCTGGTGCCGCAGGTGGCCGGCACTGCCGGCGACATCGCCGACTGGATGACCCACATCGTGGCGCAGCAGGGAGCGGACGGCTTTGTCATTACGCCGGTCCATCTGCCGCACGGCTTCGACGACTTCGTCGAGCTGGTGGTGCCGCAGCTGCAACAGCGCGGACAGTTCCGCCAGGACTACCAGGGCGACACGCTGCGCAGCTATCTGCAGGCGTGACAAGCGCCGCGGGCCTACACGGCTGCGGCAAACACCGTCGCCAGCCAGTCGACAAACACGCGCACCCGGGGCGACAACTGCCGATGATGCGGATACAGCACCGATACGGTCGACGGCGGCGGCCGGTATTCCGGCAGCACTTCACGCAAGGCGCCGCTGGCGAGCAAGCTTGCGGCGCCGTAACGCGGCACCTGGATCAAGCCGAAGCCCGATGCGCAGCACTGCTTGTAGGCATCCGCATTATTGACAGAGATCGTGCCCGGGATGGCAAGCTCGCGCCTTTCACCATCCACCGTGAATGTGAAAGGGTAGATTTTTCCGGTCTGCGCTGAAAAGAAATTGACGGCGCGGTGCGCGGCAAGATCTTCTACATGGCGTGGCTCTCCATGCTGTTCCAGATAGGCGGGGCTGGCGCAGGTCACCTGCTCCAGACTGGCAAGGCGCCGCGCCACCATCGACGAATCCTGCAGCTCGCCCACGCGCAGCACGCAATCGATGCTTTCCCTGACCAGATCCACCAGGCGATCGCCCATGCCGATCTGCAGTTCGATATTCGGATAGCGGGTGCAGAACTGGTCCAGCAGCGGCAGCACGAAATGGCGCCCCAGCGTGCCGTGCATGTCTATCCTCAGCTTGCCCGAGGGGTTGGCGGCGGCTTGTGAAAACACATTTTCGGTTTCCTCCAGATCGGCCAGCAGCTGTATGCAGCGCGTGTAATAGGCGTCGCCGTCCAGGGTCGGGCTGACCTGGCGCGTGGTCCGGTGCAGCAGCCGCACGCGCAGGCGCGCTTCCAGCTGCTTGATGGCGTTGGTCACGGTGGCTTTCGGATAGCCGAGGTCTTCGGCGGCGCGGGTAAAACTTTTCAATTCGACAATGCGCGTAAAGATGCGCATGGATTCAAATTTATCCATAGGGCTGCCTGACTCAATTGTTAGTTCATATGGAACAGTGTAGGCAATTTAAGCCAGTTTATCCAATCAAAATTAACTGCCATGATGTACTCACTGCCCTGCCAACCGATATCCGGCAAGCCGCGGGCGGCTTACGCAACGCTTAAACCAACTTCAAGGAGCTTCAAATGAACAAAGCAGACAAGCAAGTAGCCATCGTCACCGGGTCCTCGCGCGGCATCGGCGCCGCGGTGGCGCAACGCCTGGCCGGCGACGGCTTTGCCGTGATCGTCAATTACGCCGGCAGCGCCGCGGCCGCCCAGGCCTTGGTGCAGCAGCTGGTCGAGCAAGGCGGCCAGGCATTGGCGGTGCAGGCCGACGTCAGCGACGTCGCAGCCGTGCGCGCCATGTTCGATGCAGCGGAACAGACATTCGGCGGGGTCGATGTGCTGGTCAACAATGCCGGCATCATGCTCAACGCCAGCATCGCCGAAACCGACGATGCCGCTTTCGACCGCCAGATCGCCATCAATCTCAAGGGCAGCTTCAACACCCTGCGCGAAGCCGCCAGGCGGCTGCGCCATGGCGGCCGCATCATCAATTTCTCCTCCAGCGTAGTCGGTTTGCTGCAGCCTTCGTACGGCGTATATGCCGCCACCAAGGCCGGCGTGGAAGCGATGACCAGCGTGCTGGCCAAGGAACTGCGCGGCAAGAACATCACCGTCAACGCCGTCGCTCCTGGCCCGACCGCCACCGAGCTATTCCTCAACGGTAAACCGCAAGAGCTGGTGGATCGCCTGGCCAAGCTGGCGCCGCTGGAACGCCTGGGCCAGCCGCGGGATATCGCCGGCACCGTGTCCTTCCTGGCCGGCGCCGACGGCGGCTGGATCAACGGCCAGGTGCTGCGCGCCAACGGCGGCGTCATCTGAGCCGCGCTTTTCTTACCCGCACTTTCTTGTATCTATGAGAGGAAATATCATGCAACAAGTCATCGTCATTACCGGCGCCTCCAGCGGCTTCGGCGCCCTCGCCGCGCGCGCCCTGGCCCATGCCGGCCACATCGTGTATGCCAGCATGCGCGAGACCAAGGGACGCAATGCGCCCCAGGCGGCTGAAGTGGCGCGTTATGCCGCCGAGCACGGCGTAGACCTGCGCAGCGTCGAGCTCGACGTCGCCGCCAGCGCTTCGGTCGAGGCAGGCATCGCCAGCATCGTCGCCGACTGCGGCCGGCTCGATGTGGTGATCCATAACGCCGGCCACATGTCTTTCGGCCCGGCCGAAGCGTTCACGCCGGAACAGTTCGCCCAGCTTTACGATATCAACGTGCTCAGCACGCAACGCGTCAACCGTGCCGCCCTGCCGCAACTGCGCAAGCAAGGCAAGGGACTGGTGATGTGGATTTCCTCCAGCAGCGCGCGCGGCGGCACCCCGCCCTACCTGTCGCCGTATTTCGCGGCCAAGGCCGCCATGGATTCGCTGGCAGTGTCGTATGCCGGCGAACTGGCGCGCTGGGGCATAGAGACTGCCATCATCGTGCCTGGCGCCTTCACCAAGGGCACCAACCATTTCGCCCATTCCGGCGCGCCGGTCGACCAGGCGCGCGCCGCGGAATATGACAACGGCCCGTATGCCGGCGTGCCGCAGCAGGCGCTGCAAGGACTGGCGGCGCTGGAACCGGCCGATGCCGACGCCGGCTCGGTGGCCACGGCGATCGTCGAAGTGGTCGGCATGCCGTTCGGCAGCCGCCCATTCCGCACTCATATCGATCCCTCGCAGGACGGCTGCGAGATCGTCAACGGCGTCGCCGACCGCGTGCGCAGCGAGATGTTGCGCCGCATCGGCCTGCAAGACCTGTTGCACCCGAAGGTGATCGGCTGACGCGGTTTTATCCGGTCTTCTTCAGGCAAGCCGCCTTGGCGACGTCAAGGCGCTTTTCCAGGTTGGCTTCCAGCGACGGCGATTTGCCGGTCTGCAGCAGCAGGTTGTATTCGCTTTGCGGCACGCTGTCCCAGTAGGCATCGGACACGCAGCCGCAAAAGGCCGGCATCTTCTCCGGCGCCTTGGGCGCGCCGCGGGCTGAAGCGCCCATCTTCAGGCAGATATCGGTATTGGCTTTCTTTAGCTCGGGCATGACCTTGGCGCCCCATGCCAGCTGGCTGGCGGCGACCAGGGAAAATGCAGTAATCGCGGCGAGGATTTTTTTCATCTGCTCTCTTATTTGAAATTCATCAGGATGGTCATCACTATCGGGAAAGCGATGATGATAAAGGTGATCGGGAAGATGAACATGATCAGGGGCGCAATCATTTTCATCGGCGCTTCCATCGCCAGCTTTTCGGCGCGCTGGAAACGTTCGGTGCGCTTTTGCTCGGCGAACTTGCGCAAGGTCGGCCCCAGCGGCACGCCCAGTTTATCGCATTGCAGGACAATGCCGACAAAACGCGAGATGTCGACATTGCCGGTGCGGCGCGCAAATTTTCCCAAGGCATCGGCGCGGCCGGCGCCGGTCTTCATGTCGCGCACTACTCGCTCGATCTCATGGCGCAAGATGCATTCCGGACCGCGTTCGCAGAAATTGACGATGGCGGTGTTCAAGGTCAGGCCGCATTCGCAGCACAGAGTGACGATATCGACAAAAGAGGGAAAATAGCGCGAGATTTCAATGTTGCGTTTCTTCTTCTGGTCGCGGATCCACATCAGCGGATAAAACCAGCCTATCAGTCCCAGCACCAGCATGATGATCAGCACCGTGTAGTCGATGCCGAATGCCGCCAGGCCCACCAGCACCGCGCAAAACAGCGCCACAGCCAGCGAGAAGAACTGCAGGGCGTAAGTCTCGGCGGGCGTCATGAAATATTCCAGGCCGGCCGAGTTAAGCATCTGCTTGCGTTTCAGCAGCCGCGCCTCCGACACTGTCGCGCCAAAATAGAAGTCGAAGAACATCACTCCGTTCCAGATTCTTTTCAGCAGCGGCGGCAGCGGATCCATGTTCGGCCGGAACTTGGTGACCTTGACATTGGCCACCAGACGGAACAGGTAAAACATGAAGACGCTGAGGCTGCCGAAGGCCAGTATGATTGCGCCGTAAAGATAGATTGAACTGCTCATGGCATGTATCCGATAATAGAATGTCCGCGGCCGTCAGACATCGATGGCCAGGATTTTCTGGATCACCTTGTGCCCGATATAGGCCATGGTGAGACAGATGAAGAGCACGATCTTGCCGTAAAAGGTGGTCAGCAGCAGGCCCATTTCGGCCGGCTGGATGAAGAACAGTGCAATCCCGACCAGCGCCGGCAGGCAGATCATGACCCAGCCTTGCATCTTGCCCTGCGCCGTCAGCGACCTGATCTTGCCCTCGATCGTCAGTTTCTGCTGGATGGTGTTGGACAGGCTCATCAGCGTTTCCGAGAGATTGCCGCCCACCGATTTCGAAATCCGGAAGGTCATCACCAGCAGCTGGAAATCGACCAGGTCGATGCGCTTGCCGACTTCTTCGATCGCCGTTTCGAAATCGACGCCGACTTTCTGCAGCCGGATCACGTGCGCAAATTCACTGGCCAGGGCTGAATTGCTCTCCTTGGAATACGATTGCAAGGCAATGCTCAGGGACACGCCCGCCGTCAGGCTGGAAGCGATCACGGTGAGCGCCGTCGGCAATTCGTATTCGATGCTGTTGAGGCGGCGCTTGCGCTTGTAATTGCTGACCCACAGCGGCGCCTTGAAGATGAAATAACCGATCAGCAGCACCAGGAAGATGTTGCGCAAAACAAAATAAATCACCACCACCAGCATCAGCGCCGCCGCTATCTGAGCAAACAGCACCATGTAGACGCGGCCGTCGCGCAGCCCGGTCCATTCCTTGATGTGGCCGATATAGCGCACGTGCATGTCGAACAGCAGCTTGAGGAAGTAACTCTTCGAGTTCAGCAGCGACCAGGCGATGAACAGCACCAGCGCAAACAGGATTCCCGAAAACAGCAGTATCTGGTTATTCATTTTCCAATCGCTCCATGAAGACCGGTTTCATGCCCGAATAACGGAATTCGCCAAAGGTCTTGCCGTTCTGGTCCAGGCCTTCGCGATGAAACTTGAAGATATCCTGCAGCTGGATGGTTTCCGATTCGATGCCAACCACTTCGGTGATCGCTGTCACCTTGCGCGCACCGCAGGAATAACGAGTGAGCTGGATGATCAGGTGTACCGCCGAAGAAATCTGTTCGCGGATCGCCCGCACCGGCAGGTTCATGCCGGCCATCAGCACCAGCACCTCCATGCGCGCCAGCGCGTCGCGCGGCGAATTCGCATGCAAAGTCGTCATCGAGCCGTCATGGCCGGTATTCATGGCTTGCAGCATGTCCAGCGCTTCACCGCCGCGGCACTCGCCGACGATGATGCGGTCCGGCCGCATCCGCAGAGAATTGCGCACCAGGTCACGGATCGCCACATGGCCTTTGCCTTCGACATTGGGCGGCCGGCTCTCCAGCGATACCAGGTTCGGCTGCGACAGCTGCAGTTCGGCGGCATCCTCGATGGTGACGATGCGCTCGTCGTTCGGCACAAAGGCAGACATCATGTTGAGAAAGGTGGTTTTACCGGAACCGGTGCCGCCCGACACCACGATGTTCAAGCGCTGTTCGACCGCGCTGCGCAGGATATTCAGCATGTCTTCCGTCATCGAGCCATACTTGATCAAGTCTTCGGCCACCATCTTGCGGCGCGAGAATTTCCGGATAGTCAGGGTTGGCCCGCGCAGCGACAGCGGAGAAATGATCGCATTCACGCGCGAGCCGTCGCGCAAACGCGCATCGACCATGGGCGAGCTTTCGTCGATACGTCTTCCCAGCGGGGTGACAATCCGCTCGATCGCTCCCAGCACTGCCAGGTCGCTGGTGAAGGTGGCGCTGGACAGTTCCAGCCGGCCGCCGCGCTCGACCCAGATTTCATCGTGGCGGTTGACCATGATTTCGGTCACGCTGTCGTCAGCGATCATCGGTTCCAGCGGCCCCAGTCCGACCGCTTCGTCCAGCACTTCCTTGGTCAGCAGCTCGGTGTCTATATTGTCCGGCAAGCTGAAGGTGGTGCTCAACAACTCCTTGATCAGGCTTTTGACGTTGGCCTTGAGATCGTCCTCGGACATCTTGTTGGCGTCGATGCGGCGCAAGTCGATTTCATGCAGCACCGCTTCGTGCAAGGTCTTGCGCCAGCGCGAAAATTCAAGATCGATCACGCGCGCCGGGATATTCGCAACCTGCTTGCCGCCGGCGCCTGGTCGCGATCCCTGTGGCAACGGGGCCGCGGCCGCCGCAACGGCTGCCGGGGCCGGGCGCGACGGCGCCGCCTGCGCCGGCGCGGCAAATTGCTGGCGCGGCGCGGCGGCAGGAAGGGGTTGGCTGGCCTGCTTCAACGGCCGTTCCGCCACCAGCACTTCTTCGAAATCATGTTCGATGGTGCTGATCGCATGGTTGACGGCCCGGTTCTGCCGCTCGCGGCCAACGCTGGCCTCGTGCCCCTGCTGGTTGGTATGCAAGGTCAGGCTGTAGTTGCCGATCTTGATCACGGTGTTGCTGCTCAGCGGCCCGAGCCGGTTGACGCGCTCGCCGTCGACCCAGGTGCCGAAGATGCTGCCGCTGTCTTCAATGAAGACGCTGCCCTCGTTCAATAAAAAAGTCGCGTGCAGCTTGCTGACGTTCCAGCCCTTGAGACGCAGGTCGCAGCTCTCCCCCTTGCCGAGAACGAAGCGTTCCTTGTCGACGTAGACTTCATCGAGTATGTCATAATCGTCCGCGACCACCATCAACACAAATCCACTTTGGCTCTCTGCCATGAAAATTATTCCCGCATATAAAAATGATCAGATCATCATCGCCAATGTCACCATCGGCGACTCGTTTTTCAGCCGCGCCCGCGGCCTGATGTTTACCAAGACGCTGGCTCCCGACAGCGCCTACCTGCTCAAGGACTGCAATTCGGTCCATACTTTTTTCATGCATTTCACCATCGGCGTGGTGTATCTGTCGCCAGACTTCGTCATCACCAAGATCGTCCCGGTCATGGCGCGCAGAAGCCTGTCCTCCGACCGTTCCGCGCGCCACACCCTGGAACTTCATCCTGCCAAGCTTGCCGCACTGTCCCTGGGCGTAGGCGACCAGCTGCGCTTCTAGCCGGCCGCCGCCGCATCAATGATTGCCGTACTCAGGCGGCAATGCCGGTTCAGGCCGCAGCGGCGCTGCCTGGAACGGCGACTTGACTGGAATTTCCTTCTGCAGGTTGCGCAGGGTCGGCAGCTCTGCCTCCTCCGGCATACCCACCGCTTTGCGCGCCTGGTTGATGCGGTTGCTGATATTGCGCAAGGCATTCGAGCTCTCCCCTGACTCCCCTTCCTGCGTGTGCGGAATCGCCACCAGGTAGACCTCAGTCTGGTTGCGGGTGGTGCCGGTGCTCTTGAACAGATTGCCCAGCAGCGGTACATCGCCCAGCCCTGGCACCTTCTGGATATCGGTGCTGCCGTCCTGGCTGTACAAGCCGGACAAGATGATGGCGTCGCCGGTCTTTACCGAGAAGTCAGTCTCGGTGCGGCGCGTGGTGAAACCCGGGATGCCGCCGACGCTGACGGTCGGATCGATCTTGCTCACCTCGGCCTTGAGGATGCCGGTGATGTTGCTGAAAGCATCCAGCTTCGGCGCGATCTCGATCAGGATGCCGTAAGGCTTGAAGGTGACGTTGGTGCCGTTCTGGCTGACCGTCGGAATCGGCACTTCGCCGCCGGCGACGAATCTGGCCTGGCCGCCGTTGCGGGTGGCGATGCTGGGCGAAGCCAGGACAAAGGCGTCGCCGCTGTCGACCGCCAGCTGGATGACCGAGGGAATCGCAATCGAGGCATTGACGCTGGCGCTGACGCCGCGCAGTTTCTGGTCAGGCAGGTCAAACTTGCCGCCGGTGCCGGTGTCTTGCGGCAAGGGCCGCAGGTTGACGGCGCCGCGCGAAGCTTCGCCGAAGATACCGATGTTGAAGCCGTTGAAACTCTTGGCCCAGTTGACGCCCAGGTTCTCCAGGTAGCCTTTCTTGAATTCGACAAAGTACAGGTCGAACACCAGCATCTGCGAGTCCTGCTTGTAGGCCGGCACGGTGTCGATATCGAGCTTGGTGCTGTTGACCAGATTGGCGTACTGATCGGTCAATGCGGTGATTTTGGAAAGATCTTCGCGCGAATGGATATTGCCTTCCACGTACAGGCGGTCGCCGCGGCGCACCACATCGACACCCGTCAGGTCAGCCAAGGCCGCCTTGACATCGCGCTGCTGCTTGATGACGTTGAGCGCGGTCACCCGCAGACGGATTTCGCGCGAGAAGTTCGGCTTGTTCCAGAGCAGGATATTGGTCAGGCCGACTTCTTGCGCAATGATCAGCAGCTTGGTCTTTTCGATCACCGCGGTGGACGCGATCTTGCCGTTGCCGATAGCGATGCGGTTGACCGCACCGACTTCGATCACGCGCGCCTCGCCGGCGTACATGAGCAGTTCGTCGTCGACCGCTTGCTGCACCTTTGCGGCGCCGCCATGGCCGGCCGCAGGCCTCAGGACGGCGAGGTCGCCGGCATTGCGGACAGGAATCCCTTCGGGCCCGTTCATCTGGTTTCTTTGTTCAATCGCATTGCCGTCCAGGTATTCGACGCCGCCGTCGCGGCTGCCGCGGGGCTCGTTTTGGACCTGTTTTTGGCTGGTTTTTTGTGCCTTGTTCTGGTTTTGCAAAGTCTCCGGCAAAGGTGCGGCGGCAAAAGCGCGGCTGCCAATCAGGGCGGACAACAGCAGGCAGGAGCGGAAATTTCTTGGATTAGTCATGTTATTGCGTGGCTTTTTGTTGGATATCATTGTGGATTGCCGGCTGCGCTGCCCAGAAGGCGCTTGAAGGCTTCGAGTTTGCTGGCCTGGTCGCCGCCGCCGTCGGCATATTCGCCGGTCTTGAAGCGGCCGCCGATGATGTAGTCGACCTGCGGCCCCGGCATCTGCAGGCGGCGCTTGGCGTCCGGATCGATGACATCGGACAGGAACAGTCGTTTCTCGGCATCGCCCTGGTCGTCCGGACTGCGCAGCACGGCGACGATGCGGGCGCCGGTCTGCACCAGGATCACTTTCTGGGCATCCGCCGCCGGCACTGAAATCGTCACTGTGCTGTAGGTGGCGCGGCCGGCCTGGCCCTGGCGTTCGCCAAGACCGGCTTCACGCGCGCGGTCGGCCGCCAGCACTTCGCGCACCGTGGTCTGGCCGGTAGCGCGCACTTCGATATTCTTCAGCAAGGGCGCCAGCACGGTATCTTCCGGCTGCGGCCCGGCGCTGGGCGGTCCTTCCTGCGGCCGCTTCATCATGTAGAACAGGTCGATGTGATCGCCTGCGCGCAGCAGGCCGGAGAAGGAATTGATCTCGTCCACCGGAATGGTGATGGCGCGGCTGCCGGCATCGATCGACTTGGAAAACGGCACCGATTCGTACATCAGGAAGTACGATTCCAGCAAAGGCGTACCCTTGCGCACCGGGCGGATGATCTTCTTGCCGATATAGGCATCGATCTGTTCCGGCGAGATGACGTCGAAGTTCATGTATTCCTTGGGCACCGTGCGCGAAGCCAGCTGTTCCATGGTCAGCACGTCGCCGGGATTGAGGTCGATGCGCGGCACCGTCACCGTGGTGCGTACCTTGCTGGCTTCGTCGCTCAGGCTTTTTTCAATTTCGCTGGAACGGGTTTTCAGGTAGTTGTTGGCGAGGAAGACGGCGAATGCGGCGATCAGGACGATGATGAGCAGCGGCAGTGCTTTCTTAATTTTTTGAAAATTGATGAAACGTTTTATGTTCATGATATGAGAGTAAAAGTGATCGTCGTTGCGAACTGCTGAGAGTCGCTGCTGGTCTTGGAAAATCGGAAGGCGTTGCGGCCCTAGTGGCTTGCTTTGTCATAGTCCTCGCCCCACCAGTGTTCCGGCACATCGTTCTTTTCGCCGGTAGCCCAGGCGCCCATGTCCATTGCGCCCAGGCAGAAGCCGATCTGCGGCTCGGCCGGATCGAATTTGCCCTCCAGCCGGCTCAGGATGCTGTTCCAGATCAGCCTGACCACGTCGAAGGCCTGGTAGCCGCCGCTACCGCCGATAGGCGGCGATTTGGTTCCCAAGGGATAGAAGGGATGCCAGTGCAAGGCGTTTTGCGCCCGGTAACTGGCCGATGAGCTGAACGGATAGCGGCCGCGCTCCAGCGCCTTGGCCTGAAACGACGCCGCGATACCGGAACTTTCGCTGCTGTTGCCGAACAGCCGGGTAATGCCGATGATGATGCTGTTGGCGATCGGCACCTTGAGCGGATAGCTCCACCAGATTTCGATCGACAGCACAGTGTTTTCCTGGATGCTCTTGTTGGTGATATCGCCTTTCAGCTTGCTGTCGGAAAGATCTTCGCCGCCGCCCGGAGCATCCGTGCCGAGCGGCGTGCGGAAGCGCATATAGTCGGCTGGCAGCTTGAGGATGCCGTAGTCGAGCCCCTGCAATTCGATCACGCCGGATTCGAGGAAGGCGGCCTGGGTCGGGTTGTGATACAGGATGCAGGAATTGAACATGGCATCCTTGTAGGCTTCGACCTGGGCTTCGACCACCGCCAGCTTGCCGGTGTCGCTGCCCATGTACATCGGCGTGATGCCGTTGATGTAGCCTTGCAGGACCGAGCTGTCGCCATAGCGCATCAGGCCCTTGACGAAGGCCCACACGGCCGGGCCGATTTTCTGCTTGGCTTTGCCAAGGTAGCCCGAAATAGGACCGGCGCGGTTTTCCGCTTCGCCCGGGTCGCCGCCGGAGGAACCTGCGGCATTATTGACCGGCACGCCGTTGCTGGCGGCTTCGGCTTGGCCGGAGCCGGCCAGTTCACTGCCGGGCGTGGTGACAGTCGAGGTCACATCGCGCCCGGAAGAATCCTTGCTATGGACGATCTTGCCGACCGCCGCATAACCAAGATTACCCAGCTGCGCCGTCAGCGGATCGGTGACGAAACGCGGCACCACCCGGCCGTTGCTCATGGCGCCGATGCGCACCGCTTCCTGCACCGCATAGTTGTGCGCCAGCTTGGCTCTGTACATCAAGACCATTTGCAAGCACAGCAAGGCAAAGATCAGCACGATGGGGATCGCCACAATGAATTCGGCCATGCTGGCGCCACGCCCCAGTTTCAGATTTCTTCCGACTTTGATCAACATATAATGCGCTCTCGGCTTGTTTGCTAAATTGGCGTGGCGCTGACACCTAAGCCGTTGATGTAACTGAAATTCAGATGACGTATCGCATCCAGCAGCAGGCTAAGCAAAGACACGCCGTCCACCTGCACGAACAGCACCAGCGCCACGCACACCAGCAGGATCGAATATTCGACCGTGGCCTGCCCTTGTGCTGCGCTCCTGGCGCGAACCGCTTTCATAGGTTTTCCCTGCTGTATCAGACGCGGTTTCATCGTGTAATCCAATTGACCACGACAAAGGTCTGGCCGGCATTCCTGGTAAAGGTATAGGTCGCCTCCTGCTGCCTGGGCGAGACATAGCGCATCACCGTGCCGCTGTTGTCCTCGGCGGTTTTCTTGAAGCTCAGCTTCCATGCCTCGGCGGCACGGTCTTCCTGGTAAAAGGCAATGTTCTGTTCCATGTCAAAATTGTTGGTCATGGTAGTCAGGATCGATTCGCCCGCCATGTCCACTGTGCGTACTTCGTTCAATATCACCGTACCCGAGGGCTTGCGCAGATGCTTGGCCAGCACCGGCGCCTTGGTGCCGATATCCTGCTCCATGCGTGCCGGCAGGTCTGACATGCTGAGGTAGCCCTGGGTCTGCTTGCGGTTGTTGCTGCTCAGGTTGGCCTGCTTCAGCCAGCCGTCCTTGACCGCCACGATCTGCACTTCATGCCCGGCAGCCTTGGTGGTGACTTTCCATCTGGCCTTGGCCCAGCTCCCCGCCAGGATGACCGCGGCTTCGCGCAGCGGCTGCGGTCCTTCGATTTCATAGATCAGCATCGGCAAGCCGTTCACTTCGATTTCATCGGCCAGGCGAGTCTGTTGCCAGTTGTCCGGTACGCCGTCCAGCATCAAGCCTTCCACCGCTTTCCATTTGTCCGCTGCATATGCGCTGGCGCTCAGGAACAGGCACCAGCAAACCACGATCAACACTTTCAAATAAATCCCCTTCTACCTTGTCTGCTACGGCGCCGGAGAAAAGCGCCAGGCCGGGTTGTCGAACATGGAGATCGTGCGTGCACGCATGATGCCGGCCGGGCACAGCTCGTCCTGGGTGTATTGGGTCAGCCGGATCTCGCGCCCGGGATTGGCAGTGCACTTCACTGCCATATAGTCCGCTTCGCCCATGCCGCCCGCCAGATTCAGACTCTCCTTGTAGTCGTCGGTTGACTTGTATGCCTTGATCAAGCCGCCAGGGTTTTTCAGGCTGTCGAAATCCAGCCCCATGCCTTGCGAGACCAGGGTCGACACCTGAGCCGGATTGATGCCAGCCAGGTCAACCCGGTAATTGCCGCCAAAGCCCGAAGCCCCGCCGATCAATCCTGGCAGGTTGAAATAATTACTATTGAGTATCTTGCCAACCGGATTGCCGGAAGAGCCGGAGCTGGCGGCGCCGTCATAGAACGGATTGAGCTGTTCGGTAATGCGATGGTTTGCCACAGGCACCGGCGCCGACCAGGAGTTGGTGACCATGGTCAGGCTGCCCAGGCTGCGCGCACTGGGGCCGCCAGCAGGCAGGCCGGTCTCGCCTTTGGCGATGCCGAAGGTTTGTTCCATATAGGTCTTGATGAAATCGCTCAGGCCGATCGAGCCATTGACCTGGACCCGCTCGTAGGGCTCGCGGTCCAGCGTTAGATTGGTTAAGGTATTGCCGGTCGGATCGAATCCCATCGACCAGCCCGGCGATTTGCTGGAGCTGGTGGAAACATTCAGGGCGCCATTACTTATTGAGCCGAATGTAGCGCTCTCGAATTTATCGGTAAAAAACCGCGCCGCGGTGCTCATCCAGTCAGCATGGTCCTGCAGCAGCGCGGTGCTGCCTTCGGCCTGGCTCTGGCGCGCGCCGCGTGGCGTCAGGTAGACGCCGCGGAACACCTTGGGGGCCAGGTCGGCATCGCCGCTGTACAGCGATTTGTAATCGGCATCGCCGGTCGCCTTGTAGGCAGTGCGTTCCCATACTGCAAAGCGCGCCGCCTCGGTATTAAGCTGCTTCAGCTCGCCGAAACGCCAGACCCACTGCAAGCCGAACAGGAACAGCATGAGCACGCTGCACGCCAGCACCGACTCGAACAGGGCCTGGCCCCGTTGCCTTGCTCCGGACTTGCGCAAGCTGGAAACTCTAGGTGGATTAGGCATGGAGTCCCGGTTCAGTTAATGGTGAAGAACAATAATTTTTCCGGATAATTCAAGCCTTCCAGCCGTGCGTTCCAGTAAGGCAGCATCAGGTTGGCGTGCGTCACCACTTGCATGCGGCCGGTCCAGCGTTCCACCGGCGCCCGGTAATACACCCGTGCCTTGCCCATTGCCTGCAGGTAGTCTTGCTTGATTTCGGTGTCGTAATCCTTGATCGGCACGCGCCCCAGATTGAACTGGCCTTCCGGTTTCAGCGGCGACTTCATGGCGCCTACCGTTTCCTGCAATCCCACGATGAAGGATGGACCCAGATCCTTCAAAGCGTTGTCCTGTATTTCCCTGGAAGCGACAAACATATTGCTGGCCGCGCGGTCGCCTATCTGGTAGTTGCCGATATTGGCGTCGCGCATTTCCCAGAAACCAAGCCGTTCCGCCGGCAAGCCCATGTCCGCTGCGATCGTTCCCCTTAAGCCAGGCCTTTGGAACAGGGTCTCCGTTCCGCGCGAGGTGCGCATGTTGATTACATCCACCAGATCGCCCAGGCCCAGCAAATCGAGGAATATTTTAAGAACAGCGCTGGCGCTGTCCAGAGGATCGTCAAAAACTTGCGTGAAGCCGGTAAACCCCTTGCCCAGCATGCTCGCTATCGAACCTCCGACATTGGCGCCAAGCCCGCTCAGGCTCTGGACATTGGCTGCCTGTTGCGCCAAGGCAGAAGCCAGTTCCACCTCGGGATTGCCGCTGCCGGGGCTCGGTGGATTCAGCGCCGAACCTGACGCCGGGGTACCGGCTGGAGCACCACCCAAAACCGTCGAGGTGCTATTGTTCGGCAAATTTATCGCCGCCGACGAAGAATTGCTGGAACCGATGCTGCCGCCGGCCGCTTCCAGCGTAGGCAGCATGGAAGACATGATCATGTTGTTGAGTTCGTCGGTTGCCGAGGCGATCTTCGCTTGCCCGCCCATGGCGTGATAAGCAGAGGTTTCAGCCATATTCATGATCCCGCGGTCGTAGTATTTTTTGGCCGAGCCGGCCGCCAGCGATGCGCAAGCGCCACTTTTTCCGCCAAGGCGCGGAGCGTAGATCTCGCCGCTGGGGAGAGTGAAATACATGCAGTCGTCGAGGCCGGTGGCTTCGCCCCAGTAAGCCCGTTTGGCGGCGTCGTCGGCTTTCACCGCATCGACGAATTTATCCAGGTCTTCCGGGATTTCCTGGTTCTTGTTCAATCCCTGCATCCCGACCTTCGACAAGGTGGTCGCGCCGGCAATCGGAATGTGGATATCGAACAGGTGCGGATTGATTTCCATGATGTCGATATTGCTCCAGGCATAAGTACCGTCCTGCATCTGCATCATGCGGGTACCACCGGTGCGCTCATACAGGCACATGATAGGACTGGTGATAGTGCCTACGGTATTCATGAAGGCTTCGATGACTGGACCGATGACGTCGACCGCCACATTGCCCTTCAGCGCCGGCACGATCTGTTCCAGGCCATTGGTTCCGAGGCCGCTCAACATGCCATTGATGGCAGACAGGTTGCAGCCGTCGATCGCCCACAGGCCGACCGCATTGGGAAACAAGCGTCTGCCGCCGCTGCCGCTGGCGAAGTTGAACATTTCCTTCATCATCAAATGATGCACCAGGTTGAATTCAATCTTGTCTGGATTATCCTTTTCTCCAGCCTCTTTCATCTTGGTCAAGCCGAGGAATTTGCGTGGCGGCTGGTGCAGCTTGATCATGCTGCCGAAATCGACCATGCTCTTGCCGATCTGGTAAACAATGGTTTGCGGGATATACTCGGCTTGCGGCGCATTGGCAGTCAGCAAGTCGTGTTGCATGCTAGTCATGGCTGAGACAGTGGTCACCAGATGAACTTGCTGGGAAGCGAAGATTGCATAGTTGGCCAAGGAGACCGTGGCGGTGCCGGCATTCGCCAGCACCTGGCTGCCGACGCGTACGCCGCTGAGGACCTTTTCCCAGAACTCGCCAAACTTGGACAACGCGTTGGAGATGCCTGACAGGCTGCTGCCGATATAAGGAATGAATTTGGTCAGCGCGGCGATGCCTTTCATCACCTTGCTGTTGTTTTGCCAGTATTGGTCCGACATGCCTACCGTCGACCACATGGCGGTTAGTTGCCCCACCGACTGGTAATTGGAAATCATGGCGCGGTTGGTATACGCAGTGTAGTTCAACCCTTCGGCAGCAATGTTGGCGGTGCTGAAGGCAATGGCGTCGGCGGCATTTACCAGCTGCCGTTTCTCGCTGGTCACCTGCGCCATGTTGTAGACGGCAAACAGGCCGACGCACAGGACAGCAAAAAAGAAGATGGCAATAGGCAGCACCGCGCCGCGTTGACGCGCTCCATGGCAGGCTGTAAAGCCGGCTTTGCCCTGCTCGCTTGAAGATGCCTGTTTCACTCTGCGCTCCGTATTAGAACAAGCATTGATGATCTGCCGGCGGCCTCCGGCCTGAGCCGCTTCTTGCATTGCCGAGGAAAGCATTGTTACCTGCAGCCGCAACGCAAGGCTGCAACCAGCCCCGCCATACCAGGCGTGCTGACTGAAACTCATTGATTGGCTCCAGTCCGCAAAGCTGCGGACTGGAGCCGCTGCGGATCAGCGGTTGTCGCTGCCGTAATCTTTCATGGTGCGTTGAGTAGCTGCCTTGGTGGTGGCCAGATCCGCTGAAGTCTTGGCGTTAGCGATCTCTGCCTTGCTGTCGTTACCGGACATTTCTTGCGCCATGCCGGCCACCTGATGGCGGATGGTGCTGCCGAATGCCGCGAACACGCCGATGCTGACGACCGCGATCAGCGCCACGATGATGATGTACTCGGACATGCCTTGACCACGTTGACGCAATGCGGTTTTGCTGTGGTCAGACGACAAGTTTGAAAGTGTTGCCATGTGAGTCTCCTGAGGCTGGTGGTTGTGGGACAATTCCCGGTTGCTAAAACTGAACATGCTCCGGCCTATCAGCTGCGTGTTTTTCGGCCATTAGCAAAACACCGGCGCAGCCTGGCCCGCACCGTGGTTAATGACGGCGGCGTACCTGTATCATTCAGGATGATTTTTCTTGTTTTATTTGACTGACGTCACGGCGCGATGGCCGAATAATGCAATCCGTTCGGAGAGCCGGCGTCGGCGTTCTGTCAGCACGTCGATCAGGCCATCCAGCTCGTGAAGTTTTTCTATATGCGGCGCCAGATCAGCGGCGCCTTTTCTTGGATCGGAATTTTCGCTTCCGGAAGATTTTAAAAAAGCACCTATCTGTCGCGTACTGAAACCACACTCAATCAAGTCCTTGATCTGCTTGACGATATCCACCGTTTGCACTGGATAATCGCGGTAACCGTTAGCCAGACGCTGCGACAGAATCAATCCCTGCGATTCGTAGTAGCGCAAGATGCGCGCGCTCACTTTTGCTCGATTTGCTATTTCTCCTATTCGCATTTCGCCTTTGCCTTGTTAACAAATAAGCGATCCGGGGCGCAGCGCAAACAGGGTAAAGAGATGACAGATATCTTTGTGCCAGCTTTTCATAACGTATTGCGATCCGTCCGAATTGCTTGATCCGATTAATAAAACGTTCTACTAACTGCGGTCTTACACGGGTGAAGTTACACAACGGAAGTACTTGGAAAACAGCTAACGCCGCGCCGCATCGGGGGGCTGTTGCCTGTTCTAACGCAAGACCCATGCCATTGATTGCAATTGTCAACCGACGTTAACGATTGTTACTTGTTGGGCTGGAGTAACTATAGAACATTGACACTAATGAGAACGTCAAGCGGAAAATATGCGCAATCGATACCAGTGTGCAGCAATCTCGTGTTTAGTTAATAGACTGATCTGTTTAGTTGGCGCAAGTTCTCTTTGGCGTACGAGACGGAGCTAATCGACGTTGTATAAAAGACGAGCGGCAGCCTGCAAGCATTTGCATGGCTGTTGTTTTTTACGCGGGAATTTTATTCAGCGAGCGCGCTTTGTTAGTCATACGCAAAGATTGTCTCGGCCATGTGCGCGGGGTCGGCAGCGGCAACCTGACATTATCTGGCACATTCCGCACTATACCAACCTGTCTGTACAAAACACGTCAGTACGGTCTTCCAGGTCCAATGCGCGCTTGGCATGCATGCAACGGACGTTTTCAGTGGCCCTCGACGCCTGCCGGCTGGGCGGCGATAGGAATCGGGATTGGCGTTTGCGAGCGGCTTGCCGGAAATCGGATTCTGTTGTTATTTTTTCTACTCAGACTCCGGAAGGGATCGAAGGCCGCATTCGATGAGAATCACAATTTACGTCCAGCGGCAAATTGCGCTCCACATACGCCACCAGCTTCTGCACGCTGGCTTCGATGCTTTCATGGCCGGTATCGATGGCAAGCTGCGGATGCTCCGGTATTTCGTATGGCGCGCTGATGCCGGTAAACTCTTGCAATTCGCCCGAACGCGCTTTCTTGTACAAGCCCTTGGGGTCGCGCGCTTCACAGGTCGCCAGATCGGCGGCGACATGGATTTCGTGGAACGCCTCGCCGCAGGATTGCCGGGCCCGTGCGCGGTCGGCCCGGTAAGGAGAAATGAAAGCCGTGATGCAGATCAGGCCGGCGTCGGCAAACAATGCCGCGACCTCGCCTACGCGCCGGATATTCTCGCTTCTGTCCGCCGGACTGAAGCCGAGATTTGCATTCAGGCCTTTGCGTACGTTGTCGCCGTCCAGCACGTAGCAGGAATATCCCAGCGTCGTCAGCGCATGCTCCAGGGCCATGGCTAGCGAGGATTTGCCGGATGCTGACAATCCGGTCAGCCACATGACGGCGCCGCGATGGCCGTAGTGCGCGGCACGCTGTGATGGATGCAAGGCATGGGGCACCGCGGTCAAATTTTTTTCCATTCAACACTCCACAAAATGCGATGTTCTGTAGCAGCCAGGCGGCAGCATACATGATGCCTCAAAACGCAGCGGCCGGAGCGGTTCATCACCGCGATTCCTGCCTTAACCGTGCCACGCAGGTGCAGGATGCGGTAATATTTGCTGGACTGTTTTCCAGCGCCGCCCGGTGCGGAAAACATCTCGGGCAGCCATTCAATTTAAGAATAAAAGGCCATTCTGATGATTCCAGCATTCGTCGGTGTAACGGGTTTACCCAGAGCGGGTTCCACGCTGCTGTGCCAGCTGCTGGCCCAACATCCCGAGATTCATTGCGAAGGACATAGTTCTCCCCTGTGCAACACCTTGCTGGGGATCCGCCGCATGATCAGCGAAGACAGTTTTTTCCTGTCGCAGCTCGATACCCAGTTCGAGCAAAGCTATGCCCACCTGACCTCGGCAATGCAGGGATTCTTGCGCGGCTGGCATCATGATTGCAACAAGAAGGCGGTGGTGGACAAGAACCGCGCATGGCTGCATGCGATAGAGCTGCTGCTGCATATCGAGCCGAACGCCAAGCTGATCGTGTGCCTGCGCGAACTCGGACAAATCTACGGCTCTATCGAAGCGCAGCACCAGCGTACCATCCTGGTCGATTTCATCGACCACCTGGCCGATTTCGACCGCTTCGGGCGAGCCGACATGCTGTTCGCCAAAGACAAGGCCATCGGCGCGCCGCTGATCTCCCTGCATGCGGTTGCCGACCTCCCTAAGCACGTGCAGGAACGCCTGTATTTCATCCGTTTCGAAGATTTGATGGAGCGCCCCGCGGCCTGCATGACGCACCTGTATTCCTGGCTGGGACTGGCGCCGTTCGAGATCGATCCTGATCATCTGGCGATGGGACTGCAGGAAAGCGACAGCCACTACCACATGAAATACAGCCACAAGCAGGCCCGCCAGATCAGCAAGCCGAAGCGGCACGATATCCCGCCGCGCATACAGGCGCAAATCGAAACTGCCTGCTCCTGGTTCTACCAGCTTTACTATCCCCCGAAAATGTAAGGCCCTCGATCAAGGTTTCCTAAAACGCCTTGCCGATCTCGGCCCAGGCGCGCACCGACTTATTGTCGCCTATCAGTTGCGGCGTCGAGCCGAACGGCGCGGCGATATAGAGCTTTGCATGCCACTGGTCCGGTCCGTTCCAGTTCATGCCGACCCCGGCTCCGCTCAGTGTTGCGCCATTGTCGCCCGGCAGCCAGGGATTCTTGTTGACTGTCACGTGTTCTCTGTCGACGAAGGCCAGCACTTGCCAGCGTCCGCTGGCAAACTGGCCGAGCTCGTGCCGCAGTTCGATCGAGCCGAAGACCCCGGTATCGCCTGACAGCGCGCCGATGTCATAGGCGCGCACCGTGTAGGGACCGCCTGCGACCATCTTTTCCGCTGGATCCAGGTTGCTGTTTGTCCATTGACCGGCCAGTGCGAAATACAAGGAATCGTTCTGGCTCAGATTTTGCAGCTGCGCGAGATTGCCGTTCCATTTGGTGTAGCTGCCCTGCGTTTTGGCGGTGACGGAATCCGACAGTTCCGCTGCCCGGTCATCGAAGCCGACACGTCCCGCGGTAATGCCGAGATTCCAGGTGCCGATGCCGCCGGCCAGCACGCCGTTGCGCCAGTCGCCGTTCAGGCTCGCGCTCCAGTTATCCAGATGGCGGTCAGTCTTGATGTTGCTGACGCCGATGCGGTCGTTCAGTTGCTTGTGGTCGTACTGGATCTGGCCGTACAGATTGGCTTCCCGCGTGCGCATGAAGGGGTGCTTGACCCAGATGCTCGCCACCTGCGCGGTGCCGCGCGCGTCCAGCGCCCCCAGGCTATCGCCGAGGATGTAATGCAGCGCCGAATAGGAACCGCCCATGCGCGTACCCAGGCCGTTGAGCAGGGTTTCATAGGCAATGCTGCCGTAATTCATGTCTCTGCCGCTGGTCAGCGCGCCGATGCTGAGGATATCGCCATGATGCAGCGGATTAAAGATATTCACGGCGGCGCCGAGGCGGGCCCGGCCGGTATAGCGGTTGCCGAAATTGTCCAGCGTCACATTGCCGGCGACCTGCGCCGCCGGGTCAGCTTGCACCTGCAGGTCGGAAGTGCCGACCGCGTCCCCCGGTTTCAGCAGCGCGCTGACGGTGACGCCCGGAATGTCCGAGGCCAGCAGCAGCGTGCGGTCAAGCCCGGCCTGGGTGACTGCTTGTCCGGCCTGCAAAGGCGACAAGGTTTGCTGCAGCAAGCCATCGCTCACCCGGCTGCGGTTATCCAGTTTGACCTGGCCGTAACGGGCCTCGATCACCATCACCTTCACCACGCCGCCTTGCACGGTCTGGGCCGGGATGATGGCGCGCGCCAGCGGATAGCCATGGCTATGATAGTAGTCGGTGATGCGTGCAACCACTGCGCCGAGCTGGGCCAGGGTGAGGTTCTTGCCCTCGGCGTCGGCCACCAGCGCGTGCAGAGTGGCCGTATCGAAAGCGGTATTGCCGGACAGCTGTATGCTGGTGACGCTGAAAGCCGTCCCCGCCGGCTGCTGGGCGCCGCCGCCCTGCTCTATGGTCAAGCCGGTTCCGGTTGACGAGGGCAGCGCCGGCTTGAGCGGCTGGATCTGCTGCAGTATGGAACCGGCGCCGGGCGGCGTCACCGGCTCGGCTGCAAGCGCAGCGAAGGCTGGATAGCTGAGCAGCATGGCTGCGATGATCGGCTTCATTGGATATAGGAATCTACCGTTATTGTTCATTGAGGCTCGCTTATTCATCCGTGCTCACAATATTGTCCGGCAGCCTGACTCCGCTACCCGTGATCTTCACTTCCACTCCATTCATGCCGTCACCGTTGAGACCGGATGGTTTGTTCGGCGGCTGGACATTGAACTGCACCAGGTCGAGCGCCGCCAGGTTGATGCCCGCGTGCGGGGTAGTAAATACCGAATCCAGCGCAGTGATGATGTTCTGCACCGAGACCGGTGCAGCCCCCGGTTTCAGGGTCAGCGCGGTAGCGTTGCCTGCCGCTTGCACGAACACATAGTTCATCGCGCTCAGGCCGCCGCCGTCAATCGCATACAGTCCTGGCAGGCTGGTCGGCTGGGCATTGGTGGTCCAGCTCAGGTTGCCAGTCGTAGCGCTGCCCAAGGTATCGCCTCCCACCAGACCCGTCAGGGCACCGGTCAAGCCGCTCGGCATTTGCCCTGCAATGCTGCTGGCCGGGGTCGCCGTATAGGTCAGCGTCGCCGGCGTAATGCTGGCGCTGGTTGTGCTCGTGCTGCTCACCGTATAGTTGCCGGCATCGGCGCCGCTTGCGCTGATGCCCGCTACCGTCACGGTCTTGCCGGCGCCGGCATTCTTGTCGGCGAAGTTGGCAGAGGTATCGCTGAACGTCACCGCATCGCCGGCCAGTCCGCCGCTGAGCGTCACCGCCGCCGTGGTATTGCCGTCATAGGTTTTATTGGCGCCGATGGCGGCAACGGTGATGGCCAGCGGCGTGATGTCGGCCGTGGTCGTTGCGGTGGTATTGCTGACCAGGTAGTTGCCGGCATCCGCCCCGCTGGCGCTGATGCCGGCAACGCTGACCGTCTTGCCATTGCCTGCATTCTTGTCGCCAAAACTTGCCGAGGTATCGCTGAATGTCACCTTGTCGCCGCCTATCAGGCCGCTGCCGGCCAATATCGCCGAACCGGAAGTCGTGGCGTCATAGACCTTGTTGACGCCGCTGGCGGTGACCGTTACCGCTTGCCGGCTGACGGTATAGTCGCCGCTGATGTTGCCTAATATGTAGTTGCCTGCATCGGCGCCGCCCAGGGCGCCGCTCGCCGATTCGATGCCGATGTGGGTACCGGCGATCAGGTGGCCGCTGCTGCTGGTCAGCCCGCTCGTGTTCACGGAAACGCCAGGGGCATTGACAAGGTCTCCCGAGATGACATTCGATATGCTGATTGCGCCCGGCGTCAACGCCGCGCCGTAGGTTGAGCTGCCGGCCGCAATCGAACCGTTCAATGCCAGCTGGCTGACGCTATAGTCGCCCGTTGGTCCGGCAAACGTATAGTTGCCGGCGTCGGCGCCGCTCAGCGCGCTGACCGATTCAATCCCGGTGTGGGTACCTGCGATCAAGTGACCGCTGCTGCTGGTCAGGCCAGTCGTGTTGACGCCAACCGTCGCAGTGCCAAGCACATCGCCCGTGACAGCATTAGTGAAATTCACGGCACCCGGCGCCAGCACCGCACCGTAGGTCGAACTGCCAGTGCCGATCGAGCCGGTCAACGCCAACTGGTTGACTGTATAGTCGCCCGTTGGTGCTGCAAACGTGTAATTGCCGGCATCCACCCCGCTCAACGCACTGACCGATTCAATGCCGGTGTGAGTACCGGCGATCAGGTGGCCGCTGCTGCTGGTCAGGCCGGTGGTATTGACGCCAACCGTCGCTGTACCCAGCACGTCGCCCGACACTCCATTGGTAAAGTTCGCCGCGCCCGGGACCAGGGCCGAGCCGTAGGTTGAACTGCCAGCACCGATGGTGCCGCTCAAGGCCAATGGACTCACGGTATAGTTGCCAGTGGCGCCGGCAAAGGTGTAGTTGCCCGCATCCGTCCCGCCCAGGACCGTACCCACCGATTCGATGCCGTTATGCGTACCGGCAATCAGGTGGCCGCTGCTGCTGGTCAGGCCGCTCGTATTCACCGTGACGGCGCCCGGCGTGACCAGGTCGCCGCTTACGGCATTCGTGAAATTCGCTGCGCCAGGGATCAAAGCCGCACCGTAGACCGAACTGCCCGCCGCAACCGTGCCGTTCAAGGCCAGTTGGCTGACGGTATAGTCGCCAGTGGCGCCGGCAAAGGTGTAGTTGCCCGCGTCCGTCCCGCCCAGTACCGTTCCCACCGATTCGATGCCGGTGTGGGTGCCGGCAATCAGGTGGCCGCTGCTGCTGGTCAGGCCGGCAGTATTCACCGTGACGGCGCCCGGCGTGACCAGGTCGCCGCTCACGGCGTTAGTGAAATTCACCGCCCCAGGCGCCAGGGTCGCACCGTAGGTCGAGCTGCCCGCCGCCAGCGTGCCGTTCAAGGCCAGCTGGTTGACGGTGTAGTTGCCCGTGACACCGCTAAAAGTGTAGTTGCCGGCATCGGGGCCGCTCAAGGCGCTGACCGTTTCAATGCCGGTATGCGTGCCCGCAATCAGGTGGCCGCTGCTGCTGGTCAGGCCGGTGGTATTGACGCCAACCGTGGCTGTGCCCAGCACGTCGCCCGACACTCCATTGGTGAAGTTCGCCGCGCCAGGAACCAGGATCGCACCGTAGGTCGAGCTGCCCGCCGCAACCGTACCAGTCAGTGCCAGCTGGCCGACGGTATAGTCGCCAGTGGCGCCGGCAAAGCTATAGTTGCCAGCATCCGCCCCGCTCAAGACAGTACCCACCGATTCGATGCCGGTATGGCTGCCGGCAGTCAAGTGGCCGCTGCTGCTGGTCAAGCCAGTCGTATTCACAGTGACTGCACCGGGGGTGACAAAATCGCCGCCTACGGCGTTGGTGAAATTCACCGCGCCCGGCGCCAGGGTCGAACCGTAAGTCGAGCTGCCCGCCGCCAGTGTGCCGTTCAAGGCCAGCTGGTTAACGGTGTAGTTGCCCGTGATCCCGGTAAATGTGTAGTTGCCGGCATCGGCCCCGCTCAAGGCGCTGACCGTTTCAATGCCGGTATGCGTGCCCGCAGTCAGGTGCCCGCTGCTGCTGGTCAGGCCGGTGGTATTGACGCCAACCGTGGCCGTACCCAACGCATCGCCCGACACTCCATTGGTGAAGTTCGCCGCGCCCGGGACCAGGGCCGCACCGTAGGTCGAGCTGCCGGTCGCTATCGATCCGGTCAGGGCCAGAGGCGTAACGGTGTAATTGCCGGTAGCGCCGGCAAAGGTGTAATTGCCCGCGTCCGCCCCGCTCAGGACAGTGCCCACCGATTCGATGCCGTTGTGCGTGCCGGCCGTCAGGTGGCCGCTGCTGCTGGTCAGGCCAGTCGTATTTACGCTGACCGGCGCGGCCGTGACGACATGGCCGGCGACCATGTTGGTGAAAGTTACCGTGCCCGGCAGCAGGGTTGAACCATAGACAGAGCTGCCGGCGCCGAGCGTGCCGCTGAGCGCCAGCGGATTGATCGTCAATGCGCCATTGACATAGGTAACGACGTAACCTTGCTGACCGCTGGAAGAAAGGCCGGACGCCGTGATCGTGTAAGTGCCGGCGTTGACCGCGGCTTGCGATGTTCCGCCATAAGTTATGCTGCCCAGCACGCCGACTGGCGTCGCGCTGTATCTGTAGCCATTCAGGCCAGTGTAGGTAACGCCGTTGTTGCTGGCATAGGCGGCGCCATTGAAAGTGCTGGTGGCATTGTTGGCGGTGACAGTCAGCGCCGTCATGCCGGAGAGTAGGAGCGGATAGCCGCCGGACATTACCCAGGTGCCGCTGAAATCCCAGGCTGGGTTCAGATTGCCGTTGGCGGCTGTGCTGGAGGTGAAATTGGCCTGGTTCTGCATGTTGGCAGTGGTCATGCCGGTGCCGGCGGCGGACGTAGCCTGGCCGGAACTTGTCTTGTCCCAAAAGCTGCCGGTGACGGTGCCGGCGTTGTTGCCTACCAAGCCGCCAACCAAGGTCGAGCCGGCTCCGGCGCTGACGCTGCCTGTCGAAAAGCTGTTGGTGACGGTGCCGCCCAAGGCTCCTGCGCCGGCATTGTTGCCTACCAGTCCGCCGACAAAAGAAGCACCGGCAGCACCGGTGACATTGCCGGTCGCATAGCTGTTGCTGATCGCAGGACTGCCGCCCGCACCGCCGTAATTGTGACCAACCAGGCCACCGACAGCGCTGATGCCGGAAACGGCGCCTGTTGCATAGCTGTTGCTGATCGTGGATGGGCCGGCAAAACCATAATTGGCTCCAAGCAAGCCGCCCACATAGGATGAGCCGCTCACAGAGCCGGTAGCATAGCTGTTGCTGATCACGCTGACGGCGCCGCCTCCGCCATAGGCGTATCCGATCAATCCACCGACATAAAGGCTGGTTCCTGTGACATTCCCGGTCGCATAGCTGTAATCGACGGTTCCCCCTTGCAAGCCGCCGACCAGGCCACCGACGTCACTTGCCGCAGCCCCGCCTATGACCGCGCCGCCGGCATGACTTCTGGTGATCGTGCCGCCGCTGTTTTCGCCTACCAGCCCACCGATAAAAATTGCATTGGCGCTGGCGCTCACCGTAGCGGTTGAAAAGCTGTTGTTGATTTTCCCGAAATTCTGTCCCACCAGCGCGCCGGTGTAGTTGGACGAGGTGACGGCCACGCTGCCGCCGAGCAGGCCCACGTTGCGCACCACGCCGGCCGCACCCACCGCGCCGAGCATGCCGACGCCGACAACCGAACCTTGATTGATCGTCAGGCTGCTGACGGTATGGCCGAGGCCATCAAAGACACCGGAGAATTCCTCCGCCGAGGTCAATACCGTATTTCCTTTACCGCCTATCGGTGTAAAACCTGCGCCGCTGTTCCAGGCCGAAGTGACAGCAGCATTGATATCGCTGCCCAGCGCATAATAGCCGGCCAGGTTGCCTATCGTCCCCTGCAAGCTGCCGTCGCCGCTGCTGGCGGCCGTACCCAGGGAGTTGATCACCGTATAGACGTGATTGTTCATGGTCAGCACGCCGCTGCCGCTGAAATTGACGCGGCCGTTGAACCCGGTGCTGCCCAAGGCGACATTGACATTGCCGCTGCCAGGCTCCAGGTCCAGGCTGGCAGAGCCGCTGGCCGTCATGGTGGCGTTGATGTTCACATCGTTGCTGGCGTTCAGGGTCAGCTTGTGTCCGCTCCAGCTGACGGTATCGTCGACGTTGACGTTGCCGCTGGTGCCGCTGGCGCCGCTGGCCGAAGAAATCGTTACATTGCCCGCACTTAATGAGGCGTTAAGCGCAGCGCCGGTCAGGTCGCCGTTGCTGGGCGCAATCGTGAAATCGGTGGGATCGATCAGCCAGGTGCCGGCCAGGCCTAGCGCAGCAGCCGTGGTGATCTTGGCGCTGTTCGCCACCTTGACGTTGGCCGCGCTGGTCTCGATGAAACCGCCGTTGCCGCCGGCTGGCGCACTGGCATCCAGCGTGCCGCCGACGTTGACGGTTCCCGCCGCCATGCCGCCCAGCAAGGTGATCTTGCCGCCCTGGTTTTCCACGGTGTGCGCTTCAATCACGCCGCTATTGTTGACGACGCTGGCCAGCAATGCATCTTTTGCGCCGGCGTTCATGATCACGCGGCCGCCGTCGGCCCGGATCAAGCCGCCGTTTTCTGCCGCGCTGTTCAAGACGCTCTGGTCGACCTGCAGCTGCAGCAGGCTGTTGCCGCTGAACGTGAGGGTGACGGCGTTGCCGGCGCCGAGCGCCACCGCGCCCTGCGGCGCGCTGATCGTGCCCTGGTTGCTGACATGGTTGCCGAGCAAGGAGACGTAGCCGCCATTCGCCGCGGTGATAGTTCCCTGGTTGACCACGCTGCCGGAGCCGTTGCCGCTGAAAGTGCGATTGTTTCCGCTCAAGCTGGCGTCATGCAAATCCAGGGTGGAGGCAACCAGGCCGCCCACATTCACTTGTGCGCCGGCGCCGAACAGGACGCCGTTCGGGTTGATCAGGAATACCTGGCCGTTGGCATTCAGATGGCCGAGGATCTGCGTGCCGTTGGTGTCGAATATGCGGTTGACGGCAATCGCGCTGACGGACGGCTGCACGAAATTCACCGTTTCTTGCGGGGCGATGTTGAAGCCGCTCCAGTTCAGGGTGGCGTTCTGGCTGGTCTGGCTGATCGTGGTGGTCGCGCCGGATTGGCGGATGCTGCCGCTGCCGGCGACAATCTGGCCGCCGGTCGGCGCCGCCTGGGCCGCAATCGCCGTCAGCGACAAGGCCGCCGCCACCAGCTTGCGGCGCCCGCCCTTGCCGCGTCCGCGCGTGGTTTCCGCTACTGCGATCCAGCCATTGCTTACCGTGCTCCAGACCAGACGATAGATGTGATTCATAGATCCGTGGCGTTTCATGGCTTGTTTCCTCATTGAACCTGCAGTACTCAACCAAACAATGCGCGTAGCTGTTCCGGACCTGGTCGGCCGCCCGCCTGCTCCTCGCTTCAACAAACCGTACGGCATCGACAGCGATGCCGCGCATTCGTCACGCAGAAACTGTGCTTTAGCTCCCCAACGCCGAAAAACAGCGATGCGGCTGGGCTAATTTTTAAATAAATCGTATTACAAAGGCAACGGATTCAAGGGACTACGACTGGCGCAAGGCGCGCCAAAATGAAAGCTGACATACACACAATGTCAGCCTGGGGGGCATAGCTGGTTTCCCTATCCAGCTTTCTTTTAAGCAAAATATTACTCAAGTGAATGTGTTACACGCAAGCTAATTGTTAAACTGAATTGTATATTAATGTTTCCGTTGGATTCTGGCGTCAGTTAAGCCTCTCGCCGCATTTTTTTTCAAGCTTGCATGGCCGAATGCTATTGCCGAATCGCATTTTTCCTGTTCAACTGCGCCTTGCTGCGAATTAACATTCAGCAACCCTGATCCGTATCAAAACAGGCTACTCAATGAAGGAAATGCGATGAACATATTTCTCGGTAGCATCATGACTTTCGGTTTTCAGTTCAATCCCAGCGGCTGGCAGCCATGCAACGGCCAAGCCATCAGCATCGATCAGTATTCCGCCCTGTTCGCCTTGCTCGGCACCAATTTTGGCGGCGATGGCGTGCAAACCTTCCAGTTGCCGAATTTACAGGGGCGAATGCCGCTTTGCCAAGGTAACGGCGCGGCGCTGAGCCCGCGTGTGATCGGCCAGTTTTCCGGTAGCGAAAACATCTCGGTCGGCATCGGCAACCTGCCGTCGCACACGCATACCGCCACCTTCACGCCTTCAGGCAGCGGCAGCAGCTACACCGTATCAGGCAACACCAGCGGCAACCTGCTGGCGCCCACCGCGACCAACAACATCCTGTCAGGATCGCCGGCCGGCACCTCGGAGGCGGCGATCTGGGGTTCGACGGCGCCGACCATCCCCTTGGGCGGTGGCGGCGGCAGTGGCGGCGCCACGGTGACCAACGCCCTCACCGGCAACAGTCAAGTCGTGGGAAGCATGAATCCCTACCTGGCGCTGAACTTCAGCATCGCTTTGACGGGCATTTTTCCTTCGCGCAATTAAGCATTACCACAGTAAAAATCAGCCGGCCTCGAACAGCAAAAACACCGGCCTTAAACCGCAGCAATGACAAGGGAGATTTCCATGGAAGTATTTCTCGGCAGCATAATGACTTTCGGTTTTCAATTTAATCCTAACGGCTGGCAGCTCTGCAACGGCCAGACGCTCGCCATTCAGCAATATGCGGCCTTGTTCTCGCTGCTGGGCACCACCTACGGCGGCAACGGCACGACAAACTTCCAGCTGCCGAATCTGCAAGGACGGGTGCCGATTGGCCAAGGCAGCGGCATCGGCTTGACGCCGCGCGTGATCGGCGAAGCGTCCGGCACTGAAAACATTTCGATCACCATCAACAACATGCCGTCCCATACCCACGTCGCCACCTTTACGCCGGCGGGCGGCGGCAGCGGCTACATGGTATCGCCCAATACGGTCGGCAATCAGCTGGCGCCAAGCGCGACCAACAACATCTTGTCCGGATCGCCGGGCGGCCCGCAAGGCGCGGCGATCTGGGGTTCAACGGCCGGCACCATTCCGCTGGGCGGCGGTGGCGGCAGCAGCGGCGGCAGCGTGACCAATGCCCTCACCGGCAACAACCTGCCCGTGGGCAGCATGAACCCGTTTCTGGCGCTGAACTTCAGCATCGCGCTGGTGGGCATTTTTCCGTCCCGCAACTAGCGCACCGCAACCGCAAACTGGCCGATCAGCGGCCAGTTTGCTTCCGTCTTTTCATTGCCGACAGATCAAATCCGATGCTAGAACTTGTTGATGCCGCTTATTTCACTCCCTCGACAGGGCAGCTTTGCACGCTGCAGCTGCCTGACGGCAGCGCCTTGCCAGTGCTGGTCGACAGCGTGAATGTGAAAGCGCAATACCGCAACCCGTATGCGCCGGAACAGGAGCGCCTGCCGTTCATCGTCACGCTGACCGCGCAGCAAGCCACCGATTTTATCGAAGGTCCGTGTGCGATCGACCTGCCGCAGCGCGAGCGCCTGGAAGGCGTTTACATATCGCGCCTGGCGCCGCTCGGACGCGATCCGGCGGGCGCGTATTTTCAAGTGGTGTTCAGCTAAAGGAAGTCAAGGCTGGCGTTGCTTTCCCGGATACCACACCATGCGATCGGCCATCAATTCCGATTCTTCCACCTGGAATCCCAATTCCAGGTAGATCCGCTTGGCGCCGGGGTTGTTGTGCCAGACCACCACCGCGACCGGACACTGCACCTGGCTTGCGGCTTGCTGCACGCCGCGCAGGACTGCCTTGCCGTAGCCGAAGCCGCGGGCGGCGGCAATGAAAGCGATGTAAATCACGCGCACTTCGTTGTGGCCGAAATCCACCACCAGCGCACCGACGGCGGCCTGGGTTTTCTCGATGACGAAATGCATGGCGTTCGGATATTCTTCACCGGTGCCCTGGGCATGCGCGGCGTATTGCTGGGCGATCACGGTTTCGACGAATTCGGGTTCGCCGTCGATGAGTTGCAGGTCCGGCCGGGCGGAACGATACAGGGTTGCCAGGAAAGGCTGGTCGCCGGCGGTAGCGGGCCGTAGGGAAATGCCGGCCGGCATGGCAAAGGATGAAGTGAGCATGCTGACGTTTCTCAGAAATGGGCGTAAATATGGCTGACATCACAATGGTGGAGCAGCTTATAACAGAAGCGCTCTTGGCGGATCGGGTTGCCTCAAATAAAGTGCCTCGTCGTAATATTTTTGCCGGAACCGCGGTCAAACTGAGCTGCCGAGAAGCGCTGCAATCGACGCAGCAACCGGATTGAAGGTAGTCGAATGAACAGTTTTCTCAAATTGCCGCTGCTCTTCGATCCGCACGCACTGCTGGAGGATTTGCGGGTGTGTGAAAGCATGGACTGGTCGCGGCATTTCCATACCGACGACTATTCCGGCCTATGGTCGGGCCTAGCGCTGCGCTCTGCATCCGGCAAATCGGACGATATCTATTCCCACCCCGGCAGCGCCGTCCATAGCGATACGTCTGTGCTAGGCCATTGCCCCTACTTCGCCAGTATCCTCGGCGCTTTCGACTGCGAGATAGAGTCGGCCAGGCTGTTGTGCCTGGGGCCCGGCGCGCATATCAAGGAACATCGGGATGTGCATACCAGCTATCAGTTCGATGTATTTCGCGTACACATCCCGATCGAGACCAGCACGCAAGTGCGATTCCTGGTTGGCGGACATGCTTTGGACATGCGCGCAGGCGAATGCTGGTATGCCGATTTCAGCCAGCCTCACAGTGTCGAGAATTGCGGAACCACGGCACGCACCAACCTGATCCTGGACTGCAAAAGAAATGACTGGTCAGACACGCTGTTCCGCCAGGCTGGCTACGATTTCGCTGCGGAGGCGCGCAATCGCAGGCTTGACGACGCAACGCGCGCCTTGGTGATCGCCCGCCTGGCCGAGATGAAAAGCGAGACTGCAGACCGATTGATCAAACAGCTGGAAGCTGAGGCGGATATCGATGAATAGCATTGCTCCGCAAGAGATAGCGCAAGATGATGCGGCAGTCCCGGCCGGGGAATGGATACCCTACAAGCTGGTGCGGCAAGAACAGCAATGGCGTTGTCTTTGGCTCGACCTGGCGGGCAAGCGCATTTCCGAGCCGTTTTTCTCCGACACGATTTTACGCTGCAAAGCCAGCGCCCCCATCAACCGGCGCTATCCCAGCATCAGCTCGCTGGAATATCTGACGGCATGCGCCACAACGGCGGTCGATGTGGTCGCGCCAAGCGCCTTTATTTTCCATGTTTCGCGCTGCGGCTCGACTCTGGTCTCGCAACTGTTTGGATTGAGTGAAAAGAATATCGCCCTGTCCGAAGTACCCTTGATCGACGAACTGCTGCGCATGTCGCGCCAGCAGGCGGATGCTTCCGAAGCGGAAGCCGCACTGAAAGCCAGCATTGCTTTGCTCGGACAACGTCGGCTTGGGCAGGAAAAGCATTTGATTATCAAGCTTGACAGCTGGCATGTCTTTTTTGCCGGCACGCTGAGAAGACTCTACCCGAAGGTTCCATTCGTACTGTTGTACCGCAGCCCGGATGAGGTGCTTCTTTCACATCAGAAGCGACGTGGCATGCAGGCAGTGCCGGGGCTGCTTGAGCCGGAACTGTTCGGCATGTCGCAGGCGGAATCGGCAAGCTGCGACGGCGACCGCTATATCGCCAAGGTGCTGGAATATTATTACACGCAATTCTTGCTTATCGCCGAAAAAGACGATCGCTCACTCCTGCTGGACTACCGGCAAGGCGGTATTGAAATCGCACGCCGCCTGGCCGGATTTGCGGGCATAGCTTTGGATGAGGCAGAAATCGCGGAAATGGCAGTCCGTTCGCGCTTTCATGCAAAATATCCGGAACAGGGATTTGCAGAAGAAAAGAAAGCGTCATCCGCGCCGGCAGATCTTCAGCCAGCAATGGCGATGTACGGCCGCCTTGAGCAACTGCGGGCAAAACTCTCCAGCTGATACGCGACCGCCACTTCAAGCCGTGTCTAGGCAATATGCTTGTGGCAGATGCAATGTCCCCAGCGGTACAAGTGCATATTGTGCAGCAGGTCCTTGGTCGCCGTCGGTACACCGCTGAGCAGGATCTCTTTTGCCGTCAGGCCGAACACCGCCAGGCTGATCGATGGCGCCAGCGACACCACCGCGTGCCAGGTCCGCTTGGGGATGAACAAGGCGTCGCCCTGTTCCACCCGCGCGTACAGTCCCTTGGCTTGTTCCAGTGCGCGCAGCTGTTCCGGAAATTCGTTGAAGCGAGCGATATTGATGGTGCTCAGCGTGGCGCCCCAGTCGTACTTGTTGGACGGGCTCATGAACGCTTCTTCCGAAGGCGGGAACATGACGAATTCCTTGACCCCGCGCGCCTGGCAAAACCAGTTGTTGGGGACGTCGCGATGCAGCCCGGTGTGAGTGTTGGCCGGCCCCATGAAGACCGACTCCCAGGTCCAGCGCCAGCCCGGCCACAGACTGCGGATGTCGAAATCGCTGCGCAGCTGCGGGAAATCTTCGAGGATGCTCCACTGCGCCAGGTAATTACGGTGCGGCGCAAACGATTGCATGTGCGCCCAGTTGAGATGGAACTCTTCGTCCGGCTGCAGCAGGCGCCGCCGCTGGTTCGGCAACAGCCCCGCCTGTTCGCTCACCGGCTCCTTGGCAAGCTCTGCCAGCTCGCGCAGATAAGGCGCAATCGGCAGCGCCGGCCGTTCCTGGGTTTCGCCCTGCTCCACCAGGCCGTTCTGGAACTTGCGGACCGGCTCGGAGCCGTCCTTGTTGCGCAACTGCGCCATCTTTTCAAACGACCAGTTCTCTTGCGCTGGCCAGCCGCGCAAAGCGCCTTTGACCAGCAAGGGCCGGGTTCGGCTGCCAAAACCGCCGGCTTGCGCCAGCTCCGATACATCGATTTGTTCGACCAGCTTGAATGAGGGGCCTAGTATTTGTGTCATGTCTGATTGCAAGTTAACGTTGCGGCAGCGCTGTTTGCCAGCGCCTTTACCCCTATTATGGCGCGATCCCGGAATCTTCGCCGACGGCAACATAGCGCCGCTCGCCGCTGTTCGGGCTATATTGGACGCTCATCAGGCGGCCTGATTCCGGATCGACGAAGCGCTCCCCGGTTTCCTGCCACGGGCCGTCGTCAGCCCTGTGCTTGCGGATATAACGCCAGCGCTCCGCCAGCACCGCAATCAGCAGTATCAAGCCCCAGCTAGTCAAGGGGAAGGCGGCCGGCTCGCCGCGCAGGTAGCAGAAAATGCCGGCGCCGGTCAGCAGCGCGGCAAATCCAAGCAAGGCCAGGCGCAACATGATTACGGCGCCACCGGTTCGACGATCACCGCCGTGCCGTAGGCCACGATTTCACTCATGGTCTGCCCCATTTCGGACGAATCGAAGCGCATCATGACTACGGCGTTGGCGCCCATCCGGTGCGCGTTCTTGACCATGCGGTCGACCGCATGGCGGCGCGCTTCCTCCAGCAGCTGGGTATATTCCGTGATTTCGCCGCCGATGATGGAACGCAGCCCTGCCATGATGTTGCCGGCCAGCCCGCGGCTGCGCACTACCAGTCCGAAGACCTGGCCTTTGACTTCCTTGACGCGGTAGCCTGAGATGTTTTCTGTAGTAACGACGAGCATATTTCCCTCTTTTCATGTTGCCGGATTTCAATTGTAATCGACACTAGCAGGCGGCAACAATTTCGGCCGGGCCGCCAGGGCCAGGTCGAAAAAGGTAAATGCGATCGTGAAGAGATTCAGCTGCGCAAGAAATTCAGTCCGGGATTGGCGGCTGGCATGGCCGGAAACACTTGCGCCAGCTGGAGGTTGCTCAGGCGCAGATGGCGCTCGCCTAGCTGCGCCAGCACCGAGCGGAAATCCGTGGTGACCGGCAGATCCCGGCCTTCATGCAGCTGGGCATCGCCCACTCCCTGCCAGTCGCCGTAGACCTTGCCGCCGGCAACGCTGCCGCCCAGCACCCACATCACATTGCCATGGCCGTGATCGGTGCCGCCGTTGCCATTCTGGCGCGCGGTGCGGCCGAATTCCGACATCACGACGATGGTGGTGTCGTCGAACATCGGCCCCAGCCCTTGCGCCAGCGTCGCCAGGCCCTGCCCTAAAGGCGCCAGCCGGTTGGCCAGCTGGCCTTTGGCGTTGCCCTGGTAAGCATGCGTGTCCCACCCGCCCAGCGCCACGAAAGCGATCTGGATCTTGGCATCGTTGCGCATCAGCTTGGCCAGGTGGGCGGCATCGTTGGGAAAGCCGTTCGGCAAAGGCGCGCCGCCATTGGCGGCCTGCATTTCATCTTTCATGGACGCCGTCATGACCTCCTTGTGGGCGTCGCGGCCGTCCTGGTAGGCGCTGGCATATTTATCGCTGCTCTGGTACATCTGGTCGAAGGCGCTGCCGATCTGCGGCCGGTCGAGTATCGATTGCCTGGTGCCGGCGGCGCCCGCGGCCAGGTTGGTGGCCGGCGCCCTGCCTGTCAGGATGCGCGGCATCAGGGGGCCGATGCTGATGGCCCGGGTCGGCGATGCGGCGCCGGGCAAGACCGTCAGCAAACGGTTCAGCCAGCCGTCCTGCGTCGATTTCCTGCCGGGTGTACCGGATTCAAGATAATCCTGCGCATCGAAATGCGAGCGGGTGGCGTCCGGCGAACCCGAGGCGTGAATGAAAGCCAGTTTCTTTTGCTCCCACAGCGGCTGCAAGGAAGCCAGCGCCGGATGCAGGCCGAAATAGCCGTCCAGATCCAGCGCGCCGCCATCCTGCCCGGGCCGCGCCAGGCCGATGGTGGGACGCAGGCGCGCATAGTTGGCGTCGCCGTACGGTGCGACGACGTTGAGACCGTCGACCGCGCCGCGCAGCATTACCACCACCAGCTTGCGCTTGGTGGCGCTACTGTCGTCGCCGACCGCGGCCCAGGCCTGACGGCCTACCGGAATCACCAGGCTGCCTGTCAGCGCCATCAGTTTGAGTAAATTTCTACGATTCATCATGTTCTCCTGGCATTCAATCTGATCAAGGCTCAACGCTGCATGAAATCCGGGCTGCCGAGCGCCATGGCGGCGCGCAAGCCGGCCGGGTTATTGCTGATGGTGGCGCGCGTCTTCGCCGAAATCGCCGGACCCAGCGTGTTCAGCAAGCTGTCAGCGTCGAGCGGCGGCTCGGCGGCATTGGCAACGGCCGGGGCCGCCGCATTGTTGTCCTGGCCCGCTGGCTTGTTCAAGGGCAGGCGTCCGGCTGCCAGCGCGGTGGCAAAGGTGATGCGCCGCGTCAAGGCATCCGGATTGAGCCATGCAGCTTCCGTATTCTTGTAGCCGTCCGGCGTTTGCGCACCATACAGCGGCATGCCGAGCTGGTTCAAGGCGCCCAGCAAAGGCCGCACATTGGTGATCGGCACCTGGCTGGCGCGCGCCGCCGAAATCACATACTGGTAAGGTGTCTTGAACTTGGCGCCGACAGTGCTGGCGGCCATGAACTGCGGACTGTGGAACATGGTCCGCAATACTTCGCGGATATTGCCCCGGGTTTCCAGGTAGCGTTTTGCCATGCGCTCGACCAGCTCCGGCGGCGGATTGTCCTGCACAAAATACTGCGCCAGCTGGTAGCTCAGGTGATGCGCGGTGGCAGGATGCATGGCCAGCACATCCAGCGCAAATTCTCCCTCGCCCTGGCCTTGGGCGCCGACGTGATGGCCGAGCCATTCCTTGTCGCCCATGTCATGCCGTTGCGCATCGAAATGGAAAGTCCGGTTGTTGCGCACCAGCTCGCGCGGCTCGAAACTCCAGCCGGTCAGCATGCGCGCCAGTTCGGTCACGTCTTTCTGGGTATAGCCGGCATCGACGCCGAGCGTATGCAACTCCATAAGCTCGCGCGCATAGTTTTCATTGAGGCCGGTGGCCTTGCCTTTTTGTCCCTGGGCGGCGCCGCGCCTGCCCGGTACCGGCTGATAATCATTGGCGGTAGAGAGCCAGTTGTCGAGGTAGAACAGCATCGCCGGATGCTTCGCCGTGGCGCCTAGCAGATCGCGGAAATTGCCCATGACATAGGGCCGGATCGCGTCGCGTTCATAGCTGCCGATCAAGGCCCGGTCCAGGCCTTTGCCGCCATACACGTTGAAGTGGTTGAACCAGAAATCCACCATCACTTCTTCCAGCTGGCGCGGGCTGTCGATGGCGCGCGCGATCCTGGCTTCGGCATCCTGCTCGACGATCTTGCCGACCACTTCGCGCCGCTTTTGCTTGGCGGCCTCGTCGCCGTCATTGGCGACCTTGCGCACTGCCAGGAATTCGGCCAGCACTTCCCCGGCGCTGGCGTTGCTGGCGTCGAGCGTGCTCAGGCGCGCGCTCAGCGCCGCCGGCAGAGGAATGTTCTCCGGCTGCAGCTGGCTGTCGATGTAGCGCTCGATGCCCATCTGTTTGACGCTTTCGATATCGCCTGGCCTGGGGCCGTAGCCGAGCCGGTTCAGTACGTGCAAGGCCTGCTGATCGGTCGTCAGAGGCGCTGCCGATGCCGCCAGGGTGCTGACTGAAAACAGGGCAAGCATGGCGAAGCGTATGGGTAGTTTCATGTGCGGTCCCCGGCTGGAATTATTAGAATCTGGCGATATTGAAGCGTGCCTTGTATTAACACCATTAACGCATTTCAGACTGGCCTCCGCCACTGCCAATATGTATCGGTTGTAACGACCTGTAAAGAACAGGGATGCGGCGCGATGCCAGGGTGGACGCTGGCGAAAAAAAAGCGCGGCCGTCTCGTCGACGGCCGCGCTCCTGCTTGCTTCCCTTGCGGAAAGCGATTTTTTTATGGTTGCGACTGCAAGTAGCGCTTCACATCGTCGAAGCTGACCTTGCCGGTTTTGTTGACGTCGATCTGGCTGAAATTGTTGGCCACATAACCCAGCCGGCTCTTTTGCGCCTGCTGCTGGGTCAACGTCCCGGTCTTGGCGACATCGGCTGCGTCGAAGTTCGATTTCAGGCGGCTCATGGCCTGCGTCTTCAGGGCGTCCCCGGTGGATGCCGGCGCGGCTGGCGCTGCCGGTCGCGCCGCCGGGAAGAACGGGCCATCCACGCCATGCCTGGCCATCCCGGACGGGGTAGCTACCGCATCGCTGGCTTGCGCCGCGCCTGCCGTTGCACAAAGGGCAAACACCATTAGATAAAGTGTATTTTTCATAGAATTTCCTCTACGCCTTTCTTCATCATAGTCGATCCGGGCGCCAGCGGCGCCGGTTCTCTGTATTGAGTCATATGATTGCGTCACAGGCTCAGGGCGTGCCTGCCGGATTCATGTCCGACCACGGCGCCGGCAGCTCGGCGAAGGTCATGGCGCCGCCTATGCGCCGGCCTTCGTAATAGTTGACCAGATCCGCTTTCATGCGCGGCCGCGAAGTATCTTCCAGGTAGATCATGTGGCCGCCGGAATAATGCGTGACCTGGATATCAGGCCGGATGCCGCTCACGCTCTTGAGCCGGCCCAGATCCTTCTCGGTCATGAAAAATGGCGTGACCAGGTCGTGGTAGCCGTTTTCCACCAGCACCTTGATATGCGGATTGAGCGTGATTTCCGCCAGCAGGTCGGGAATCGTGTCCGGCATCGCCAGCCCGCCGTGACTGAAATCCCAGTTGATGTTGGCGGTATCGCTCAAGGTCACGTAGGTGGTGTTGGGCGCCGTGTATTTCAGGTAATCCGGCAGCTGCTGGCTAAGGATCACCGGGAACGGCTTGGCGATCAAGGCATCGGAAGGATCGGAATCGCCCACCAGCATCGGACTGTCGTTCGGCGCCGATACGCGGCCGTCATAACCGCCGATGGTATAGCCCGGCACCAGCGTGGTATTGAGCGGGTTCGGCCCCAGGTAGGCTTGCAGGGCGCTCACGTTGATATCGCTCTGGCGCGACATTTGCGCATACACGGCAGGAGTAGGAAACACCGGCGGGTTGGCCAGGCCGAGGAAGGTCGGGCCATAGGGCAGGAACTCGGCATAACGGCGGGTCGAGAAATCGCGCATGCGCCAGGCAAAGCTGCGCACGCCGAACGGCGGCGGCGTAACCTGACCGAAGAATGCGGCTACTTCGGCGTAACCCGGCAGCAGCGATACGGTGTAATCGGTCGCCCGTTGCAGGTCCGACAGGCTTGGATACTGGTCGTTATAGTCGAGAATGCAAGATTGCAGGACGATCCCGCTCAAGCGTACGCCGGCCTGTTCCAGCAACGGCGCCAGCACATCGGTGCGTGGCGTGCCATACGATTCGCCGTACAGGTAGATCGGCGAACGCGGGCGCGGATTGACCGCGAGATAACGCAGGATGAAATCGCGCATCACGCCGGCATCCTGGTCGACGCCCCAGAAAGTCTGGTTAGTGTTGGGCAATACTGCCTCGGAAAAACCGGTGCCCGGCGGATCGATGAACACCATGTCGGTGGTATCGATCAGGCTTTCCTGGTTATCCACCAGCGGGAAATTAGGCCAGCCGGTGGTGTAGGGATCGGGTGTGGCGACCCGGCTTGGCGCGAACGAACCCAGGCGCAGCCAGATCGACGACGATCCCGGTCCGCCGTTGTAGAAGAAGGTAATCGGGCGCGGCCATGGGCCTCGGTTTTTTGCCGTATAGGCAACGTAGAACATTGATGCCTCGGGCTTGCCGTTGGCGTCCGCTGCCGTCAGGTGGCCGGCGGTGGTGGTGTAATCGACACGCCTGCCGCTCTCGCGGTAAGTGAGCTGATGATAGGCCACTGCGGCTTTTTCGTTGACGATGGACGCTGCCAGGCCGTCGCTGGCGCCGAATGCGTAGGCCGTGTTGTCCATGTAAGGCTGGTCGGGCGGGAACACTTCGGCCGCCGCCGGCATGGAAAGAATGGCAGCGCAGCCTGCGCCCAGCGTCAGCACCGCTAACGCCGCGCGCATGGCCTTTCGGATGGTTCGAGGAAGAATGCTGGCTTGCATGGGACGATCTGTTTTCATCTCTTGCCCTTTCTTGTGGACTGGGTGATTTGACTGACAAACGCTACCGTTACTTCGCCATCGCTTGCTGTGCCAGATCGGCTTCTGGTCGCTGTCTGCAAGCTGTTTGCTACTCTCCCTTTTTACAATTGGACAAGCGAGTCCTGTCCGAGCGACCGGTCCGGTGCTTCTTCGATGGATACAGATTGGATAGGCAGCCGCAAGACCTTGCGACCTGGCCGGGAAATCTCATTGCGGTGAAAAACCGAACGGGATTCGATCCTGCCACCTCAAAGGTATACTACAAAAATACATTTCTTCAAGGAAAGTTGCAATTCAGATGTGGTGCAAAATGCCGCCGCTGAGGAACAGATGGCTAGCGCAAGCCAGGATGAAAACAACGGCCGCCAGGGCAGCCGTTGAGCGCTTATTTGGCCGCCAGGATATCGATCTTTTCGATTGACGGCGCTTGCGAAAACAACTCGTCCGCCCTGCCCATCAGCGCAGCTGCCACGCGGCCGGTGAGATGGGCCTGGCGCCCTGGCTCGTCGGGAAACGTGTCGAAGATGCCATAAGTCGACGGCCCCAGCCTGATGGCGTACCAGGTGGTCGTCGCCAGCTCCTGTTGTACAACTGCCAAGCCGTCGCGCAGAAATGCTTCGACATCCGCCTCTTTTCCTGGCCGCGCTTCCAACCTGACGAACAGACCAAGCTTCACCATTTCAGCTCTCCCTATGCATGCATGAACGACCGGTCTTCAAGTTTAGGCGTCCCCGGGTGCATTGCAATGCACCCGAGTCAAGATATCAGACGCGCACCAGCAGCTTGCCGAGATTCTTGCCCTCGAAAAGACTGTTGAGCGCCTCCGGCAACTGTTCGAAACCGTCGACATAGGTTTCCTGGAAAACGATTTCGCCGCTTTTTACCCAGGGCGCCACAATCGCCAGCATCTCATCCATGCGGCTGGTGTAGTCGCGCGCCAGGATGCCCTGGATGGTGGCGCGCTGGAACAGCATGTGCTGCAGGAAGCGCGGGCCAAGGTCAGGGGTGTCGAGGCCGCCGTCATACTGGCTGATGGCGCCGCAGATGATGATGCGGGCGCGCCGCTTGATGAGCGGAATGACGGCATCGGTAATCGGCCCGCCGACATTGTCGAAGTAGATATCGACGCCGCCGGTAGCCGCCTGGATCGCAGCGCTCAAGGCTTCCGGCGTGGTATGTGCACGGTAATCGATAGCGCCGTCCAGCTTCAGCGTCTCAGTCAGGAAGCGGCACTTCTCGGCGCCGCCGGCGATGCCGATCACGCGGCAGCCGGCGCGCTTGCCGAATTGCGCCACCAGCGAACCGACCGCACCCGCGGCGCCAGAGACCAGCAGGGTATCGCCCGGACGCGGACGGCCGGCTTCGGTCAGGCCGAACCAGGCGGTGCGGCCCGGCATGCCCAGCACGCCCAGCGCCGTGGAGACTGGCGCCGCGCTCGGATCGAGTTTGGTCAGTTCGCTGTGATGGCAGCGCGCATACAATTGCCAGCCGCTGTAGGCCGAGACCCAGTCGCCGGCCTGGTACAGCGGGCTGGCCGAAGCCACGACTTCGCCGACCACGCCGGCGCGCTGCACGATCCCGAGCGGATGCGGCACATCGTAGGTATTGCGCTCGTGCTGCTGGATGCGGATATACGGATCGACGCTAATGTATTTGGCGCGCAGGATCACTTCATTGGTCGCCAGCTCGCCGTCGAGTTCGCTTTCGCGCAGCTCGTAATGATCATTGCCGACGCGTCCATCCGGACGCTTGACGTAAAACCACTGGCGGTTCTGATAGGTATTTTGCATGGTTGAAGCCTGTTTGCTATTGGTCTGACAGTGTAGCGAAATTGCAAAAATCGCGTTGGCTAACCCCAAACGTTGCGCCCGTGGCGTAACTACCCTTTACCACCCACATATATTGCCCGCGCAACTGAAACTCCTTTGGCCGTGGAAATATTTTTACAAAGCACTATTTTTTTCGTTTCAATTTGTTACAATTTGAAACTAATTGAAACAAATTTAAGTGAATTTTCAGTCGTTAGCGACGATTGAAATTGCAGACGCAAACCATCCCCTCTTTCACCGCCAGTCAGCAGCTGTTGGGAAATGGCATGCCGCATTGATATATATAGATTCCGACAATACCTTGCCTTGAAGTGATGATTTAACTTTAACCATTAAACATAAAGAGTCTATTACTGTGATTAAAAATTTTAATCTTTCTATTAATTTAGCATTAATTCCCGTGCTTTTATGTTCAACAACTTTCTTACACGCTCAAACTACTCTCCCTGACCTGGGCGAGCCGTATGATATTGATGTCTCATTCAATAATATTGCGGGTTCTTTGTTAACCGGTGATATCCGAACATTCACAAATCAAATTGGTGAAAAAGTCTCGTTCTACGTCAAGAACAATCCTGCTAGCGTCACTCAGTTAGGATGGGAGCAAATTAAAAATGTCTCTGGTAAATTGAACGAAATAATCAACAACTCCAGTCTTGACTCAAATCAGAAAAACGATGCCATCAACATTGCTGTTGATAACTCAATATTGCCATATGAGAGCCAGCCAATTGGCGCATTAAGCGCAAGCTACAAATATTCACTTGATTACGGTATCGCTAGAATTAATTACAATATCTTGAGCAAAAATTCTTATTGTGGTCAATCAATATATGTAGGCACCAATAAAACTCATTATGAAAGATGGTATGCAGTAAGGGTCCCGCAGATTTCCGTTTATAGAGTTGCTGCGGATAGATCAGAAAAACTGATAACTTCCATGGCATCTAAAGATTACCCATACAGCGATCAGTGGGATCTTTCCTATACCCAAGCTGGCCTTGCAAAAGATGTATGGCAGGCGCTTGGCGTCTATTACAGATTAAAAAGGCAAGGTGATCTTTATGCACGCAGCAGCATAGACTTGCCTACTGAACTATATCTTCAACCAAACAGCAGTCTCTCTTACAGGATAGAGGCATCCTATCCTGGATTAGCCAGATGTGACTCTGGCACGTCAGGACGGGCAGCTTATATTGAACAGTCAGTCGTGACAATCACCACTGATGGGAATGGCAAGGTAGATATTATTCCGACTGAAATTTACGACCCTTACTTAGCCAGCATTAATGGGCCAAAAATTATTCCTGTTTTAAACATGTTGTTGCGCGATTGATTCAAATATAGAAACAAAAAGCAGTATCGAATTTATTGAAACCCAATAAAACTCTTCAGTTAATTTAAATTATAGGAAATAAAATGCGTAAAATTTTCTCCGCAGCAGTTGCAGCCATTGTTCTATTTTCTGGGCCAGCCAGTGCATGGGATGGCGTCTTAACTGGAACCGTAGTCGGAATTGAAGTTGTAGCCTCAGGTGGTACCAGTCATAATATGGATTTTAGGGTATACGTTTCTGGCACTGCGAAATGCAATGGAAACGGCTGGGCTTATATTGATTCCAATGCGACGAATTATAATGCAATTGTTGCCACAATACTGTCCGCTAAAGTAACGAAAAGTCCAATCTCCGTCTATGCTAATAAAGATAGTGCCGGATATTGTCTAATTGGTGATGTGTCAGTTTCATAATCAACATTACAAATAAATTTTTGATTTTTTTAAAAACAGGTGCCTAGCGAAATATTCTGGCACCTGTTTTCATTCTTTGCTTGTACTAGATAATTCAATCGATGCCTTGGCGGGGCGCATAGCATAAGCAATAAAGAATTGACAAGCAACGCCTATCCAGACGGGATCAATTTCGTCGCTCCAATTTCCCTGCGAGAATGCTTTGTAGGAGCCATAACTCTCGCAGCCAAAATGCAATGGCGTGAAAGTGTGTAGATCATTACTCAGTGCAACGAATGGCGGAAATGACTATCTCAAAAATCCGCCGGTACTAGCAACGCCATCATGACCACGTCATCATGACGCCCATCCAGGATCCGGACCTTGCGTTTCACGCCCTCCACGACAAAGCCATGTTTGCGGTAGAGCCCGATCGCGGCGGCATTGCCGGCATAGACCTCCAGTTCGACCCGCGTGATGCCGCGGCTCAGGGCGCTGTCGATGGTGGCTGCCAGCAGTGCCTGGCCGACGCCTTGGCCGCGCCACGGCTTGATCACGCCCATGCCGAGTGTGCCGCCGTGGCCGAAACCCGGCAAGGGATGCGGCAGGATGTCGCACCAGCCGATCATCTGGTCGCCGTGCAGGGCAACCAGCTGTGCGTGATCGTGCTTGATATTATTGGCGACGAATTCGCTGACCCAGGCCGGCGACCGTGCTTCTGTCTGGCCAAGATAAATACGTTCACGTGCGATCGCGTCCAGCACCTGGTGGAATTGCGCGGCGTGCTCGGCGCGGATCGGCGCGATACTGAACCTTGTTTCTTTCATCACCTGGCATTCGAATTCAATTGGCGCCCCAAGGCGCCTTCTACCCGATGCTAGCGCAAATCATGCAATATGCCCATGATTGTCCTCACCTGCCGGCAAGACCCTGGCCCACGGACTTGCTGCTGCATGGCGTTTCTCGAAAGCGGTGATCTCGGGTAGCAGTTGCAAGGTCGCGCCCACCATGTCCAGGCCCTCGACGATCATTTTCCTGTGCCGTTCTGCCAGCGTAAAAGCGCATGCCAGCGATCCGCACGACAGCTGCATCTGTTCCAGATCTATCGCAAGGCTGTGCCCGTTGGCGGCCGACGCCTGCAGCAGCAAGGCAATCTGCTCTTGTTCCAGGACGATCAACAGCAAGCGATTATTGAGAGCGTTGCTGAAAAAAATCTCGCCAAAGCTTGGTGCTATGACGGCTTCCACGCCCAGCTGCTGCAAGCCCCACACCGCGTGTTCGCGGCTGGAGCCGCAGCCGAAATTGGCGCCGCCGACCAGGATCCTGGCGTCCTTGTATTCAGGGCGGTTCAGCACAAAATCCGGCTTGGGACTGCCATCCGGATGGCAGCGCAGGTCGAACAGCACGCCCCGGTCCAATCCTTCCTTGGTGATCGTGCGCAGGAACTGCTTGGGCATGATCTGGTCGGTATCGAGGTTGTCGATCAGCAGCGGCGCGGCGATGCCTTCGATGCGTTTATGTTCAGACATGCTGCTTCTCCAAAATGCGGACATCGCAGATACAGCCGCTGAGCGCAGCGGCGGCGGCCATCGCCGGACTCATCAGATGGGTGCGCCCGCCCCTGCCCTGGCGCCCTTCGAAATTGCGGTTGGTGGTGGAAGCGCAGCGTTCGCCCGGCGCCAGCACATCGTCGTTCATCGCCAGGCACATCGAGCATCCTGGCTGGCGCCATTCAAAACCGGCGGCGATGAAGATGGCGGCCAAGCCTTCCTGCTCAGCCTGGCGGCGCACCGCGCCGGAGCCGGGCACCACCATCGCCCGCACTGCCGGCGCCACCTGCCGGCCTTTGACGATGGCGGCGGCGATGCGCAGATCCTCGATGCGGCCGTTGGTGCAGGAGCCGATGAAGACACGGTCCACCGACAAGCCGGCGATCGCGGCGCCGACCGACAGACCCATGTATTGCAAGGCTTGGGCGGTCGCTGCCGCCGCATGGGCGTCGCCTGCCTGCAGCGGATCGGGAATCAAGGCATTGACCGCAATCGCCTGATCAGGGCTGGTGCCCCAGGTGACAAACGGCGCGACTTCCTGCGCCGCGAACACATGTTCGACATCGAAGACGGCGCCTTCATCGCTGTAGAGCTGCCGCCAGTCGCCAAGCGCCTGCTCGAAATCCTGCGTACTCAGATCCTGCGCTTTCTCGCGGATATAGTCGTAAGTCGTCTGGTCAGGACGGATCAAGGCCGCCCTGGCGCCGGCTTCCACCGCCATATTGCACAAGGTCATGCGCGCCTCGGCAGACAGCGCCGCTATCGTGCTGCCGGCAAATTCGACCGCATAACCACGCGCGCCCTGGGCGCCGATGCGGGCGATGATCAGCAGGATCAGGTCCTTGACCGATGTGCCTACCGGCAGCACGCCGTCGACCTTGATGCGCATGTCTTGCGCCAGGCGGTAGACCAGGGTCTGGGTCGCCAGTATGTGCTCCACCTCAGAAGTGCCGACGCCGAAGCCGAGGGCACCCAGTGCGCCGTAGGTAGTCGTGTGGCTGTCGCCGCACAGCACCACCATGCCGGGCCGGATCCAGCCGTGTTCGGGGGCGATGATGTGTTCTATGCCCTGCAGTTCATGGTTGGTGTCGAACAGCTTGATGCCGAATTCGCGGCAGTTGCGTTTGAGGTTGCTGGCCTGCAGCGCCGAAGCCGGATCGAGGATCACGCGCTGCGCGACGCCGACCGGATGCGTCGGAATGATGTGCGACACCACCGCCAGCTGCTGCCGCGGCCGCAGCACGCTGCGCCTGGCGGCGCGCAGGCTGCTGAATGCCTGCGGGCTGGTGTATTCGTTCATGATGTGCAGATCGGCATACAGCAGCACGTGCTGCTCATCCAATACGGCAACGGTATGGCTATCGACCAGCTTTTTATACAGTGTGCGAGGTGGCATGGCATGATCTCCGGCGATCAATCGATAAAACCATCGGCAAGAAATGGCAGGACTTCCGTCAGCAGCTGGTCCGGCGCTTCTTCCGGAATGTAGTGGCCGCAGGACAGCGCCTTGCCGCTCAGGTCTGTCGCCAGCTTCTCCCATTCCGCCAGCGGATCGAAGCATTTCTCGATGACGCCGTCGGCGCCCCACAAGACCTTGGTCGGGCATGCGATCTTGCGGCCTTGGGCCAGGTCCAGCCTTTCGTGTTCGAGGTCGATGCCGGCGCTGGCGCGGTAGTCCTCGCAGATGCCGTGGATGGTCGCCGGATCGCTCAGGCAGCGCAGGTACTCGGCATAGGCTTGCGGCGTGAACGGCGCCAGGCCGGCGCTGCGGCCGCCTATCGTGTGCTTCAGGTATTGCTCAGGATGCGAACCGATCAGCAGCTCCGGGAACGGCGCCGGCCGGATCAGGAAGAACCAGTGGTAATAGGCCGTGGCGAAAGCCATGCTGGTCTGCTCGTACATGGCCAGCGTCGGCGCGATATCCAGCAGCACCAGCTTGCGTACCGCCTCAGGATGATCAAGCGCCATGCGGTAAGCCACGCGGCCGCCGCGGTCATGCCCCATCAACAGGAATTGTGGAAATCCCAGCTGCGCCATCAGCGCGATCTGGTCCTGTCCCATGGTGCGCTTGGAATAGTTGCTGTGATCCGCCAGGCCGGCAGGCTTGCCGCTGTCGCCGTAGCCGCGCAAATCGGCGGCAATGACAGTAAAGCGGCCGGCAAGTTGCTGCGCCACCTTGTGCCAGATCACATGGGTCTGCGGATGACCGTGCAACAGCAGCAATGCAGGACCGCTGCCGCCGCGAATGTACTTGATCTGTGTGCCGTTGACTTCGGCCACGCCATGCTCGAATCCTGGAAACATCGCTCGCTCTCCTTTTGATGAAGAGATTGTATAACCGGCGGTTCGATTTATAATTCATTAATATTGATTCTATTATTTCCCTCAAGTTAATAATGAATACACTCTCCGACCTGGCATTTTTTGCCGCCCTGGTGAAGACCGGCAGCCTTGCGGCGCTGGCGCGCGAGCTTGGCCTTACCCCGCCGGCCGTCACCAAACGGCTGGCGAACCTTGAACGGCGGCTGGGCGTGCGCCTGCTGAACCGCACCACGCGCACCATGAGCGTCACGCACGAGGGCGAAATTTACCTGGCGGACGGCGCCCGCATCCTGGCCGATATCGAAGCGCTGGAACGTACTATCGGCAGCAGCCGGGCGCTGCCCAAGGGGCTGCTGCGGGTCAACGCCAGTTTCGGCTTCGGCCGCAAGCACATCGGCCCCGCCGTCTCGGAATTCAGCAAGCGCTTTCCGGAGGTGGAAGTACAGCTGCTACTGTCCGAACGGCCTGTGAACCTGACCGACCAGGCCTTCGATATCGGCATCCGCATCGGCGAGCTGCCGGATGCACGCATCATCGCGCGCAAGATCGCTGCCAACCGCCGCCTGCTGTGCGCCGCGCCGGCTTATCTGAAACAGCATCCGGCGCCGGCCACGCCGCGCGACCTGCAGACCCATGCCTGCATCGTGCTGCGGGAAAACGAAGCCGCCTACGGCAGCTGGCATTTAAGCCGCGGCAAGCGCCAGGAGACGGTCAAGGTGCGCGGCGCCCTCAGCAGCAACGACGGCGAAACCGTGCTGGCGTGGGCGCTGGCCGGCCACGGCATCCTGATGCGTTCCGAATGGGATGTCGCTCCTTACCTGCGCTCCGGGCGCTTGCGCCAGGTATTGGAAGACTGGACACTGCCCCCATCCGACATCTTTGCGGTCTACCCGGAGCGCCTCAACCTGTCGGCCAAGGTCAGCGCCTTCGTCGACTTCCTGGCGGCGCGCTTCAAGCCGCATCTGTTGCCGCGGAAAGATGGCCAGCCGGGCTGGTAGGCAGCTCCAGCCGGCCGAATTCGCCACGCCGGTAAGCCCGCAGCCGGTCGTTCATCTGCTCCAGGGTATTCATCACCAGCGGTCCGTGCTTGACCATTGGTTCCCTGAGCGCAGGGCCGGACAAGATCACGAAGTGGGCAGAGTCTGCCGCAGTCAGCCTGACGGCGCTCGCCTCGCTGCTCCCCAGCGCCTGGCCGGCCGTCACCTGCTGGGTGCAGGCGAAAGCATCCATGCTCACGCCAAGCGTGCCCTGCACCGCGTAGATCATGGCGTTCCAGCCTGCCGGAACCGCATGTTCAAAAGTGCCGCCGGCTTCCAGAAAACCATCCAGCAACGTGAACGGCTGCGGCAGCTGCGCCGGCGAGCGCAAGCCCTGGGACTCGCCTGCCGCCACCCTCACCCGCACCCCCGGCGCCTGGAACACAGGCATGTCGGCGGCATCCACATGCAGCGCATGCGGCGCCATCATCTTCTGCGCGGCAGGCAGGTTCACGAAAATCTGCAAGGCATGCACATGCGGATTCTCGCCTTCCGGCTGCTCGGTATGCACCGCGCCGCGGCCGGCGACGAACCAGTGCAGGTCGCCGGCATGGATCGGCCCCTGGTTGCCGAGCGAATCGTAGTTGTGGTGCGGGCTGGCGGAATCTTCAAACACATAGGTCACGGCCGAGATGCCGGCGTGCGGATGCGGCTCGAAGGTCGGCGCTGTCATGTGGAAGTGGTCCAGCATGACGACCGGATCGATCATTCCCTGGAAATCGCTTTCCGTAAAATGCATGGCGTTGAAGCCCTGGCCGATGCGCATTTCATGGCCGGCGACCACCGGCGAGACAACTATTCTCTTGTTCATGTGGATTCTCCTGTTGCCGATGAAAGATGCCTGCTTTATTGCTTGCTGAACGCGCTGTGCAGCTGCCAGACCAGATTGGCGAACGGCATGTCCAGCGCGGCATAGACATCCTGTGCCTTCGGGTCGGTGTTATCCCGCAGCATTTCGACTGCCGCCGTGGCATAGTCGGTCACCGGCACGCCGGCGCCGGCCAGCCGTTGCAAGCCGACCGTGCGCTTGGCGTCATTGAATGTGCCTGAGGCATCCAGCACCACGCGCGTATCGTAGCCGGCGGCCTTGGCGGACAGGGCCCGGAAAGTAGCACAGACTTCCAGCGAAACGCCGGCGATCAGGATTTGCTTGCGCCCGGTTTTACGGATCGCCGCTTGCACCTGCGGATCTTGCCAGGCATTGACCACTTTGCGGCTGATTACCGGCACGCCTGGCAAGGCCGCGCGCAGTTCCGGAATGGTCGGCCCCCACATGCCGTCCGGCATGGTAGCCGTCATGATCACGGGCACGCCCAATGCCTGCGCCGCCTTGGCCAGCGCCACCACGTTATGCTTGAGCTCGGCAACGGGCATGTCGCGTACGCCAGTCAACAGGCCGACCTGATGATCGACCAGCAGCAGCACGGTATCGTCGCGCGATTGCGGGGTGAGATAGGCGTTCCCGCTCAGGACCTGTGCGTCGGCCGCGGCAACCGGGGCGGCTGCGGCAAGGTTAGCGGCGAAAAGCGAGAAAGCCAGAGCGGCGATGGCGCCAGCCTGGATAAATTTGCTGTGTTTCATGTGATTCTCCTGTAGGTAATGTAGGTAGTTTCTGGTGAGCGGCAATTGCTTTCTTTGCCTGGGATCCATGATGCGCTTGCAACGATCATGGGAAAAGGTGCAAAATGACAACCTATCGTTTCGCTGGTGGAACGATAAAACGAACAAAGCCCCCATGAATCCTCTGGCGATCGACCTGAATGACCTTTATCTGTTTGCCCAGGTAGTCGAGCGGCGCGGTTTTACCGCGGCCGGCGATGCGCTGGGGATCCCGAAGTCGCGCATTTCACGCCGCATTACGCAGCTGGAAGCGCGCCTCGGCGCCCGCCTGCTGCAGCGCACTTCGCGCCGCATGAGCCTGACCGAGGCCGGCCAGGAACTGTACCGCCATTGCGCCGCAATGGTCGCCGAGGCGCATGCCGGCGAAGATGCGGTGCGCAAGCGCCTGGGCGAGCCTAGCGGCACGGTGCGCGTCAGCCTGCCGATGGCAGTCGCGGACATTGCCTTGCCGCACCTGCTGCCGCGCTTCATGCAGCAGTTCCCCAAGGTGCGCCTGATGGTCCAGGCCAGCAACCGCCAGATCGATCTGATAGAAGAAAACATCGATGTCGTGGTGCGCGGCATCGGCGCCCAGCTGGAATCGTCGAGCCTGGTGCAAAGCAGTCTCTGCTCGGTGCACTGGACGCTGGCGGCCAGTCCGCCATACCTGGCGCAGCATGGGCCGATTGACGACCTGGCGGCGCTGGCCGAGGCCGACGCCTTGTACTATGCGCCGCTGAGCGACAGCGAAGCCAGCTGGCGCCTGCTAGGACCGGATGAGGCCAGGCACCAGGCGCCGATCGGCAAACTCAGGCTGCAAAGCGACAATTTGTCCGTGCTGAAGCAAGCGGCGCTGGCCGCCATGGGCGTCGCTACCCTGCCGCGCTACGCCTGTGCCGCTGAACTGGCGGCAGGCACGCTGCAAGTGGTGCTGCCGGAGTGGCGCCCCAGGGCCGGCCACCTGGTGGTGCTGTTCCCGTCGCGCCGCGGCCTGGCGCCGGCAGTCAGGGCCTTTGTCGATTTCCTGAAGAACGAATTGCCGGCCGCGCTGGCTTAGCCATCCGCGGCCATCGATGGCCGGCCAGCACACAAACACTGCCTGACCGATAATAGGCGCTGTCGTCTTTGCCAGCCCCGCCACCAGAGGTATCCTGCATGCGCACACCATCCAATTCCATCCTGGCCTACATCCAGGCCAAGGACGGCAACCGGCCGCACCTGATGGCGCGCGCCTTCACTGAAGACGCCAGCCTGGCCATGGCGGTCAACAGCGGCGCCATCACGTTTCCGCCGGCGACGGCAGGACGCGAGCATATCGCGGACCTGCTGGTGCGCCGCTTTGGCCAGATGTACGAGAATATCTATACCTTTTGCCTGGCAGTGCCGCCGAAGAATCAGGAAACGGTTTTTTCCTGCGACTGGCTGGTCGCCATGACGGAAAAGGAAAGCCGCGCCGTGCGCGTCGGCTGCGGCCGCTACGACTGGTTCTTCGCCGCAGAATCCCATCTGGCGCAACGCCTGTCGATCACGATAGAAGCCATGCAAACGCTGCCGCCGGAGGTACGCGACGATGTCATGGAATGGGTCTCCGTCCTGCCTTATCCCTGGTGCTCGGCCGATGCCGTGATCAGCGGCGCGCCTGTCATTCAAGGCTTGGAACCGGTGCTTGCCTATATCGGCGCAAAAGGCCGCTAATGCGGATCCTGCGCCGCACCTGCTTCATTCCACCAGCCTCCGCCCAGCGCCTGCAATAACGCCGCGGTATCGGCATAGCGCGCCGCCTGCGCCACGCTGCGGTCAAGCTCGTTCTGCAGGCTTTGACGCTGAGCGTCCAGCAAACTCAGATGGCTGACGCCGCCGGTCTGATACTGTTTCAAGGCGATCGCCAGGCTGTCGCGGGAATTTTCGGCCGCTTGCGTCCTCGCCTGCAGCGCCAGCGCATCGTGCTCCAGCGCGCGCAAGCTGTCCGCCACCTGCTGCAAGGCCTGCAGCACCGTTTGCTGATAGCCGGCCGCGGCCGCATCATAGGCGGCGACCGCGGAACGTTTTTTGGCGCGCAGTTCGCCGCCGTGGAACAAGGGCTGCATCAGCTTCAGGCCAAGGCTCCAGACATTCAGGCTATTGGCGATATCGGCGATATGCGTCTGTTCCGCGCCGGCGCTGCCCGACAAAGTCAGCTGCGGATAAAGGCCGGCCGTGGCCACCCCGACCTGGGCGCTGGCCTGGTGCAGCGTGGCTTGCGCGGCGCGGATGTCGGGACGCTGGCGCGCCAGCGCTGAAGGTAGGCTGAGCGGCAGCCGCTGCGGCAGCGTCAGCGCATCCAGATCTAGCGGCGCCAGCGTTGCCGCGCCAGGCGCCTGCCCCAGATAGACCGCCAGCTGATGGCTGACCTGCGCCATTTGCTGCTGCAGCCCCGGCAAAGCTGCCTCGTTTTGCGCCACCAAGGCGCGCTGGTTCTTCAGATCGCGCTCGGCAATGCCGCCGGCGGCCAGCTGCTGCTGCATAATGGCGAGCTGCTGGCGCTGCAGCTGCAGCATCTGCAACGTGCAGGCGATCTGAGTCTGCAACACGGCCTGCCTGATGGCCGCCGTGACGACATTGCCCGCCAATGCCAGACGCGCTGCCCGCAATTCTTCTGCCTGGTTCTGCGCCTGTGCCTGCAAGCCTTCCAGCATGCGGCTGTTGGCGCCGAAAGCGTCGATGGTGTAGGACACATTGAGCGAGGCGTTGTACAGGTTGAACGGCCCGGCCTGCGGCACATTCGGAATCCCTAGCGCAGTGGTGTCGATCTGCTGGCGCGCGCCGCCCAGCTGCAGATCGGCTCGCGGATAGCGGGTGGCGCCGGTTTCCGCCTGCAGCGTTGCGCTGGCCTGGCGCAGAGTCGCTTTTGCCTGCGCAATCTGCGGACTGTTGTCTAACGCCGTGCGCACCAGCGTATCCAGCTGCGGCGAATGAAACAGCTGCCACCATTGCGCCGGAATATCCATGCCGGCGTCAAACTGCTGAGCCACGCCGCCCGCGCCGCCGCTGGCTGCCGTGGCCTGCGGCTGCACGCCGGCCGTGTATTGCACCACGGCCGGCGCCGCCGGCGCCTGGAAATCCGGCCCGACCGCGCAGGCGCTGAGCGCAGCGCTGATCGCCAGGCACAAGGCCAGCCTTGCCGCACACCGCATTCGGACTAGCATCGCTGCTGGCTGCATGATGACTCCCTCAATCCAGGGTACGGCGATAAAAGCGCAGCGCAATGCCCATCACGATCACCGTGAACAGCATCAGCGGCCAGACGCTCGGCCACAGGTCGACCCAGCCGTTGCCCTTCAGCAGAATGCCGCGTATCAGGCGGTTGAAATAGGTCAGCGGCAGCAGGTTGCCGATGAACTGCGCCCACCTCGGCATGCCCTGGAACGGGAACATGAAGCCGGACAGCAGGATGTTCGGCAAGAAATAGAACATGGTCAGCTGCATCGCCTGCAACTGGTTTTGCGCGATCGAGGACAAGGTGATGCCAACCGTCAGGCTGGCGGCGATGAACAGCAGCGCCGCCAGGTAGATCGCCAGCACGCTGCCGGCAAACGGCACATGGAACATGAAACGGGCGCCGAGCAGGATGATGGTGGCCTGGATCAGGCCGATCGCGATATACGGCATGATCTTGCCGCTCATGACTTCGATCGGCGAGACCGGCGTCGCCAGCAGGTTTTCCATGGTGCCGCGCTCGCGTTCGCGGGTCATGGAAAGGCCCGTCATCATCACCATGGTCATCGACAGGATCACGCCCATCAAGCCAGGCACGACGTTGTACTGGGTCACGCCTTCCGGGTTATACAGGCGCTGCACCTGAACCTCGAAGGCTGGCGCGCCGCCGCTGAACTTCGCCAGCGCGCCTTTCAAGTCCTTGTCGGCGACCGATTGCACCAGTTGCGGCAAGGCCGCCAGCGCCATGCCGGTGGCGGTAGGGTCGGTGGCGTCAGCCTCGACCAGCAAGGCAGGCCGCTGGCCGCGCAGCAGGTCGCGCGTGAAGCTGGCCGGAATGTTGAGGACGAACAGCACTTTGCCCTGCGCCAGCGCGCTGCGGGCCGCCGCTTCGTTGGGCAGTTCGGCGACGATATCGAAATAGTCGGACGCCTTCATGGCAGCGATGAAGGTGCGCGTGAACTCGCTGTGATCGGCGGCGATGACGGCGGTCGGCATATGCTTGGGATCGCTGTTGATGGCAAAGCCGAACAGCACCATCTGCATCACCGGGATCACGGTGATCATGCGCACCGTGACGCGGTCGCGCATCAGCTGCAGGAATTCCTTGAGGACGATGCTCCACCAGCGGTTGAATGAGAAACCCGAAAACCCCGAAAAGCCGCTCATGACTACTCCTCGAAATTGTCGGTGGAGCGGTTCATCATGTAGATGAAGACGTCTTCCAGGCTGGTGTCGATCGCTTCCATGCGCAGGCCGTGACCGGCGGTAATGCGGCGCAGGGTCTGCTCCAGCAAGGCGGCATCCTTGCCGCAGACATGCAGCGAGGTGCCGAACACCACCAGCTGGTCGACTCCCGGCTGCCCATGCAGTTGCTGCGACAGGCCGACCAGCTTGTTGTCGCGGATGTCGCTGTCGCGGCTGTTATAAATCGCCCAGGTGCTCAACCCCTGGCCCGCCACCACTTCGGCGGCGGTGCCTTGCACCAGCAGCTTGCCGTAAGCCAGGTAAGCCAGCTTGTGGCAGCGTTCGGCCTCGTCCATGTAATGGGTGCTGACCAGCACGCTGATGCCTTGCGCTGCCAGCCGGTGCAGCTCCTCCCAGAAATCGCGGCGCGCGGCCGGATCGACGCCGGCGGTCGGCTCGTCCAGCAACAGCAGTTCCGGCTGGTGCAACATGCTGGCCGCCAGCGCCAGCCGCTGCTTCCAGCCGCCCGAAAGCGAGCCGGCGAGCTGTTTGGCGCGGCTGCTCAGGCCGAGTTTCTCCAGGCTCTGGTCGACCACTTCCTTGCGCCGTTGCATGCCGTAGATGCGCGCCACGAAATCCAGGTTTTCGCGGATGCTGAGGTCATCCCAGTAAGAGAACTTCTGCGTCATGTAGCCGACCCGGCGCTTGATCTGGTCGCTCTGCTTGATGATATCGAAGCCCATGCAGGTGCCATGGCCGGAATCCGGCGTCAGCAAGCCGCACATCATGCGGATCGAAGTCGTCTTGCCGCTGCCGTTCGGCCCCAGGAAGCCGAAGATCTCGCCGCGCCGGACCTGCAGCGACAGATCTTTCACCACATGCTTGCTGCCAAAATGCTTGTTGATGCGGTCGACATCGACCACCAGGTCACCGCCCGTCTTTTCGGCATCGCTGCCAGCGCCGTTGCCAGGTTCGCTGGCGATGGCCGTCATTGCAGCCTCACTTCCACCGGCTGGCCCGGATGCAGCTTGAGCGCATCGGCCGGCGCCGGCCGCGCTTCGATCATGTACACCAGCTTGGCGCGCGACTGGTTGCTGTAGATGATGGGCGGGTTGTACTCGGATTCGGTGGAAATATAGGAAACGTGCACCGCCACGTTGGCCGGGCAGCCGTCGCAGCTGAGCGTCAGCGCCTGATTGAGCTTGAAGCGCCCGAGGGTGGTTTCCGGCACGAAGAAGCGGATCTTGACGTTTTCCGGCGGCAGCATGCGCAGCACCGGATTGCCGGCCGCCACCCATTCGCCTTCTCGGTACATGGTATCGAACACCAATCCGGCGCGGGTTGCCGTCACCGTTTTCTGGCCGAGCTTCCAGTCGGCCTGCGCCAGCACCGCCTGGGCGGCGGCGACTTGAGCCTGTTGCGCCCGCACCTGGGCTTCGCGGCTAGGCAAGCGGTCCACCGTCAACTGGCTTTGCCACTGCCGCACCTGGGCGTTCGCCGTCTCGGCTGCCGCGCGCGAGTCGTCGAGCTGCTGGCGCGCGATGCCGCCGGCCTGGAACTGCAATTCGTCGCGGTGTAACTGCAATGTGGCTTTAAGCGCCGTCGCCTGCGCTTGCGCCAGCTGCGCCCGCGTCACCTCCTGTTCCTGCGGCCGCTTGCCGCTCTGGATGTCGGCCAGCTGCGCTTCGGCGGCTTTCAGCTGACGCTGCGCCTGGTTGTGGGCAGCGCTTTCATCGCCCGCTTCCAGCGCAAACAAGGGCGCGTCCAGCGCCGCCTGCTGGCCGCGCTGCACCGACAGCCGGTCCAGGCGGCCGCCCTGCGACGCCGCGACATACACATATTCGCCTTCGACATAGCCCTGCCAGTCGTTATCGTTGGCCGGCGTGCACGCCGCCAGCGCCAGGTAGCTGAAAACCGCGCCCGCGATGCCGGCAGGACGGGCAAGCTGCTTGCAATGATCGGCCAGGCTGGTATGCATGGAAATCCCCGGTTAGTCGTCAGAGAGGGTCGCGCCAGGCATGGCCAACCCGTGCAACAGCAGCGCTTTGATATGGCGCACCAGAACCGCCTTGTCCATCAGCGCCAGCTTGTGCGCAATCGGCAATGACGGCCTGTCCTTCAAGGTACGCGCCATCGCCAGCGGCAGCATGGTCAGGCCGATGACGGAAATGAAAATCAGGTCAGGGCGCAGCTGCGGATTGAGCTGGCCCGCCTGCTGGCTGCGCGCGATGCTGTCGGCAAACAGCGCCAGCTTGGCCAGCGGCACCCGCCGCACCATGCGCTCGCGCAGCTGACCGCCGTCGCTCAGGACTTCGCGTATCCACAGGGCCGGCATCCAGGGCATTTTTTCCGTGGTGCTGATCATCCTGTCGACAATCCCCATGATCATCTGCTCCGGCGGCTGATCGCCGCTGATCGGATCCCAGATGCTGCGGATGAACAGGCTGACCCGTTCGTCGACCACGGCTTCGATCAGCTGGTCGCGGTTCTTGAAGTAGTAGTGCACCATGGCGGCGGTGACCCCGGCCTGGCGCGCGACAGCGGCGACCGTGGTGGCCGCGATGCCCTGCGACGAAAACAGCAGGGTGGCGGTGTCGAGCAGCTTTTCGCGGCTGTCCTGGTCGGATGCCAGCGGTCGGCCGCGTACTGGCGCGGGGGTGGTCATGCATCAAAGATTAATCAACGAATTAATTAATTACAAGGATGCAGATGTAACGGCAAAGCCTCATGGAATTAAATAAAAACATTAATAAAATTCTGCAATGACATGATTTAAAAAGATATTTAGCTAAAAAAGGCCGCACCAGACAGCGGCGCGGCCCTCTTCAGATTAAAACCTATGGTTGATGCCTGCCATCCATGCATGCGTACTCACGCCTGCCGTTACCGGTTGTGCATAGACAGGAGACTGGTTCATATTGCTGCCGTGGTTATTGACGTCGGCTGCTTCCAGGTACAGCTTGGTGCTCTTCGACAGCGCGTAATCGGCGCCGACCACATACATGACGGATTTGTTCGCTGCGTTATTGCCGTCTTTGATGCTGTACACGCCGGAGGTCAGATTGAGCTGGGGAGAAATGCGATACCCTGCCCCATAGTTCATCATGCTGAGGCGGCCTGTGGTTGCCGCGCCACCAAATTTGGCAGGATTGACTCCAGCGCCTGGGAAGGTCGGATTTTCAGCCTTCCAGTATCCCACGCTCAACGATAAGGATTCGAAGGTGTACAGCGCGCCGATCTGCATCAGGCGGTTGGTGGTGTGCCCCTGGGGATTGAGGGATGCAACGATGCCATTGTCATTGCCGCTGTAATAAATGGCGTCTAGTTTCAAACGAGGACCATCGTAAGCCAGGGTCCCGACGATTTGCCTGCCGGCCGCCGCATTTCCTGCAACTTCACCAAATGCATATTCAAAACTGGCCGTGATTCCGGAGATTTTAGGAGAAACATAGACGATCGCATTGTCATTGTAGATGGTGGCGATGGCGGCATTTGAATTGCTGCCGGCAAAAGCCCCTGTTGCACTGTTCATGCCGATCAGGCCGGTCAAGCTACTGCCAAAATATGCCCCGCCACGCACATCCGTCGCGGCAAATGCGTAAAACACTGGCGCGATGACGCGGCCAGCCTTGATCGAACCGAAATCGCCGGAAAGGCCGACATTGGCTTCCTGATTGAACATGGAAGTTCCGCCCGATGAATTGGGACCGCCGCCCGCCCCCGTCTGGGTAGAAAAATTGCCGCGTAAATTGAAGTTGGCTTTCATGCCGTTGCCAATATCCTCGGAACCGCGGATACCCCAGAAACTCAGGCCCATCCCGCCGTCCTTGACACCGACGACTGCGCCGCCATTGCTCGCGTTAGGCAGATAACCCAAGGCCGGATTGGAATTGTTCGATATCGACAATATCCCGGAATCGACCATGCCGTAGATAGTGACCGAAGATTGCGCAGATGCTGCGCAAGTAACTAAGGATAGTGCTGCAATGCTTGCTAACTTCAATTTCATCTTTGTCCCCGGATATATTTTTTAAATGATGAAGCAAACTATTTTTTTGAAAATTCAGACAGAATCGTCACGATTCTCGGCAAATCAGGTTTTTGAGGTCTATGGCTTTTACTTTTTCTCCTTAAACAGAAATGCGGCTTCTTCGATCTTTAAAATGAATCAAGCCTTGAGTAAGAAAAACTGAAATTCCAGGCAATCAACACTGATCGATGAGCCGTTGAATCAGTACATCCGCTTCCGGCCAGTTCCCGTATCCTGAAGCCGGGTTCAAGTGTCCGACCTTGCCCAGGTTGACGATCTGGCTGTTCCAGTCGCCGGCCAACGCGCTGACAGCTGCGATGTCGCCCAGGGGGTCGTTCTCGCTGACGGTAACGATGGAGCGAAACGGAAGCGGCGTGCGCGGCACCGGCAACCATCCGTTTTCCCTCAACTCCTCGATAGCCGGATAGCCCGGTGGCAGCGGCTTTTCAAAATCCGGCGGGACGGCCAGCAAAGCACCCTGGATTTTTTCAGTCGAATGTGTCTGCGCCCAATGCGCGAACATGATGGTTCCGCCGCTATGTGCAACGACGATGATCTGGCCGTCGATGTCATCGATGGCTTTCTCGATCGCGGCGATCCTTGCGCCAAGATCCAGCTTGTTTGTCTCCAGCGGCGGAACCGACCTGAATGCCGACAAGCGCGCCTCAAGTAGACTCTGCCAATGATCCGGCACGTGATCCCGCAGTCCGGGAACGATTAAAATGGTGCTGTTCTTTTGATCTAACATAGCGACTCTCCAAATACTGCAGACGAAACGGTGCCTGGCGTTCACGCGGATTGCGTCAGCCTTGATTCAAGCGTTTAGTGAAAATTCAGCCTCTCGCTTGCATGTTCAATTTGAACAAAACGGAGCTGGCTAAAATTGGCGCTTCGGTGCCCATCAAAAGAGCCGGTTTTACGCCCATGGCGATCGGTTCTTGCAGCACATATTGCTATTCAGCGTTCTTTACTTCTGAGCAATCGATCACGATTTCTCCATCAATCTGTTTGCTTGCATAAGTGCGGACAACCATGCCTGGGCCATATTTCATGCATCCGCTACGAATATCGAAACTCAAGCCATGCGCGGGGCACTTCAGCATGTAGCCATCCAGCCTGCCGCGAAACAGCGAGGCACCCGAATGCGGGCAGCTATCGTCAATCGCATAGATATCTCCGTCGACATTGAAAATTGCGATATCTTTTCCATCGATGCGGGCAAACTTCCTTTGACCGATGGCTATATCCATTTTTGGAAGCACCTGCGATGTCGCTGTCATTGCGCTTTGCCTCTCAACAGAATCTGCGTAACGGCATGTCGGCCGGTCTCGGTTAGCATGTCGCGATATTTTTTTCCACGGCCAGCGATGCGACTTTGCTCAGATCGTTTTCGTAATAATGCTTACCAATCACGAACACCAGAGTTGAGGCTATGCTGATCAAAGGAATCAACTGCAATGTCGCTTGCAGGCCTAGCCGGTCCGCCAGAATTCCGGTCACGATCGGACCGGGTGCGAAGCCTAGTAAATTGTTTGCCAAAGTCAGCGTCGCGAATGCGGTGCCGTGGATGGAAGGACTGGTCAGATTAGCGACCATGGCGCCTGCCGGACCCGCCGATCCGGCAGCAAAAAACATGCCCAAGGCAATGAAAATGAGCTGGCTGGAGCCCAAGGGCAATTGAAAGGCAAACATCAGCAAGGCGCCGCTGGCAATGCAAAAACCGATGACCAGCTTCACTTTCCGTACCGGCGAATTGCGTCCCAGACGATCGCTCGCCATGCCGCACAGAACCATGCCCAGACTGGCGCTGATTAAAAATGCAGCGGCGAGAATGCCGGCCTTGTCCGGCATCATCTGGTAAGACCGGTTCAGATAGCTCGGCATCCAGCCGACCAGGGCGCTGATAATGAACAGCTGCAGGCCGCTTCCGGCATAGGCGCACAACACGGACCTGGTCGCGAACAAGCCAATCAGTGGCGCGCGCTGGCCTTTGAATGCGGCAGAGGCTTGCGGGAATCCAGTACCGTTCGGATGATCCAGAGCCGCTCTGTTCTTTCTCAGGCACAGTGGAAAGAGGATGGCGAGCAGCAGGCCGAACAAGGCAATGTATCCAAACGACCAGCGCCAGCCGAAGTGCGTGGCCAGCATGCCGCCCAAACCGACGCCAAGAACGGAACCTATCAAGCCGCCGGCCATGAATGCCGCCGTCAGCGTGGAACGCAGATTGGCAGGAAAGACGGATAGCACCAAGGCTACCCCTACACTGCCGTATGCAGCTTCACCGACGCCGACAAAAAACCGCGCCAGAAACATCTGGTGATACGATTGCGACAAGCCGCAGGCAAGCGTCGCCAGGCTCCACAACGTCGCCATCAGCACCAGGCTTTTAACCCGCCCCCAGCGATCCGCGAACAAGGAAAGAGGAAATGTCAGCAACCCGACCATCAGGGCAACGATGCCTCCCAAGGCGCCCAGCTGGGAATCGGATAGATTCCATTCGGCTTTGATCATCGGGAATACCGCATTGAGCACCTGACGCGACATGTAGTCAGAGATCAGCAATCCCAAGGTCAGTGCAAAAACCAGCCAGGCGTAACGCCGCGTGACATTGACGACCGGACTCGCGTCCACGCCAGATGATGTGTAGTGATAAGCCAAGATTGTCTCCGGTGTAGATCGCTTTTTTTGCGATTCTAAGCTTGCAAACTCGGGCAGATAGCTCTGCTCCGGTTTGCATTTATCATGATGTATGGCTGTGGCTTACTGTGTTTGCGCTTCCCGTAGTGGAAAACCTCGCTCGCCTTGCACGCGGTTGGGCGCCATGCCGAGTTTTGCCAGCGTCTCTTCCGCACTCTTGTACTGGACGCCAATCTTGTAGATTTCCCGCGCTTCCTTGCCGCTTGCCACTTCACGCCCCAGTTCACGGGCAATGCGTACGCACTGCTCGATCTGCTGCACAGACGTCATGCGCTTTCCATGCTGGTCCATGATGCAGTCTTCGATACCGCAGCGTGGATGGAAGCCCATCGCCATCGCGATCATATTGAATGGCAATACGTAGCGCATCAGCGATTCCGCGGTCAAGCATGCGCCATCAGGAAGACGGTTAATGAACTGCATGAAATTATTCGGATTTGGTCCGTCAAAGCCGCCGCCGATGCCAATCCAGGTTACATTCAAGGGGCCTGTGTAGACGCCCCGGCGCACCAGCCGTTCCAGCGTTTCCAGCGCATGCATGCCTGTCAGCTGGAAATGCGGCTGGATGCCGGCCGCCTGCAAGCGACGCAAGTGCTCTTCCACCCAGCCTGGGCCGGCAGGCACGGTCATTTCTCGGTAAGCCTCGTAATAGCCAGGTTCCATCAATGAAGTCCCCGCCAGCTCTGAGCGGATCATCAACTCTGTAATATTCATCTGCGTCGTGTTGATCGCCACGGTCACCTGGTCCGGTTTCGGCGAAAGCTCAGCCAGCATATGGCGTGCGTCATCCGACAGCCATTTGGCAGCTTCGCCGTCGCTTTCCGGGGCGAAGGAAATCGAACCGCCGACCTGGATGATCATGTCTGGCACTGCAGCCTTGACGCCGGCGATCAGTTCATTGAATTTCGACAGACGCTTGGAGCCTTTGCCGTCGAGTTCGCGCACATGCAGATGCAATACCGTGGCGCCGGCGTTATAGCAATCCACCGCTTTTTGAATCTGTTCTTCCATGGTGAGCGGAATATCTTCCGGAAAATCCCGCGGCTCCCATTCCGGACCATACGGCGCGACTGTGATGACTACCTTGTGTTGATTTTCCGGAAACAATGAATCGTCGAGAAATTGCATGGTGGACTCCTTGGAATATTCTGTTTTATTTAAAAATTAGCTTGAACTCAAAATGGCAGGTCGCCGACAATGCCGGCGCGTTCCATCTTTCTATGGCACGGCGGATAGTCCATGACCGCGTAATGCTGGGTGCTGCGGTTATCCCAGATCGCAACGCTGTTTTTCTTCCAGCGCCAGCGCACCTGGTATTCAGGAATATTGGCCTGGCTGATCAGATAATTTAGCAAGAGGCTGGAACCAGGCGCGCAATCCTGCCCGAAGCGGACATTGGCTGGCGTATGAAAATTGGTGAAGTGCGTGGTAAATGCATTCACAAACAGAATCTTTTCGCCGGTATCGGGATGTATCCTGACCACCGGATGTTCCGCATCGGGAAATTGCGCTTTCAACGCCAGACGCTTTTCGATGGGCATGGCGGCGCCAAAACTGGCTTCAAGGCTGTGACGCGCACGCAATGCTGCAATCTTGTTTTTGATGTCTTCAGGCAAGTTTTCGTATGCCAGAACCATATTTGCCCAAATCGTATCGCCGCCGACATCCGGCGTTTCCACGCAGCGCAATACGCAGCCGAATGGCGGCGCCGCGCGCCAGGTGGCATCGGTATGCCAGGCATTTTCATAGCGCGCATTCGGCTGCTCAGGCGTCTTGTAAATCTGCACCAGACCCGGGTAATCCGGGTCGCTGCCGGCAACCGGGTGATCCTCCAGCTCGCCGAAGCGGCGTGCAAAGGCAACATGCTCGGCCCGGCTGATATCCTGATCGCGCAAAAACAGCACCCTATGCTTGACCAGCTGCAATCTGATTTCGGTAAACAGCGCCTCATCGTGGACCGCATCGGCGAGACTGACGCCCATTACCTCTGCACCTATGCTGCAAGTCAATTGCTCAATCCGCATGACCGCCTCCTCAGATGATAAAGATGGAAGAACCAGTCGTGCTGCGCGACTCCAGATCGTGGTGGGCCGCCGCCGCGTCTTCCAGGCTGTAGCGCTGATTGATCTGAATATTGATTTTGCCGCTGGCGACGTGGGCAAACAGCTCGTTCGCCAGCGCCGCCTTTTCCGCCGGATCGGCGATGTAATCGGCAAGCGCCGGGCGCGTCATGAAGACAGATCCCTTCATGGCCAGCAACACGGGATCAAATGGCGGAATGGCGCCCGATGCTGTGCCGACGCAGACCAGCAAGCCGCGGCGCTTGAGCGAGTTCAGTGAAGACATGAAGGTATCTTTACCGACGCCGTCGATCACGACATCGACCCCGCGTCCGTCTGTCAACTCGCGGGTGCGCTTGGCGACGTCTTCGTGGCTGTAGTTGATGACTGCGTCGCATCCGTTCGCCAGCGCAAGCGCCGCCTTGGCATCGGAAGATACGGTGCCGATCACTCTCAGCCCGAGAATTTTTGCCCACTGGGAGACGATCAAGCCAACACCGCCCGCTGCTGCATGCAACAAGATGCTGTCGCCGGGCTGGTAAGCATGGATGCGGCGCATCAGGTAGGCGGAAGTCAGGCCGCGCATGGTCATGGCGGCTGCGGCCTCGAAAGCAATGGTTTCCGGTAACTTGATCAGCAGGGACGCATCGATCAGACGCTCGGTGCTGTAAGCCCCCAGTGCCGTATGAAAACCGGTATAGGTAACGCGATCGCCGATCGCCAAATCCGCCACCCCGCTGCCCACCGCCTGCACCACGCCGGAGGCCTCGACGCCGATTCCTGATGGCAAGGGCACGGGATACGTGCCATTACGGAAATAGGTATCGGCAAAGTTCAGTCCGACGGCAACATGCCGCAGTCTGACCTGTCCAGCACCGGGCTGCCCGACTTCCACGTTTTCATAGCGCAGGACTGCCGGTCCACCAGTTTCGTAAAAACGGACGCATTTAGACATTCTTTATCTCCAGTTTTTGATTTTTTCTTTTGCGATCTCTTCGCATGAAGAAAAATATACTGGAGGAAGAGTTAGCCCGCTTCACATTGGGCGGCTCAAACTTTGCATTTCATGACAAACCTTGCATAATGAAGGCGGGCAATACACATTTCATGACAGAATAAATCGCACATCAAATCACGCTACAGTCGATTGACGGGATGATTCTTATGAATACGCTTGTAAGGGCGGCGGCGCTGACCAATTATTTTGAGGTGGCGCACAGCCTCGGACTGAATCCTCAAAGTCTGTTGCAGAAGGTCGGCTTGAGCAAGAACCTGCTGGCGGATCCGGATCAGAAAATTCCCGTCAGTGCGGCAATTCAGTTGTTAGAAGAATCAGCACAGCAGACCAGTTGCCCTACTTTTGGCCTCTTGATGGCGGAATCGCGGCAATTATCCGATTTTGGCGTGATGAGTTTGCTCATTGCTCATCAGGAAACCCTCAAAGACGTCTTGTCGACGCTCATTCAATACAAGCACCTTCTGAATGAATCCCTGGCTATTCACGTCGAAGAAGCCGATCAGAAAGTGATCATCAAAGAAGAAATCGTGGCGGATAGAAGACTATCGTCGCGACAAGCCATCGAACTGGCCCTGGGCGTACTGTTCCGCACGATTAATGCATTGATCGGCGAACGCTGGCTGCCGCTCAGCGTGAACTTTACTCACCAGGCGCCGCCGCAGTTGAATCTATATCGCCGCATATTCGGCGTACCTATCGAATTTGGCAGCGAATTCAACGGCATCGTCTGCCTCGCTTCCGACCTCAATTCACCGAACCCGCGCGCAGATTCAAAGATGGCCAAGTATGCGCAAAATTATGTGGATACCCTGCTAAGGGAAACAGAACAGTCGCTTGCATCCGATGTCGAAAAGGCAATCTATCTTTCTTTGCCTAGCGGACGTGCAACCATAGAACAAATCTCGCAAAGCATGGGGATGAATGTCAGGTCCATGCAGCGTCAATTGTCGGAATCCGGAGAAATTTTCTCGGATCTGGTCAATCACGCGCGGCGCGATCTTGCCGTGCGTTATATGGAAAATCCCAATTTCTCTCTGGGACGAGTGGCAGTGCTCTTGGGTTATTCCATGCCGAGTTCGTTCACGAGGTGGTTTAAAGCCGAGTTCGGAGAATCGCCGGCGATCTGGCGCAAGGCGCACATGAAACAGCATCATCACAATGCCGGCGGATCTGGCGGCGGGCTTCCCTGAGCAAGCGGCATCGTGGAGGTGTGCGAGCCGGCATCGCTGTGAGGCGCTTCGCGCTGCAATCCCCAAGTTCTGTTCATGTACGTTTTGAGCCAGTCGCGACAGGCTCAATTCGGCCCTGGCCTGCCGGCTACGAATGTCCGCAATTGGCCAGTCTGATCTGAGTGGAGGCAGATCGTTTGCTTGAATTGTTGAGTTCGGGACACCGATTTATCCGATCTTTGAGAACCAGCAAAAAAATAGTGCGGAGGATGTCGATTTAGCCCAATCTCAAACGTCTAGTAAGTGAGCGGCAGAAAATGCGTATCCGACACTCAACGAGACATCCAGCAAAGGAGAAATCACCATGTCCCTTCCAATAATCCCCATAATCACCGCCTTTGAACGGTCGCCCGATGGTGGCAAGGGACTTGCGCGCGACATGCGCGTTCGCTGGGCGCTTGAAGAAGTGGGCCAGGCTTACGAGGTTCGTCTTGTTTCGTTCGCTGCGATGAAAGAGCCCGCGCATCGAGTGTTTCATCCTTTCGGACAGATTCCGACCTATGAAGAAGGCGATCTTGCCCTGTTCGAATCGGGGGCGATCGTGTTCCATATCGCAGAGCGCCATGCAGGCCTGCTGCCGGACAATGCGAATGCCCGCGCACGCGCGATCACGTGGATGTTTGCCGCGCTCAACACCGTTGAACCGCCGATTCTTGATCTCCAAACCACCAAGTTCCTGGAGGGCGACAAGAGCTGGTACGAACAGCGCCTGCCCGTCGTCCAGAATCGTATCCGTGACCGGCTGAGCCAACTTTCCGATCGCCTTGGCGATGCCGACTGGCTAGATGGCGCGTTCAGTGCGGGTGACCTGATGATGGTGACCGTGCTGCTCCGGTTGAAAGCATCGGGTATGCTGGGCGAATATCCTAACCTTGCCGCCTACGTCGCCCAGGGCGAAGCGCGGCCCGCCTACAAGCGTGCTTTCGACGCTCAATTGGCGGTTTTCACTGGCAATCCGCCGACCGTCTGAAGAACTGACGTGCCTTACCTTCACAAGCCCCTAGAACAGAAGAAAGACTGCATGTGAAGCGAGCGTGTCTCTGGCAAATCCGTGCAAGACAAGGCCAGAAATTCAGGTGTCTGATTTTGCCTGCGCGTCGCCTGGTATCGGCCGTATTCGGCCCGTCGTGACAGGCGCATGGCCCAGAGCCGACGCTGACGTTCGCTCTGACACCCGATTAGCTGGATTGGCAGATATTTGGCTATGGCCAAATTTTGACGGCCAGTATTACCATGCCGACCGCAGTCAGTAATCCCAGCGTGGATGCAAGTTGGTAATCAGCACAATCGGCTCTCTTGAGGTTAGCAGTGGGTGGGTAACCGCCTTGCGGTTATCGCTTTTTGAAATCTCTTAGTCAGAGCGTCTGCCCTCTCCAAAAGCCCTCGAGCGAAATAAGTCCGGATTTCGCCGACTCGTTCAGATTGTCCAAGTGCTGCAGCCGCAATCTCCTCCGCCTCTCCGGGTCTTCCAGGCGGCATACGCGATATCATTTCTCCAAAGCTATTCAATCGCTCCTGTGTCAGACCCATTTTTTTGGCAATCGGAGTATTGTATGGCCGTCCTTTACAAACGACAGAGAAGCTGACTTTACGCCTAGATGTGTTTGGGCGAAGGGGGCGAACGCCGTGCATCTAAACTGTCGGGAAGGATGGTGTCGATACAGTCGGCCAACGCCTCAACTCTCTCGCCCACGGTTCTTCCCAGTGGAGTCAAGGAATATTCCACGTGGGGCGGCACAGTCTCATACGACTTCCGATGAACCAGCCCGTGTGCTTCCAGGCGCTTCAGCGTTTGCGACAACATTTTTTCGCTCACGCCGCCGACCATTCTGCGCAGCTCGCTGAAACGTCGAACTTCGCCCATCAGCACGATAAGCAGCAATAT
>NZ_DATMRB010000102.1:0-12119 GCF_035566555.1 Collimonas sp.
AGGTGTTGTCAACCGATTCGACCAAGCATGCCGGCAGCGATCCGGTGCTGTCGCCGGAACGCTCTGCCATCAGCAGCTGCTGCCCTCCACCTGCAGCAAAAGACAGGGTATTCAACAGGTGCAGCTGTGCACTCGGGCTGGTGGTGGGGACGCTGGTCGACTCGATCGGCATCTCGCCATAGCCGGCGGAGCCGGACATCACGATCAGATTATCGGAAAGCTTACCGTTGGGATCTTGCGAGATGATCACCGGCGCCATGCGGAAGGCACCGCCGATATCCGCCTTCAGGCTGGAAAACGGGCTCGGCAACGTAGCCGGCGGAATCACTGCCTTGCCGCTATTGCTGGCATTGATCGCGCAGCCGAAGGTCAAGGTGTACTGCTGGGAAAATCCGGTGCCGGCGCTCCTGATCGCCTGGTCCAGCTGATACAGCGCGAAAGCGCCGTTCTGGTTCATGTCGTTCGCGCCGGTGGTATTTCGTTTACGCGCTTCGCTGACCGACATCACGCTGAAAATCGCCAGCGACACCACCAGGCCGATAACCAGCGTCACCATCAGTTCGATCAGGCTCAGCCCGCGTTGAAATTGCGGGCGCATCGGCGGCAAGGCGCATTTGAATGATTTTTTCATTGCACCACTACCTCGGTGTTATAGCTATGGCTGGTTGTCGCGGCGGCGGTTTTGGCGGCTGCGGTCCAGGTAATGCTGATCTTGACCAACGCGGGATTGCTGGGATCCAGCGTCGCCACGCCTTTGCCGCCCGGGAACGCCGTCTGCACCTTGCTTTGCCAGTTGGTATAGTCTTTCGCATTGCCGCCATCAGCCGCGCATAGCAGGTCGCAACTGCTATTAACCAGTTTGCTTTTGCTCCACAGCATGGCAACCAGGTTGTCGGTAAGCAGTGCTGCCTGGCTGCGGTCTTCGGCGCTGATGGAGTTATTAATGGTTGCGGCCTGCAGGCCGACCAAACCCAGGATGCCGAACGAAAAAATCAGGATCGCAATCAGGACCTCGATCAGCGTAAAACCGCCTTGCCGCTGCAGGGATTGGTTCATCATTTAGCAACCTGTCGGAGTTGTGCTGGACAAAGTAATCTGAGGATCGCACATGCGGATCTGGCCGCTTTGCGTGACGATGACTCTGAGATTGCGGCTACCGCTGCTCGCGCCCTTGATCTCAAATTTATAGGGGGCGGCGCCGCTGTTGTTCAGGCGCCCAAGGCTGGTGAAAGTCAACGTATCGACGTCGCCGGCAATAACGACATTGGCATTCGTGCCAGACAGCGAGGAGCCCTGGATGAAAAGATTGTAGTTCGCATCGCTGGAATCGGTGGCCAGCTGAAACGTGTCGTTCTGCTGCACGTACCAGTTGCTGCCGCTCTTGGAGGTTGCGGCATCTTTTACAGGCGGCGTTACTGCGGTCAGCCGGAAATCGACCAGCCGGCTGCGCCGCACCGCCTCTGTCTTTGCCAGCCGTATGCCGTTTTGCAACGCCTCGGCAGTGGACCTGATTCTGGTATTCTGGATCCAGCTGGAGAACGAAGGTATGGCGACCGCCATCATGATTGCAGCCAAGGTAATAGTGACCATCAGCTCGATCAGGCTAAACCCCCGCTCTTCCAGAGAGAGAGGCATCACGTGCATGACTGGCCTTTTTTGACGATCCAGGCTTGGGGGCATGCACCGCCCCATCCCGGTTTCGTTGCCGTGGTGGCTTTTATCAGCCCTGCAGCTGGCGTGTATGTGTAGGTATAGGTAAAAAGAGCCACCGCCCCCTGGCCGGCGGCTGTGATTGAATAACTCGTGGCGTCGCCGGTACAGCTAAATTGGAAATTCTTTGTAGCGCCTGGACAAGGGGCGTTTTTTTGCGGGTCGTAGGTCCGGTTATCCTGATAAAACTGCTCCAGCTGCGCCTGCCCGGAAGCCATGCCGTTGGTGGCATCCACCAGATAGCCCCGCAATACATAATCGGTATAGCTTGGATAGGCAATGGCCGACAGGATCGCGATGATGGCGACCGTGATCATCAGTTCGATTAAGGTAAAACCTTTGCTTGCCATGCCGACCTTCTCTTCTGATGTGATGTTTACGAACAAGTCAAACAGGCGTAAGGGTAGCAATTCTTTCACGGAGGAAATATCGTCATATCCTGAACTTGATGTAAGGATTTCCTTCCCCCTCCCCCGACATAAACCGGGCGTTACCGCCCGAGGTCTCATGGCAATCGAGCAAAAGGTTGGGCAAATACAGGGAGTAGAATCTGTGGCAGGAACCGATGCAGAAAAGGCAGCCTATGCCTGCCGCAGGTGCGCGATAATGACAGGGAAAAACGGCTATTCCGCAAATGCCGGATCAGGGCGCAAAGATCCGGACCGGCATTTCTGTCAACAATGAATTGAGGGATTCATGATACGAATACTGATCGCCGACGATCACACGATCATGCGTGAAGGGCTGAAACAATTGTTTGCGCTGGGCACAGAGGTGGCGGTGGTTGGCGAAGCTGTCAACGGCGGGCAAGTGCTCGATGCCTTGCATGCTGGCGGTATCGATCTGGTGCTGCTCGATATGACCATGCCCGGCGTCAGCGGCATCAATCTTATCCAGCGCATCCGTGCGCATGAATCTTATCCGCCGGTCCTGGTGCTCAGCATGCACAATGAATTGCCGATTGCACGCCGCGCCCTGGCGGCCGGCGCTTCCGGTTACCTGACCAAGGATAACAAGCCGGAAACTCTGATGCTCGCTATCCGCAAAGTAGTCGCGGGAGGACGATTCATCGATCCTGAACTGGCGGAACAGATGGTGTTCGAATCGAGCAGCCCGGATCAGCGTCCGCCGCATGAACTTCTGTCTGATCGCGAGTTCCACATCCTGCGCTTGCTGGTGCGCGGCAAAAGCGTCAACCAGGTTGCTGAAGAACTGTCGATCAGCAACAAGACCGTCAGCACCCACAAGGCGCGGCTGATGCAAAAAATGAAATTTCAGAATAATGCCGAGCTGGTGCGCTACGCGGTTACCTACAATCTGATCGAGTAGTAGCCGCTCCTGCCTTCATCGATTCAGCGACCCATCGGCGATAGGAATCGACACCCGGATCGTGGTGCCGACGCCGGGCACGCTATAAATGAAGGCCTCGCCCCCGAGCATGGATGTGCGCTCGCGGATACCGATCAGGCCGAATGATTTCTTTTTGCGCAGGCCGGTATCAAACCCCTTGCCGTTGTCGCGCACCTCCAGCACATAATGCTTTTCCTTTTTCGTCAGGCTGATGTCGACCCGGCTCGCGTTCGCGTGGCGGCTGATATTAGTCAGCGATTCCTGCGCGATACGGAAAATGGTGGTTGCCCGTTTATCATCCAGGACGATGTTGTCTTCGCACACATCCAGGCTGCATGGGATGCCGGTATTCCCGGTAAACTCCTCGGCCAGCCATTCCAGCGCCGATACGATCCCCATATCCAAAGCCGACGGACGCAGCGACGAAACGACATTGCGCACTACCTTGATGGTGCTGTCGACCAGCGCTATCATGCGTTCCATTTTCCCTTGCAGCGACGGATTCTTGCCGCCAAATTCCATCCCTACCACTGAAACGCCCATGCGCAATGCCGACAGATATTGCCCGAGTTCGTCATGAATTTCGCGCGTCAGGTGCTTGCGTTCTTCTTCCCGAGACATTTCGAGTTCAAACGCGCGCTCACGTGCCAGTTGTTCCTGCAGGCGCTGGCGGGCGACCAGCCTGCTTACGCGATAGCGATGGATTAAAAACAGCAGCAGCATCAACAGCGCGCCGCAGGCAGAATAGAAAATTTTTGTTCCCCACCATGGAGGCAGTATCTCGATCTCGACATCCACTTGCGGAGAAACAGCATGCATGGCTGGATTCTCGGCGGCGACCTGAAAGTGATAACGGCCAGGAGGCAAAGCCGCATAGCGCAGCTCCGGGACGCCGGTCTTGGACCAGTCAGGCTCCAGGCCCTGCATCCGGTAACGAAAAACGAGGGTCTCGCGATTCTGGTATGACAGTGCAGCTAGTTTGAAAGTAAGCGGGCCGGAGCTCCACGGCAGACGGACAGGCCGGTCGCGGACAGAAACGTCGCCGTCGCGGGCAATGCTTTCCACCAGTACATCCAGCTGCAGCGGCGCGAACAGCGACTCCGGCCGCAAGATATGGGAAGCGCCGCCACTGGTCGCCACCCACATCGAGCCGTCGCTGTCCTCATAAAAGGTGTTCAGGTCAGTGTCGTTCCAGACTAGCCCGCTTTCATGGTTGAAAAAGCGCCATTGCTGGCGATTCCATACCCCGACTCCGGCATCCGTCGATACCCATAACCAGCCACGCCTGTCTTCAAACACCGCCGTCACCGACTGATCCTGCAGTAAGGAGGGTGTAATGTCGTTTATCTCCAGCGCCTCGCCCTGCTCGTCGGCACGCCAGACATTTCCTGTTTCACCACCCAGCCACAATGTTCCGCCACGGGTGCAAGCGATAGCGCTAGGCTGGAAAGCCTGCGCGGACGGCTTGGGCCGTGATTTGCGCCAATGCGCGCCGTCAAAACGCAGCAATCCCTTATCGGTGACAAACCACAGCACTCCGGTCCCGCCCTGGCATCCCTGGAATGCGTTGATTTCCTCCATGAAAGGAAACTCCGTGACCGCTACCTTTACCGGAGTCGGATTCGATTCGGGTTGCCTGATGCTGTAAATGCCGACATCGGTAGCAATCCAGAGTTGCCCCGACCGATCGAAAAAAAGGCTGTTGATCGAGGGTAGCCGGGCGAACTTCACGTCCGCTCCGGCACCGCGCCCGCGGCGCACCAGCAGACCCGACAGCGAGCCTGCCCAGATGTTGCCCCTGGCATCTTCAGCCATGCTGGACCATTGATGGGAGGTACCGCCATAGGTTTCCGGGGAAACGGAAAAATATCCATCCTTCTGCAGTATCGCGGAGCCGGAACGGGTGCCTACATGCAGCAGATTTTCCCGGTCGCGCAAGAAAGACAGCACGACGTCGTTGGGCAAGCCTTGCTTGGTGGTCCAGTTTTCCCAAGTCGGATAGCCTATCCAGTGCACCAGCCCATGTCCCAGCGACCCGAACCAGACACCGCCGTCGCGGTCAACCAGGAGAGAGTCGATTCCTCCGCCTACAATCAGTCCGCTGGACTCGCCAAAGGATTCCCAGCGCTTGCCGTTCCATCGGATGACGCCTTGGTCCTGCCGACTGAAAATCCGGCCCTCCTTGTCCTCCGCCAGGAATGGCAGGCCTCTCGCCTTTTTCTGTCCGCGTTGGTCTGGCGAACGGTCCTGGAAAACATGGCCGCCGGGCGGCAGCATATATACATGCTGCTCGCTGCTCGCCCAGAGCCGTTGTTGCCGATCAAGCAGAAGGGAGCGCCAGTTTTCAGCAGGCAAACCGCTTTCCTTGCCCAGGACAGTCAGTTTTCCCTGGTCGTAATGACACAACGCACGCGTGCACCCCATCCACAATTCTCCATGCTGGCCGACTTGGATGCTGAAAAGGCTGCCCATCTCGGGATGCTGCAACAGTTGCGCGGTCTCGAAATATTCCCGCACCTGCCAGGAATGGCCATGATCCTCAGAATGCACCAGCCATAACCGGTCCCTGCTTATAAGCAACAGACGATCCGGCGCAAGGGTTGCGAAGGTCCGCCCTTGATCGAGCGTGAACTGGATATTTCCGGGCTGGATCGACAAGAAACGCTGCCCCTGCCACAGGTACAAGCCTTCGTTCGTACCGGCCCATAAGCGGCCGTCGCCGTCGACATGCAGCGCGGTTATATACAGAGCGGCCGCGCTGCCGCTGAGCTCAAAGCGCTGGAAGCGTGCCCCGTCGTAGCGGAACAAGCCGTTTTGCGTACCGATCCAGATATAACCGCCAGGCTCCTGCGCCAGGGCGGTTATCGCCATATTCCCTAAGCCATCGGTCTGATTGTAATAGCGTAACGGCAGTTGCTGGCTTGACGCCCGCAGTGGGCAACATATGAGCCATAACAGCACAAGCCATTGACTGGTCCAGCGCAAGGTCATCGCCATTACGGCTCCCATTGCTTTCCCCCTCGGATGAACGAGAGTGTTCCGACGAGTTGTTGTGTAGCGCTTGATGCTGGCATGTCTCGATAACCTCAGTTCCTGTTCGCCCGTCCGCCAAGATCAGCATCTTGAAATTTCCACAAGACAATATTCATATAAAGTTTCGAGAAACCCAAGCAATCTCTATGCCCTGGAGTGGATTCCTCAGGCAGAACCGAGGCCATGTATATCGACTCTACCGCATCTGAACCTGCGCAGGCCGGCCATTTCCATCGTCACACGGCCGTCCTGCAACGTCTAATCGTCACCCTGTTTTATAAGGCGTAGCGATATGGCAAGCACCACCAGGATCCTGGCGCAGACCATTATGAGCAACAATATCGGGACCGCGTCATCAAGCAGCCTCATCGTCGTGCCGCGCAATTTGGATTCGCATTGCCCCCGGGATCTACCGCAATCAGGGTGTGTTTCTTAGGAAGGCATCCTTGAGTATTTCAAGCATCCAAGTAATAAAATCCTCGCATAAGGCCAAAGAGTTCAAGAATGAGTGTGCGAATCCCATCAAGGCTGCGGGCACGTATCAGACATTCGCCCATGCGCAAGCCGGATACATACACGCAAACCGTTTCAACGTTACAAAAAGAACTTGCAAAAGGTGTCGGGGCCATACATGCATCCAAAATTGACCCACTTTGGGACTAATGGTATGGACGCCCTCTCTCAAGAGCGGTAGGTTTAAAGTTGAGATTTCTCAACCCTCCAAGGAGTCCACCATGGAAGCGCACACGATAGGAGTTGATCTAGCGAAGAACCTGTTTCAGGTTCACGGTGTGGATCGGCATGGACAACTCGTGCTACGCAAACAACTGCGTCGCTCCGAGATGGCCGCATTTTTTGCAAAATTGCCACCAGCGCTAATTGGCATGGAAGCTTGCGGCGGCGCGCATCACTGGGCGCGTAAGCTGGCCGCTTTCGGCCATCAGGTTCGCCTGATGCCAGCAGAATTTGTAAAACCTTACGTCAAGAGCAACAAGAGCGATATGCGCGATGCGGAAGCCATCTGCGAAGCGGTCGCGCGACCGACGATGCGATTCGTTGCTGTGAAATCGATTGAACAGCAAGCCATCCTTTCGTTGCATCGGGCACGGGAAGGTGCGGTGAAGGCTCGCACGGCACAAGCCAACCAGATCCGCGGCTTGCTCACCGAATATGGCATGGTTATGCCGCAAGGGATCGTTCATATCGAGAAGATGCTGCCGTCAATACTGGCTGACATGCACAATGCTCTGCCCGGATTTCTGATTCAATTGTTCCAAACTTTGCTGGATAATTTCCGCCATCTTGATCGACTTGCACAAGAGATTGAGAATGCGATTCGACGCTGGCATCTGGCAAACGAAGAAAGTCGGCGGCTCGAGCAGATTCCAGGAATCGGCCCACTGACGGCCACGGCATTAGTCGCCACCATCGGTGAAGCAAAAACATTTCACAACGGGCGGCAATTTGCAGCGTGGCTCGGTCTCGTTCCGCGACAGCACTCCTCTGGCGGTAAAGAGCGATTACTCGGAATCAGCAAACGCGGCGACACCTATTTACGCAAGCTGCTCATCCATGGCGGCCGAGCGGTCGTTCGCTACGCCGACAGGCATCCGGGTCAATACAAGGGCTGGCTCGCCAACATACTGACCAGGCGCCACAAAAATGTCGTTGCTGTGGCGCTGGCAAACAAAAATGCCAGGATAGCGTGGGCCCTCCTGGCAAAAGATAGGGCTTTTTGCCAGGCTTAAGCATTGGCTACGGTCTAATGTTGCTCAAGTAACCCACCTTTGATTGCAGAGGTATCTCGACGTAATGGCGAAATTGGTAAGACCGCGGTTGATCAAGCCTGAGGGGTTCTGGGACAAACAAGTCCGTTGGACTGATAGAGGCATCAACCGGCAAATTCCATTAGGGCGCTGGCTCTGCCAGCAGACCGAATATATGGATGCAATCTAACCTTTCACCGTGAAACCGAATTACCACTTGCAAATTGAGGGCGTCCATATATGAACCCCTGCAACTGGACCAGGGGAAGTAAAAAATTCAAGTCGCTTGTAGTGCGTATTCCGCCTCGAATTGATTGGGTGACATGTAGGCAAGCGCTGAGTTATCTGTTTGTTGACAATGGAAGCGAGTTCTCCGGCAGGTTGCTGGACTTGTGGGCGCATCATCATCGGGTGCGCGTCGATTTCAGTCGGCCCGGCAAGCCAATCGACAATTGCTTCATCGAGACCTTTAACGGATCCTTCCGGGACGATGGCCTGAATTTGCATTGGTTCGAAAGCTTGGAAGAAGCAAAAATGATGATCGAAGCCTGGCGACGGGACTGCAACGTGAGTCGCCCTCACACGGCTCTCCATGGCCGGTCGCCGGCAAAATTTTCCCATGCTGCGGGCCTCTACGGCCCACAGCATGGTTGATAACGGCCAAAATCTAACTCTGAAAATGCCCCAGCAAATCCAAGTAGATCACGGTTCTCCAGGCCCACATATACTTTGGCACGGATTTTCGGCATTTACTTTACATTACAGGCATGTTCCTCATCATGCGTAGCAACAAATAACTTGCGGGTCATGATCAGCAGGGAAGGGGATGCGGCTGGGGGCTAATCCATGCACTTAAATTCCTTCGCGCTACCGAACGCATATGCTACTAACTCTTCTGCTTTATCTGCCAGGCCCGCTAGACCGAAGGCATTGCTGGTACACAATGCAGAACTCTCCCTCCGTGGTGGGGGGGCGGGACACCCTCCTAAACCTAGCGAGCACCCAACCGTTGATACGGCTCCCGTCACCCAGGATCCAGTGGCGTTCGCTGCGTCGACGATCGCGTTTTGTATGGGGCCATCACTTGTGTAGGCGTCTCGACTAAAATTGTTGGGATCGCCTACTTCGGGTTTGGCGGCGGCAATAATTGTTACCATGCATAATCCCACTGCGACTACTCTGTGCCAACAGCGAGATTTTGGTCTAGGCGAATCTCTCGTCAGCAATGTTTGGCCTAGTGGTATTGTGGGGCTGCGCTGCGCATGGGGCAGAGATGGGTGGTTATGGTTATCTTGCATTTCTTTTCTCCTCTTCATTTACTCATGTGCTGAACGGGGCGCTGACACAAGTCGGGGCTAGCCCCAGTTCGGCCGAAACGGATCTACCGCTACGGATTTATTACCTCATGTTTTTCGATTGACCCAGTTGCCATCGTAGGGATTATGGTTACTGTTCAAACGCGTGCGATTTCTCGCCGGTGACCTCGCTACTGCCGGTTATATGATTACCGCTTTTCGAGACGCTGCGAATTCCTGCGTTACTCCCGCCCAAGGTGCCCTGATCAACCGTGCCTGCTAATGAGGTCCAGATGTAGGGATGGCTGTCACCACTAGTCACTTCACTGGTACCCACTACTTCGCTGTTGTCGCCTATTCCGCTAACACTTGCGCGCATACCGCCGCTCAGAGGTGGGATAGCAGTCGCATTAGTGCCAGTACTCGGATCCCAGAAGAACGGCTGCACAAAATCAGCTGATGTCAGATACACCCCTGAAATTTGACCGCTAGCATTCATGTCGACACCAGTATTACGTACCGCACTGCCAGCCACCGTGAGTAGCACTTTAGGCACTCCTGATGCTGACCATTGCACAGTATTGGGGGCAGAGGTCGCGCTAAAATAACAGCTTCCCATCGCCTGACCGGCCTGATTCACTTCGCTAACTGCACATGCTTGTGCGCCTGATGGCAAGGCTAACTGCGCTGCAGAGTAGCCGAGTAGTCCAGAGGTCCATTTCACTGGGGTTGAGGTTCCGTTCCCATTCGGACAATTACCGACCACGATGGGCTGGGCAGAACCGCTGGTATCACTGAGGTCAGACGGGCTGCAGTTGGTGCTGGCCAGCCCCAGTAAGCCCACCGGCAGAGCCGTTGCGCCAGAGTTCGTCAGCCAGATCACAGGCAGTGCGGTGGCTGTTGCATCGATGCTGACGCCTGCACTAACCCCATTTTGATTAATCGCAGTGGTGCCGCTCCTGACCGCTCCGGCCAGCGGCGGCAGTATGGTGGCGGAACTGTAGGGTGGCAACCAAACGACTGGCCGCGGTACGGCATTAGCATCCACGCAGGAACCTTCGATGATGCCATTATTTAATATCATGCCAGCAGAACAATTGCGACCGGTAGTCAGCGGCGGCAACGATTGCTCTGTGCCCGGAGTCAACGCCACAAAGGCGACGTTGACTCCGACGCCATTGGTACAAGTGCCGACCACGTTAGCGCTATCGTTAACGCCACTGCCTGAGCATTGCAAGCCGGAGAGTGTGCCTTCATCTACCAGCGCAGCTTGCGCCGTTGAAGTCACCAGACCAAAACTGGCTGATGTTGCGAGGCACAATGCATAAAGGCCATTTTTTACTTTGAAATTCATGTTCGAGCTCCCTTAGTTGATCCATTAGGAAATGTCTCGGGCGCACAACTAGCTACCCATGTGCGTCGAGCGACGGCTACACGATCTACTGAATTACAAACTACCTTGTCTAACGCAAAAAAATGATGCAAGTCGCACGTAAGGAAATTTAAATGGCTCTGAAGCTCAGATGTGATGAAAGGTTAGGATAAAAAATATTTATTTCAAGAAATATTAAGTGTTCCGGCATTACTCGTTTGATTTTTCAGAGACGGGCAGACTGATAACAAAGGCGGCCGCTAAATTTTCTCGCAATTGACAAGTCAAATACGTTTTCAGGAAACACTTATTAATGGAAATTAATGGTAGGGATAGTGAGCTACAACATAGCGCTATCGAGCGCTACAACAGAACGGTTCGATATGACTGGCTCCCCCATTATCTGTTTGAATCAATCAGCGAGGTCCAGGAATTTTCTACGAAATGACTCTGGACCTACAATCACGAACGCCCGAACATGGCGCTCGTCGGCATCACCCCGAAGCAGAAATTGGCCCTTGTGAATTTACATCAAGAGCACTCGATTTCTGGGCTTGGGAAGGTAATTGTTCCATTGTCAGAATATAAGGATTGGCTTGATTGCCAAGATCCAGAGCGTGCTAGGTTATACCTACAGCTCTATCCTGCTGAGCTGATGACCGCGCAGCCAGCGCCGAAGCCGGTGAAAGAAAAGAAAATCGAACTGAATGGAACTCTGTTCTAATCGAAATCATGATAGTAGTGATCTGGATTGCGCTTTTGCTTTTTTTGCCCGCTTGACGCGTTCGGGAACGCTCATTTGCACCGACCGATTTGGGTAGATGTAAATTGCTAATATGAAGTTTTCTGTGACATTAAGACAATGCATGACATCGTCCAAGGGTGGTGTATGCTCGGTGCATGCTGGCATGTCCCGCCTGAATAGCAGGCGACATTGCAGACCGTTGGACTGACGAAATAGACCCAGCGGCATGAAACGCAGCCAAATTTTCTTCGAAGCTTCCCTGGTCGCCAATTTTCTCGACCATGATATGTTCCGGCAATGCGCGTATGCCCAAGACAGCAAGCCTAGTACAGTTCGCTCCGTTTGCAAGAATCTGCCGCAATAGGGTGTTTGATGCGATGGCGCATAGGTTTATGCCTAACGCTATCACCGGCACGCAGAGCGTGGGCGAAATTTGGGCGAAAATGGAGACCAGACCAGCCATCTCCAGACCTTATTGCTTCTGCAACCCCCAGCATTTACATGGTCTACGGCGGTCTGGGGTGGTTTGTAATGGTGGAGGCGGCGGGAATCGAACCCGCGTCCGCAAGTCCTCTACAGACAGTTCTACATACTTAGTGCTGTCATTTGATTTAACCCAGCCGACGCGGACGCACACGCTTCGTTCAGGCGAGTCACCTAAATTTAACGGTCAGCCAAGTAACCCGGCTAACAGCGATTCCCTGTAAATGACTCTACTGCTGTTTTACCAGCCCACCCCAGGGACGAGATGGTGTAGAGCTAACCGGTTATTAAGCGGCTAGTGCGTACGAGTTATCGTTTGCAGTTAGATCTATTCCGATTGTATTTACGAGGTAGTCGGTCCTCGG
>NZ_DATMRB010000103.1:0-31280 GCF_035566555.1 Collimonas sp.
ATTTCCTGTTCGTCGCCGACAGCGTGCACATCACCGAGAAATCCAGTCCGCACTACCTGAACCGCTTCGAGCCGCTGACCATCCTGTCGGCGCTGGCCGTGGTGACTTCCCGCATCGGCCTGGTCGGCACGCTGACCGTCAGCTACAGCGAACCCTACACGGTAGCGCGCCAGTTCGCTTCGCTGGACCATATCAGCCGCGGCCGCGCCGGCTGGAACGTAGTCACTTCCTGGCTGTCCGGCAGTGCCGCCAACTATGGCAAGCCGCAGCATCCGCCGCACGAGGTGCGCTACAAGATTGCGGCGGAACACCTGCAGACCGTACAAGGCCTGTGGGATTCCTGGGAAGACGACGCCCTGACCCATGACAAGGTTGGCGGCCAGTTCTTCGATCCCGATAAATTGCATCCATTGAATCACCAGGGCGCCTTCTTTTCGGTGCGCGGGCCGCTCAACATCAGCCGTTCGCAGCAAGGACAGCCGGTGATCTTCCAGGCGGGCGCGTCGGAAGAAGGCCGGAATTTCTCGGCACGTCATGCGGATGCGTTCTTTACCGCCAGCGAGTCGTTCGAATCCAGCCAGGCTTATTACAAGGATATCAAGGCGCGCGCCGTCAGTTTCGGCCGCGACGCTAACCGCATTGGCGTATTTCCAGGCTTGCGCAGCATTGTCGCCGCCACCGCGGAAGAGGCGGAACAAAAATACCAGGAAGCGCTGGCGCTGATCCGCATCGAGGATGCATTGCCGATGCTGGGACGGGCTTTCAACGACCACGACTTCACGGCATATCCGCTGGATGCTCCCTTCCCCGACGTCGCCGCCTTCGGCCACGACAGCAACCGCAGCACCGCTGAACGCATCGTCAAGCTGGCCCGCGACGAAAACCTGAGCCTGCGCCAGATCGCCCTGCGCTTCGTCAGCCCACGCCGCGAATTCGTCGGCACAGCCGAACACGTGGCCGATTCCATCCAGCGCTGGTTCGACGGCAATGCAGCCGACGGCTTCATCCTGGTCGAGACCCTGCCGCATCAGCTGGATGCCTTCGTCGAGCTGGTGGTGCCACTGCTGCAGGCTCGTGGCATCTACCGCAAGGAGTACAGCCACGACACCCTGCGCGGCCACCTTGGACTGGACGTTCCGGAAAACCGCTACACCAGTGCGCGCCGCCTGGCAGCGTAAGCACACAACCCTGACTGGAGTATCCCATGCCGAGCAACAACAAGGAATCCCTGCGCCAGCTGCTGGCCGACCTGCACGCCGAACGCGTCGCCACGATGGATCCGAAAGCGCTGAAAATCAATATCGACCAGCGGCAACTGCTGGTCGATACAGCAGATCGCACAAGTTTCGCCAAAGTCGGCGACGCGCTGGCGCCATTCAGCCTGCAGGAAGTCAATACCGGCACGCTTACCCTGGACAGCCTGCTGGAACAAGGACCGGCAGTGCTGGTCTTCTTCCGCTTCGCCGGCTGCCCCGCCTGCAATATCGCTCTTCCCTATTACCAGCGCCAATTAGCGCCTGGCCTGAAGAAACTGGGAGCAACGCTGGCAGCCGTCAGCCCGCAAGTTCCGGAACGCCTGGTTGACATCAAGCTGCGCCACAACTTCGATTTTCTGGTGGCCTCAGACCTGGACAATCAACTGGCGCGCCAGCTGGGCATCCTGTACACCTTCAACCAGGCCTCCCGCCAAGCCGCCCTCGCCAACGGCAAATCCATCGGCGAAGTAACCGGTACCGGCACTTGGGAACTGCCAATGCCGACAGTGCTGATCATCGACCGCGAACGCGTAATACGTTTCATCGACGTCGCGCCAGACTGGCTGGTACGCACCGAAGCAGAACCGATTCTCGCTGCAGTCAAGGAAATCGTCGCGGAACAACAATTGCCGGCGTAACTCGACCGTTGCCGAATGCCAGCGTGCGCACCAATAAATGGGGTCAGAATAAATGGGGTCAGAGTCGAATTATTGAGCATTCAATAATTCGACTCTGACCCCATTTAACTGCTATTTCGCTGGCGCGGGCTCCGACACCAAGGCGATCTTTGAATATCCGGCGTCGTTGATCTCACCCATGGCCTCGATTACCTTACCGTATGCCAGCGCTCTGTCGCCGCGGATATTAATACGCCGTTCCAGGTCACCTTCCGAAGCTTGTTTCAAAGCGGCGACCAGCGACGCGCTAGTCACTTCATTCTTGTCGACGTAGATCTTGCCTTCGCCATTCAAACTGACAGCAATCGGCAATTTCTCCTCCTTCAAAGGCTTGGCATTGGAAGTCGGCAAATCCACTTTGACGCCGGAGGCCATCAGCGGCGCTGCCACCATGAACACAATCAGCAGCACCAGCATGACGTCAACCAGCGGCGTCACATTGATATCGCTCACCGGCCCGCCTAACTGGCCGGCTACGTTATTGGATAATTTAACCGCCATCTCAAGCTCCCTGCGCAACCAGTTTCGCGCCACCCTTGTGCGCATGCTGCTCCAGGCTGATAGTCTTGCCATGATGCTCATGTTCACCCTCGGTATCGATCAGCGGTTCCCCAGACTCCAGCTGCCGCGACAGCTGCACCTCGGTAATGCCGATCAAGGTATTGAGCCGATTGGCGTAGCTGTTCAGCTGTCCCGACGCACGGTTATAGGCGATCACCGCAGGAATCGCCGCCACCAGCCCCAGCGCCGTCGCAAACAAGGCCTCGGCGATGCCCGGCGCCACCACCGACAAGCTGGTGTTATTCGACGCGGCAATTCCCTGGAACGCGTTCATGATGCCCCACACCGTGCCGAACAGGCCGACGAACGGCGCCACCGAACCGACCGTGGCCAGCACCGACAAGCCGCGCTGCAGCTTTTCGATCTCGATACCGCTGGCGATCTGCGCCACGCGGTTGATCCTTTCCTTCAGGCTGTCGCGCTCGGCCTCGCTCTGATGCAAGCCCTGCTGATGGCTCTCATGCCACTCGCCGACGATGGCGCGGTAGATGCGCGCAAACGGATCAGCCGGGCTATCTTTCAGCGCCACGCCAAGCTTGGTAAGCGAGCGTTGCCCGGCCAGCGCCTCGATCCAGCTACCAGCGCGCTGCTGCAGGCTGCGGAAGCGAAACAGCTTTTCCAGCGCGACGCCCCAGCTGGCGACCGAAGCCAGCGCCAGCAGCAGCATGATGGCCTTGACGATAGCGTCGGCCTGCAAAAACAACTGCAATGGGGATAAATGCGCGGAAAGTTCAGATGGATGCATGGTGTACTCCTCAGAAAAATGATGCGTGTCTAGTTGACTTTGAAAACGATGGCGCCGGCCAGCAGATAAGAACTGCCGCCCAGGTCAGGTAATTTCGGGAACGGTGCAGCGCCTTTGATGGCGTCTACTGCCGCATCGTCCAGCGCTTCGCTGCCGGAAGCCTGGATTTCGTACTTCAGCAGTTCGCCTTGCGGGTTCAGCGTCAGTTTGTAAGCAACGCGCCCTTCTTCCCTGCGCATCTTGGCTGCGCGCGGATAGCTGGTGTGGCGGCTGATACGGCTATACACCTGGTTGACATAGTCGCTGGGAATGCCGTCGTTGCTGATCACCCGCGGCTTGGGCTGGGCCGGCGGTGCTTCCGGAGCAGCGCTCTTGGCGGGCTCGGCCGCGGCTGGGGCGACGGGCGTGGCGGGTACCACCGGCGGTGCCGCAACTTCCGCCTGTTCCGCCGCAACCGGTGTGCTGCGCGCCACTAGCGCCGGCAACGGTCTGGCGCTGCTGGCCTTCGCTTGTGGTTTCTGCGGCTCTGCCTTGGGCGGTGGGGGCGGCTCCGGTGGCGCCAGCTGCTTGGGCGCCAGCACCAGCTCAATTACCCGTTCCGGCGTTGGCGGCGGCAAGACTTTGTGCGACAAGCCCCAGATCGTTGCAATCGCCGCCACGTGCAAGCCAAACGAGGTCAACGCGCCTGGCTTGTTCCACCATGGCCGCTCCGTATGCAGCGACGTCACGAAGACATCGTTCGGATGCGATAAAGTAGTTATGCTCATAGTGAATGCTTTGCGATGTGAAAATGGGTTCCGGAAAACCTCGCTGCGAGATAGTCATGCCGATAGTAAACGCATGAACAATATGAATAAAAGAATTATTTTTTATATACAAGTATAAAAAAATTACATAATATTTCATGTATCGGCGGCGCTGCCCGCGTCATTGGCGGAGCCTCTCGCAAGCGCATTCCACGCATATGAAAATAGTAAATAATTCGTTTAATTTAGATTTGCGCGCCATTAACCTGCACGCCTTGGCACTACGGATCTTTCCATCGGAACAAGAAAGGAGAACATGCCTCACGCCCCCAATCCCGGCCGGCTGCGCCACTTTGTCACGGCATTCGCGGCGCTGCTCGACAGCAAACCGCCAGAGGTGCAGATCCTGCGCGACGGCAGCGCCTTGCTGCGGCAGTTGATCGCAACGGACGACTGGCTGCCGGACGCCTATGCGCAGCCGCAGCCTGAGCGCTACCAGCAATACCTGCTGCATGCCGATTCCGCCGAGCGCTTCTCTATCGTCAGCTTCGTCTGGGGAGTGGGACAGGCGACGCCTATCCACGACCATACGGTATGGGGCTTGATCGGCATGCTGCGCGGCGCCGAATATTCCCAGGCTTACCGCTACACAGAGGACGGCCGCTTGCAGGCCAGCGGCGCGGCGGTCAAGCTGACGCCGGGCGCGGTCGAGCTGCTGTCGCCCGGCCTGGGCGATATCCACAAGGTGCACAACGCGCTGGCCGACAGCGTCTCGGTCAGCATCCACGTCTACGGCGCCAATATCGGCGCCGTGCAACGCTCGGTATTTAACGAAGACGGCAGCCGCAAAGCCTTCATCTCCGGCTACTCCAACGCCCATTTGCCGAACATCTGGGACCGATCCAAGGAATTGAAACAATCATGACCGCTACCGCTGCACACAACACCGAAACCGCTTTTGCCACGCTTTCGTTCAAAGAAATCCATGCCGCGCTGCTGGAACGCAAAGAGCTGGCCCTGCTGGATGTACGCGAAGAAGCGCCTTTTGCCGAAGCCCATCCGCTGTTCGCCGCCAACCTGCCGCTGGGACGCATAGAGCTGGAAGCCTATAGCCGCATCCCGCGCCGCGACACCCGCATCGTGGTGTACGACGACGGCGAAGGCCTGGCGCTCGCCGCTGCGCAACGCCTGCGCCAGCTCGGCTACAGCGCCGTGCATCTGCTGGCCGGCGGCCTGCAGGGCTGGCGCGACGCCGGCGGCGAAATCTTCCGCGACGTCAATGCCCCCAGCAAGGCTTTCGGCGAGCTGGTGGAATCGCAACGCCACACGCCGTCGTTGTCGGCGCCGGAAGTCAAAGCCTTGCTGGACGGCGGCGCCGATGTGGTGGTGCTCGATGCGCGCCGTTTCGATGAGTACAACACCATGAGCATCCCCGGCGGCATCAGCGTACCCGGCGCCGAACTGGTGCTGCGCGTGCGGACGCTGGCGCCGCGCCCGGAAACCCGGGTCATCGTCAACTGCGCCGGACGCACCCGCAGCATCATCGGCAGCCAGTCGCTGATCAACGCCGGCATTCCGAATCCGGTCAGCGCCCTGCGCAACGGCACCATAGGCTGGACCCTGGCCGGCCAGCAGCTGGAACACGGCAAGACGCACAGGTTCAGCGAACGGCCGCTGGACCAGCCTGACAGTGCATATCATGCGCAAGCCGCAAGCGCCAGCCGGCAGGTCGCAGACCGCGCCGGGGCCGGCCGCGCCGACCTGGCCACGCTGGAACGCTGGCAAAACGACAGCGGCCGCACCACCTATCGGCTTGATGTCCGCACTCCGGAAGAATATAGCCGTGGCCACCTGCCCGGCTTCAGTTCGGCCCCAGGCGGCCAGCTGGTGCAGGAAACCGACCACGTGGCGCCGGTGCGCGGCGCCCGCATCGTGCTGGCCGACGACGATGGCGTGCGCGCCAACATGACCGCTTCGTGGCTGGCGCAGATGGGCTGGGAAGTCCATGTGCTGGATGGCCTGCAGCCGCAGCATTTCAGCGTAAGCGGCAACCCGTCCCAGACCTTGCCGCCGCAGGCGCCACATGAGTCTGTCACTGTGCAGCAGCTGGCGCAATGGCTGCAAGAGGCGCCTACCGGCACCGCCCTGCTCGATTTCACCAGCAGCGCCAACTACGTCAAACAGCACATCCCCGGCGCCCGCTTTGCCCTGCGCTCGCAGCTGGCGGCCGTATTGCAACAAGCCGCAGCCGCGGAACGTTACGTGCTGACCTGCGGCAGCAGCCTGCTGGCGGCCTACGCTGCCGCCGATGCGCAACAGCTGACCGGCAAGCCGGTGTTCGTGCTGGAAGGCGGTACCGCAGCCTGGATTGCGGCCGGATTACCGCTGGAGACCGGCGAAACCGCACTCGCCTCGCCGCGCATCGACCGCTATCGGCGGCCGTATGAAGGCACCGACAATCCCGCTGCCGCAATGCAAGCCTATCTGGATTGGGAATATGGCCTGGTGGCGCAGCTGGCGGCCGACGGCAGCCATGGATTTTTTGTCATTTGAAGCAGCGCCTTCAAACTTCGATGCCAGCCCAGCAGCGCCTCGCTTCTGCTTAAATCGATCTTTGCGCTACCCGTTTGCTTAACTCGGCGGCGGATTCCCTGCGTTCGCTGTAACGATCCACCAGCAATGAAGAAACGTCGCGGGTAAGCAAGGTGAATTTGAACAATTCTTCCATCACATCAACCACGCGTTCATAGTAAGACGACGGCTTCATGCGGCCGTCGTCGTCAAACTCCAGGAAGGCCTTGGCCACCGACGACTGGTTGGGGATGGTGATCATGCGCATCCAGCGCCCCAGGATGCGCATCTGATTGACCGCATTGAACGACTGTGAGCCACCCGACACTTCCATCACCGCCAGGGTTTTCCCCTGGGTCGGCCGGAGCGCACCGATAGACAGCGGGATCCAGTCGATCTGCGCCTTCATGATGCCGCTCATGGCGCCATGGCGCTCGGGCGAGCTCCAGACCATGCCTTCGGCCCATTGCGCCAGCTCACGCAGTTCCAGCACCTTGGGATGTGTCTCCGGTTCGCCGTCCGGCAGCGGCAAGCCGCGCGGATCGAAGATCCTGGTTTCGCCGCCCATGGCTTGCAGCAGGCGCGCCGCTTCCATCGTCAACAGGCGGCTATAGGATTTTTCACGCAAAGAGCCATATAGCAGCAGAAAGCGCGGCGCATGCGTAGCACGCGGCGCAGCGGAAAAATCGGCGGCGGCCGGCACGCGGAAGTATCCGGCGTCAATGTTCGGCAATTCAGGCAGGCTATTTGACACGCTGTCCCTCCGCATTGATCACGACTTCGCCATCTTCTTTCGCAAACGCGGCCTGTTGCGGCAACGGCAGGATATCCAGCACCAGCTCGGAAGGCCGGCACAGGCGGGTGCCAAGCGGCGTCACGACAAACGGCCGGTTGATCAGGATCGGATGCGCCAGCATGGCCTCCAGCAATTGCGCATCGCTCAGGTCCGGCGCATCCAGGTCGAGCTCGGCGTACGGGCTGCCCTTTTGCCGGATCGCAGCGCGCACCGAGAGGCCGGCATCGGCAATCAGCATAGTCAGGGTAGCCAGCGACGGCGGCTGCTTCAGGTATTCGACGACTTCCGGCTCGACGCCGCTGTTGCGTATGAGCGCCAGCGTATTGCGGGAGGTGCCGCAATCGGGATTGTGGTAAATCGTGATGTTCATGGCTCTACTCTCTCTGGATTTTGCGATGCGACAGATGTTGCGCCCTTGATTCAGCGCCCTTCGTACCAGCCCTTGGTGCGGTTGACGATGCCGACAATCAGCAGCATGACCGGCACTTCAATCAGGACGCCGACCACGGTGGCGAGCGCAGCGCCGGATTTAAAGCCGAACAGGCTGATCGCCGTGGCCACCGCCAGCTCAAAGAAATTGGAGGCACCGATCAGCGCTGAGGGACAAGCAATGGCATGCTTTTCACCGACAATCTTGTTGAGCCAGTAGGCCAGCGCGGAATTGAAAAACACCTGTATCAGGATGGGAATGGCCAGCAAGCCGATGACCAGCGGCTGTTCGATGATGGCATTGCCCTGGAAAGCGAATAACAGTACCAGCGTCAGCAGCAGCGCTGCAATGGACCAGGGCTGGATGCGTTCCATCAGCTGATCGAAGCTGGCCTGGCCACGTCGCAGCAGCGATGTGCGCCAGACCTGGGCGATGATCACGGGAATGACGATGTACAGCAGTACCGAAGCCAGGAGCGTCGCCCACGGTACGGCGATGCTGGATACGCCCAGCAGGAGAGCGACCAGCGGCGCAAACGCGAATACCATGATCAAATCGTTCATGGCGACTTGCGACAGCGTAAAGTACGGATCGCCGCCAGTCAGGCGACTCCACACGAACACCATCGCCGTGCATGGCGCGGCGGCCAGCAGGATCAGGCCGGCGACGTAGGAATCCAGCTGCTCGGGCGGCAGATACGGCGCAAGCCAGTGGCGGATGAATACCCAGGCAAGCAAGGCCATCGAGAACGGCTTGACCGCCCAGTTGATGAACAGCGTCACGCCGATGCCGCGGACATGTCCCCTGACCTGGTTCCACGCTGAAAAATCGATCTTGAGCAGCATCGGGATGATCATCACCCAGATCAGCAACCCGACCGGCAAGTTGACCTTGGCGATTTCCAGCGCGCCTACTACCTGCACGCCTACGGGAAACAGTTGCCCAAGCAAGATGCCGGCGACGATGCACAAGGCGACCCAGACAGTCAGGTAACGCTCGAACAGATTCATGGACAGGCCAGGGCTGGGCCTGGCGACGTGCGGACTATTCACGATGAAGCGCTTTCAGCCGGAGCGCAGCCAGGAGTACAGAGCGGCAGGTAAGGATTGCCGCCACAGCAATTTTCAGTGAGAAATGCCAGCAAGGCGTTCATGGTGGCGAAATTGGCCGAGTAAATCACGAACCGTCCCTCGTTACGCGAGGTCGCCATATCGGCGTGCGACAGCTCTTTCATGTGAAACGACACAGAGGATGGCGAGATGCCCGTGATTTCGCCGATTTTCCCGGCGGGCAGACCTTCAGGGCCGGCTTGCACCAGTGCGCGGAAGATCGCCAGGCGGGAATCCTGGGCAAGCGCCGCCAGAGCGGTAACGACTGATTTTGTTTTCATATTTCAATGATAATTGAAATATTGAATAAATCAAGTGGTTTCCACACTCCATCTGGATGTACAGGGCTGCCAGTCGCGGGAACACGCTGACCAGGCGCAGGCACCGATACCCACCAATGCTGCTAAAGCGACCGGGCAATCCGGAAGCCGAGGTCGTCGATGGCAAAGGTCGGATGGCTGCGCCGGCGATTGCTGGCCAGGCAGCCTCTTTCCAGATCGGACCAGCCGCCGCCGCGAAACACACGATAGGCGCCATACACTTCGGGATCGTACTGGTCCGAGCACCACTCCCAGACATTACCCAAGGTGTCGTATAGCCCCCACGCGTTAGGCTGCTTTTGCCCGACTTCCTGCGTGCTGCCGCCGGAGTTGTCCCGATACCAGGCGATATCCCCAAGTTCGCCATATCTCGGCCCATTGCTGCCGGCGCGGCATGCATACTCCCATTCAGCTTCGCCCGGCAGGCGATAGCCCCCGCTTCCGGGAACCAGCGAGGCTGCCGTTTCGTCATCATGTAATTGATAACCGTCGGCAAGACCCTCAGCCCGAGACAGCAGGTTGCAGAAACGGACCGCCTCAATCCAGGAGACATTCTCCACCGGGCATTGGGCGGCGACATGCGACGACGGCCACTGTCCGCTGATTTCGCCATATTGCGCCTGGGTGATGGGATAGCATCCGATCGCAAAGGATGGCAGTTCGACCAGCCATCGGCGGCCGGTCCTGTCGTCCCTCATGGCGATGGTTCCGGCGGGAATTCGTGCTGTTTTCAAGGTCAGCGGTTCAGGCGGATGTTTCATGTGCTCCACAATGCCAGCATGTCTTTTTATCGGGGTTTGCTATTCGAAGAATGTTTGCGCGCTCTGCGCTTACTGTGCCTTGTCATGTTCCGCCAGCGCTACCGCCTTATAGTCATAGGAAGGATAGAACTCCGTCCGGTAGCTGCCCCAGGCAGTGTCTTCGAGCACGCGGTTGACCTCGCGCAGGCGCGAGGCGGGCAAGCGCAGCGTGATGATCTGGCCGATTCCCATCGTGACATACCAGCTGACTACCTCGACTCCGGCCGGCGGGAATGCCTTGTAAAAACCTTGCTTGGCAAGCTGGGCATTCAACTCGCCCAGCGGGCGTGACTGGTCGTGTTTCAGGAACACGGTCAGCAACAGCGCATTGTCCGGCGTGGCGACCGCATTGCCGGCAGCGGGAGCCGCCATCGATTGCGCCATGGCGCTGCCATGGAAAGCCGCGGACGCCAGCAATGCGGCGCACATCAACAATGATTTACATTTTCCCGGCACGACGTTCTCCTTGTGATTAAGTGCAATCGATTTATTCTAAGGCTTGATCGCTTCCATTCCTTTTTCGTGCAGCACCCGCGCCGTTTCAGGACTTGCCAGCAACCGCAGCAAGGCCTGCGCCGCCGCCGTTTGCTGGCTGCCGGTGCTGATGGCTGCGGTGTAGGTGGTGAAATTCTGGATTTCCGCCGGCAATGCTCCTGCCAGCGTCACGCCTTTGACCGCCAGGATTTCACTGATCTGCTGGAAGCCAAGCGTCGCCTCATTGTTCAGCAGATGATCTGCCACATAACCGCCCTGCACTTTCACCGTCTTGTGCGCGATGTCATCGGCAATTCCCCATTGCCGGAACAGCTGCGCCATGTAGATTCCGCTGGAGCCGCCCGCGGCGGGATCGATATAAGCGAGCGACCTGGCGTTGAGCACGGCTTGCTTGAAGCGCTCCACGCTGCTGATGTCCGGTACCGGCGCGCCTGTCAGGACCATCGCCCCGATGCCCACCCGCGCCAGATTCACTACGCTGGCAGCGCTCACTTTTTGTGCGGCAACCTGTTGTGCGATCAGATCCGGCGTCATGATCACCACGTCAAACGCGGCGCCGCCTGCAATGCGACGGGCAATACCGCCGGCGGTATCGTTTTGCAAAATGATCTTGTTGCCGGTGCTGGCCTCGTATTGCGGCGCCATGGCCGCTACGACCTGTTTGTATGCGCCAGAGGTGAGCACGGTCAACTCAGCGGCTGAGGCTGTGAGCGGCAACACAATCGCCGCTGCCGTCACGCTGGAAGCAATCCAGTTTTTTATTCCGCCGAGTTTATTTTTCACAATTGATAACAATTATTGTCTGTAATATAATGACAGCGAGAGTTCAGCTTCGCTGATTTACTCGTAGATCAGCCTGTAAATTTTATCCGCACTGCGGATATCCTTCGCATCGATGCATGCCGCACGTCTCGACAGATGTTCAGCCGCAACGATCGCTCCAGATCAGATCAGTTTTGCCAGCCGTGTCGCCAGCCCACATCTCACTGTTTTAAGGAAAACCCATGAGAAAGCGCTTGCCCCACCTGTTTCGCACCAGCTCCATGATTGTCGCCGGCCTGCTTACCGCACCTGCCCCCGCCCCGGCCGCCGACCTCGACTCCGAATTTTCTGCCGCCGACAACCGCCTCAAAACCAGGAATGCTTTCGATAGCCTGAGCCGCGCCAAAGCCAGACGCGCGTTCAGCGCCTTGCCGCCGGCCGATCGCGAGCGACTATTATCGTCGCGAATCAGAAAGGCTGCGCCGGATGCAGCCAAAACCGGGATTTCTCTACGGGACGAGAGCGATGACTGCCGCAACATGCCAAGCTATAGCGAGAATAGCGTCGGCTTCAGGATCGGCGTGACGCCGGATGGCTTGAAATTCAGCGGTGGCGGCGGCGAATCGTTGCGGCCGCCGTATTCAGCCATGCCCAAAGGCATAGGCTTTTGCGACTTTTCCCGGCATGGCAGGACGACCGCAGTGCGGCCAGATCCAGGCGCACGGCGGGACAGCTTGCCTGCGGCGAATATCCCGGCCCCTTTTAACAGTCGCCATATACCCGCTTCCGCGCTGGGCGAATCGCTACGCAAGCAGCGATATGCCGATGAACAGCAAGCGCAACCGGCCAGCCCGCCGCCGCTGCCGTTCACGGCAGATACTTATCGTGAAGGCCGCTCAAGCCGGACTCCCCATTTGCCAGGCAGGGTCATCGTTACCACGCCTGGCGGCGGCCTCAGGTTCAAGCCCTAGCAGCCACGGCCTGATGCGGCTCGCCTGGGCCAGGCATTACCGGGCTTGCTTAGCCGCCAGCCATTCGTCCCGCGCCGCCTTGGCGGTCGGCGTGAAGTCGGTGAACACGCCATCCACGCCGAGTTCGAAATAAGCCTTGTACTCGGCTTTCGGATCGCCGTTGTATGTGCGCGTCAAGCGCGCCGGCTCGTCGCGGAAGGTAAATGGATGCACCAACAGGCCCAGGCGGTGGGCATCGGCGATCAGGCTGGTCGGCGCCATGTTGGAGGCATCCGACAGCTGCTTGACGGCGTTGCCGGCGGCATCTACGCCCTGCGGCGGCAGGATGTACAGCTTCCATGGACCGATGCCGTCGGCGTAGGTCTTGACTTCAGCCAGGCCCTCGGGCGTCGCCATGGCGGCGAAGGTGCGCGGATCGCCTTTTTGCAGCCAGGAGAAAGGCTTGGCGGTGTCCGGTGAACCGTAAGTCATGACGCCGGTCTTGAAGTCCGTGCCATCGCCATCCATCAGCTGTATCACTTTGGTCTTCAGGCCGAGACGGCGCATCAGCTTCAGGCTCTCCGGTTCAAACGACTGCACGAACACCGGTGAATCGTGAGTGTTCCAACCCTCCTTCTCCAGCATCGCGATCAGCTTTTCTTCCAGTGGCACGCCCAGCGCGCGCTGGTAGATCGGATTCTTGGTTTCCGGATAAATCGTCAGCGTGCTCTTGGGGTCGGCTGCACGGGTGGCCTTGGCCAGGTCGATGACTTCCTGCAGCGTCGCCATCGGATACAAGCCGTCGTACTGATGGCTGCGAACGGCGACCGGCTGCTTGACGCGCAAAGTCTTCAGCTCGGCGGCGGTGAAATCGCTGATATACCATTCCGGCGCAATCGCCACGCCGTCCACCGTGCGCGACTTCTTGCGCGCGGCGAATTCCGGATGGCTGGCGACATCGGTGGTGTCGCTCAGGAACGGGTTGTGGCAGACGAACAGCACGCCGTCGCTGGACGACATCAGGTCCATTTCCAGCGAATCGGTGCCGGCGGCGATCGCGGCCTGGTAACCGGCGATCACTTCTTCCGGATACAGCCCGGCCAGCCCGCGGTGGCCGATGATCAAGGGCGCCTTGCCGTCCAGCGTCTTGAGATTTGCATAATGTGTTGTGCCGTTGGATGTCGGCTGGCTAGCGCAGCCTGCGACCAGAGCGGTCGCGGCGATCAATGAAGCGGTGTATTTCATATGGCCCCTGCTGGTTGAAATGGGAATGCCTGGTACCCGGATGCAGCTCAGTGCGGATGGTACAGCAAGAGCGTTACACATCGATTACCGAACAGGCATGGCCGCCCCGCTCCTGCCCTGCGCCGCAAGCAAGTGCGGCAAATTAACCACAAAAGCTTTCCATTTCAAACACGGCGCCGCCGCTATTTTTGAAAAACTTGAGCCAAGTCAACACCCTGCGGCGGTCGGCGGCCGCACTCTGAATCGTCGTACACAAAATTATTCTATAACGATGGAGACCTCATGATATTCAAAATGAAGCCGCAGCGAGCGGCATTGCTTGCTGCATTTTCAATACCCTCGCTCATGTCTTGCGGCGCCGCCCTGGCCGACCCGGCCACCGACGCCCGCATCGAAGCATTGGAACAACAAGTAAAGTTATTGACCACCAAACTTCAGCAAGTGGCGGACACCGCCGCGCAACCGGTGGCCAAGGAAAGCCACGCGGATGCAGTCGCGGCCTTGCCGCAGGCGGTCAGCGACCGCGCCAGGAAATTCTTCGAAGCGATCAAGGATGTCGAGTTTTACGGCAACCTGGATGTATCGGTCGATGGCAGCAGCAAGGGATTCAAGAGTTCCTATGACGATGTCGGCGGCGCGCGGGTCGTCTCGCCGGTTGGCCACAACGGCTGGCAATCCGATTTATCGACCAACCTGTCCTATGTCGGCATACGCGGCAAGCATCCGTTCAGCGACACCATGTCGCTGGTGTACCAGCTGGAAACGCAGATCGACATTACCGCCACCGCCGGTTCGTCCAACTCCACCAGCGCCCAGGACAGCACCGTCAAAGGCGCGCTGACCTCGCGCAACAGCTATCTCGGCCTGGCCGACAGCCGCTGGGGCGCGCTCAAGCTGGGCAAGACCGATGCTCCGTACAAGACCTCCACCGCGCGCATGAATCCGTTCTCCGGCATGTGGGGCGACTACTCGGTCATCATGGGCAATACCGGCGGCGATAACCGGGTCGAGTTCGGTACCCGCCTTGACCACGCGCTGTGGTACGAATCGCCCAAGTGGAATGGATGGAGCTTCAATGCGCTGATCTCTCCGGGTCAGAACCGCGGCTATGAAAATTCGATCCAGGCTAGCGGCGAATCCAGCTGCACCGGCGGCAATATTCCTGGCAGCGGCGGCGGCCCCATCGCCTGCAACGACGGCAGCTATGGCAGCGCCTACAGCGCCAACCTGGCCTATGAAAACGGGCCGCTGTACGTCACCGGCGCGTATGAGTTGCATTCCCGCGTCAACCGCACCGGCGACGTCGCCGCCACTCCGCAGGCGCTGGCCAGCCCGACCGGACTGGATCAGAACGATGTCGGCAACGAGTATGCCTATAAAGTCGGGGTGCAGTACGCCTTCCCTACCAAAACCACGGTCAGCGCCATCTACGAGGTGATGCGCAGGAATATCCCGGCCTACCTGGCGGAGCAGAACGAGCGCTCGCGCAACGGCTACTGGTTGGCGCTGACGCAAGACCTGACGGCAGACGACAGCCTGTCGCTAGGCTGGGCGCACGCCAACGCCACGCCCGGCGATCCCGGCCAGCACAATACCAGCCCGCTGGATGGCATCGGCACCAGCAATCCGGACAACGGCGCCAATATGTATACGCTCGCTTACAAGCACAAGATCGACAAGCAGACCACCTGGTACGCCGACTATGCGGTGACCGTCAATCGCCCCCTGGCCCACTATGACCTGGGCGCGGGAGGACGTGGCGTCACCACCGATTGCCACGACGGCCAGACGATCGCATCGGGTGCGCCCAACTGCTACGCGGGCGGGCATGTGCAAGGCGTGTCGGCCGGCGTCAACTATAAGTTCTGACGCAGACCTGGAAGCGGCCGCCTGGGCGGCTTAGCGCGGCCGCTCTTCCAATGCCGCTCTCAAAGCCAGCGCGATCCCCTGCGCTGCCTGCGAAATCTCGTCCAGCGATGGAAAGCTCGGGGCAATGCGGATATGGCGGTCCTGCTCATCGCGGCCATAGGGAAAAGCCGCGCCGGCGGCGGTCAGCGTGATGCCCAGCTCTTTTGCCAGCGCGATGGTGCGCCTGGCGCAGCCGGGCGGCGTCACCAGATCGATGAAGTAGCCTCCCAGCGGCTTGGTCCACGTCACTTCTTCGGCGCCGCCGAGATACAGATCGAACTGCGCCAGCACCGCGTCGAATTTCGGTTTCAGCAGCTGCCGGTGACGCTCCATCAGCGCCTCGACATGCGCGCGGTCTTTCAGGAAGCGCACATGGCGCAGCTGGTTGATCTTGTCCGGACCGATGCTGCGCACCGAGGTATTGCGCTGCCACCAGGCGATGTTGGCCGCGGACGAGGCTAGCGCGGCCAGGCCGGAGCCGGCCATCGTGACTTTGGAAGTCGAGGCAAAGACGATGGCGCGATCCGGATTGCCGGCTTGGCGGCAGGTTTCCAGCATGTTGATGCTGTCGATCTTCTGTTCGCTCAAGTGGTGCAGCCGGTAGGCATCGTCCCACATCAGCACGAAGTCCGGCGCGGCGGTCTTCATCGCCGCCAGGCGCTGCACCACGGCCGCCGAATAGACGGCGCCGGACGGATTGCTGTATTTTGGCACGCACCACATGCCTTTGATGCTGGCGTCGTTTGCCACCAGTTCTTCAACCAGCGCCATGTCCGGGCCATCGTCATTCAGAGGCACGTTGATCATCTTGATCCCGAGCGCTTCGCATATCGAGAAATGGCGGTCGTAACCCGGCACCGGGCACAGGAAACTGACCGGCTGCTGGCGGCCCCACGGCGCCTGGCCGCCGATGCCATGCAGCAGGCAGAAGGCGATCGTATCGTGCATCAGGGCCAGGCTGGCGCTGCCGTCCACCACGATCTGGGCGGCGGGAATCTCCAGCAGCTCGGCAAACAGGCTGCGCGCTTCCGGCAAGCCGCTGGCAACGCCATAGTTGCGCGCATCTGTGCCGTCTGCCGCCAGGTAGCCGTCCAGTTGTTGCAGCAGCGCGTTGGACAGGTCCAGCTGTTCGGGCGCCGGCTTGCCGCGCGACATGTCCAGCTTGAGGCCGAGTTCCCTGAAGGCCTTGAATTGCGCCTGGATATCTTGTGACATCATCTTTCTACCTGGTTGGATAACAAACCGCCGGCAGCCTGCGCCGCACGTATCTGCGTCAAGGATAGCTGCTGCTGGCCGTCGGCGTCGAAGTTTTCCGGCGCCAGCCATTTTTCAAAGGCAGCGCGCAACGGCGGCCAGTCGCTATCGATGATGGCGAACCAGGCGGTATCGCGGCTGCGCCCCTTGTAGACCACGGCCTGGCGGAAGATGCCCTCGAACTGGAAGCCGAGGCGCGCGGCGGCCTGGCGCGAAGGCGCGTTGAGGCTGTCGCACTTCCATTCGTAGCGGCGATAGCCGAGCTCATCGAACACATGCTTCATCAGCAGGTACTGGGCTTCGCTGGAAACCGGCGTGCGCTTCAATAGCGGCGAAAACGTGACAAACCCGACTTCGATGACGCCGTTGGCCGGGTCGATCCGCATCAGCGCCAGGGTGCCGACCGCCTTCCCGGACCTGCGCTCGATGACCACGTAGTGCAAGGGATCGGTACTGAGCGCAGCACGCTCGGCATACGCACGATAGGCGTCGGCATCGGCGAACGGGCCGGTCGACAGGTAGGTCCAGTCGCGCTCATCCGGCGCCTGGCTATACGCCGCGTACAGCTCTGCCGCATGGCGCTGCGGCTCCAGCGCTTCCAGGCGGCAGTAGCGTCCTTCGATCGGCTGGCGCGGCGGCACTGCGCGCGGCGTCCAGCCGGGCACCGGGGCGCCGACCGGCTGCTGGTACTGGTTCAAGATACTCTTCATATACGCTTCCTCGGCTGGTCATGCCCGACATGCGCCGGGCATGTGCTAAAGTATGCGCTTCGTGGACCCAGAAAAAGATCCACATCATGACTATTTCATGGTGCCACGCAATTTTTGCCCAGACCCTTCAAATTCCCATGACCACGGTTTCCTCCGCTCTCGCGCCACAGGCTTTGCTGGAAGCGCCGCTGGACAAAGACGCCGCTGCCGCGCCCATGCAGCGGCAGTTATACCGGCGCATCAAGGCCGCCATCCTGGACGGCGGCCTGGTGGCCGGCAGCCGGCTGCCGGGTTCGCGTGCGCTGGCCGAGGCACTGTCGATTTCACGCAACACGGTCACTGCCGCCTACGATCTGCTGGCCGCCGAAGGCTATGTGCAACCTGACCGCCAGGGAACCAGGGTGGCGGCCTTGTCGCATCCGCCACCAGCGCGCGCAAGGTCGGCCGCGCCGTCTGCGCCACTGATCGCACAGCGCCTGGCGCGCATCCAGCCAAGCGCGCCGCGCACCGGTGCCGGCGTAGTGCTGCGCCCGGGCGTCCCGGCATTGTCCCATTTTCCACTGGCGGCCTGGCGCCGTGCGCTTGACCGAGCGCTGCGCCACGCTGGCGCAACGGCCCTGGGTTATGGCGACCCTCTGGGAGAACCGGCCTTGCGCACCGCCATCGCCCGCCATCTGGGCATGGCGCGCGGCGTACGTTGCGACCCGGCCCAGATCATCATCACCGAGGGTGCGCAAGAAGCGCTGTTGCTATGCGTACGTTTATTAAGTAATCCTGGCGATACCGCCTGGGTAGAAGATCCGGGCTACCGCGGCGCCAAGGCTGCGATGCATGCGGGCGACCTGCGCATCGTCCCCATGCGGGTCGACGCCGACGGCCTGATCGCGACGGCAGATGACTGGAAAACGCGGCCGCCGCGCCTGATCTACGCCACGCCTTCGCACCAGTATCCGGCCGGCGCGGTGCTGACCGTGGCGCGCCGCCTGGAACTGATCGCGCTAGCGCGCCAGCACCGCGCCTGGATCATCGAAGACGACTACGACAGCGAATTCCGCCACGCCGGCGAATCCATCGGCGCCATGCAGGGGCTGGTGGCGCAGGCGCCGGTGCTGTATGTCGGTACTTTCAGCAAGACCATGTTTCCATCCTTGCGGCTGGGCTTCCTGGTGCTGCCGGCTGAGCTGCTGGCGCCGATGCAGATAGCGCTGGAAGAAATGCTGCGCGGCGGCCACCGCTACGAACAGCTGGCGCTGGCGGAATTTATCGAAAGCGGCCAGTTTAGCCGTCACCTGGGACGCATGCGGCGCTTGTACCGCGACCGCCAGCAAGCGTTGCGCGAAGCCCTGCAGCGACATCTACGCCTGCCGCATGCCATCGAGGGCGGGCACTGCGGCTTGCACCTGACCCTGCGCCTGCCGGCTTGTTATCCTGACCGCAAGATCGCCGAAGCGGCGCGCCGCTACGGCATCGCCCCCAGTCCGCTCTCAGGTTTTGCATTGCATCCCATGCCCGAAGACAACGGCCTGGTGCTGGGATACGGCAATACGCCGGCGGAATTGTTTGAACCCCTGGTCAGGCGGCTGTCGCAGCTGGCCCGCGCGGCCGACATTTCCTAGCCGGCGCTATTGATCCAGTTCGTGATGCTTCAGGTACTCCATGTCTTGCAACGGCGAGGCGCCGAACAGCCTGCGGTATTCCCGGCTGAACTGCGACGGGCTCTCATAGCCGACCTTGAAAGCGACGGTGGCAGCTTCAATGTGGCCGCCCAGAAGCAGCTTGCGCGCTTCCAGCAAGCGTACCTGCTTTTGATATTGCAAAGGACTCATCACGGTGATGGCCTTGAAGCGGTGGTGCAGATTGGACACGCTCATGCTGACGGCCTTCGCCAGTTTTTCAATGTGCATCGGTTCGGCATAGTTGGTCTTGATCCAGTGAATTGCCTGGTTAACGCCTTTTTCCTGATGGTGAGCCAACACCGTCTGCCCCAGCAGGCCGCCATCCTTGGCGCTGATCAGGCGATACAGGATTTCCTGCTTGACCAGCGGCGCCAGCGCGGCCAGGTCGCGCGGCTTCTTCAGCAGCCTTGCCAGCCGCAGGAAGGCGTCCTGCAGCTCGGCGTCCGCGGCTTCCACATAAGCGGCGGCGCGCGGCGGTGAGTTCTTGGGAACCGTCAGCTTGTGTTCAATGATCTGCGCTGCAATTTCCCTGGGGGCCAGCGCAATCCTGATCCCCAGATAGGGCTCGGCAAGCGAGGCTTCCGAGACTTGGCCGGAAACCGGCATGTCGATGGCGGAAAGCACATAGCTGCCGCGCCCGTAGTGCGAGATCTGGCTGCCGATCAGGACTTTCTTCCTTCCTTGCAGCACCAGGCACATGGACGGTTCCAGCATGCCCCTGGTCAGTTCGGTCGGACGGGTAAAGCGGATGAACGAGAGATACGGCAGCGCGCTGGGCATGTCGCGCTGACTCTCGGGCACACCGTCGAAATGACTGAGAGCTTCGTCCCGCAGCAGATCCAGCGGGCCGTCCGGGCATCCTGAGTTGTCGCCGTTATCGTGTATTTTCATTGCTGTTACAGTCCACTGGTTTCACCGTGTCCCATGACGGCTTTAGGTTCCAGATAAGCCTCCAGTCCATAGCGGCCAAACTCGCGGCCGATGCCGGACTGCTTGAAGCCGCCGAACGGCGCGCGCGGTTCGTCGTACATGCCGTTGATAAACACCCGGCCGGCGACGATCTGGGCAGCCACCCGGTTCGCCCGCGCCAGATCGGCGGAACTGACGAATGCCTGCAAGCCATAAATCGTGTCGTTTGCCATTGCTATCGCTTCAGCTTCGGTCTTATAGCTGAGGATTACCAGCACCGGTCCGAAAATTTCTTCCTGCGCAATCCGCATATCCGCGGTGACGTTGGCGAACACGGTGGGTTGCACAAAGTAGCCGTGCTCAAGGCCGGCCGGATGCCCGGGGCCGCCGGTCAGCAGTTCCGCGCCCTCTTCGATCCCCAAGTGGATATAGCGCTGCACCCGATCATACTGCGTTTGCGTCACCATCGGCCCGATCGCCGTAGCGCTGTCGTGCGGATTGCCTACCTGCAGAGCCTGCATCGCTTCTTTCACCAGGCGCTTGATTTCGTCGAGCCGGCTTTCCGGCACCAGCAGGCGCGTCCCCGCCATGCAAGCCTGGCCGCTGTTGACCGTCGCCGAAGCCACGGCCAGTGGAATGGCTGTTGCCAGATCGGCATCGTCCAGGATCAGGTTGGGAGATTTGCCGCCCAGCTCCAGCGTGACCCGTTTCATGGTATCGACCGCGCCGCGGGCGATGGTTTTCCCGACCACCGTCGATCCGGTGAACGAAATCTTCGCGATATCGGGATGACGGGTCATCTCTGCCCCCACCGTCGCCCCACGCCCGGTCACGATATTGAACACGCCAGGCGGCAAATCAGCCGCGTGCAGGCATTCGGTCAGCAACTGAGTCTGCCGAGCGCTCAGTTCGCTCGGCTTGATGACTGCGGTGCTGCCGGCGGCAATCGCCATCGCCAATTTGCCGCAGATGAAGCTGTAGTTGGCGTTCCAAGGGGTAATCAGGCCGACCACGCCCAGCGGTTCCAGCACGACTTTCGAGATCCCGACATGCTGAACGAACTCGAAAGTCTTCAACAGCTCCCTGGCCTGCAGAAAACTGGCGGCCGCACGCTGCGTGCTGGCCTTGCTGATCCGCAGCGGACCGCCGTATTCTTCAATCATGACCTCCAGCAGTTCCTCCGAGCGCGCCGCGACGGCGTCATGCAGGCGCTGCAGATAGTCCATGCGCAGCTCCTTGCTGCTGCGCGAAAAGCTCGGGTAGGCAGCTTTTGCGGCAGCGATCGCTGCCTGCGCATCCTGTTCGTCCGCCAGGGTAACCCGGGCGACGAGCGCCCGGGTCGAGGGATTGACAAGCTCCAGCACTTCCTTGCCGTGCGGTTTAACGAAGCTGCCGTTGATATAAATGTGGTCTACCGTTTTCATGGGATCTCCGCTGATGAGTGAATGCCTGGATTCATCTTAGGCGGGAGGCCGGAGAACGGGGTAGCTCAATGCTGTGCGAGGATTGCCTGATCCTGCCGAAATCGCGGAATCCCTGAACCCGGAAATAATTACCAGAAAGATAATTAACATCCAGGCTCAGGGCGTCGTCCTTTATCGCGCAAGTCAGCCGCTTGCGAGCATGCGCTGTTTCAGCGCCTGTAATCCATCCCGGTAAATCCCATGAAACAGGCTGCTGATTTCCTCGTCGCTGACGCCGGCCGCCACGAAGCTGCCCGACCACACCACCAGCGCAGCCTGCCCTCCCGCAATTTCCCTTACCTGGAGAGTGGACAGGTAGTGCGTCGCAGGAAACGGCGCCTGCAGGATCGAGTAGCTATAGGAACGGTCCTGCTGGCTGAAGCTTTCCAGGCGTTCGACGATGAGCTCGCCCTCCGGCGTTTTCAGGCTGCGCACCCGCCCGCCCTCGCTCAGCTCGCTGCCCGGGATATAGGGCAGCCAGTCGGGCAGCGAATTGAAGCCGCCGATCAGCTGCCATACGCGCTCTGCCGTGGTGGCGATTTCGATGCTTGCACTTGTGCTGGCCATGGCTTTACTCCTTTGCACCGGTAACTGGCAACGGTGCGTCGCCTGCCACCAGTTTTTCTTGCCGGATCTCTTGCCAGAACGCGGCCGGGATCGCTGCATTGAGCGCCTGTGCATCTTCCGCAATGCGTTCAGGACGGCTGGCGCCGGGGATCACCGCTGCGACTGCCGGATTGGCCAGCGAGAACTGCAGTGCGGCCGCCTTGATGCTGACCTGGTGGCGGTTGGCGATGGCCTTGAGGCGTTCGACCCGGGCAATGATCGCGGGCGGCGCCTTCTGGTATTCGAAATGGCTGCCGCCGGCCAGGATCCCTGAGCTGTATGGGCCGCCGACGACGATATCTACGCCGGCCTTGGCCGCCGCCGGCATCAGCCGTTGCAGCGCTCGCTCATGGTCGAGCAGCGTGTAGCGGCCTGCCAGCAGGAAACCGTCCGGCTGCGCTTCGCTCAGGTCGAGCGTCAGTTCGCATGGCTCGACCCGGTTCACTCCCAGGCCCCAGGCCTTGATGACGCCTTCCTCGCGCAAGCGGCTCAGCACCCGGAACGCGCCGGTACGGGCAATCTCGAATTGCGCCAGCCATTCGTCGCCATAGAAGTCCTGGGCGATGTCGTGAACCCAGACGATGTCCAGGCGGTCGGTGTTCAAGCGCTTCAGGCTATCCTCGATCGAACGCAGCGTGGCATCGGCGCTGTAGTCGTTGATCATCTTGTTGGGACGGCCGAACTCGAACAGGCCGCCTTTTTCTCCAAGATCGCGCGTCGCCGGATCTTCCAGTTCATCGAGGATGACGCGGCCGACCTTGGTGCTCAAGACATAGTCGTCGCGGCGGCGCTGGGCCAGCGCATTGCCCAGCCGTATTTCAGCCAGGCCGGCGCCATAAAACGGCGCGGTGTCGAAATAGCGTACGCCATGCTCCCAGGCGGCGTCGACCGTCGCCAGGGCTTCTTCCTCGGGAATGTTGCGGAACATATTGCCCAGGGGCGCGGTACCGAAACCTAGCTTGCCCGTCAGTTTGTCTTTGATGCTCATGATTTATCCTTGCTGGTGAATGGAGTAGCGATGCTTTCTCAAGCAGCGAAGACAAGGATAGCTTGCACAGTTAATGCAGTCCAAGACATAATTAGACTATCTTGAGTCCTTGAAGGTCTGACATGTTGGACATACGCCAATTGCATTATTTCGTCGCCGTCGCCGAGGAAGAGAACGTCGGCCGCGCCGCCGAGCGCCTGCATATCTCGCAATCGCCGCTCAGCCGGCAGATCGCCCAGCTGGAAGATAGGCTCGGCCTGACCTTGTTCGAGCGCAGCCAGCAGCGTATCCGCCTGACGCGCGACGGCCACACCTTCCTGGCGGAAGTACGCGCCTTCCTGACCCATGGCAACCGCCTGGAATCGCTGGCGAAACGGCTGGGGCGCGGCGAGGAAGGCGGCCTTTGCCTGGGCTACATTGAAAACGCCATGCATTCCGGCGTCTTGCCGGACGCCCTGCGCCGGCTGCGCGATGGCCGCTCGGCGGTGCATATCGCGCTCTACAACATGCACTCGGCCGAACAACTGGAGGGATTGCGCCAGCGCAGCCTGGACGTCGCCCTGGTATGCGAACCGCCGTCCAAGGACGACCCCGACCTCGATTGCGCCCAGGTGCTGAGCGACGCCATGCTGCTGGCGCTGCCCAGGGAGCATCCGCTGGCCGCGCGCGCCACGCTGGCGCCGGCCGATCTGGAAGGCCAGGAATGGATCGCCGTGCTGCACAAGGAAAGCGTGCTGAAGCACGACAATTTCGTCGCCGCCTGCGCCCGCGCCGGCTTTACGCCGGACATCAAGATGGAAGCGACCGAGCCTCTGACCGCGCTCGGCCTGGTCGGCGCCGGCCTGGGCATGGCGATGATCCAGCACAGCCTGCGCCATCATGCGCCCGCCGCCGTGGTGCTGCGCGAACTGCCCTGGTTCAGTTACCGCACGCCGCTATGGGCAGCCTGGCATCGCGTCAACCTGCGGCCGCTGGTGGCGACTTTCCGCGAAACCTTGCTGCAAGGGGTCTGACCAGGTCAGTGCTAAGTAAGCAACGCCGGAATCCACAACGAAAAGCCGGGAACAAAGGTCACCAGCAGCAAGGTAATCAGCAGCGCCAGGTAAAACGGCCAGATGGTGCGCATGATCTGGCCCATGCGGATGCCGCCTATGGTGCAGCCGATGATCTGCGCCGCCCCGATCGGCGGCGCGTTCAAACCCAGCGAGCAGTTAATCAACAGCATCATGCCGAACTGCACCGGGCCCATACCGAAATGTTCGCAGATAGGCAGGAAGATCGGCGTGCAGATCAGGATGTGCGCCGCCATGTCGAGAAAAGTGCCGAACAGCAGCAAGGCCAGGTTGATCAACAGGAAAATCACGATCGGATTGCTGCTTACCGCCATCAGCGCTGCGCCAACCGTGTCGGCCACGCTGTACAGGCTGATCAGGTAGCCGAAGGCAGAGGAAATGCTGATCAGCATCAGGATCACGCCGGTGGTCTTGACCGACTTGACCGCCGCTTTCAGGAAATCCTCCCAGCTCAGGCTGCGGTACACCAGCGTGGTCAGGAGCAGCGCGTAAAACACGGCAATCGCAGCCGATTCGGTGGCGGTAAAGATGCCGGAAGTAATGCCGGCGATGATGATCACCACTACCATCAAGCCCGGCACGGCGCGCAGGACGCTATGCAATGCCACCCGCCAGCCAAGGAAGGTGCCGGCCGGATAGCCGCGGTGCACGGCCACCAGGTAGGCGACGGTCAGGTTGGCCAGGGTCAGGATGGCAGCCGGCAGCAATCCAGCCAGGATCAGGGTGGTGATGGACACGCCGCCGCCAGCCACCAGGGCATAGATGATGATGTTGTGCGAAGTCGGCATCAGCACCCCGACCAGCGAGGAATGGGTGGTGACGTTGACGGCATAGTCGGTGTCGTAGTTCTCGCGCTTCATCATCGGGATCATGACCGCTCCCATGGCCGAGATGTCCGCCACCGGCGAGCCGGAAACCCCGCCGAACAAGGTGCAGGCCAGCACATTGGTCATGCCCAGGCCACCACGGATATGACCCACCACGCCGCGCGCGCACTGGATGATGCGGTCGGCGATGCCGCCGTACAGCATCAGTTCGCCGGCAAAGATGAAGAACGGGATAGTAAGAAAGGAAAACACGCTCATGCCGGCGATCATGCGCTGGAAGATCACGGCCACCGGCAAGCCTTCATAGCAGATGGCGGCGATCGCCGACAGTCCGATCGAAAACGAAATGGGTACGCCCAGCAGCAGCAATACCAGGAAACTGACGGACAGTAGAGTCAATGCCATGATGGGACGACCTTTGTATGCTGGAGCAAGGCGATGATGTGTTCAATCGAAAACAGCACGATCAGGCAGCCGGAGAGTATCAGCGGCCAGTAGGTCAGACCCTGGGAAAGGCCGAGGTTGGGGATCATGTAATCCATGATCTGGCGGCCCAGGATCCAGCCGTTCCAGATCATCAGCAGCGCAAACACGATGACCAGCAGATGGATGCCGATCTTCAGGACCACCCTCGCCTTCGCCGGCAAAGCGCCGGTGAGCAGTTCGACGCCCATGTGGCGGTCGTCGCGCACGCAAACGGCGACGCCGATATTGGTCACGTACAGCACCATCAGCAAGGCGAAAGCTTCAGTCCACGAGGGGCTGTTGTTGAGAACATAGCGGCCGAAGATCTGGCCGAATACAGCCAGTGCAATCAGGATCAGGCCGGCCACCGCCAGCCTCATGCATATCAGGGACAGCCAGGCGTTGCATCGGGTGAGGAAGGTAAAAGGCGGCAGCAAGGCGGTCGCCCGCTTGCCGTCAACGGCATTTGCTGCAGTATTGACATCGGTCATGAGCGGTTCCTGGGTGATTCCGGAGGGAGAGCGGCTTATTGTGTGTCCTGGATCCGCTTGAGCAGGTCTTTCATGTTCGGCGTGGTGACGAACTTGGCGTAGACCGGGGTCATGCTGGCCTGGAACTCGGCCTTGTTGGCGGCGGCGATGTGTATCCCGGCCTTTTCAACGATGGCGCGCGAGGAAATTTCCTTCTCGTCCCACAGCTTGCGCATGTAAGGTACGGACGCCTTGGCGCTCTGCCGTATCATTTTCTGGTCGTCGGCCGACAGCTTGTCGTAGATCACTTTCGACATCAGCAGTATTTCCGGCGTCATGTCATGCTCATCGAGCAACACGTATGGGGCGATTTCGAAATGATGAGCGGTCTGGTAAGTCGGCCAGTTGTTTTCAGCGCCGTCGACGATGCCGCTCTTGATGCCGGTGTAGACCTCGGAGGTCGCCATCGGCGTCGCATTGGCATGCAGCGCCTGCAGCATGGCCACCGACAGTTCGGATTGCGGCACGCGGATCTTCATGCCCTTCAGGTCGGCAAGATTCCTGACCAGCTTCTTGGTATAGAAAAAGCGCGCGCCGGAGTCGTAGAACGCCAGGCCTACCAGGCCGTGGGCCTCGCAGGAACGCAGGATTTCGTCGCCTATCGGGCCATCCAGCACATGCCGCATATGTTCCTTGCTGCGGAACACGAACGGCAAGGAAGGCAGCATGGTTTCCGGGCAGATGGCGTTGAGCACACTGGCATGGGTACGGGTGAATTCGATCGCCCCCAGCTTGACCTGCTCGACCGTATCCGGCTCGCTGCCCAGCTGGCTGTTGGGATACACCTTGATGCTGTACTTGCCCTGGCTGCGCTGTTTCATCAGGTCGGACATGTAGTTGACCGCAGCGACGGTCGGATAATCCGCCGGCTGGACGTCGGCGTCGCGAAACTCCCGGGCGTGGCCGGGCGCGGCGCCTAAGGTCAACGAGGCCACGCAGGCGGCGCACAGCATGGATATGGCTTGCTTCATGGGTTTGTCTCCTGGTTTTTATGTATTCACATCCACTCAGTGAGCCAAAGTAGATGTGATACGTTATCGTACAACGTTACTTTCAATGGCGCAATAATTTAAATAATCACTGCATTCAACTGAATACGCCATACCAGAAGAAACCCAAGCTATCCGGGAAAGAAGTCTGAAGAAACAAGATGAACATACAACTTGTATGACGTCATATCACGACGAGCAAGCCATCTCGTTTCCACGGAAGGTCAGCCCCATTACCCCACTTTTGCCACTTCCTGCTCCAGACGCTGCTTCCCGTGTTGCCAGCATCTTAGCAAGGGCAGCCCCTGAAACCGCAAATACCCTTAAAGTAAAATATTAAAAGTAAAATGTTATAATTGATATATATATAAATATAATCATGCTGTTAAATAATATTTTTAATAAATTAGATTAGGTTTGCCAGCATGCCGGCGCCAATGTCGCCATTAGACGGATTCCCCGATCTTTCCGCTCTCCTCGCGCAGCACTGCCCTTTCCGGACCAAAAACCATGAAGCTGGCGACAGCCAGGATGCAGACGCCAACGCTGCCATACAGCATGACCATGCCGAAGCCATGCACCAGCGCGGCATGCACTATCGCACCGGAACCATCAAGAGAAGATAACTCTGGAAACCCGTCTCTGAGCGAGCCGAAGTTGCCGGAGGCGATTTTTTCGGCTAAAGAGCGCAGGCGCAAGCCATCTTGTTCGCCAGGAAGTGCGCTCCTCAAGTAAGACAGGATGCCCTCCAGCAGGATGAATCCCATCAGCGCGATATTGACGGCCAGAGAAATCAGCCTGGCGCTCATGTCGATGCCGGACGCCATGCCGGCCCGCGTGGCCGGCACCGAGCCGGTCGTGGTATTGGTTACCGGCGTATTGGTCAGGCCTAGTCCGATGCCAGCCAGCAGCGATCCGGGAAGCATGGTCAGCCAGCTGGCGTGCCCGGCGCTGCTGCCATACCTCATCAGGATGAAGCCGGCGCCTATGGTCAACAAGCCGGACGGGATCACCAGCCGCGGCCGGTAGCGCAGCGAAAGACGTTCCGCCAACGGCGGAATCACCAGCGTCGGCAGCGTATAAGCCAGCAAGGAAGCCCCGGCCGCCACGATATCGTAGCCAAGACCGCTCTGGAAATAGATAGGCAGATAGATCATGAAAGGCCAGAAGCTGAAGTTCATGCCGACGGATCCAAGAATGGCGCCGGAAAAATTGCGTATCCTGAAAACCGAAAAATCGAACATCGGATATGGCTGCCGCTTTTCCACGTAGATGAAAATGACGAAGCCCGCGATTGCCGCAGCGATGATGGCGAGCGCCGCATTGCTGGAAAATCCCAGGTCCGGCCCTTGTGTAATGAAGTAGGTCAAGGCGAATACCGACAGCGACAAAGTGACGATGCCGAGGATATCCAGCGTTTTTGCCTGCGGATCGCGGGATTCGGCAACGCTGCCGAGCACCAGCGACAAAGTCAGCATGGCAAGCGGAACATGCGCCAGGAATACCCAGTGCCAGTTCGACAGCAGCACGATCATGCCGCCGATGATGGGCCCGAAGCCGAGACCGATGCCGAACACCACGCCCCAGATGGCAAATGCTTTGCTGCGCTCCCTGCCCTCCTGGAACTGGTGCGACAGCACGGCAATCTGGCAGATCAGCATGGCGCCGCCGCTCATGCCCTGCAGGAAGCGGCTGGCGATCAGCAACGAGGCGTCCTGCGCCAGGCCGCAGATCAGGGATGTGATGCCGAACAGCGCCAGGCTGACGATGAAAATGCGCTTGCGGCCGTAGCGGTCGGCCAGGGTGCCGGCAGCCATCAATACCGTGGTGCAGGCAATGGTGTAGGCATTCATGATCCATTGCAACTCCTTGAAACCGGCATGCAATACCTTTTCCAGGGTCGGCAGGATCACCGGCACGCTGGAAATTTCCAGGCCGAACATCAGCGCGGTCAGGCAGACTGCCGCCAGCGCGATCCTGTTTTTGCTGACTTGAGAGAGCGTCATATCGATATTTCCTGTCTGTTTTTACGAACTGCCGGGCCGGCTTGTGCGGGGTGAGATTTGGCAACAGGAAACATTGTGGGCGGATTTGTCCTATGATAGAAATGATTTAATTTTGCAGCATTCATTACAATCCATCATCTATCGACCGCCATGGACTTCGACCCTACTCTTCTGCGCGCCTTCGTCGCCGTCAAGGAAACCGGCGGCTTTACCCGCGCCGCGCAGCGACTGCACCTGACCCAGTCCGCCATCAGCCACCAGATCCGCCGGCTTGAGGAGCAAGCCGGTCGCCCGCTCCTGCGCCGCACCACCCGCAAGCTGACCCTGACCGACGACGGCGAGGATTTCCTGCGTTACGCCGAACAGATCCTGCAGGCGCAAGATGCCATGAGCCGGCGCTTCCAGCCGTCGCCGGTATGCGGCGTGGTGCGCTTCGGCGTGCCTGAGAATTTCATGGGCGCACGGCTGCCGCCCCTGCTATGCCAGTTCGCCCGCGCCTTCCCGTCCATTCGGCTGGAGGTCAACGTCAGCATGCATCTCGATCTGCGAGCGATGATCGACGCCGGCGAGCTCGACCTGGCGGTGGTGATATCGGTGCCGCAAAGCGAGCGCGGCACGGTGCTCCGGCGCACCAGGCTGGTGTGGGTGGCGGCAGACATATTCGCGCTGCAAGCCGATGCCTCGGTGCCGCTGGCCTTCTTCCCGGCCCCCTGCGTGTACCGCCAGGCCGGCGTCACCGAACTGGAGCAGACCGACGTCAAGTGGCATGTGGTGTTTACTTCACCGAGCCAGCAAGGCCTGCGCGCCGCGGTGCTGGGCGGGCTGGCGATTACCGTGCTGACCAGCGACGACCTGGAACCGGGCATGAAAATCGTCGATGGCCAATACGGCTTGCCGCCCTTGCCAGGCGCCGATTTTTCCTTGATCTGGAGCGACGGCGGCAAGACCTTGGCAGCCTGCGAATTCGGCCAGCTGATCCTCGACATGCCTGAGCAATCGTCGCAACCCATGCTCAGGAGCGCCTAGGTTGCAGTCCGCGCAAACCTGGCAGGCGTTTGAAACACCGGAGAGATGATGCTAGGATAGCTGCTCGCCTGTCCCGTTTGGAGAGAAGCATGAGTACTGCGGATCAAAAGATCAATGAGGCGCTACGCCTGCACGACCTTGCAAAAGATAGATATTTTGCAGCCATTTCCAGCGAGCAACGAGATCCTGAGGTAGCCAGAAAATTGCGGCTCGATATGGACGCCTCGCTCAAGCATTTTGTCGATGCCACCAACGAAGCCGAGTCGTCCGACCCTCAAGACTGAACTGGCGGACTGCTGATTCAAGCAGCAAGCAGCAATTCTAGCATCCCACGCCGCGATGCATGCCTGACACCCGCGGAACGCCCACTGCCGTTCCCGCCATCCTGGCCATGCTGGATTGGGTCGGAAAACATTTCCGCACACTAGTTATTTCCAATTCAACAAGTCATGGCACGGTAACAATTCCTCGTTAGTATTTTCCAATGCTTTTTGCATTGCGCGGGAGCCAGCGCGCAGGGACACAGCATCATTCACATGCTGTTTCGGCGCCCGCTGCACAGGCGCTCAACTGAATCGGGGAGTTGCAATGGCGTCTGTCACAGAGCAATCGAAGCTGCTGTCCGTTACCGCCCACATCGGGGATTGCAAGACCCTGCTGGCATTCAACCTGCTCGACTCTCAAAGCGCCGTCAACCTGGCGGGCTTCACTGTCCAATGCCAGCCCACAGGCCTGGCGCCCTATTACCTATACAACACGCTGCAATTCGAAACTCCCGCCAGCCATGCCCAGGATCCGAAGGAACCGCCGAATTCAAGCGTGAATGCGCCGGTGCACAAGTTCCGCTGGCTGCATGTGCCCGGCTCCAACCATCAGGGCACCGATCCCTTCTTCGGCGAATACACTTATACCGTCACCCCACGCTATTTCGACGACAAGCAATCGCTGCTCGCCATCGACCCGGCCCAGGGTGTCGCACTCAGCGTCTACGTCGGACCGTTTGCCAAGAACAAGTTCAAGCTCGGCTTCACCCGCGGCTATACGCAGTCGCAGGCGTTCACCCATCATTTCGGCGTCGATGCCCTGATTCGCCCCAAGAGCAACGAGCTGCTGTTCGACACCGCACAGGTCTCCGGCGCCGATCCTGCCGGCGCGCAGTACACCTTTGCCGACGAATACGCCTGGCTCGGACTGACCGCCCGCGCACAGATTTTTGCACTGCTCAACGAAGTGCTGCAGGACCCGTCGCAATATCTCGACGTCTTTGCCTACGACCTCAACGAACCGGATATCTGCAAGATCCTGCTGGAGCTGGCTAGCCAGGGCCGGGTACGTATCATCCTCGACAATGCCGCGCTTCATCATTCAAGCAGCAAGCCGATGCCGG
>NZ_DATMRB010000104.1:0-19744 GCF_035566555.1 Collimonas sp.
CGACATCGGCGCGCGTGCTGGTTTCGTCCAGCGCGATGCCGATGCTGCCGTCGTCGATCGGCCGCAGATTGATCATCTGGCTGCGGGCTGCCGCATGGATGTCCTGGGTGTGGCCGCCGGTATGCACGGTGACGGTATCGAAGAAGCTGGCGGTCGGCACGGCATGGTGCAACTGGCGCAAGCCTTCCGCCAGGATCGCGGTCAGCCGGTGCACGCGCTGGGCAATCGTCTTCAGGCCTTGCGGACCGTGGTATACCGCGTACATGCTGGCGATATTCGCCAGCAGCACTTGCGCGGTGCAGACATTGCTGGTGGCTTTTTCGCGGCGGATATGCTGCTCGCGGGTCTGCATCGCCAGGCGGTAAGCCGGTTCGCCGCGGCTGTCGATGGAAACGCCGACCAGCCGTCCAGGCATGACGCGCTTGTGCGCGTCGAGGGTAGCGAAATACGCTGCGTGCGGACCACCGTAGCCAAGCGGCACGCCGAAACGCTGGGCGCTGCCAATGACGACGTCGGCGCCGAATTCTCCTGGCGGCGTCAGCAAAGTCAATGCCAGCAGGTCGGCCGCAACCACCACCAGCGCTTGCTTGCCATGCGCCACGCGCACGGTGTCGGCATAGTCGTGGATCTCGCCGCTCAGGGTCGGGTACTGCAGCAGCACGCCGAAGCAGTCCAGCCGCTCCAGGTCTTTATTGTGGTCGCCGACCACCACCTCGACGCCGATCGGCGCGGCGCGGGTGCGCAGCACGTCGATGGTTTGCGGATAGCAGTCTTGCGACACGAAGAAAACGTTGCTCTTGCTCTTGGACAGGCGCTGGCAGAAAGTCATGGCCTCGGCCGCCGCGGTCGCCTCGTCCAGCAGGGACGCGTTGGCGATTTCCATGCCGGTCAGGTCGGTAATCATGGTCTGGAAATTCAACAGCGCTTCCAGCCGGCCCTGCGATATCTCTGGCTGGTACGGCGTGTAGGCGGTGTACCAGGCCGGATTTTCCAGCAGGTTGCGCAAGATGACGGTCGGCGTATGGCAGTTGTAATACCCCATGCCGATATGCGACTTGAACAGCTGGTTCTTTTCGGCGATCTGACGCAATGCCGCCAGTGTTTCCGCTTCGCTGCGCGGCGAGCCAAGAGCCAGTGCTTGTTTTTCCAGGATGGAGCCGGGTACTACCTTATGTATCAGTGCTTCGATAGAATCGAAACCGAGTGCAGTCAGCATGGCCTTTTGCTGGGTGTGATCCGGACCGATGTGACGTTCAATGAAATCGGCGTGTTGCGCCAGATCTTCAAGAGCAGGCCGTGATTGTGTCATGGATGCTTTTCCTTCGTGTGTGAACAGTAAAATTGCGCGGTGCTTAAGCCTGGCCCTTGATCATGGCAGCATAAGCCGCTTCATCCATCAGACTGTCCAACTCGCTTGCATTGCTGACTTTCATCTTGAAGAACCAGCCGGCGCCCAGCGGATCTTCATTGATCGTTTCCGGCGCATCGGCCAGCGCCTCGTTGATCTCGGTAACCGTGCCGGCGACCGGCATCATGATTTCACTGGCGGCCTTGACCGATTCGATCACCGCAGCTTCGTCGCCCTTGGCGAGTGCGGCGCCGACTTCAGGCAATTGCACGAACACCAGGTCGCCCAGATGGCCCTGCGCGAAGTCGGTGATGCCGACCGTTACCACGCCATCGGCTTCAACCCGCAGCCACTCATGCTCAACCGTATATTTAACCTGACTCATGCTATCTCCTGTTTAAATCGCAAAAATTATTAAAATCTACACAAACCGGCAGCCATGCGGCCGCGAAAAATTCGGATAGAAACCATCTCTACAGCCCGCTATTCGACCATAAGTTGGGCCGCCGCAACAGCGTATTTTCCCACGCCTCCGGCTGCTTTCTACAAGCTTATGATTTTAATCAGAATTTTAGCATTCCAGCGGCCTGACCCCGGCACCGGACAGGTAGATCCCGGCAAGAAAACAGGCACATACCCGTTTTCTTGCATATCGAAATTCAATCTTTGACGCGCACTGTACTTTCATTCTACGCGAGCGCTTTTATGAAACTACGTTACAAAAAACTCAGCTAATTCTGTTTACATACAGAAATAACTGCCATATGATCTTTTCAAATTGAGTATACAGACCTGTCTGTTTATAACTGTATATGCAATTTTTTTGCGTTCTGGCGGCAGCAATTCGCGTGCGAAATCAACTGACTTGCAGGAGATCGGAAATTGATGAAACTGGAATCAATGGTCGACGCCATTCTGTCTGCTGTAGAGCATCCACAGCAAGGCGCAGAGCGGCAGATCACCGTCATCGAAGAGAGCGGCGAAGAGAAAAGCATTTCATATGCAGCACTGGCGCAACAAGCGCTGGCGACCTCTTCCGCGCTGGCCGCGCTTGGCGTGCGCAGCAACGACTTGGTGATTCTCGCCCTGCCTGCATCGATTGACCACCTGGTACTTCTGACAGCTTGCGTGCTGACCGGCGCCCTGCCATGCACGGTGCCGCTGCCCGGCCGCCTGATGGCCGATTCGCCGCGCAATCAGATATATATTGCCTGCCAGCTGTTTTCGCCGCGCTTGCTGATCGCTGCCGGCGGCAACACCGAATCGTTGCAGAACCTGCTGGCGGCTGCCGGCACCCGCGTGGCATCCATCGCCACCGTGAATGCCGCCGCAACTGCCGGCTATCCGCCACGGGTGGAACGGCGCGGCGCCGACGGCGGCCACCATGTGCAACTGACTTCCGGCTCCACCGGCAGGCCGAAGGCCGTGATCCTGAGCCATCGCAACGTGATCGACAATGTGCTCGGCATCGGCGGTTCGGTCGGCTATGACGCCGAGCGCGGCGATGCTTCCGCTTCCTGGCTGCCGCTGTATCACGACATGGGACTGGTGACGCTGCTGTCGAACCTGTACTACCAGTCACCGCTGTTGCTGATGCAGCCCAGCAGTTTCATCCGCAATCCGCTCGGCTGGCTCAAGCGCATGTCGCAGTTCGGCACCACCACTACCGCGGCGCCGACGTTCGGCCTGCAGTATTGCATCCGCCGCTACCGCGAAGCAGCGATGAAAGATGTCGATCTCAGCAAGCTGCGCAATATCTTCATCGGCGCGGAACGGGTGGACGAGACCTGCCTGCGCGATTTCGCGCAGAAATTCGCACCGCATGGCCTGTCCCGCTCTGCGCTGCAGCCCTGCTATGGCATGGCCGAATCGACGCTGGCGGTCACCATGCATGATGCAACCGTCGCTTACGACGCCGCGGCGCTTGCCTACGTGATGCCGGACCGTATCGATTCCGGCGCGCTGATCGAATACTCGCTGGCGCGCCCGGTTGACGGCGCCACCCGCCTGGCGGAAACCGTGCTGTCCATGGGCAAGCCGATTCCCGGCATGCAGGTCGCCATCCGCAGCGGCCCCGACAGCAACGCCCGCGAACGCGAAGTCGGCGAAATCTATATCCGCGGCTCCTCCATCATGTCAGGCTACCTGCCGAGCGAGGGCCAGGCCGAGCACTATCACAGCGGCGACTGGTTCGCCACCGGCGATCTCGGCTACACGGTGGATGAACACCTGTATGTGCTGGGCCGCAAGAAGGAAATCATCATCATCCGCGGCAGCAATTACTTTCCGCACGAAGTCGAGGATGTGGTCGCCGGTCATCCGCTGCTGGAGAACGGCGGCAACGCCATCGCCGCCATCGGCGTCTACGACGAGACCCAGGGCACGGAAAACCTGGTGGTGATGATCGAACATGAAAAGACAGAAACACAAGCCGCACTGCGCGCAGAGCTGCAAGCGTCCTTGCGCGACAAGTTCGGCTTTGGCGCCCACGCCATCGAATTCGTCGCTGCCGGCAGTCTGCCGCGCACCACCAGCGGCAAGCTGCAGCGTCTGAAATGCCGCGACATCTATATAGAGAAAACCTTGCAGGACGACAGCAAAGATGGCGGCCAAGACGCAGACCAAATTTGCGCCGACAGTGAAACCAAATCGACGACAGTGGAAATCTGACCCCCGCATCTTCCCTGTATCTCATTAACCTGGAATTGGATCATCGCGACATGCAAACCTTGGCTCAGGAAGTTGAAGTTAGTCCGGCACTTAAGCAGGCAAATAAGCAGGCAAATCCGCAAGCAAATTCACTGACAAATCCGCCAACACATTCATTTTCACTGAATTCATTGCTGCTGGTCACCGCGCAACCCGTCCTCCACCGCTTGTCCACCTACGGCGAACTGCCGCGGCAGCTGATCCAGATCATCTCGCGCGCTTCCGTGCGCCTGCTCGATTCCGACATGCTGATTGCGCAGACACCGCATAACTACGAGCGCAGCGAAGAAGTCGGCCGCCCGTCGGTAGCCCTGGCGCATCAGGAACATGCAATGAGCGAAAGCATCCTGGAGCTGATTCACCGGGAGGGCCTGGCGCCGCACTACAAGCCCTTCATGCGGACTTTTGCGCGCATCCTGTTTTCGCTGTTCCTGACACCCGACCAGTACGACCGCGCCTGCGCCTGCATCGACAGCGGCAACAATCTGCGCTTCCTGATGAGCGATGGCGGCGGTCCGACATTGGGCAGCTGGCGCACGGTGGCGCAGCCGGACGGCGACGGCTTCAAGCTGCATATCGACAAGGTGTGGGGCATGTACGCCAATCTGGATGGCATGGCGATCGTGGCAGCCCGTACGCCCGGCGCCTTCTTTCCATCCGCCTACCTGGTCTGGCCTGAGCAATACGAAAGCCTCAAGCGCACCGCCTGCGGCGACTCCTTCCTCGATGGCGTGGTACAGCTGGGCAACGTCAAAGGCGACGTCCAGGTGGCCCAGGATGACCGCCTGAAGGTCGGCGGCCCGGCGGTGCTCAACAAATACCTGACCACGGTGCGGCCGTTCCTGGTGCGCGCGCTGATGGCGCACGTTGAATGGCTGGCTGCGCAAGGACGTGTCGAACTGACCGTGGATGAACGCGCGGCGCGCGACTTCATCGCTGCCGCCGCCCGCGCCAAGACCCAGTCCGGCCGCTACGAGAGCGAAGACGTGCAGCGCGTGCTGGCGCTGAAGTTCGCCTCCAACGAGTTGCTGCTGCATCTGGTCAGCCGCGGCGCCGTCAAGCAATTTTCCGATCAGCGCGATCTTTTGGCATTCACGAAAATGGAGGGGAGCTCATACCGTTGTTACCACGAATTGCGCGCAAGCATGCGCGTCAGCAAGGCAGTAGCTGCATCAATCTGAACTACCCACCAGTCTGAAATCCCCCATCCTTAGGAGAAACACAATGACAACAGCCATCAACACCCTGGAACTGCTGCGCAAGGAAGCCGCCAAGATCCTCAATATCGAATCGGTCGAGAGCAATGTCGGCCTGGGCGAACTCGGCATCGATTCGCTCAATGTCGTGGAACTGATCGTGTTTTGCGAGCAGCTGTACGGCTCGATCGATCCGGAGCAGTTGAACATCACGCAATACACCACGCTGGAACAGCTGGATGCGCAGTTGCACGAACAGCAAACAGCCTGATCGATCCCCTTCTCGCAGACACCAGGACGCCGCATGTTCACTCCGCACGCCGCCGAGGCTTTCGAATTGCGCCCGCAAGCTGCCGCCGCGCCCTCTTTCCGGGCGCATACGGTGGCTTACCGGCACACTGAAACGCCCTTCGTGGCGGCCGATGTGTCGCTGGCGGACGCAAGTGCCGCGCTGGCGCAGCGGGTCGGCGAGGAAGCTCGCCTGTATGCAACGAACAGCGGCCCGATTGACGACTATGTCGTGACCTCCACGGTCTTGTCGCAATTCCTGGCCGACAGCTCACCGTATGCCGAGCAGTTCCGTGCAGGTATAGGCGCCACCTACGGCCGGATTCCCGACTGGATCACCAATGCCTACGAATGCACCGGCTGGGGCTTCATCCTGCGCTACGTGCTGCAAAAGGCGCGCCTGACCGGGCCGCGCCGCCTGCTGCTGCAGATTGTCGATACCGACATCCACAATTTCGGTTATTGGATCGGCACCAGCCGCTGGGGCAAATCCGGCTTCGGCATCTGCACCTTGCTGATCGAGGTAACGCCTGGCGAAGACGACATGCTGACTCTCGGCAACGCCAGCCAGGCCCATGCGCTGGTACAGATGGGACGCAGCTTGCGCAGCTTCACCGAGAGCCGGCCCGGCGTCAGCATCGCCTTGCCGTTCTTCCCGGAGATGTCGCGCCGCGCCCTGTTCAAGTGTTTCGACACGTCGCTGGCGCATGGCGATCACTATCAGCGCTTCGGCCACTCCTTCGGCAGTGACCCCTGGCTGTCGGTGCTGACCGAACTAGACTCCGGCACGCTGAAGCCGGGCCAGGATTGCATCGTTTCGTCGCTGGCGCTGAATGGTTATTTTTCGATAGCCCAGGTAACGCTGGCGCCGCAGCTGCGCCATGCGCTGGAGGGCAAGGCATGACAAGCGCGCAAACCTGCTCCCTGCTCTTGCTCAGCAATCCTGACAAAAGCCGTGCGATCCCCTGCGAGGTCTGCAATCTGCCGCTGCTGGAGCCGCAGGATTATGTGCGCAGGGCGGTTTATGAACATGCCAACACGGCGCCGGTGCTGGTCAACAACCAGCAGTATTACGCCTTGCTGGCTGCGCTGGCGCAGCAACTGTGGCTGGACAGCGGCGCGCAGACCCGTTTGTTCATTCAAGTGCGCATGCCATCCATCGACCTGGCGCTGCCCGCCAGCCTGCTGGATGCGCGCGTCACCATGGGCACGCATTTATGGAATGAAGCCTTGTTCTGGGCCGGCCAGGTGCAGACCCCGGTGCTCTGGATCAGCGCCGATCGCATACGCCGCGACCTCTGGGACGACGGCGACAACCTGATCTCCTTCGCCAGCTGGAACACAGGATCCGAACCAGCCATCGCCGAACGGGTATTGCCGGCGCTGGCCCGTTTCACGCCGCAGATCGTGGCCAGCGAGCTGCTGCCCTAGAAGCCGGCACGCAAGAAGATCCACACGTAACCATTCGGAAATCAACGAAATACAGGGATAACCATGCAAGCAGCGCTCGAACAGATACTGGATGACAGCCAACCGATCAAATGGAATTTTTCGGTCGACGCTTACATGGCGGAGACCTACGATTTCAGCGACCACGACCTCAACGCCCTGTACCAAAAAACCAAGGCCAACCAGTGGGATGTAAATACCGACATCGACTGGAGCTACGAACTGAACGCCGACAATCCGCTCGGCATGCCGGACGGCACCCTGCTGATCTACGGCAGCGACATCTGGAACAAGCTGGACGACAAGGGCCGCGCCGAAATCCGTCATCATTCGCAAGGCTGGACTCTGTCGCAGGTCCTGCACGGCGAGCAGGCAGCGATGATCTGCGCCGCCAAGCTGGCCACCGCGGAAGAGAGCCTGTCGGCGCGCCTGTGCGCGGCCGGTCAGATGATCGACGAAGCGCGCCATATCGAAGCCTTCGGCCGCCTGGTCAACGACAAGCTGCCGATCAGCTATCCCATGAGCAGAGCGCTCAAGGGCCTGCTGGAAGACACTATCACCAGCAGCAAGCTAGACATGACCAACCTCGGCATGCAGGTGCTGGTCGAAGGCATTGCGCTATCGCTGTTCCAAAGCATCGTCGCCTATTCCAAGGACCCGTTCATCAAGGACCTGGTCAGCCGCATCCAGCGCGACGAAGCGCGCCATTTCGCCATGGGCCGCATCACTTTGTGCCGAGTCTACAAGGAAATGAGCGGCACCGAACGCAAGGAACGCGAGGAATTCGTCGCCGAAGGTGCTCACACCCTGTACGAACATCTGTGCGCCGACGATATCTGGGAGCCGATGGGCTTGTCCAAGAAGGAATGCAGCCACCTGGTGCGCAACTCGGAAGTCGCCAATTCCATGCGCCGCTCGATTTTCCGGCGGCTGGTGCCGACCATCCGCGAGATGGGCCTGCTGAGCCCGCGCGTGCGCGACACCTTCGAAAAACTGGGCGTGCTCGACTACGCCGCCATGCCGATGCCGGCTTAACCGACTGACTGAATCGACGCAGAATCATGACCAGCACAATTGCCGACGCCAGCGTGCGTCCATCCCGCCCCGCTCCGTTCCGGCTGGGCATCGAAGCCGCCGCCTATGAATTTCCCGGCGAGCGCCAGGATATCGTCGACTGGGGTCCGCAGCACACTTTGCCGGCGCAGCGCATAGCAGCGATCTGCAAGTCGGGCTGCCGCTATTTCCATGCCGCGCATGAGATCGATGAAGTCGAGCTGGCCAAGCGCGCCGTCGCCCGCCTGCAAGCGGAAACCGGATTCAAGGCAGCCGATATCGGCGCCCTGTTCCACGTCCACACCCAGCAGTTCAGCACGCCGGCGGCGCCGCGCAGCCTGCCGCTGGAAGTCGCCAGCGCCTTCGGCATCAAGCCGCTCTGGGTCGGCTCCCTGGCCCAGCTGAACTGCTCTTCCATCGGCGGCGCGATCCGCATGGCGGAAGCCTTGATGAACCTGCATGCCGAGATGCAGTCGGTGCTGATCGTTTCCTCCGACCGCGTCTACGGCGAACGCTTCCGCCTGCGCCAGCTGTCGGGCATCCAGAGCGATGGCGCGGCTTGCCTGCTGGTCACCCGCAATACGCGCCGCAACCGCATCGGCGCCCTGATCCTGCGCAACTACGGCCGCTGGTACCAAGGTTCCGACACCAATGCCGGCGTGGAACGCGAGATGATCAACCTGGAATGGCACTACACCCGCAAGGTGATGCAGGAGGCAGTAAGCGGGTGCGGCATCGCACTGAGCGATTTCTCATGCATCCTGCCGCACAATTCGGACCACAAAGGCTGGAACTCGATCTGCAACGCCATGGCGATCCCGCATAGCTCGCTGTATCCGGACAACATCTTGCAGAAGGGCCATGCCTGCTGCTCCGACCTGGCGGTCAACCTGGTCGATATCGGGCTCGACAAGGTCGACGCCGGCGGCCACCTGATGAGCATCACCCAATCCAACAGCGGCGCATTCTCGGCGCTGACTCTACATCCCGCGGACCAACATGCAACTAACTGAAGCTTCCTTCTTGGACAACACTGACGCTCAGTCAACCGATCAGTGGTTGCTTGATCTAAAAACACCGTGCTATGTGTTCGACCCCAGCGTCGTACTGGCGCGCCATGAAGATTTGCGCCAGCGGCTGGGCACGCCGCTGATCGTCTCGCTCAAGGCCAATCCCAACCTGGACCTGCTGATCCGCTGCGGCCATGCTTTCGTCGACGGCGTCGAACTGGCCAGCCAGGGCGAGCTGGACCTGGCGGTGGGCCGGATCACCGCGCCGAAATACGTCAACAATCCTTCGATGGATGAAAATTTCATGCGCGCCGCCCTCGCCTCGCGTTGCATTTTCATCATCGACGGCCTTGAACAGGCGCAGCGGCTGGTCCGCGTGATCGGCAAACAGGCCGCACCGCAAGCCGTGCTGCGCCTGAACGCCGGCGAACTTGCCGCCGGCCGCAAGGACCTGGCCGACCATTTCGGCATGAGCCGGCAGGACGCTCTGCAAAGCGCGTCCGAGCTGACCCGCGCCGATGTCCAGATCATCGGCTTGCATACTTTCGCCGGCTCCTACAATTTCCGCATCGACAACAGCGGCGCGGACTCCGCCGACCTGGCTTTTGCGCTGGCGGCTTTTGCGCCGGAAGTGGCGCGCGTGACTGGCACGCCAGTGACCTTCCTCAACTTCGGCGGCGGCTTCGCGGAGAATTTCGACAAGCAGGCGGCGACTTTTGAAGCCTATCGCCAGCGCATCGCGCCGCTGCACGAAAAGTTCAAGATCATTCACGAATCCGGGCGCGGCATCTTTGCCGGCGCCGGCAGCTTCGTCACCCGGGTACGTTCGGTGAAAACCCTGGGCGAGCGCTGCATCGCCGTGTGCGACGGCGGCCTCAGCCACAACTTCCTGCTGGCGAAGACCGAGTCCGTCCTGAAAAAATATGCGGAACCGCGCCTGCTCAGGCGTCAACCTGAAAGCGCTGCCGCTGGCAGCTTGCCGATCCAGTACGTCGGCAGCACCTGCAGCCGCGCCGATGTCATCGGCTGGAACCACGCGCCCTCGGCGCCGCCGGCCGCCGGCGACCTGGTGATTTTCGAGAACTGCGGCGCCTATAACCAGACTTATAGCGTCAGCGGTTTCCTCTCGCAGCAGCAGGCGCGCGCCTACATCCGTCAATCCTGAGTCCATCCTAATCCAGCAAAGCCGCCATGACTGCACACATCAGCCTGTATGACCTGCTGCAAGACAGCGCCAGCCAGCACGGCGAACGCCGCGCCTACGTCCAGGGCAGCTGGAGCGCAAGCTATACGGAGTTGCTACAAGATGTCAAACTGACAGCCGCCAAACTGGCGGAATCCGGAATCCATGCAGGCGACCGCGTCGCCGTCTACGCCGGCAAGCAGTACGAAACCGTGGTGCTGCTGCTTGCAATCAACGCGCGCGGCGCGATCCTGGTGCCGGTCAATCCGCAGCTCAAGGAACAGCAGGTGCGCCATATCCTGCAAGACAGCGGCAGCAAGCTGCTGGCCAGCACCGCTTCCCGCTTCAAGCGCATCGCCGCCGCCTTCGACGACCTCGAACTCGACATCTGGCCGCTGGACAAGCTGCTGGCCGATATCATGACGCTGTCTGCCGGCCCTTCTCTGGGGCGGGTGTTCAGCGCCGTGATCGACAGCGACCCGGCCGCCATCCTGTATACCTCCGGCTCGACCGGCCGCCCCAAGGGCGTGGTGCTGTCGCAGCGCAACCTGGTGTCGGGCGCCTACAGCATCGCCGACTATCTGCAGCTGCAAGCGGACGACGTCATCCTTGGCGTCCTGCCGCTCAGCTTCGATGCCGGCCTGAGCCAGCTGACCACGGCGCTGGCCAGCGGCGCCTGCTATGCACCGCTGGATTTCCTGCAGCCGGCCGAAGTGCCGGCCTTCTGCGAAACCCACGGCGTCACCACCATTACCGGCGTGCCGCCGCTCTGGATGCAGCTGGTCTCCGCCAACTGGCCAGCCGCAACCGGCGCCCGCATCCGCCGCTTCGCCAATACCGGCGGCCACATGCCGACGCCTTTGCTGGAAAAGATCAAAACGGTCTTTCCGAATGCCCTGCCTTATCTGATGTACGGCCTGACCGAAGCCTTCCGCTCCACCTATCTGTCGCCGCAAGACGCCGCCAGCCGCCCCAACTCTATCGGCAAAGCCGTTCCCAACGCCGATATCCGGGTAATGCGCAAGGACGGCGGCGAATGCGCCGCCGGCGAAGCCGGTGAACTGGTGCATCGGGGCGCCTTCGTCACGCTCGGCTACTGGAACGACCCGGAACTGACGGCGCAACGCTTCCGCCCCTGGCCGCGGCCGCACGGCCAGATCCCGCGCGACGACATCGCCGTCTGGTCAGGCGACATCGTGTACCGCGATGAAGAGAATTTCCTGTATTTCGTCGCCCGCGGCGACGACATGATCAAGACCTCCGGCTATCGCGTCAGTCCCACCGAGGTAGAGGAAATCCTGTTCGCCTCGGCTGACATCAGCGAAGTGGCTGCTTTCGGCGTTCCCCACCCGCAGCAAGGCGAAGCTGTGATGATCAGCGTCTTTGCGCACACGCAGATGAGCCCGAGCGCAGAAGCGCTGATCAAGCTGTGCCGGGAAAAACTGCCGACCTATATGGTGCCGCTGCATGTCTCTTTCCATGAGGCGCCGCTGCCGCGCAACCCGAACGGCAAGATCGACCGCAAGCAGCTCAAGCAGCAGTTTTCCGAGTTCTTTTCCACTCCTCTTACCGTGTCTGAGTAACTTTATGCTTCGAATCCGCGCTATCGCTTCCTATGTACCCGACACCACCGAGTTCCATGCCGTCCAGGCCCAGGAACGCAATATCGGTTACGGCCATCTGCTATACAAGGCAGCCGCCTTTGCGCTGCCGCGCGGCAAAGGCAAGATCGACGAGGAAGAACAACAGCGTCTGCTGCCGCCCGCAGCAATCGCTCTGCCGGTGGCGCCGCCGCTGCAAAGCCATGCCGACCTGGCGCTGGAAGCGGTAGCGATGCTACGCCAGCAACTGACGCCGCAAGCGCTGGCCGAGATAACTCACATCGTGGTCACCAATGCAGCGCTCAACCAGCGCATCAACGAATCGGTCGCCGGCCGCATCCAGCATGCGCTCGGGCTGCCTGACGCCCTGCCGTTCGCCATCGGCCAGTCCGGCAGCGCGGGGGCTTTCAATGCCCTGAGCATCATCGAAGCCTTGATCAGCACTGGCGCCAAGGTGCTGCTGGTGGCCTCCGACAAATGGCTGTACCCATTCTTTCGCTCGTGGGGTGAACTGGTGGTGTACGGCGACGGCGCGGCGGCGATATTGCTAGACGGCGCGCCGGAACAGTTCGGCCAGGCCGCCAGCGACGACAGCTGGGGCAGCATCCGCGCTTCCGCCATGCACTATGGCGAGGCAATCGACAATCCATGGGGCTTGACTCCTTTGGCGCTGGCTGAAACGCTGCATCCGCTCGCAGTGAGCGCCGCGCAAAGCGCACTGGAGCGCTCCGGCCTAGGCGCGGCCGACATCGACTGGGTACTGCCGGCCGGCTTCAACGACAACTTCACGCTCGGCGTCAGCAAGGCGCTGGGGATTCCAGCCGAACGGCATTTCGAACGCGGCGCCCACGGCCATCAATCTAGCGCCGATCCGCTGCTTTCCCTGCTGCGCCTGCGCGCCGCACTGCCGCCCGGAAAAAAGGCTACCGCCCTGCTGTGGGACGCCGCCTTGTGCGGCATGGCCGGCGCCATGGTGGCCGAGATCACGGCGCCACAGTAGACCAGGCCAGCCTTTCAACATACAGGAAAACCTATGTCAGCTTACAAAGTCAGCCTGCGCGAACTGCGCTTCTTCTTGTGGGAGTTGCATAAGACCGAGCAGCTGTTTCTCGGCCAGCCGCCCTTCAACGACAAGGACCGCGCCTATTACGATGGCTTGCTGGAACGCGCCCGCGAATTCGCCTACGAACTGGGCAAAGCCTATCAGGCTTCGGATCGCCAGGAATGCCGCTTGCTGGAAAACGGCGAAGTGGAGATTCCCAAGGAATTCCATGGTCTCTGGCGCCGCTACAAGGAGGAATGGATCAAGGTGCTGGGCAACGACAGCGAATCGCAGCAGCCGGTAATGCCGCCGCTGATCCGCCAGGCGATCCAGGAAATGTTCATGGGCTCCAATCCGGCTTTCATGACCTACGGCGGCTTTACCTTCCCCGCCATCAAGCTGTTCAAGCTGCACGGCACGGCGGCGCAAAAAGCGCTTTATCTGCGCAAGCTGCAGCGCTACGACTGGGATGCCTGCTTCTGCGCCACTGAACTGCAAGCCGGCAGCGACCTGACGGCGGTCAGCACCAGCGCCACGGCGCTGGAAAATGGCGAGTATTCGGTCAGCGGTGAAAAGGTCTACATTTCGGCCGGCATGCATACGCTCACTGAAAACACGGTCTATTTTGTGCTGGGCCGGCTCAATAACGCCGCTTCTGCGGCCACTTCCTATTCGCTGTCCTGCCTGCTGGTGCCGCGCTACTGGCCTAATCCCGAAACCGGCGAGCTGGAAGATAACCATGTCGAATGCATTGCACTGCCGCGCAAGATGGGCCTGAAAGGCTGCGCCAATACCCAGCTGGCCTTTGGCCGCAGCGGCACCACCCGTGCGGTGCTGCTGGGCGACCGCAAGAACGCCGGCCTGCTGCAGCTGGTGCCGCTGATGAACCAGGCGCGCATGAGCACCGCCATCATCGGCCTTGGCCTGGCCTCCAGCGCCTACCTGCACTCGGTGGAATTTGCCGGCAAGCGCCACCAGGGACGCCCCATCGAACGCACCTCGGACGCCACCGCGCCACGCGTGGCCATCATCGAACATGGCGATGTCCAGCGCATGCTGCTGGAAATGAAGGCCCGGGTGGAAGGCTGCCGCGGCTTGCTGGGCAAGCTCACAGGTGCGTCGACCCAGGCCTTCACACTGGAGGCGCAGTCGCCGCTGGACGAGGTCCAGATCGAAAAATACCGCAAGCTGGTGCAGCTGTTCACGCCGGTATGCAAAGCCTTCGTGTCCGATCAAGCCTGGAAGATCTGCGAACTGGCGATCCAGGTGCATGGCGGTATCGGCTATACCGACGCCTATCCGGTCGAGCAGAATGCCCGCGATGTGAAGATCCTGTCGATCTGGGAAGGCACCAACTATATCCAGGCGCAGGACCTGGTGCGCGACAAGCTGGGATTCGGCCGCAATTCGCGTTTGATCAGGTACTTGCGCGAAGAGCTGGATGCCTTCCTGTCCGGTGAAATGGACGTCGATGCCGAGCTGCAGGATAAATTTCCGCTGCTGGAAAACGCCATGAATGCGGTTGAGCAGTCGCTCGCGCATATCGGCGAACACGTGCGCGCCGGCCGCATGCACCAGACCAGTCAGTTTTATACGCGCTTCCTGGAGATGATCGGATTGACCGCCAGCGGCTGGGTGTTGCTGGAATCGGCCTGCCTTGCGCAACGCAAGCTGCGCCAGGTGCAGAGCGCACAAGAGGCCGCCTTCTATCGCGGCAAGGTCAAGACCGCGCAGTATTTTTTTGTCAATATCTTGCCGACGGCAATCCAGCACGCGCAAACCATAGCGCAGTTGCTGTCCGCAACTTGCAGCATTTCCATCGATGAACTCGCACAGGCAGACTTGCATGAATCAGACAACAATCTCGCCGCAGCCTGAAGCGGAGCTCAAGGCCGCGCCGCAAAGCCTGTTCGGCGGAGCACGCATGCTGTATCGCGGTACCGATATCGATGGCGCCACCATCGAACCGGAAGAAGGGCTATGGGTCAGGGGCAGCAATCTCAACGACCTGATCGGCAACATCGATTTCGCCAGCGCGCTCTGGCTGGTGTGGTTCGGCCAGATGCCGTCCGCCACGGAAAACAAGGCAATTGAAGCGGTGTTGGCACGTGTCGCCCAGCAGTTGCTGCTTGCGCCGGCACGCCGCCGCGGCGTCGAAGCCGTGGCGCAGAGCGGCGCCGGCATGGTGCAGGCGGCGTCCTGCGGTTTTCTGGGCGATCTGACGGTGCTGGAAAACGTCGCCGCGATCGAGGCCGCCGCACACGGCTTGCCGACCGGGCAGGATTTCATCCAGGGCCTGGTCAGCGTGGCCTGCGCTCCGCATTTTCTGGAAGCCGCGCTTGGTCTGGGCATCCGCGCCGATGATGGCGCTACGCATGCGCAGCGCGTGCTGACCGCCATGGGCGGCGTCGATCCGAGCGCCTTGTCGCTACGCGTCGTCGATGCCTTGCTGGTGGCCTGGCACGCCGGCTTTGGCTATATCACGCCGACCGTGCTGGTGCCGCGTACCGCCATCGGCACCGGCGTCAGCATTCCGCAAGCAGTGGCGGCCGGTTTCATGGCGAGCGGCCCCAAGCACGTCGGCGCGGCCGAAGAAGCATTAGCGTGGCTGAGGACCTTCAGTCCACAAGACAGCCATGCCGATATCCGGCACGCAGTCGACCAGGCGCTGGACCAGCCCGGCAGCCTGCTGTTCGGCTTCGGCCATCCCTTGTTCGTGCAGGATCCGCGGCCGCCGCACATTCGCTCGCTGTTTGCCATCTGGGGCTTCGGCGGCCGCTACCTGGAGATTTTCGATATCGCCTGCGAGCACGCGTTGCAGCGCAAGGGTCTGCGCCCGAACATCGATTTCATCACGGCCGCGACCTTGCTCGATCTTGGCGTCGGCGAACCACGCTGGGGCGTTGGCCTTGGCTTGTGCGCCCGTGTCGCCGCCATGGTGGCGCATGCGATAGAACGGCGCGACCGCCCGGCTTTCGGTGTCAGCAGCAAGGCTGCCCGCAAATTACTGGCCGCGGTGCCGGTCGGCTGGCTGTAGTTTTACTTACCCGAGGCTGTTTCTTTAACCGCTATCCTTTAACGCTTGCTGGAGAATAAAGTGCTACTGAAAAATCTACGCCCTGCCGACGAATACGATCGCTTTGCTTCGCAAGCCCTGGAGCCCTGGGATGTGCTGTTCGTGACCCGCATCCGCCAGATCGCACGCGATATGCAGCCCGGCGTGCTGGTCGACATCGGTACCGCCACGGTGGTGGTGCCGGTACGCCTCGCCGCCGATCCGGTCTTCAAGGACTGGCGCTTCATCGGTCTCGACCTCGATGCCGACATGCTGGAAGGCGGCCGCCCGCGCATCGAGGCGCTCGGCCTGAACCACGTCATCGAACTGAAAGTCGGCGATGCGCTCGATCTGCCTTTCGCGGACAACAGCCTGGCGATGGCGGTCGGCCGCGCCACCTTGCATCATTTGACGGACAAGGTCAAAAGCCTGACCGAGATGTACCGCGTGCTGCAACCGGGCGGCATCGGCCTGGTGCACGACATGCGGCGCGACGTCGCCCCGGCCCTGCTGGAAAAATTCACCCAGATGCGTGCTGCGGTGGGCTATCCGCCGACCCATGTGGAAGAAAAAGTGACGCTGGAAGAAGCCCGGCAGCTGGTGCGCGACGCCGGCCTGGAACACTGCACCGCGGTCACCAGCCCCGGCTTCGGCCTGGGCGCGCTCGGCTTCGAAATCCTGATCAAGAAGCCTTTGCTGGCCTGATCGTTTCCCCATTCAACGCCACCCGAAGGAGTAGCCGCTATGGATCAACGTGTAGACCTGGCAAGACACTTCCAGGAAATGCTGGGCAATTCTTTGGTCCAATGCGGCTTCCTGTCGCCGCGGCGCATGCCGCTGGTGATCACGCCGGTCGACAGTACGCTGGCCGAAGACAGCGAACTGTTCGCACTCTGGTATCGCAATCACCAGAATATCTTCGACAGCATGCTGCTGGAATACGGCTGCCTGCTATTCCGCGGCTTCGCCCTGCGCAGCACTGCCGATTTCCAGACAATCGCGCATTGCTATCCGGAGCACGCATTCGGTTACATCGGCGGCGCGACGCCACGCAAGAATATCGACGGAAAAGTGTACGAATCGACGCGGATTCCCGCCACGCTGAAGATCGGCCTGCACCAGGAAAAGGCCTATATGGCGCATTACCCGCAGAAGCTGGCGTTCTTTTGCCGGTTGCCGTCCGAACAAGGCGGCGAAACCGTGATTTGCGACATGCGCGCCGTCACGCGACGCCTGCAGCCGGAACTGGTCGAACGCTTCCGTGCCGCGCGTATCATGTACCTGCGCAATTTCCGCGCACCCACTACACCTGAAAACGAACCGAAAAACACCAATATGCGTGAATACCATCGTCCCTGGGACGAAGTGTTCCTGACCAGCGATCCGCGCCACGTCGAGCAATTGTGCCGTGACACCCAGCTCGATTACGAATGGCTGGCCGATGGCAGCATTACCGTATCACACGTCGGCGGCGCCACCTTGACCCATCCTGTCAGCGGCGAGGAAGTCTGGTTCAACCAGCTGTCGACCCAGCACAACAATGCCCGCTCGCTCGGCGCCAGCGGCTACGAATATATCCGCCTGGCCTACCGCGACAAGCCGGCCCGTCCGTACGACGTGCGGCTGGGCGACGGCACGCCGATCGCGCTGGAGGAGATTGCGCCGATCTACGACGCGCTGGAAGCCGAAGAAGTGGCCTTCCCCTGGCATGGCGGCGACATGCTGTTGATCGACAACATCGCCGTGGCGCATGGCCGCAATCCGTTCAAGGGCAAACGCGATATCCAAGTAGCGCTGTTCGACTGACCATGAGCGATCAAGCCGTATTACTGGATAAAGCAGCAGTTGCAGGCGACACCGCCGGCTTTATCCCGCGCCCGACGCCGGCAGCGCCTGCCGGGCCCGTCGCCCCGGTTACCCGCGCTGGCGGCGCCGGCCCATATGCGGCGGCGGCCAGGCTGATCCGGGTCGAAGCCGGCAGTTTCCGCTTCGAGGCGCATGACCTGCATTTCCAACATGGCCGGCACACGGCCATCATCGGTCCCAACGGCGCCGGCAAAACCACGCTGATCGAGGCCATGCTCGGCTTCCGCACGGCGAAGCTGGAAGGCGCTGAGATCCTCGGCATAGCGGCGGCACGCTTTTTGCAAAGCACCAGCTTGCGCAAGCGGCTCGGGGTGCAGCTGCAGCGCGTCGAATATGAAGATTCATCCAACGTCAGGGAAATTCTCGATCTGCATCGCGCCTTGTACGGCAAGCAGGACCAAGCCGTGGCCCAGGCGCTGGATATCGAAGCCTTGCGCAAGCTGCCTTACAAGGCCTTGTCGCGCGGCCAGAAGCAAAGACTGGATTTGTTTGTGGCGCTCGCCCACCGCCCGCAGCTCGCGGTGCTGGACGAGCCCTTTACCGGCCTTGACCGCTCCTACATCGAACGTGTCGCACGCCTGCTGCGGCAAGATCTGACTGATCTGACCATCATCCTGATCTGCCATTCGATAGAAGAACTGGACAGCGCCAGCGATGTAGTGTGGGTGCGCAACGGCGGCATCGCTTATCGCGGCGACAAGCAGCTGCTGAAAAATCAGCTGGTCGGTGAGTTCCATGCCTATCTGCATCTGGAAGATGCCCGGCAAGCCGCCCTGATCCGCGACCGGCTTGCACAGGACAGCGCCACGCTGCGCCTGCTGTCGCCCTCCGCCAATGAAATCAGCGTCTACGGCGGCAAGCAGCTGGACCAGGCTGTGCGCGGTCTGCTCGGCAATGCCGCGCTCAGGCATTTCGAGTTCGGTCCGACCGACTACCGCGACATGCTGCATCAGTGCGCCAAAGGGGAACACGATGTTTAAGGTGCTGGCGATATTGACGCGCAACGAGCTGCTCGGCTTCTTCCGCAGCAAATCGGCGCTGTTCTGGGCGCTGGCCTTCCCTATCCTGCTGCTGACGGTGATGCTGATGGCCTTCGGCCGTCCCGGTTCGCTGGGCAGCGTCAAGGTCGAATTCGTCGCTCCGGCCGGCCTGGCGCAGGACGGTGGCGTCGGCGCTTGCCAGACCGCGATACGGCAAGCCTTCGCCGGCGGCGATCCGGTCAAGGCGGAATTTTCAAACGTCACCGGCAGCACTGCCGCCGGCGCCAATGCGGTGCGCGTCCGTTTCCCCTCCAGCCTGGTCGCCGGGCAGCAGCCGCTGCAGGTGCAATACGATTTCAAAGGCCAGCTGGCGGTGCGCGCCGCCGCGCGCGTGATCGAAATCGCCGCGGTGCGCTGCGTCGCCGCTCAACGCGGCGTGGAGGCAGCCAGTCTGGTGCATTTTGCGGATGTCGCTTCGGGCGCCAAGCCCTTCGACTACGGCCAGTTTTTCGTCACCGGCATCCTGGTGATGGTGCTGATGTCGCTGGGCGTGATGTCCACCGCCTTGTCGATCGCCGGCCTGCGCGAACACAATGCCTTGAAAATCTACGCCTGCTTTCCGGTGCCCAAGCTGGTGTTCCTGGCCTCGATCATCTTGTCGCGGGTGGTCATGATGCTGGTGTCGGCGACCACCTTGCTGCTGGTGGCGCGCTATGGCTACGGTATCGATATTTCGCTGTGGAGCCTGCAGACCCTGCACGCGCTGCCGGTGATCCTGCTGGGCGGCGCCATGCTGCTGTGCGTCGGCATATTGCTGGCCAGCCGCACGGCCTCGGTGCAGGAAACCGAACTGCTGTGTCACCTGGTGTATTACCCGGCGCTGTTCTTCGGCAACCTGACCATCCCGCTCAACGACGCTCCACACTGGCTGAAGAATGTGCTTTCCGTGATACCGATCAACCAG
>NZ_DATMRB010000105.1:0-51393 GCF_035566555.1 Collimonas sp.
ACCCATGGCAAAACCGATATTGGCTTGCGCCAGCGCCGGCGCATCGTTGATGCCGTCGCCCACCATGCCGACACAGGCATAACGCGCGCGCAAATCGTTGATCGCTTCCAGCTTGTCCTGCGGCAGCTGGTCGCCGCGGGCATCGCTGATGCCGACCTGGGCCGCGATGGCTTGCGCGGTGTGGGCATTGTCGCCGGTCAGCATCACCGCTTCCACGCCGATCGCACGCAGCGCCGCAACGGCTTGCGGCGCGGTATCGCGCAGCGTATCGGCCACTGCCAGGATCAGCAAAGGCCGCGACGCCGAGCACAGCACCACGGTGGTCTTGCCTTCGCTCTCCAGCGCCGACAGGCGCGCCTCCAGCGCCGGGCTGCAGATGTTCATTTCATGCACCAGCCGGTGATTACCCAGGTAAAACTGTTCACCGCCGATCTTGCCCTGCACGCCACGGCCGGTCAGCGCTTCAAACGCGCTGACTTCAAGCAGGCTTTCGGCTGCCTGCCAATGCGTTACCACCGCGGTCGATACCGGATGATCGGAACGGCCGGCCAGGCTGGCAGCCTGGCGCTGCAACTGACGCAGCAACTGGCCGTCGGCATCAGCCACTGGCTGCACCAGTTGCACATCGGTGACGCGCGGCTTGCCCAGGGTCAGGGTGCCGGTCTTGTCCAGCGCCAATGCCTTGATCTTGCGCCCCATTTCCAGGTAAACCCCGCCCTTGATCAGTATCCCATGCTTGGCCGCTGCCGCCAGGCCGCTGACGACAGTCACCGGGGTGGAAATCACCAGCGCGCAGGGACAGGCGATCACCAGCAGCACCAGCGCCTTGTACAGCCATGGATAGAAAGCCGCCCCCATCAGCAGCGGCGGCAAGGTAGCAACCAGGATCGCCGCCAGCACCACCACCGGAATGTAATAGCGTGCGAACTGGTCGACAAAGCGCTGGGTCGGCGCGCGCTCGCCCTGCGCCTGCTGCACGCTCTTGATGATGCGTGCCAGGGTCGAATTAGCTTGCAGCGCGGTGACCCGGTAGACGAATGAGCCGCGTTCATTGATAGTGCCGGCAAACACCTGGTCGCCGGCCTGCTTGGGCACTGGCATGCTTTCACCGGTGATGGCGGCCTGGTTGATGGTGGTTTGCCCTTCTGTCACCAAGCCATCGAGCGGTACGCGCGCACCCGGCTTGACGCGGATCAGCGCCGCCAGCTTGACGTCTCCGGTGGCCGCTTCGCGCCATTCGCCATCGGCGCCCTGCACCGTCGCCATGTCCGGCGCCATCGCCATCAAGCCCTTGATGGCGTTGCGGGCGCGATCCAGCGACAGCGCTTCGATCATTTCCGCCAGCGCAAACAAGAAAATCACCACCGCCGCTTCCGGCCACTGGCCAATGACGGCCGCGCCGATCACCGCCAGCGACATCAGGAAATTCATGTTGAGCGAGAAATTGCGCAGCGCGATCCAGCCTTTTTTCAGGGTATCGAGACCGCCGGTCAGGATGGCGATCAGCGCCAAACCGATCACCAGCCACGAGCTGTCCTGGCCGCCGCTCCAGACCACTACTTCGGCGCCGACCGCGGTGATGCCGGAGATCGCCATCAGCAGCCACTTTTTGCGCGATATCTTGAACGCACCATCGCCCAGGCCTTCGGCAAGACCGACGGCGCCGGTCAGCGTATCCGATTTAAGCGCCGGTTCCAGATCCAGCGCCTTGAGGGTGGCGACCAGGGTATCAATTGAGGGCAAACGATGCTGGACTGTCAGCTCGCGCTGGATCAGGTTGAATTGCATGGCCTCGATGCCAGCCATCTGCCGGAAGCGGTCGCGGATCAGCTTTTCCTCCGTTGGACAATCCATCTTCTGTATCAGGAACACAGCCTCGTGCGCGCCATCGGCCAGTGCTGCGCGGCTGACGGCCGCGCCGGCGTCCGCTCCCGCATGTTCATGGCTATGCGCGTGGCCATGCTGGTGACCGTGATGGTCATGATGATCGTGGGGATGATCGCTGTGTTCATGCTGGCAACTGGCCATGATGCTCTCCTTGACGCTGGTTTCATTGATGCAAATCGCATACTCCTTGCATATTTAAAACCCTGTAGCTACTATAAGGTCAAGGATTTACGTGAAATAACCTGGAAAAGGAGCAGATCCATGACTGCTACTGCACTCAAGATCGGCGAGCTGGCCACGCATGCCGGCTGCCCGGTGGAAACCATCCGCTATTACGAACGCGAAGGCCTGCTGCCGCTGGCGGCGCGCTCGCAAAACAATTACCGCTTGTACGGGCAGGCGCATATCGAGCGCCTGCAGTTCATCCGCCACTGCCGCTCGCTCGATATGACGCTGGACGAAGTACGCCGTTTGTTGCAGTTTCGCGACTTGCCGGAAGACAACTGCGCAGAAGTGAATACCCTGCTCGATCACCATATCGACCACGTCGCCGCCCGCATCACGGAATTGAAGGCGCTGCAAACGCAGCTCAAGCAATTGCGCAAGCAATGCCAGAAAACCCAGGCGGCCAAGGATTGTGGCATCCTGCAGGGGCTGGCCAGCATGGATGATGATGCGCCCGCCAATCTAGGCAGCCACGGCGGCGGAGTGCACTAGTGCAGTATTTCGCAGATAATGCCACTTCATAAACGGCACCTTTTCGCGCCATGCGTCGTTGCAAATCCTCGCGATAGTCCCGCTATCGCTCCGGTTCGCGCGGGGCGGCCATCCGTCTAGCCTGGCACGAAAATCCACCATTTCCGAAGCGCCATTACCTACGAAACACTACACTGATGAATATCAATTCGGACGATCTGCGGATTTTCATCGCTGTAGTTGACTGCGGCACGCTCAGCGCCGCCGCCGAACAGCTGGGTCAGACCACTTCGGGATTGAGCCGTGCACTGTCGCGGCTGGAGCAGAAGCTGGCCACCTCGCTGCTGACGCGCACCACGCGCCGCATGGAACTGACCGAAGAAGGCCATCTGTTCCTGGAAAAGGCGCGCGCTATCGTGACTGCGATGGAAGAGGCGGAAGAAGCGATCCAGGTGCGCCACCAAAGGCCGTCGGGACGGCTGCGGGTGGATGCGTCGCCACCGTTCATGCTGCATTGCATAGTGCCGCACATTGCAGAATTTCGCGGCAGTTATCCTGACATCACGCTGGAACTGACCAGCAACGACCAGAATATCGATTTGCTGGAGCAGCGCACCGATATCGCCATCCGCCACGGCGCCCTGCAAGATTCGATGCTGCATGCGCGCCGGCTGGGAGCAAGCTCGCTGCACATCGTCGCCAGCCCCGGCTACCTGCGCCTGCATGGCACGCCGGCCGACGCCGCGCAGCTCAAACAACATCAGTTGCTCGGCTTCACCCAGCCTGAATCGCTGAATATCTGGCCCTTGCGCCACCAGCAGGATGAGAATCTCTTGATCAGCCCCACCTTGCTGGCGTCCGGCGGCGAAACCATACGCCAGCTGGCGCTGCACGGTCTGGGGATCGCCTGCCTGTCGGCCTTCATGGTGCGCGAGGACATCGCCCGCGGCACCCTGGTCGATATCCTGGCGCCCTATAACAATGGCTACCGCCAGCAAATTCACGCGGTGTATTACCGCAATACCCAGTTGGCGCGGCGCATCAGCTGCTTCCTCGATTTCCTGCAATTGAAGTTGTAGGGCGGGCAAGCTGTTGCCCGCCCTTCGGTATTTAACCGGCGTGCGACTGCTCGCTATCCAAGTGCGCCATCATCATCGGCGCATAACGTTCGCCGGCGATAGCGTCGGCCGGCAGCGCGGTTTCTATGCGCGCCAGATCATCGGCACTCAACTGAACATTGGCGGCTCCCAGCGATTCAGCCAGGCGATCACGACGGCGGGCACCGACCAGGGGGACGATGTCGCTACCGCGCGACATCACCCAGGCGATGGCAATCTGCGCCACGCTGGCCTGCTTGCTGTCGGCGATGGCGCGCAAGGCGTCCAGCAGAGAAAGGTTATGCGCCAGGTTGTCGCCGCTGAAACGCGGACTGCGGCTGCGGAAATCACCCGGCGTCAGCATCTTGTCCTTGTTCCAATGACCGCTGATCAAGCCGCGCGACAGCACGCCGTAAGCGGTTACGCCTATCCCCAGTTCGCGGCACACCGGCAGAATCTCGGCTTCGATGCCGCGCGAGACCAGCGAATATTCAATCTGCAGGTCTGAAATCGGATGTACTGCCTGCGCCCGCCGTATGGTTTGTGCGCCCACTTCGGACAAACCGATATGACGCACATAGCCCGCCTTCACCAGATCGGCGATGGCTCCTACGGTTTCCTCGATCGGCACGTTCGGATCGAGCCGGGCCGGACGGTAGATATCGATATGGTCGGTACCCAGCCGGCGCAAGGTGTAGGACAGGAAATTCTTGACCGCTTCGGGACGGCCATCGCTGCCGATCCAGGCACCGGCAGGGTCGCGCATGGCGCCGAATTTAACGCTGAGCAGGACCTGATCGCGCTTGCGGCTGCGCAGCGCCTCCCTGATCAGCATTTCGTTGTGGCCCATGCCGTAGAAGTCGCCGGTGTCCAGCAAGGTAATGCCGGCATCGATTGCGGCGTGCAGGGTAGCGATGCTTTCGCTTTCGTCGGCGGGTCCGTACAGATCGGACATGCCCATGCAGCCGAGTCCGATGATGGAGGATTGCGGACCGGTGCGGCCTAGTTGCTGGGTTTTCATAGTGATTCCTTGGTTGGTTTATCCAGATGCAGCGAACGGGCAAGACCAGGTTCCGCTGCCTTGAAACCATTATTGTCCATCCCCGCCGGCGAATAAATGGGCATAGAATGATTTCTTTATTCGAGAATCTTCAATAATCCCCTTGCCATCCGAGAGAGCATAATGGACCGCATCCAGACCATGGGAGTCTTTGCGCGCGTGGCGGAACTGGGCAGCTTCAGCCGCGCGGCAGAGCATCTGAACCTGCCGGCCGCGACGGTCACCAATGCGGTGCAGGCGCTGGAGAAGCACCTGGGTGTGCGGCTGCTGCACCGGACCACGCGCAAAGTGACGCTGACCGACGAGGGCATCACCTACCTCGACCGCTGCACGCAATTATTAACGGAATTCGAAGATGTCGACGCCTTGTTCCAGCACGACCAGTTGCAACCGCGCGGCGTGATCCGGGTCGACCTGCCGGAACGCCTGGCGCATCAGGTGGTGATTCCGGCGCTGCCGGCGTTTTTCGCGCTCTACCCGCAACTGCGGCTCAAGCTGACCGCCACCGACCGTTTTATCGACTTGATCGGCGAAGCGGTGGATTGCGTGGTGCGGGTCGGTGCGCTCAGCGATTCCAGCCTGATCGCCAGGCGCATCGGCAGCATGGAGCAGATCAACTGCGGCGCCAGATCCTACCTGGAGCGCCACGGCCGGCCGCAAACCCTGAGCGATCTGCAGCATCACATGGTGGTGAATTTTTTTTCCAGCCGCACCGGGCGTGACCTCGGTTGGGAATACATGGCAAACGGCGAGCTGCATTATCTGAAACTGCCGAGCCTGATTTCAGTGGCCAGTTCCGATGCCTACCTGGCCAGTTGCAGCGCCGGGCTGGGGTTGATACAGGCGCCGCGCTTTGGCCTGGAAGATTTGCTGGCGAGCGGCGAAGTAGAAGAAGTGCTGCCCGATTTCAAGCCACCGCCGCTGCCGGTATCGGTGGTGTATGCGCATAACAAACATCTGTCGCCGCGGGTGCGGGTGTTTGTCGACTGGATCGCGAAACTGCTGGCGGCGCGTTACGCTTAGGGCCGGCCCGGCTGGCCGCCGGAGCGGCCGCTGCAATCACGACTTGACTGCAGCCTGCTGCGCAATCCAGCTGTCAATCTGCGCCTCCAGCATCTCCAGCGGCAAGGCGCCATTGTCGATCACGGCGTTATTGAAGCGCCGCAAATCGAACTTGTCGCCCAATGCCGCCTGCGCCTTTTCGCGCAGCGCCTTGATCTTCAGCTGGCCGATCTTGTAACCCAGCGCCTGGCCCGGATCGACGATGTAGCGGTCGATTTCCACCTGGTTGTCGTGCGGCGGATTGGCGGTGTTGACGTTCATGTAGTCGATCGCTTGCTGGCGGCTCCAGCCAAGTGCGTGCATGCCGGTATCCACCACCAGCCGCGCCGCGCGGAACAGCTCATCGTTCAGATGGCCGAACTTCGAGTAGGGATCGGTATAGAAGCCCATTTCGCCGCCCAGGCTTTCCGCGTACAAGGCCCAGCCCTCGCCGAACGCGACATACCAGCCGAAACGGCGGAACGCGGGCAAGCCCTTGATTTCTTGCGCTCGCGCAGTCTGCAGATGATGGCCAGGTATCGATTCGTGCAAGGTCAGGGTTTCCATTTCCCATTTCGGCCGTGTCTCCAATTTCGACAGGTTGGCGAAGAAATAACCCGGGCGCGAACCGTCAGGCGTGCCCGGTTCGTAATAAGCGCCGGCCTGGTTTTCCGCGCCGACGTCAGGCACCGCCTTGACATCGACCGGCGCCTTGGGAATATCGGCAAAGAAGCGCGGCAGCTGCGCCGAAGATTTCTTGATGATGTCCTTGTAGCCGGCCAGCAGATCTTCCCGCTTGGTGAAGTAAAAACGCGGGTCGGTATTCAGGAATGTAATGAATTCCGCGAACGTGCCGGTAAATCCGGTCTGCTGCATCACCAGCTTCATTTCTGCCTGGATCCGCGCCACTTCCTGCACCCCGATCTGGTGGATTTCCTGCGGCGTCATGCTGGTCGTGGTGTTTTCCTTGACCTTGAAGGCATAGTAGGCGGGACCGCCAGGCAGGCTGGAAGCGGCAATGCTGTCGCGGCAGGCCGGCAGGTAGACGTTTCTGACATAGGCATCGAGCTTGCGGAAAGCCGGCGCGATATCCTGCTGCAACAGCAGCTGGCCCTGGCGCGCCAGCTGCATGCGCTGCGCCGCCGGAATCGATGCCGGCATATCCTTGAACGGCGCGGCCAGAGGACTGCTGTCCAGCTTGGCGACGAATTCCTGCAACTGTCCGGGCACCACGCTCATGGTGACCTTGGGAGCCACCCAGCCGGACTTGACGCCCTGCTGCAATTGCGCGATCACGCCGTCGACGTATTTCGGCAGTGCCCGCAGGCGCGCCAGGTAATTGCGGTAATCCTTGGCGTCGTTGAACGGCGTTTGCGCCACCAGCTGCGGAAAGTCGAACTGGACGCCGCTCAGCTGCGTCAGCGGCGACGGATTGTAGGGGTAAAAGCCGGCGGCCTGGATATTCTTTTTCTTTTCGTAGATGAACAGGTCATAGGAAAGCAGATCCTGACCGCTCAGCTTGCTGCGGTCGATACGAGCGGCTTGCGCCAGCATCTGCTCCTGATGCGCGTTGGCCGCCAGGCTGGCGGCCGGGGAAACGTCCGACAAACGATCGTTATAGCGATTGTCGCCGACAGCGGTCGCCATCTCCGGCGCAGTGCGCAAGCTCCATTGCCAGTCGTTGTCGAACAGTGCATTGAGTTGTTGCTGAGGGGTTGCCGCGTGGCTGAATGGTGCGAGTATGAGAGTAAGAACAAAAACGATTTTACGCATGCTGTCTCCGGATGTTAGCCCGCTATTCTAGCAAACTAAGCCGGATTCATTTCTCAATGGAAACCGTCAACGCCTTTCCCTGGTTCGCTGGCGCGCCCCCGGCCGTTGTCGTCCTCAACCCCGCGGCTGGCGTCCTGCCCGGGCTCGCGCGGCAAGGCCGTGACTCTATTCCGGCCGCCGTCCTTGGCTTTGTACAAAGCCTGGTCGGCACGCACAATCAAGCTCTCCAGCGTGTCGTCATGATCGAAAGAGACGACCCCGAAACTGGCGCTGATCTTGAGAGACACGCCGTCATCCAGCTGGAAATCACAGGCGCCGATCTCGACGCGCAGCTTCTCAGCCACGGCGCGCCCCTGTTCCAGGTCGATTTCAGGCAGCATCAGCAGAAATTCTTCGCCGCCGTAACGCGCCAGCAGGTCGACCTTGCGCCGGTAGCGCCTGCTCAGTTCCGCCACCTTGCACAGCACCTGGTCGCCGGCCAGGTGGCCATGCTGATCATTGACGGCCTTGAAGTGATCGACATCCATCAGGATCAAGGTCAGCTGCCGCCGGTAACGCTGGGCGATGCCGAACTGCTGCTCCCCTTGCGCAAAAAAAGCACGCCGGTTCAACAGCCCGGTCAGGAAATCCGTGTCCGACGCGGCCTGCAGCTGAGCAATCATCTCTTCGCGCTCTTTTTCCAGGCAAATCCTCTCCTGGCTGTGCGCTTTCAATACATGGATCGCGCGCATCATGTCGCCGATTTCATCGTCGTAGCGCGGCGTCGGGATGCTGGTAATCAGGCGCTCGTTAGCCAGGGAAACAAATAAATCGGTGGCGTCGAGGATCGGCCTGAGGACACGGCGCCGTATTACGCGCAGCAGCAGGAAAAAAATTCCCAGGGCCAGAACCGCGAGGCCGACTGCCGCCAGCAAAACATAGCGCGCTCTCAGATTGCGCTGCTCGGCTTCACGAATCATGTCCATGATGATCAGATCGCGCAGATGGGGAATCGCCGCCATCGTCGGCACGTAGCTGGCGATCAATTCATCCGGACCCAAGCCATAGCCTCCCGAACTGCGTCCTATGACAAACAGGTTCGTCAGAAGATCCAGTCCTTCGCCCAGAGGACGTTCGCGAATCGTCTGCAAGGCTGTCCTGAAGTCAGGCTTGTGGCTGTATGCGCGCAGTTGCATTTCAATCACCGCATACAGCTGATCGGCCTGCCCGGAGAGTTTGGCGAAGGTGTATCTTTCCTGTGCCGTCAGCGGCCGCCTGGCAACCACCGGCGCGGTCAGAATCGAGACCATCTGGCCGGCGACGTTGCGCAGGCTGGAGGCCAGCTGCGCGCTGTCCACACCGTCATGGAATTGCTGATCGGCCTGGACGGCGATGCTGGAAAGAGCTGCAACGGCGGGCGCAAAAACATTCAAGGTGCTCATGATCATGGCAGCAGCAACCGCAACTGCCTCTGGATCACGCTGTGCCTTTGACCGGGCCGCCAGCGAGTCCATATCCGCGCGCGCGGCGGCCAGCCTGCGCTCTGTCAGCAGTACGTCCGCCATCACCGGCGCCAGCCAGGGGCCGGGCCGTTCTTGCAAAGCCTGCCGCAGATTGTGTAGGGAACGATCGCTGGCGGCACGCGCCGGCGCCAGCTTGGCGTGCATCGCCGCGTCATCCGGCAAATCTTGCTGGAGCAGGAAATTGCTCACTCCGCGCTCGGCTATCAGGTTTTCTTCTACCTGCAGCGCCAGATGCAGTTTTCTGATCGCGGGTATGCTTTCGGTACTGCGCTGATAGACCTTCCATTCGCCATCGACAATGATGCCGGCGAGCGTCAGGAACAGCAGCATCAGCAACAGGGAAATGAGCCCGAATAAGCGATTTAGTGACATACGAAATGACATAGGCACGGATCGAAATCCGGCGCGAATGTAATCTATTGTTTTTAATAGTTAGACGCTATTTGAATAAAATAATCAATAGCCCGTCCATCAAAGAATCGTATCACAAATCGCTAAAATGCCAGGACGGGTATGGCTGCCAGCTCAGGCGCCCACGCTGGCGGGCTGCTCTGTCACTCCGCGCATTGCCAACACATTGCGATACAGCGTGGCATAACTCTCGCCCATCACGCGCGCGGTAAACAATTTCCGGTAACGCGCTTGCGCGCGCACTCCCATGGCCTGCGCCTGCTCCGGGTTATCCCATAACTGTTGCATCGCGGCCCTGAATGCGCCGGGATCGCTGGGAGGCACCACCAGGCCGGTTTCGCCGTGGTTGTTGATATAACTGGTGCCGGTGCCGATTTCGCTGGAAATCATGGGCTTGCCATACATCGCGCCTTCCAGCAGAGAGATGCCGAAGGCTTCCGAGCGCAGGTGCGATGGAAAAACCAGGGCGTAGCATTGCTGCAGCAGCGCCACCTTGTCTTCATCGTTGACGAGGCCGAGGAAAATCACATTGTTCAAACCTTGCTCGGCGACGTGTCGCTTGAGTTCCTCTTCGATCGGGCCGGCGCCGACGATCACGATCGGATAATCGGTGCCGCGCGCGGCGTCCAGCAGAATGTGCAAGCCTTTGTAGTAACGGATGGCGCCGACGAACAGGAAGAAACGGCCGCCTATGCGCTTCTGCCATTGCTCCGTCACGGGGTCGGACGGCGTCGGATAGCTGTTTTTATCGAGACCGATGGGAATGACCTGGGTCTTTTCCTTGTAACCCGCCAGCACCGAACTGGTTTGCAGGTAGTTCGGCGAAGTCGCCACGATCGCGTCGACGCTGCTCAGGAAGCGATGCATCAAAGGCCGGTAGAGCTGCAGCAGCGCCTTGTAGCGCACGATATCGGAATGATAGGTGACCACGCTCGGCTTGTTCATGCGCGTGACGAAATGCGCCAGGTCCATGAACGGCCAGGGAAAATGATAATGCACCAGGTCGAAATCCTCTGCCAGCTGGGCGAAGCGCTTGATCGCGGACAGAGAAAAGCCGGTCGAGGCAATCTGCAGGTCCTGCTTGACCCGGTGCACCATGTGTCCGTGGAACATCAGTTCCGCCGGCTCCGGCGCGTCGCTCAGGGTCAGCACTTCGCTTTCAACACCGCTGGCAGGCGAGCACTTACATAACTGAAATATGGTCTGCTCGATGCCGCCATATGATTCGGACTGGTAGGTCTTGTAAAAATGAAGAACTCGCATTGCATCCTCTTTTGATTCTGCTTCATCATCCGTTGCGACAAGAAGTGAAAGCTATTTTCTATCGACACTGACTGCCGGTCTCAACGCCAGTCCATATTTTCTAACATTAAACTATATAAATAAACATTACTTAACCAATTGAAACTTGCCGATATACCCCGGCGGTGATCGCCGCACACCTTGCCCAGGAAAACGCCTGTGAGCGCCGCAGGCCGGCGCTGCGCCGTTCCGCCCACAGCGCGTCATCCTCCAGCAGCCGGCGCATCTGTTCGGCCAACCCGTCTTCATCCTCGGGATCGATGTAAGTACCGGCCGCGGCGGCAACTTCCGGCAGGCTGGCGCGGTCCGATGCAATCACCGGCGTGCCGCTGGCCATCGCTTCCAGCAAGGGCAGGCCAAAACCCTCGTACAGCGAGGGAAACACCATGATGCGGGCAGCAGCCGTGACGCAAGCCAGGTCGTCCTGCCCCAGATAACCGGCAAAGCGTACGTGGCCGGCGTTCACCGCCCGTGCCAGCGCCCCGCTCAGCTCATCCGTCTGCCAGCCTTCCATGCCCACTATCAGCAAAGGAAAACGTGCGCGCAGCTGTGGCGGCAAGCGGGCATGCGCCTTGAGTGTCAGCATCAGGTTTTTGCGCGGCTCCAGCGTCCCGACAGAAAGAATGAAACGACGATAAGCCAAGCCCATGGCATCCAGGCGAGGCAGCAATTCCGGTTCATCGCGGGGCCGGAAGATGGCGGAACAGGCAAGCGGTGCCAGCACTACCTTTTCTGGCGGCAGGTTGAACTGTTGTCTAAGCTCTGTGCCGATGAAATCAGAGTCGACCAGGATCCGGCTGGCATGCGCCACGGCCGACGGCAGGCGCCGTTCAATTTCCTTCAAGCGATCCCGGGGCTGGGTATGCGGGTAGTGAATATGCGTCAGGTCATGCACGGTCATCACGGTCGGCCCGGGAAAATCCAGCGGCCACAAGGTCGGTTCGTGATACACGTGAGGACGGGTCCGGTCTGCGCCGCGATCGAAGCAGCGCTGCTCCAGCAACCGCCGTATCCGGTAGGCGGCCGGCAGCAGCCGCTTGGCCGCCCCGGCCCAGCGCGAATATCCCGGCATGGCTACGCTAGCCAGCTCCGGTCGCCAGCTCGTGCCGTAAAAATACTGCAACTCCAGATCGGAATGCTGCTGCAAAGCCAGCGCCAGTTCGGCAACATAATTGCCGATGCCGGTGCGCGGCGCCCGCAGGATTCCGCTATTCAGCGCAATTTTCAGTTTCATCATGGCCGTCGGCTACATGCTTTTGTTGGACATGCTTTTTCTGATTCACCTGCTGCAGGACACGCTGCACCAGCTGACGCGCGGAATCTTCCCACCCGAGCCAGGACCAGTCCTGCATTTTTTTCGATGCCGGAAACACACCGCTGCTTTCATACTGCGCGACCAGCCGGCCCAATGACTCCGGCTGATTCAGGTCAAAATAACTGATGAAGTCGCCGCCGATCTCGCGGAAAACAGGTATATCGCTAGCCATCGCCGGCAAACCGCGCTGCATGGCTTCCACCAGCGGCAAACCGAAACCTTCCACAAACGATGGAAAAACCAGTGATTTCGCTCGACCGTAGGCGTATTCCAGTTCGATGTCGTCGAGATCATTGAACATGTGCAGCCGCCGCTTCAATTCCGGATGCTTCTTCACGCGTTCGATCAGGCGTTCATTCTTCCAGCCGATGCGGCCGATGAAGCACAGGACGACGTCGCTGCCACCTTCCCACAAACGCTCAAAGGCATCCAGTAAATACGCGTGGTTCTTGCGTGGTTCTATGGTGCTGACCATGAGATACACAGAACGGCCGGAGGCGAACAGTTTTTGCAGCGCGGGACTTACCGTTTTACTGGCGTCAACCTGGTCAAGCTCGGAACCCAGATGAAAAAAATCGAACCAGCGCCCGCTGGCCCGCTCGCTGCCAAGACGTCGCTCCACCTCGCTGTGCACCTGGTCGCGAATGGTGCTGGATATGGCGATGAAGCCGTCGGCCGTATTGGCGATCCATTCAAACCAGCGATCGAACACCTGCACCAGCGGGCCATCGCAAAACTGCGGATGAGTCAAGGGAATCAGGTCATAGATGACTGACACGATAGATACGCCTTGCCGCTGCAATTTTTCCGCGACTGGAAAAAAATCGGCATGCCAGGAGGAGTCGAGCAGCAGCAAGATATCGTCGTCACGGCAGCTCATTTCAAAAGCGCGCGGCTGCACATCAATATTTGCCAGCATCTTTTCGGTCAGGTAGAGGGGCAGCATGAACGAGAAACTGGCCAGGCGGCATAGCACGTAGGTCACACGCCTTACATTATGCGAGGCCTGCCACGGCCATAGGGGCAGCAGGCGCGAATGAAGCAGCCAGTAGCGGTTGCGTAGCTGCACCAGCTTCTGCGCCACTTTTTCCAGCTTCTTCTGCAGGCGGCTGCGCCACCCATCGGTATGGCTAGGCGCCAGCCGAGTGACTTCGAGTATTTTCCCGCGCTTGAATATGACGGGAACGCACACCGCTTCGCCTTGCACCGCCGGCAGACGATTGATGATGTTGCGCACCACACGCTGTATCCCCGAATTCATTTCGGGATGATGGAATACATAGGTGCATTCGATCAGCACTCTGCTCATATCGTCACTCCATCCACGCGCACGCTGCCGGCCGAGCGCTCAACCGCTATCTCGGCGTCCAGGAATGCGCAGCCGACAAAATCGGGATGCCGGGTATTGACCACATGAAAAATCACGCTGTAGTCGCGCCACTCGTAGTTGGTGTCAAGGTGGGAATCCAGCCGCGACAGGGAAATGGCGATCGAATAACTGCCCTTGCCCAGGTTCACCGGGAAGCGGCAGCGATACGCCAGTTTTTCGCCAGGCTGCAAGTCAGTCTGCGGCATCTCCAGCCGATGCGTATTGATGCCGAAGATCGACTGCCCGAGCTTGTCCTTGATCATGTAGCCCATCACCAGGCGCGGTACTGCGGCATTGATCGTCACCAGGACTTCCAGCGTGGCGTAAGCGCCGACCTCCACCACATCCAGCTGCCTGCCTTCGTCATCCAGCAAATTCACCGCCACGATGCTGGCTTCGCCGGTACCCGAAATGGTTCTCAGGCGGCCGTCTTCCAGGCGCTCCTGGCGTACGGTCTGCTGCTCGCGTTCAGCTAGCATGGCATTGTAATAATCCATTACCTCCACCGGATCGCCCTGCATTTCCAGACGGCCGCGGTTAAGCAGGATGGCGCGGTCGCAAATGGTCTGGATCGCATAGCGGTCATGAGAAACAATCAGCAGTGTGGTGCCGGCGTGGCGGAATGCGCGGATGCGCTCGAAGCTCTTGTGCTGGAAATAGGCGTCGCCGACAGACAGTGCTTCATCCACAATCAGCACGTCCGGCCGGCTGGCCGTGGCGACGCTGAACGCCAGCCGCATCTGCATGCCGCTTGAGTAGGTGCGCACCGGCTGGTCGATGTACTCGCCGATTTCGGCAAATGCTTCTATCGCCGGCATCAGCGCAATGATCTCGTCGCCGCGCAAGCCTTGCAGCTGGCCGGCCATGATCGCGTTCTGCCTGCCGGTGAAGTCAGGATGGAAACCCATGCCGAGCTCCAGCAACGCCGCCACCCGCCCCTGGATGTCGATCGTGCCAGCCGTACTCTGGGTGGTGCCGGCAATCAGTTTCAGCAATGTGCTTTTGCCGGCGCCATTGATGCCGACGATGCCTACCGCTTCGCCGGCCGCCAGCTGGAAATCGATATCCTGCAAGACCCAATGCAACTGATGCCGCGGCCCGGAAAACGGCGATAGCCATTCGGCCAGGCGGGCCCAGCGCCCGTCGTATGTCTTGTAGGCCTTGCCCAGGCCTTTAACCGTGACCTTACCCATCAGAGTTCATCCACCATTTCACCGGCATGCCTGCGAAACAGCAGCATGCCGAAAACGCACAGGGCCACGCTCAGCAAGGCAACCGGCCACAGGCTGCTCCAGCGTGGCCATGCCGCACTGATGAAGATGCCCTGGTAGGCGATGATCAATGCGCTCATCGGATTAAACTTGAGCAAGGTCTGGACGCCGGCCGGCAAGGTCGAGACCGTATAGACGATCGGCGTGAACCAGAACCAGAACTGCAGCACGATGCCGAACAGCTGGCCGATATCCCGGAAAAAAACGTTCAGCACGCCGAGCACGATGCCGAGCCCCATCGAAAACAGCACTTGTATCAGCAACAGCGGCAACATGGCGAAGAAGACCCAGCCGGGGAAATTGCCGGAGACCAGCAGAAAACCAAGGAACAAGGCGAAAATGATGCAAAAATTCAGGCCCGCGTTGAGCACCGTAATGATCGGCAGGCAGATGCGCGGAAAATTGAGCTTCTTGATCATGTTGCCATTTTCCAGAAACACGTTCTGCATGCGCGACACCGTCTCGGTAAAAAATCCCCAGGTCAGCAAGCCGGCGCAAAGATAAATCCCGTAGGCGAACTGGCTGCTGGCATTCGGCAGGCGCGCATGCATGATCTGCGAGAAAATCACCGTATAGACCACGATCATGGCCAGCGGATTGAGCACCATCCAGGCCGCGCCCAGCATCGAATTCCGGTAACGCGACTGGAACTCGCGCCGGACGCTGCCGGCAATGAAGCCGCGGTAGTGCCAGATCGAGCGCAACAGGGTGTGCGCTTTGCTCTTCTGCATCAGATTCAACACTTTCAGCACTATCGGCACCTGCCGTATTTATCGTCGAAGCGCACGATATCGTCTTCGCCCAGATAAGCGCCGCTTTGCACCTCGATCATGACCAGTTCCAGCAAACCGGGATTTTCCAGGCGATGTCTGGTACCGGCAGGAATGTAAGTCGACTCGTTGGTGTTGACATAGATTTCCCGTTCGCCGTTGACCACCTTCGCCATGCCATGCACCACTACCCAATGCTCGCTGCGGTGATGATGCATCTGCAGCGACAGCGATGCCCCCTGCTTGACCACAATGCGCTTGATCTTGAAATTGGGTCCCTGTTCCAGCAAGGTGTAGCTGCCCCATGGACGGAACACGGTGCGATGCAGTTTATAGGTATCGTGTTCGCTGCTCTTGAGCTGCTGCACCACTTTCTTCACGTTCTGCACATGGTCGGGATGCGCAATCAGCAAGGCGTCGGGCGTGTCCACCACGATCAGGTTGTTGACGCCGACGGTCGCCACCAGGCGCTGCTCGGAATAGATGTAATTGTTCCTGCTGTCGATCAGCACCGCCTCGCCCAGCACACGATTTTCCTGTTCGTCAGGCTCCACCAGCTGTCGCAAGGCGCCCCAAGACCCGATATCGTTCCAGTCAAAGTCGGCCGGTATCACCGCGACCTTGTCGGAACGCTCCAGCACGGCATAATCGATCGAAATATCCTGCATCGCCATGAAGCTTGCGCCATCCAATTCTTGCAGCAAGACGCCGGCGGAAGGAGCGGCCGGGCTGGCTTCGATGCAGGCGGTGGCCGCCGCCAGGATCTCGGGTGCATGCTTTTCCAGCTCGGCCAGGAAAACCGATACAGAGAAGCAGAAAATACCGGCGTTCCACAGATGCTTGCCGCTGCCGACAAAGCCGGCGGCACGCTCGGCATCCGGCTTTTCGATAAAACGCTTGACCTGCGCAGCGCCGGCGCTATCGATCTCGTCGCCGCACTCGATATAGCCAAAGCCGGTCTCCGGCGTCAACGGCCGCACGCCGAAGGTCACCAGGTAGCCTTGCTTGGCGACTTCGATGGCGTGTCGCACGGCGTCGGCAAAACACTCGACATCCTTGATCAGGTGATCCGCCGGCATCACCACCATGATGGTGTTGTCGCCATGTAAGGCACGCAGCGATACCGCTGCCGCCGCGATTGCCGGCGCCGTATTGCGTCCAGCAGGCTCAAGCATGAAATGTGGGCGGTGATGCGGCCCCAGGTCGGCAGAGATGAACTCGTCTTTGCTCTGAAAATAATAGTCACGATTCGTGACGCTCAAGATATCGCCGCGGATGCCGATCTCGGCCACCCGCTGATAGGTCTTCTGCAGCAGGCTCTTGCCGTCCGGGAGCTTGATGAAGGGCTTCGGGTGTCCTTCCCGCGAAACCGGCCACAAGCGCGTGCCGGCACCGCCCGAGAGCACCACTGGCACGATCACTGCCGTTGCTGTTAATGGAATACCGGGTTCTGGCGTACGCATCTTGCTCTCCCTTTATTCTTTGTCTGAGGCCAGGCGGCGCATATCGGCGTCGACCATTTGCTGTATCAATTGTTCCAGTCCGGTTTTCGGTTTCCAGCCAAGCTTGCGCCGGGCCTTGGCTGGATTGCCGAGCAAGACGTCCACTTCGGCGGGACGGAATAGCTGCGGATCGATCACCAGATAATCTTCGTAATTCAGATCGAGATGGGTAAAGGCAATCCGGCACATCTCGCGCACGCTGGTGGTGACGCCGGTGGCGATCACATAGTCTTCAGCCTGCTCCTGCTGCAGCATGAGCCACATCGCTTCCACGTAATCGCCGGCAAATCCCCAGTCGCGCCTGGCGTCGATATTTCCCAGCCGCAGTTCGCGCTGCTTGCCGAGCTTGATGCGCGCTGCCGCGTCCGTCACCTTGCGAGTGACGAATTCGATGCCGCGCAAGGGCGACTCATGGTTGAACAAGATGCCGCTGGAAGCATGCAGGCCAAAGCTTTCACGGTAGTTGACAGTGATCCAGTGACCGTACAGCTTAGCTACCCCATACGGGCTGCGCGGATAAAACGGCGTGTTTTCATCCTGGTGTTCAGCCTGGATCAGGCCGAACATTTCGCTGGTGGAGGCTTGATAGAAACGCGCCGCTGGACAAAACTGGCGAATCGCTTCCAGCATGTGGGTGACGCCCAGCCCATCCACCATCCCGGTCACCACCGGCTGGTTCCAGGAAGTGCCGACAAAGCTTTGCGCGCCCAGGTTATAGATTTCATCCGGACGGGCCTGACAGACGGCGCGTATGGCGGAAGTAGCATCGGCCAGGTCGCCATCTATCAATTGCAGCTTTTCCAGGATGCCGAGTTCGCGCAAGCGCCACAGCGTGTCGCTGCTGCGCCTTGCCAGCAGGCCGTACACCTTGTAACCCTTGCCAAGCAGCAGCTTGGCAAGGTAAGCGCCGTCTTGTCCGGTGACGCCCGTAATCAATGCTGTCTTTGTCATTGCCTGTATCTCCGTTGATTCTGTTTTTGATTATTCTTGTGTCACGGCTGCGCTTGCGCCGCCGCTACCCTGGCATCCCAGTCCGCCAGGACATTCAATAAGGTCTGCTGCATGGGAATGGCAGGCTGCCATGCCGTGGCCTGCGTGATTTTCTGGTTGCTGCCTTTTACCCGGCGCAAGTCCGAAGGCCGCAAGCGCGCAGGGTCTTGCTCGATCACGGCATCGGTCTCGGTCAGGTACAGCATGCTGGCGATCATGTCGCGGATCAGATACTCCTTGCCCGAGCAGACATTGTAGGTTTCGCCGTTCTGGCCGCTTTCAAGCAGCGCCAGGTAGGCGGAAATAACGTCCTCCACATCCAGGAAATCGCGGCTGACGTCGACGTCGCCGACCAGTATGCGCGGCTCTTGCAGCTTCAGGCGGATCCGCGCCAGCTGGCGGGCGACGCTGGAAATCACGAAATCTTCACGCTGCCCCGGGCCGATATGATTGAACGGCCGCGCCACCATGATGCGCCACGGCAGATTGCAGCTCCACTGATAGCACAGCAGCTCTGCCGCCGCCTTGCTGACCGCGTAGGGATTTTGCGGACGCACTGGCTGTTGTTCGCCGATCGGCAACAGCTCCGGATCGACGCGGCCGTAGACGTCGCCCGAGCTGACATACAGAAAAGTGCCGTTGAAGCCGCCGCGCTGCAAAGCCTGCAGCAGGTTGAGCGTGCCCTTCAGGTTGACGTCCAGCGTGTGCGCCGGGTCGCGAAAAGCTTCGGGAATGAAGGTCTGGCCGGCAAGATGTATCACCGCGTCCGGGCGCGCCTGCCGCAGCACCTGATCCAGCGCTGCCGGATCCAGCAGGTCATAGGCGCTGTCGGCGGTTACCAACTGCCAGCCAAGGGCGGCAACGGCGTGTGCGCGCAGACGTTCAAAGGCAAGGCCGACAAAGCCTGACTGCCCGGTGATGAATAATCGCTTCATATGCAGCCGCTCCTTGCCTGCTGTTGTTGACTCAAAGTCATGGCTTGCGCGCAACAATGATCTGACTCTTCGGCATGAAATCACTCAAGGCCTGCCTCACCTGCTCCCCGTTCGGGCTATTCATCAGGAGTTTCCAGGTTTTTGCCCAGCTGTTCAGCAAGGGGTGCTGAGGATTGCTCAGGTCCACCTTGCAAACCCAGAAAAACAGCCACCAGACAGACCAGTAGAAAGCGTAGTATTCGTGCCGTTCGACGATCAGGCCGGCATCCGTGACCATTTTTTCAAACTGGTCGCGCTCGATGATACGGATGTGGTTCGGCTTTTCAAAATGCGACGCTGGCGCCACCTTCTTTTGCATGTGCTCTTGCACCGGATCCGGCACCGACAACAGGTAATGCGCACCCGCTTTGCCGACCCGGACCAGTTCGCTCAAGAACTGTGCAGGATCGTCGACGTGCTCAAGCACTTCCATGCAGATCACTTTGCTGGCGACACCGTCTTCCAGCAGCAATGGGTTGGCGTCGCCCACCAGGCCTTGCACTATCCGCGCCGGCGTATCCGCCAGGCGTTGCTTGGTAAACTCGACTTTGCCGGGATCGATGTCGGCCACGATGACATGAGCGCCGCGATGACCGCAAAACAAGGAACTGCCGCCATCGCCGCAACCGGCGTCAAGCACCACGTCCTCCGCGCTGATGACAAAGCCGCGGTACAGCTCATCGCTTTCCTGCAGATACCAGCCGCTCGACAGAGCGTCGCTTAAACCGACAGAAAAGGAATCGTAGACGGTCACCGGCGGTGCAGGTACCGGCGCAGCTTCAGCGACCGCCATTACCTGAACCGCTGCATCCTGCCTGGCGATGCCGAAAAGTCTTTTGATCATGTCTCGCATACTGTTTTTTGCTTCCATCGTTATGGTCTATGTCTGCAGCTGGAGCCGCGACTGCCCCATCCTGTCGGCGATTCTTTTGCCGCGCGCACGCAAGGGGGTCTCGATAAACCGGTAGTTGAGCTCGCTGAACAGCACCACCAGAACCGCCGCCGTGAGCGCCAGCCTGAGGTTATAGGTATGGTCAAAAATGGTGTCGGTGGGAGCGATCCAGAACCAGATCTGGCGGCTCATGAGATAAGCCGGCATGTGGGTCAGGTACAGCGCATATGAGCGGCTGCCGACCCACAGCAAGATGCGCTTCAGAAGATTGTCAGGCATCAGGTAATCCGCGTCATAAGATGCAAGCCACACCAGTACGATGGAAATCAGCGCGACAATTCCGACCCAAAAACGGAATTCCTGGTATTGCGGCGATCCTATCTTCGCCAGGCATGCCAACAGGATCACCAGCGGAATAAAACCTGCCCATTTCCAGCTTTTCAGAAACACCGGTTCCAGCCGGCGATAGCTGTCGCGCTTGCTCCAGATTGCCAGCAGCACCCCTAGCAGCAGGGCATCGGAGCGCACCAGCATCAAGAACAAGGATTGATGGCGGCTGGCAAAGAATTGCAGCACGACCAGCACGATCAGCACCAGCGACAACCGGCGGCGGCAAACGAACACCAGCAGCGGCAGCAGCAGATAAAACTGCTCTTCCAGCGACAGGCTCCAGTACGGCGTAGTCGGGCCAAGCTCATCATGGCCGAATTTCAGCATCACGCGGAAATTCATGTAATTCAACAGTCCCGCCAGGCTGCCCTCCAGATTCACCTGCAGGGAACTGAAGATGCCCGATTTCTTGAACGCCACTGTCGCCACCAGCAGCAGCGCCAGCCAGAGCCATGCGGTCGGCCACAAGCGCCAGGCGCGCCGGACCCAGAATTTGGCGGCGATAGCAAAAAACGATTCTCGGCTGTCGCTGCGATTCAAGCGCGGGATCAGGTCGCGGGCAATCACAAAGCCGGAAATGGCAAAGAACAGATCGACGCCATTCCAGAATCCGAAATGGGTATAGATGAACGCAAGAATCTCGCTTGGCTGTCCGAACAGATTGAAGCGCGTATGCTCGAACAAAACGAAAAGCACCGCGATTCCGCGCAACAGCTCGATGTCTTTGATTCGATGATTCATGTGCCATCGGCTCCGGTAGTTTATCGATGGTCCGGCTTGCGGGCGATGATCGCCTGGCTCTTGGGCATGACGCTGTCCAGCAACTGCTTGATCTTGGCTCCCTCGGGCATTGAAATCAATTGATACCAGGTGTTTGCCCATTCGTTGAGCAAAGGCGAATGCGGCGGCTTGATGTTGTCGCGCGTTGCTTCTCCGGCGCCGCCGGCGCCGGCTTCATCGGCCCGGTACAGGCACATCCACATCGCCCAGAAAAAACCGGAGGCATGCCGCTGCTCGATCTCCAGGCCGGCATCCGTCACCAGTTTGGCAAACGCTGCGCGCTCGAAAACATGGATATGGTTCGGCTTCTGGAAGTGCGACGGCGGCGCCAGCTGTTTCTGCAAGCCTTCGCCAACCGGGTCCGGCACTGTCAACAGATACAGCGCTCCCGGCTGGCCGACGCGCACCAGTTCGGCCAGCACTTGCGCCGGATCGTCGACATGCTCCAGCATTTCCATGGCCACAATACGGCTGACGCTGCCATCCGCCAGCGGCAGCGGCTGGGTGTCGCCGACCAGCGCCTGATAGCCGCGTGCCGGGCTATTCGCCACCTTGGACGATAGCTGCGCCACCTGAGCCGCATCGGTGTCCGAAAAAATGACATGCGCGCCGCAACGCGCGGCGAACAGGGTCGCCGCGCCCTCGCCGCAGCCGACATCGAGCACTACATCAGCGGGCGTGATCGGAAAGCCTTTCAGCAGCTCGCCGCTTTCCGTCTGAAACCAGCCGCTTTGCACGTTATCGATAAAGCCGCAGACGCGCGAGTCGACCACGCCTTCCGGCGACACCGGGGCCGGCAGCGCTTCTGGCTGATCTTCTTGCCGATCTTCTTGCTGATTCTTCGGTTCGACTGCCTTGGCTTTCGGAGGACGCAGCCAATCGCTAAGAAATTTCATCATGCAATAACCTTTTCCGTTGTATTGCCGATATCCCGCCTGTGCCTGGCGATGCGCTCAGAAAGAAAGGCATCCAGGCGCTGCTTCACCACAGCGCGTGAACAATGCTGCTGCAGGCTCTGCACCGCGTGCTCCGCCATTTGCCAGTATCTTTGCGGATCCTGTTTTGCGACCCGATAGCTCTCCTTGTAGGCGGCCAGCAGCGTGCCCCAGTCTATGCGGTAGCGCAAAGTACGATAGGCCTGGCGCGGGTCGTGCGGCCAGTGGCTGGGCTCCGTGCTGGAATCGAGCACGAAAGCATTGTCGCGATCGATATAGTCAGCCATCGCGGTATTCACCGGCGCGATAGCCGGCTTGCCGCAGGACATGAACTCCATCAGCGGCAGGCACTGGCCTTCGCCATGCGAGGTATTCAATACGTAGGTGGTGGCCGACACCAGTTTCTCGTAGTCGGCGTCGCTCAGGTAGCCATGGATCAGCAGGATGCGGCACTTGAACGGCGTCAGCTTGTAGACATTTTCCAGCACATTGTCGATGCCGATACGGACATCGTGGTGGGTCAGCTTCAATACCAGCGTGGCGTCCGCGGTATCGCGGAAGGCCCAGCAAAAGGCGCTGATCATGTCGTACCAGTTCTTGCGGCCGTCATAAGGATTGAAGACCGAGGTATACACCACGCCGGCGATATGCACCTTGGCCGGTTCGCGCCGGGCCAGCGCCGGCGGCCGCACCAGGTTCGGCTTGGGAAACCGCCGCTGCGGCACACTGTAGGGGGAAAGGTCGGCCGTACGGCTATCGATGACAGTGCCCTCAACCAGCAGGTCGACGCCGTCGGGATGACGGGCGATCGACAGTTTCTCGCGCAATGCGGAAAAGCGATCCCATACCGGCGCCGGGATCGACGCTACCGGAAATTGCGGCATCATCGCCCGCCGTACCGAATCCGCGGTAAATACCGAATGCGTGATGGCGCTGCCGACCTTGTCGAACACATAGCGCCAGTCATGGCGCGGTTCGCCAAACCAGACCTCGTTCGGCAGCGTGCTGAACTCCCAGGCGAACACGGGAATGGTCGGACAGGTCAGGCCGACCGCCGTTTTGTGCGGCGGCGAGAACGACAGGAATACGCAGGATTGACCGTGCGCGGCGGCGCTGCGGTAAATATCGTCCACTTCGCGCGCCGGATCGGTGACGGTAACGACAATGCCGAGCTGCTCCAGCACCGGACGAAATTCTTTCAGCACGAAGTAATAGCTGTATTCAGGCAAGCCGAGATTGGACGCAATCGTGCCGGAGTTGGTTTCGGAATAAATAATAATGATCATCTGGCGCCGGCTTTCAGATAAAGCCAAGAACGAAGGGGGCTGCGAGCGCAGCTTGTGGGAATCGCATCACGACTGCTCCTCCACCGCTTCTTGCTGAAAAAATCCACGCAGCTGTTCCTTGACTACCGCGCCTGCGCTGTACGACTGCATGCGCGCGATAGCGTGGCGGCTCATCGCCAGATATTTTTCCGGCTGCTGCTTGGCTATCTGGTAACTCTCCGCATAGCCGTTACAGATCGATTCCCAGTCCAGGCGGTAGCGCAAGGTGCGGAACAGGTCACGCGGGTCATGCGGCCAGACATTGTGTTCGAGGCTGGACTTGATGATGAAGGCAGCGCCATCGTCGATGTAGTCTTCCATCGCAGTATGCTTTGGCGCAATGACCGGCCTGCCGCAGCTCATGAATTCCATCAGCGGCAGGCACAAGCCTTCGCACAAGGAGGTATTGACGTAAAAACTGGTGGCGCCGATCAGTTCTTCATAGGTAGCGTCGTCGAGATAGGCATGCAAGGTCAGGACCCGGCATTTGAACGGCGCCAGCTGCGACAGCAAGGTCAGCAGTGTGTTGTGATACAGCGACAAATCGCGCTCGTTCATCTTCAGCACCAGCGTCACATCCTCGACTTCGCGGAAAGTCCAGCAGAACGCCGTCACCATGTCGAACCAGTTCTTGCGGCCATCCTTGGGGCTGAGGATAGAGGTATAGACCACCCCTTCCAGATCGACGCTCACTTCAGGTTCTTGCGGCTCCGGCGCAACGGCCGTAGCCGCCGCAACCGGCGTCGCCTGCTGCGGCGCTGGCTGGTGTCCCGACTGCGGCATTGGCGGAACCGTGCGGCTTTCGTAGCCGAGGACGGCGCGCGCAACGGTGTTGCCGCCGCGTCCACTGACGGCCACCGCGCGCGCCAGCCACAATGGCAACAGATCGCGCACCGCTTCCCGGTACCAGGTGAGCAAATGGCGTTTGCTTACCGCCAGGCGATAACGCAGATTCTTGGCCGGCGCCGCAGGTTCAGGCACAGGCGGCGGCGCCACCGGTTCCGGTACCGGTTCTGGCGCAGGTTCCGGCGGGACTGGCGCCGGCGCTTCATCCAGTTCATCGGACGCTTGCGGGAAAACGACATGCGCAATCAGGCCGTCAGCCGACAAACCCAGCAGGTGGCTATCGATCACGGTGCCGCGCACCTGCAGCCGGCTGTGGCCTGGCGGCAAGCTGGATCCAAAGCGCGCGCGCGGCGCGGCAAACTGTTCCCACAATGGCGCCGGCACCGCCAGCACCGGAAACCCCGCTCCCATCGCTTGCCGGACAATGCGCGCGGTATAGCTGGACAAGGTGATCGCCCTGCCGTGGCGGCCAAACACGATCCGCCAGTCGTTGCGCACATCGTCGTCCCAGAGTTCGTCGGGAATGTTGCTATATTCCCAGGCAAACACCGACACCGTCGGGCAGCGCAGGTCGATCAAGGTTTTATTAGGGGGGGAAAAGGAAAGGAAAACGCATTCTTCGCCACGCTCGCGGCAAGCGTCGAACAGCGGATCGACTTCGGTTTCCGGGTGCCGCACCACGGTCACCGTGCCGAGCTCCTGCAGCACCGTGCGAAAAGCTTTCAAGACAAAGTAGTAGCTGTACTCTGGTAAACCAAGGCTTTTGTTGATTGTACTTTCGCCAATATCCGAATACAGAATGAAATTCATCAAAATCGTACTTTTAATCGAATGTTAATCGCCCGAACTGCCGTCGCCCGCCGTCACCGTTTACCGCCTTGGCATCTTGCCGTTCCAGACTTGTCTCAGCCCCGTAGCCGGGGCCATTCTTTTTTATGCGAGGAGTAATGCGGCTGCAGTCCTAAGACCTGCGGTCCAAATAGTTTCCAGCCAAACACTCTCCTTCGGCGATGATACCTGATCCCGCGCGACGGTAGTCAAATCAGGCAGGGCTTTAGAGAGTGGCCCCTATTCTGCGGCAACCTGCAGACGCCCAGGTTTATTGCCCGGTTCATAGGGAAAAAGAGGCGCGGGGCCGGAAAACGGGGAGGAAGTTGCGCGGTGCAACGGGCGATATCGATGGCCGATATGCGCAGGCTGTTGCCGGCGCAAGGGAGATACCACTTGACGCCGGCAGCCGTCAGAGTTGCTGCCGCTGGTTGTAAGCGCGGCTGAAGGCGCGCTCAGCCGATCAGTTGGTCTGGGCGTCGTTACTTACCAGCCACACCCACGATGACGTCAGGTCGTCGCCGCGTGCCGACTTGGCATTGGTGCTGCTGGCGGAAGCCAGGGCGCGGCCGTAGATTTTCACGTTGTCGCGCCGGATCGATCTTTCCGTATTCAAGCGCGTGTGCTCGTCGCCCAGCACGATAATAGCCTGCAACATCGCCTGCAATTCATGCTGGTCGGCCAGGCTCTCCGCCACGCGCCGCCAGACGTCGGCCTTGGTCCAGCGCCGGAAGCGCATGTAGCTGGTTCTCCAGCGGCCGAATTCCGGCGCCAGGTTGCTCCATGAACCGGCTTTCAGCGCTACCCACAGCACCGCCTCCATGAACAGGCGATTGTCGCGGCCGCACATGCCAGAATCTCCCGGCCGCCCTACCAGCAAAGGCTCCAGTTTCTCCCATTGATCATCTCGAAGAACGCCATTAATTTTCTGCATCTATCTACTCTTTGATTGTTGAACTTGAATCAGGCAGCTTGATCTGCCTTTTGGCAAATCTTTTTCTTTTGGAAATCGCCGGATCACATTCAATCGGTTAACCCTGTCGCTATGCGCTCACCGATTTGTTAAGTTCGACGGCGGCATGCACACAAAGAGTAAAAGCAAGAGCCTTATGAAACCACTGAAAAATTAGATTTTTAACTATAGTTCACATAAATTAACGATATTTAACCCTAAAATTGGGTGAGATGCACATTCATCATTTCCAAAAGAAAACTAAATGATTTAACTATTTCTTTTGGATAATATTATTTGACGGCTGGCTTTTCAAGAAAAACAAGAGCGCCGTTTCACTATTCGACAATCTGAAGTTGACAATTCACTTTCCTGCAGGGGGCCCGCCAACCCTGAAAAAAGGGCAACGGGCTTTCCCCGCCTGCGGTCCATGTCTCAGGAGCGTCGCAGGGAGGCCAGGATCTGGACGATGTTATAGCGCATCATGCGCAGATAGGTCGGCGCCGGCCCGCCAGGCGCCGATAAGGCGTCGGCATACAGCTTGCCGCCCGGCGTCACGCCGGCATCGCGGCTGAGCTGCCGCAGCAGTTGCGGGTTGCTCATGTTTTCGAAAAATACCGCCTTGATGTCTTGCTGCCTGATTTGCCGGATCAGGGCAGCGATATCGCGTGCACTGGCGTCGCTGTCGGTCGAAATGCCCTGCGCCGCCAGGAAGCGAAGGCCGTAATGGGCAGCGAAGTATTCAAAGGCGTCGTGCGAGGTGATCACCGAGCGCTGCTGCTCGGAAAGCGCGGCGAACTGCGCCTGCGCCCAGCGCTCCAGGTCGGCCAGAGCATGCAGGTAACGCTCGCCGTTGGCCTGGTACTGGCTGCTGCCGGCCGGGTCCAGCTTGCTCAAGGCAGTCACAATGTTGCGGGTATAGATCATCACATTGGATGGATCCTGCCACGCGTGCGGATCGGGCCGCACTGCCGCATGCGCACCGATCCCCGGTCGCTGGCGGGCCGCCACGCCGGCGCTGGCGACCACCACGCTGCCGCGGTAGCCGGCAGCACCGGTCAGGCGCGCCATCCAGCCCTCGAAACCGAGGCCATTGACGACCACCAGTTTCGCCCTGGCGATCGCCTTGACATCGGCCGGCGTCGGCTCGAACACATGGGCATCCTGGTCAGGGCCAACCAGCGTCGATACCGCTATCCGCTCGCCGCCGACGGCGCCGACGATGTCGCCCAGGATGCTGAAGCTGGCGACCACCGGAATTTTTTCCGCCGCCAGGGCGCTGCTGCAAATCGCCAGCAAGGCCATCACTGCCAATCGACTTAAATTTTTCACGATAACTCCTGAAGATGGGAAATGGGAATGCAAGTTTCAAGCGCGCCGGCAAGGGTGCCGCCACAGGCGCGGCAGGCAGCCGCGCGGCGCAATCAGCAGCGACGCCAGATAGCAGGCGGCAGCGCACAGAATGATGGTCGGGCCGGACGGCGCGCCGCTGTAATAGGAAAGCAGCAGGCCGGCATACGCCGCCAGCGCCGCCTGCACGGCGCTGTTGAGCAGCTGCGCCGGCAAGGTGTCATGCCACAGACGGGCGGAGACCGCTGGCAGCATCATCAGTCCGACCGCCATCAGCGTGCCCAGGGTCTGGAACGACGCGACCAGGTTCATCACCACCAGCATCAGGAACAGATGCTGGAACAGGCCGCCGCGCGCACCGCTTGCGGCCAGGTAGGAGGGATCGAAGCTTTCCAGCAGCAGGCCGCGGTAAGCCAGCGCGCCCAGCATCAGGCTGAAGCTGCTGACGCCGGCCACCAGCAACAGCCCGCCGCGGTCCACGCCGAGCACATTGCCAAACAGGATATGCAGCAAATCCAGCTTGGAGCCGTTCATCGATATCAGCATCACCCCGAGCGCCAGCGCAATCAGGTAGATGGACGCCAGGCTGGCGTCTTCCTTCAGGCCGGTGCTGCGGCTGATGCGGGTCGCGACCGCAACCACGGTCACGCCTGCCAGGAAACCGCCGATGCTGAGCGCCGGCAAGGACAGGCCAAACAGAATGAAGCCGATCGCCACGCCCGGCAGCACTGCATGGCTGAGCGCGTCGCCGAACAGGCTCATGCGGCGCAAGGTCAGCAACACCCCCAGCGGCGCGCTGCTGAGCGCTAGCGCCAGGGTGCCGGCCAGGGCGCGGCGCATGAAGGCAAATTCGGCAAACGGCGCCCACGCCAGCTGCTGCGCCGTATGCAGCCATGTGTCCAGCCAGGACCACAGCATCATGCAGCCAGCTCCGGCCAGCGGTCGCCATTGCCCGCACTGCCGGCATCCGCCATATGCCTGGCGCGCTGCAGATTGGCGGCAGCCAGCACATCAGCGGTGTCACCCCAGGCCACCAGCTGCCGCGCCAGCAGCACCGCTTGCGGGAAATACCGGCGCACCTGCTCATGGTCATGCAGCACTGCCACCACGGTGCGCTGCTGTGCATGCCAGCCGCGGATCAACGCCAGCAGATCGTCGGTGGTCCTGGCGTCGACCGCGTTGAATGGTTCATCCAGCAGGATCACATCGGCGTCCTGCACCAGGATCCGTGCAAACAGCACCCGCTGCATCTGCCCGGCCGACAAACTGCCGATAGGACGCCGCTCGAAGCCCTGCAAGCCAACGGCCCGCAGCGCATCCTGCGCGCCTTCCGTCATCGCCGAGTTAAGGCCGCCCAGGCTGCCAAGGCGCTGCCAGTAGCCGAGGCAGACGCAATCCAGCACCGAGATCGGAAAACCGCGGTCGATCTCCGCCTGCTGCGGCAGATAGGCGATCAGCTTGCGCGGTACATGGATCTCTACCCGGCCGCTGTCGACCGGCACCAGGCCTAGCACGGCCTTCAGGAAAGTACTCTTGCCGGCGCCGTTTGGCCCCAGCACGGCAGTCAGCGAGGCTTGCGCCAAAACTCCGCTGACATGCTGCAACGCCGCTTGCCGGCGATAGGCGACGCTGACGTCGTGCAGCGCGATCACCGGCTTCATCGGAACTCTCCCGCCAAGGCCCACCACACGCCAAGCCACAGCAGCACGCAGGCCGGCAGCACCAGCAACAGCCGCAGCCATGCCGAGCGCGCCAATATGCTCAGGCGCCTGGCCGAGGCCGGATCCTGCCCCGTTTGCGCAGGCGCTTGATTCACAAGCGGCATCATGCTTGACTCCCGTCAGCGCTTCTTTGCCAGCCCGGAAACGGATCATCGAACTTGCGCCAGACAGCCATGCCGAGGCTGGTTTCGGCGGCATCCAGCAAGCAGGTCTGCAGCCTGCGGCGGATCGCTGTCTGATCCATGCCTTGTCCGATAAAGACGATTTCCTGATGGCGGTCGCCATACGGCTCGCTCCAGCCGGCCTTGATCTGCGCACGCGTGTGGGCATCCTGCGGCCAGCGCTCGGCCGGCACCGCCGCCCACCAGAAACCGACTGGCTCGTTTGTCATCAGCTTGCCGGCGCCCGACATGCTGGCCACCCACTCGGGCCGACTGGCCAGCCAGAAATAGCCCTTGCTGCGGATCACACCCGGCAACGGCGCCGCCAGGAAATCATGCAGACGCTGCGGATGAAACGGCTCCGGCGTCCGGTAGACAAAACTGCTGATGCCGTATTCCGCGCTTTCCGAACTGCCCCGCCCTTCCAGCTCCTGCGCCCAGCCAGGCATGGCGGCAGCCTGCTCTAGATCGAACAGGCCAGTGTCCAGGATGCTGTCCAGCGGGATGTTCGAATGCTGCGCATGAATCACCCGCGCATCCGGGTTGAGCGCCTTGATCACGCCCATGACCTTCTGCAGCTGGGCGGCGTCGACCAGGTCAATCTTGTTGAGCACGATGACATTGGCAAATTCGATCTGCTCGGTCAGCAGGTGCACCAGCCGCCGCTGGTCGCCCTCCCCTGCAGTCTCGCCGCGATCGGCCAGGAATTCGGCGCTGGAAAAATCCGCCAGCAGGTTGGCGGCGTCGACCACCGTCACCATGGTGTCGATGCGCGCCACATGGTTCAGGCTGTTGCCGTCTTCATCCACGAAATCGAAGGTGGCGGCGATCGGCATCGGCTCCGACACGCCGGTGGATTCGATCAGCAAGTAATCAAAGCGCCCCGCCGCCGCCAGCTGCCGCACCTCTTGCAGCAGGTCGTCACGCAAGGTGCAGCAGATGCAGCCGTTCGACATCTCCACCAGCTTTTCTTCGGTACGCGAAAGCGCCGCGCCAGCGGCCGCGCTGCCGTCGCGCACCAGCTCGGCATCGATATTGACCTCACTCATGTCATTCACGATCACCGCTACCCGTTTGCCTTCGCGATTGCGCAATATGTGATTCAGCAAGGTGGTCTTGCCGGCGCCAAGGAAACCGGACAAGACGGTGACAGGAAATTTTTTTAACTGGTTCATAGCGATCTCTGGAGTTGAACGGTGGTTGGAATGCCGGCCGCACGCGCGCGGCGCCGGCCGGCTTCAGCTTGATGTTTTCCGGCATAGGCGCTGCCTCAAATGCAAATGCAACACAGTTGCATATCGAGATTGTAATGCAACTGTGTTGCATTTGCACGAGACACGTCGAAACCATCGATTTGAGGAGGCCGCCGCTAATGGGAAAACCGAGAGGACCGGGAAGCCGTCCAGAACTGGACGGCCGGAATGTGAAGCAAATGCAGCGCCGCTACGCGCCCGAGATCAAGTACTCAGACGCGCGGCGGCAATATATATCAGTGCAGGAACCGGCCCGATTTCGCCACCATGGTCAGGTCAACGAACTCCGAACCGTTGTGGCTGCCAGGACTAAAGGTGATGAAATAACCGCCGGCATCGTAATGACTGATGGTTTCCAGCGCCCGGATCAGGCTGTCGCGCGACAGGTTGCTGCCGGCGCGGCGCAGCCCCTCGACAAATACCTTGGCGGCGATAAAACCTTCCATGCTGACGTAGTCCCATTGCCTCTTGCCGTCCTGCAGATAGTATTTGCGGTACTCCTTGACGATGGCATGCGTCTCGTCCCATGGCGCCGGCATCACCTGGGAGATCTGGACTCCGCTGGCATCCTTGCCGAGCGCGCTCACCAGCTGCTGGCTGCCGACGAAAGATATGTTCCAGAACGAAGGCGGACTGCCGGCCGCGATCATGGCCTTGATGAAGGCGGCGCTGGAATTGTAGGCGGACACCATGATCACCGTCTGCGGCTTGCTGGCGCGGATCTTGGCGACGGCGTCGCTGACATCGACGCTGTTGCGCTCGACCGTGCCGAGCCCGGCCACTTCGATGCCGCGCTTCTTCAAGGCGCGCGTGACGCCTTCCAGGCCAGCCTTGCCGTAGGCGTCATTCTGATAAAAAACCGCAATCCGTTTCAGCGACAAGGTGGTGATCTGCTGCACGATCTTCTCGGTCTCGGCAAAGTAGCTAGCGCGGATATTGAAGATGTTGCGGTTGAACGGCTCGCGCAGCGATTGCGCGCCGGTGAACGGCGCGAAGAACGGCAGCTTGGCCTTGCTGACCGCCGGAATCGAGGCATTCGAGGTGGGCGTGCCGACATAGCCGAACAGCGCCAGCACCTCATCCTGTTCGATGAACTGTTTAGTGTTGGCTGCAGCACGCTCCGGCTCGTAGCCGTCGTCCAGGGTTTTCAGGATGATCTTGCGGCCATACACGCCGCCGCTGGCATTGACCTGATCAAAATAAGCCTGGGCGCCGTCATGCATGCCCTTGCCCAGTTCTTTGGCGGGGCCGGAAAACGCCGCCGACTGCCCCAGGGTAATGGCGCTGGCGGTGACGCCAGTCTCTGCCTGAGCGGCGATGGCCGCCAGCAGCAGGGATGAGAGGGCAAGTAGTTTGTTGAAGCGCATGGGAATCCGATCCTTCACAGGGATTGAGTTGATAGAAATTGCAAGGCCCTGCCGATGTTAGCGCTACCCAAAAACCACGTAAGCCGACGTCCGTGATTGCGCGGTGCCGGGCTCTGCTTGGTGAGACGAAATGAGCGTGAGACCAGGAGATGAAAACCGCCGATGTGCTTGCACACCGGAACCTGGATCAGCAAAAACAAGCTTGCAGTTTGTTGCGGTGCAGAAAATTGCGCTAAGTAAAACGCAAAGCGGGTAATGCTGTCAAGCAAGCAGGGCACAATTCCCGTTATAAATCGCAGCATTCGCTCTCGCTATATTTCTTTGGGAATAGCGAAGGCAAGCTGCCCAAGTTGCTTATCTAACCCACATCCTTATTTATTTCTCCCAGGCATATTCGTGCCAGCAAACCCTCTTCTTGTTTTGTAACCGCTGTCATATCGACAGTCATCAATGGTTATAATGAGAATCATTATTGGTAATGGCGTTTGTATGAGACTTTGCGACTTGATCCCGTTTACACCAGCAGTCATTGAACATGTAGAAGATGTCTTGACGGCCGACCCTATCGCCAAACGTTTGCGCGAGCTGGGCTTCGTCAACGGCGAAGCGGTCAGCGTGGTGGCGCGCGGCCCGGTCGGCGCCGATCCGCTGATGATACAAATCGGCTTCACCCGTTTCGCCCTGCGTCGCGCCGAAGCGCACCGGGTGCATGTCAACCTGGCTTCCTGAATCAAGCAACATGTCCAGCACCTCTTCTTTGCGCATCGCCCTGGTCGGCAATCCCAATTGCGGCAAGACCGCCCTCTTCAACCAGTTGACCGGCAGCCGCCAGAAGGTCGCCAATTACGCCGGCGTTACGGTCGAACGCAAGGAAGGCCGCTTCACCGCGCCTTCCGGGCGCGTATTCCAGCTGCTCGACCTGCCGGGCGCCTACAGCCTAGAGGCGACCAGTCCGGATGAAATGATCACGCGCAAGGTCTGCCTCGGCCAGATGCCGGGCGAAGCATTGCCCGACCTGGTGGTGTGCGTGGCGGATGCCACCAACCTGCGCCTGCACTTGCGCTTCGTGCTGGAAGTGAAACGGCTCGGCCGGCCGATGGTGCTGGCGCTGAACATGATGGACGCCGCCCGCAAGCGCGGCATCGCCATCGACCGCGAAGAACTGGAACGCCGCCTCGGCATTCCGGTGATCGAGACGGTGGCAGTGCGCAGCGGCGGTGCGCGCGACCTGATCCGGCATATCGACCAGGCCGGCGCGCCGGCTGTGGCGAGCGGGACAGTCGACGACGACCTGCATGCGCAGGTGCGCGCGATGCTGGCGGCCGCCGTCACCATGCCGCGCAACACATCGATGATCGACGACGCCATCGACCGCTGGGTCCTGCATCCGGTGATCGGACTGGCGCTGCTGGCGGCCATCATGTTCTTCATTTTCCAGGCCGTGTTTTCCTGGGCGCAGCCGCTGATGGAAGCCATCCAGGCCGGCGTCGCCGCCGTCGGCGCCTGGGTCGCCGCGGCGATGCCGGAAAGTCTGCTGCGCAGCCTGATCAGCGACGGCATCTTCGGCGGCCTCGGCACCGTGCTGGTGTTCCTGCCGCAGATCCTGATCCTGTTTTTCTTTATCCTGGTGCTGGAAGAATCCGGCTACCTGCCGCGCGCAGCCTTCCTGCTGGACCGCATGATGTTCAAGGCCGGCCTCACCGGCCGCTCCTTCATCCCGCTGCTGTCGAGCTTTGCCTGCGCGATTCCCGGCATCATGGCCACGCGCAGCATCCAGGATCCGCGCGACCGCTTGACCACCATCCTGGTGGCGCCGCTGATGACCTGCTCGGCGCGCCTGCCGGTATATACCCTGCTGATCGCAGCCTTCATTCCCAACAGCAGCGTGTGGGGCCTGTTCAACATGCAAGGGATAGTGCTGTTCGTGCTGTACGTGGCCGGCATCGCCAGCGCGCTGGCCGTCTCCTGGATCATCAAGCGCGTGCGCAAGGACAAGAGTGAACATGCGCTGCTGATGGAGCTGCCCTCCTATCGCCTGCCGGGCGCCCGCAATATCGCCATCGGTCTGTGGGAACGTGCGCTGATTTTCTTGCGCCGGGTCACCACCATCATCCTGTCGCTGACGGTGCTGCTGTGGTTTCTGTCGACCTTCCCCGGCCCGCCACCGGGCGCAAGCTTGCCGGCCATCGACTACAGCCTGGCCGGCCGCATCGGCCACCTGCTGGAATACGTATTTGCGCCGATCGGTTTCAACTGGCAGATCTGCATCGCACTGGTGCCCGGCATGGCAGCGCGTGAAGTCGCCGTATCGGCGCTGGGCACGGTGTATGCCATGTCCGGCAGCGAAGATGCGATCGCATCCCAGCTCGGGCAGGTGATCGCGCATCAATGGTCGCTGGCGACTGCATTGTCGCTGCTGGCCTGGTATGTGTTTGCTCCGCAATGCATGTCGACGCTGGCAGTGATGCGGCGCGAAACCAATTCCTGGAAAGTGGTCGCCGCCGCCACTGCCTACCTGTTTGGCCTGGCCTACCTGGCCGCATTCCTGACCTATCAAATCACAAGGCTGCTGACATGACACCCTTTCTGATTGCCCAGGCTCTGGTCATCGGCCTGGCGGTAATCGCCAGCCTGATCTACGCCTGCCGCCGCCTGATGCCGGCGACCAGCCAGCGCCTGCAGGAAAAACTAGCGGCCTCGCTAAGCCAGTCGTCGCGCCCAGCCCTTCTGCGCAAACTCGGCGGACAACTGCAACCGACAACCGCAGCGGGCGGCTGCGGCAGCGGGTGCGGTTCGTGTTCCACCGGCTGCGGGACAAGCTCACCAACAACAGAAGAACAACCGGTCAAATTCCGCGAACGTCCTAGCGAATAAAGTGAACGCCGCATCAGCGACTGCCGCGAAAAATCGCATGTGCTCGGTGACCCCAATTAGCTCATTTAGCTTCAATCAGCTATGCAATCGTGGTTTTCAGGCGGCGCTCCAGGGATTCATGATCCGCGCACCGGTGGGTTCGAAATCCGCCACATTGCGCGTGGCCACTGTCATCCCATGTACCAGTGCCGTGGCGGCGATCAAGCAATCGCGCACGGGACGCGGATCAGGTACATGCAGTTTCGCGCTGCGCAGCACCACAGCTGTATCGATCGCCAGGATACGGCCGCCAAATGCCGGTAAAACATGACTGTTGAGCCACGTCCTAAGCATGGCGCCTTGCGGCGGATCGCGCCGCTCAGCAAGCAGCACGCCGATCTCCAGTTCCTGAACCGTGATCACCGACAGGTACAAATCGGCGCTGGTCACACTATCAGCCCAGCGCGCCACATTCTCATCGGCCTTGCCGAGACGTACTTTGCGCAGCTCGGACACGACATTGGTATCGAGAATGAACATCAGGAGAGATCGGCTGCCTGGGCAGGATCACGCAATGGCGGAATATTCAGCTCGATGTCTTCCATTCCTGGCATCGCCAGCAGATCGGCGATCTTCCGAGTGCCGCCGGTAATTTTTTGATACTCGTCAAAACTCAGCAGAACGTGCGCTGGCCGGCCGCGGTCAGTGATAAACACCGGACCGTTGTTGGCGGCTTTCTTGGCTTCGCTGGCATGCTGGTTGAATTCGCGGCTGGACAAAGTAGTAATAGTCATAATGGCAGATCCTCTTTGTAAACACATTACTACAAATTAAGAAGCGATGCAATAAATGTAGCAACATATCTACATTGAAGACAAATACGGCTTTCAGTCTTCCTGCAGGGCATAGCGTGCGCAATACTCGTCGGTAATCAAGCCCGACCACCACCCGCCCCGCAACACCGCCCGGATCGCCTCGGCCTTCTTGGCCCCGCCGGCCATCCCGATCACCGGTTTCGACGGCGGCGAGGTCAGCGGCAGACTGGTCACTCGATCCTCGATAGGCGAAGCAATCAGCCGCCCATCCCCCGCAATCGCATGCCCGATCATCTCCCCCACCGCGCCATGCGCCTGCAACTGCGCCACCTCCGCCGCCGTAAGAAAACCATCTTCATGCATGGGACAGCCGGGCGCGATCGTGCCAACCCCGATGAACGTCACATCCGCCTGCTGCGCAAGATCCGCAACGATGCGGTATACCCGGTGATGGCACCACTGCCGCATATCCTCGGCGCTGTCCGCCACCAGCGGCGCCGGCAGCAAGAAGAAACGCCCCTGCGTCTTGTCGGCCACCGTCAGCGCCACGTCATAACGGTTCGACGAACCATCGGCCGCAATCGCTCCCACCATCGACACAATCCGATGCTGCGGCCTGTCCATTTCACTCACCGCCTCCAGCACCGCCTTCAAGGTCCGCCCGGAACCGACATTCACCACCAGCGGATTCTCTTGCTGCAGATAGCGCTCGACCACCTCGGCGCCCACCACCGCCAGCATCTGCTGCACGCCGGCGTCGTCCACCAGATTGCCCGCGGATCCCACGCTCGGCACCACATGGCACTGCTCCAGGCCATAGCGTTGCTGCAAGGCTGCCGCCAACTCCAGGCACTCCGACACCGGATGCTCGACCCGCACCTTGACCAACCCCGATTCGCGCGCATAAGCCACCAGTCGCTGCGCCATCTGCCGCGAAATGCCGAGGTGGTCGGCGATTTCGTTCTGGGTATCGCCAACCACGTAATACATCCACGCAGCACGGGCTGCGAGATCCAGTTTTTCATTTCTTGATGCCATCTGGTGTCCTTTTTTCGTCGGCGCATGGCAACCTTGAGCTCTTGTTGCAGCGCAATGCAGCTACCGCCTGCGTATGCCATGCGATGACGGATTGTCCCAGATAGCGCACCGCAACATAAGCATTCGGCAGGGATTTATTCGGCAAAAAAAAATCTTGACATGACCTGGATCATGACTGATTATTTGCTCAACGAAAAGTCTTTTGCTCAATATTTTCATCGAAACATGCGAAAATGCAGAACAAGGGACAGCGTTACAACCGCTTTCGGGTTGCCCACCGGCATACCGCAGAAAGTGACAAAGCGAAGCCGCACAAGTCGGCATGGCTAATTGATGATTCCTACCACGGAGACAAACATGAAACGTCGCAGCATCGGCAGCAGCCCGTTCGCAGCAATCCTGGCCCCTCTTTCCATGGCAATGCTCTGCAGCAGCGTCTGGGCCGCCCCGGTTACCGTCAACATTGCAACGATCAACAATCCGGACATGATCGAACTGCAAAAGCTTTCCTCCAATTTCGAAGCCGCCAATCCCGACATCAAGCTGCGCTGGGTCGTACTGGAAGAAAACGTCCTGCGCCAGCGCGTCACCACCGATATCGCCACCGGCAGCGGCCAGTTCGACCTGATGACCATCGGCGCGTATGAAGCGCCGATCTGGGCCAAGAAAGGCTGGCTGTCGCCGATGGAAGGCCTGCCTGCCAGCTACGACGAGGGTGACCTGATCAAGACCGTGCACGACGGCCTGACCGAAGGCGGCAAGCTGTACGCCCTGCCGTTCTACGCCGAAAGCTCGATGACCTATTACCGCAAGGACCTGTTTGCGGCAAAGGGCTTGACCATGCCTGAGCATCCGACCTACACCGACATCGCCGGCTTCGCTGAAAAGCTCGACGACAAGAAAAACGGGATTGCCGGCATCTGCCTGCGCGGCCGCGCCGGCTGGGGCGAAAACATGGCGATCATCGGCACCATGGCCAACACCTTCGGCGGCCGCTGGTTCGATGAAAAATGGCAGCCGCAGCTGAATACGCCGGAATGGAAAAACGCCGTCACCACCTATGTCGACCTGTTGAAAAAATACGGCCCGCAAGGCGCCACTTCCAACGGTTTCAATGAAAACCTGGTGCTGTTCTCCAGCGGCAAATGCGGCATGTGGATCGACGCCACGGTGGCGGCCGGCATGATCTACAGCAGCAAGGAATCGAAAGTGGTCGGCAAGGTGGCATTTGCACCGGCGCCGGTAGCCGTCACGCCGAAGGGCGCGCACTGGCTGTGGATCTGGTCGCTGGCGATTCCGAAATCGTCGAAGTCGCAGGACGCCGCCAAGAAGTTCGCCGCCTGGGCTACGTCCAAGGAATACATCCAGCTGGTCGCCAAGGAAAAGGGCTGGGGCCTGGTGCCTCCAGGCACCCGCATGTCGACCTACGCTTCGCCTGACTACAAAAAGGCCGCGCCGTATTCCGATTTCGTCCTGAGCGCCATCCAGACCGCCGACACCAAAGACGCCACTGCTCAGAAAGTGCCTTATACCGGCATCCAGTTTGCGACGATTCCCGAGTTCCAGTCGCTCGGCACAGTAGTCGGCCAGGCGATTGCCGGCGCGCTGGCGGGCAAGTCGACCGTCGACGTCGCCCTGCAGACCTCGCAGGCGCAGGCGGACCGGGTGATGCGTCAAGGACGTTATATCAAGTAAATGCGCAAGTAATCCGTAGGGTGGGCACCTCGTGCCCACGCGTGATCGCAATAGCCGGAGTACAAACTCACACCGCAGCGACGCTGATAAATACGCGGAGTACATCCGCGCGTGGGCACTAGCTGCCCACCCTACCCTCCCGCCAATCGGCGCGAAATAATGTAAGAGGTAAACCATGTCCACTCCTTTCGCCCAGGCCGCCAACACGGCCTTGCCGGCGCGGCCCAGCGCCAGCAAATTCAAGCCGGTGCGGCTGCTGCAGACACCCTCGGTGCTGTTGCTGCTGCTCTGGATGATCGTGCCGCTGGCGATGACGCTGTACTTCTCGGTCATCCGCTACAACCTGATGATGCCGGAAGCGACCGGTTTCGTCGGACTGGACAACTACGCCTTCCTGCTGAGCGATCCGGCGTTCTGGCCGTCGATCCTCAATACCCTGGTGCTGATCGGCTCGGTGCTGGTCATCAGCGTGGTAGGCGGCACCCTGCTGGCGGTGCTGTTCGACCAGCCCTTCTTCGGCCGCGGCATCGCTCGCCTGCTGGTGATAGGTCCCTTCTTCGTGATGCCGACCGTGGCCGCCCTGATCTGGAAAAACATGATCCTGCATCCGGTCTACGGCCTGCTGGCCTGGGCCATGCGCCTGGTCGGCCTGGAGCCGGTCGACTGGCTGGCCGAATATCCGATGCTGTCGGTGATCATGATCGTCGCCTGGCAATGGATTCCGTTTGCCTTCCTGATCCTGCTGACGGCGCTGCAATCGCTGGACATGGAACAGAAAGAGGCGGCGCAGCTGGACGGCGCCGGACCGGTGCGGGTGTTCTGGTACGTGGTGCTGCCGCATCTGAAGCGCGCCATCACGGTGGTGATCATGATCGAAACCATTTTCCTGCTGTCGATCTTCGCTGAAATCTTCACCACTACCGCCGGCGGTCCCGGCACGGCGACTACCAACCTGGCTTACCTGGTGTATTCGATCGGCTTGCAGCAGTTCGATATCGGCATCGCCTCGGCCGGCGGCATCATCGCCGTGGTCCTGGCCAATATCGTGTCGTTCTTCCTGGTGCGGATGATGGCCAAGAACCTGAAAGGAGCGAACGAAAAATGAGTGCTAAAAACAAGAATCGCCTATGGCTGGGCATGCTGGCCTGGGCCTGCGCCATCGTCCTGTTCTTCCCGATCTTCTGGGTGGCGATCACCGCTTTCAAGACCGAACACCAGGCTTACGTCCCGACCCTGATTTTCTGGCCGACGCTGGAAAGCTTCCACGAAGTCCTGGCGCGCAGCAACTACATGGATTTCGTCGCCAACTCGCTGATCGTCTCGCTGGGCTCGACCGTGCTGGCATTGCTGATCGCCGTGCCGGCGGCCTATTCGATGGCCTTCTTCCCGACCGCAAAGACCCAGAAACTGCTGCTGTGGATGCTGTCGACCAAGATGATGCCCGCGGTCGGCGTACTGATCCCGATCTACCTGCTGGCCAAGAATACCGGCCTGCTCGATACCGTGACCGGCCTGACCATCATCTATACCCTGATCAACCTGCCAATCGCGGTGTGGATGGCGTTCACCTATTTCAACGACGTCCCCAAGGAAATCCTGGAAGCGGCGCGCATCGACGGCGCCAACGCCTGGCAGGAAATGGTGTACCTGTTGCTGCCGACTTCCATGCCAGGACTGGTCTCGACCGCGCTGCTGCTGATTATCTTGTCCTGGAATGAAGCGTTCTGGAGCATCAACCTGACCAGTGTCAGCGGCGCTCCCCTGACCGTATTCATCGCCTCTTACTCGAATCCGGAAGGCTTGTTCTGGGCCAAGCTGTCGGCGGCGTCATTGCTGGCGATCGCGCCGATCATGGTGCTCGGCTGGCTGGCGCAGAAGCAGCTGGTGCGCGGCCTGACCTTTGGCGCGGTGAAATGACGCCGATGATGAAGACCGCAATGAACCAACACATCACGCACCTGATCTGCGATTGCGACGGCGTCTTGCTGGATAGCGAAAGCATCGCTCTCGCTGTCCTGCATCGACAGCTCGGCAGCTACCTGCCGCGCAGCGTAGCGCACGGCAATAGCCAGGCCGAACTGGCGCTCGAGTTGGCACTGCATGGAGCGATTGCGGAGCGGCTCGGCATGATGACCAACCAGTTGCTGGATGAGCTCAATGCCCAGTTCAATCTCGGCTTGCTGGCGCCAGACTATGACGCCATCAACCTGGCGGTCGGCCGCGCCTGCAGCGAAGAAGTCACGGCGGTGCCGGGCGTGATCGAAGTGCTGGCGGCGATTTCCTTGCCCAAGGCGGTCGCCAGCAACAGCAGCCTGCTGCGCATCGACGCCGGCTTGCGTCGCTGCGGCTTGCTGGAGCTGTTCGAGGGCCATATCCACAGCGGCCACGACATGGGCACGCCCAAGCCGGCGCCGGATGTCTATCTGGCGGCGGCGGCCGGCTTCCAGGTCGCGCCACGGCACTGCATTGCCGTCGACGACAGCGTCACCGGCGTCCGTTCCGCAGTGGCCGCCGGCATCCGCGTATTCGGCTTTACCGGCGTCGCTCACGACCGCGGCCAGGCCGCCGCGCGCCTGCTGGCGGCGGGCGCCGAGCGGGTATTCGACGACATGCGGCAGCTGCCCGTCTTGCTGGCGGCTTAACAAATAATTCAGCTTTCACCTCAGCGGTGATTTAAGAATAAACAGAAGGAGACCATCATGGCAGGCGTAAAAATCAGGAACCTCATCAAGAGCTACGACGACAATGAAGTCATGCGCGATATCAACCTGGATATCGACGATGGCGAATTCGTGGTCTTCGTCGGCCCCAGCGGCTGCGGCAAATCGACCCTGCTGCGCATGATCGCCGGCCTGGAAGACATCAGCAGCGGCGACCTTTTCATCGGCGAGGTCCGCATGAACGACGTGCCGCCGGCCAAGCGCGGCATCGCCATGGTGTTCCAGTCGTATGCGCTGTATCCGCACATGACGCTGTACGACAACATGGCCTTTGGCCTGAAGATCGCCGGCAAGTCGAAAGCCGAGATCGACGCCGCCGTGCAGAAGGCCGCCAAGACCTTGCATATCGACCATCTGCTGGACCGCAAGCCGAAAGCCCTGTCCGGCGGCCAGCGCCAGCGCGTCGCCATCGGCCGCGCCATCACGCGTGAGCCTAGCGTGTTCCTGTTCGACGAACCCTTGTCGAACCTGGATTCGGCGCTGCGGGTCAAGATGCGCCTGGAATTTTCGCGGCTGCACGATGAACTCAAGACCACCATGATCTACGTCACCCACGACCAGATCGAAGCCATGACCCTGGCCGACAAGATCGTAGTGCTGTCGGCCGGCCGCATCGAACAGGTCGGCTCGCCGCAGCAGCTCTACCATCATCCGGCCAACCGTTTCGTGGCCGGCTTCATCGGCTCGCCCAAGATGAATTTCATCGACGGCAAAGTGGTCGCCATTGGCGCCAACGGCGTGCTGGTGGAACTGGCCAGCGGCGGCCGCCAGTCGGTCGCGGTGGATGGCAGCAGCCTGCAGATCGGCGCCGCGGTCAGCATCGGCGTGCGCGCCGAGCACCTGATGCTGGATGCGCAGTCACCCATGCTCAAGGCCAGGTTCACGGTGCTGGAAGCGCTCGGCGACTTTTCCTACCTGTACGCCGATTCGACCGCCTCCGAAGAACCGCTGGTGCTGCGCGTGGCCGATACCGTCAGCATGCAGCGCGGCAGTGAAATCGGCGTCTCCGCCGACCCGCTGCGCTGCCACCTGTTCGACCAGAGCGGCCGCGCGCTGCCCCGGCTGCACGGATCAGGCAGCGCCACCGCGGCGGATCAAGGCCGGGCGACGACGCAGGTGGCATAAGGCCGCCGCCAACCAGCCAAGCAACTAACTAGAACAACGCTTTCGTCAATATTTATCAGGACTCATCATGCCAGCTACTTCCTCCGCTAATCCTGGATCCGAACAGGTCTGGCTGCACATAGGCGCAGGCTCTTTCCACCGCGCGCACCAGGCAGTCTATCTGCATCATCTGATGGAGAGCGGCGACCATAGCTGGTCGCTGGCGCTGGCCAATATCCGCGACGACATGACGCCGCTGCTGGATGCGCTGGAACGACAGGACGGCGCCTATACGCTGGAAACCGTCACGCCAGCCGGCGTGCGCAGCTATGAAGTGATCCGCTCGATCAAGACCATCGTGCCGTGGGATGCGTCGCTGCTGGAAATGACCGCCATCGGCGCCCGCAGCAGCACCAAGGTGATTTCCTTCACCGTCACCGAAGGTGGTTATTATCTCGATCACCATCATCGCCTCGATACCGCCAACCCCGACCTGGCCGCCGACCTGCAAGGCGAACTGAACACCATCTACGGCGCCATGAGCGCCATCCTGCGCGCCCGCGCAGCCGCCAACGGCGGTCCGGTGACATTACTCAACTGCGATAACCTGCGCCATAACGGCGAACGCTTTCACGACGGCTTGCTGCAGTTCCTCGCCCTGCGCGGCGAGAGCGCGCTGCAGCAATGGGTCAGCACGCATACCCGTAGTCCTAACTCCATGGTCGACCGCATCACGCCACGCCCGACCGACGAAGTCCGGGCACGCGTGGCGCAAGCCTGCGGCGCTCCGGATCCCTGCGCGCTCATGGCTGAATCCTTCATCCAGTGGGTGATCGAGGACGACTTTGCCGCCGGCCGCCCGGCGCTGGAGAAGGTCGGCGTCGAAATGGTCAAATCGGTGCTGCCTTATGAAGAGGCCAAGATCCGCATACTCAACGCCACCCACAGCTGCGTCGCCTGGGCCGGCACCCTGGTCGGACTGGACTATATCGACCAGGATTGCGCCCGCCAGGATATCCGCAAGATGGCCTTCGATTATGTGACGCAAGACGTCATCCCCTGCCTGACGCCGAGCCCGCTCAACCTGGAAAACTACCGCGACACCGTGCTGGAACGCTTCAGCAATCCGAATATCCAGGACAGCAACCAGCGCGTCGCCGCCGACGGCTTCTCCAAGATCCCGGGCTTCATCGTGCCGACCCTGCAGGAATGCATCGCGCGCGGCGTGGTGCCGCATGCCACGCTGCTGCTGCCGGCGCTATTCTTCCTGTTCCTGCAGCGCTGGGCCAAGGGTGAACTGCCCTACGCCTACCAGGATGGCGTGTTCGATGCCGCCGCCACTCGCGCCATGCTGGCCGGCGCCGACCCGCTGCGCGCCTATTGCGCCGACACCGCCTTATGGGGCACACTAGCCGGCAGCGCACAGCTTGAACTGCCGCTGCGCGCAGCCGTGGTCCGGGTCCAGGACTGGCTGGCGCAGCAAAACTGAACTGACTCGCATAATGCGGCGTGACCCGGGCAAAGCGCAGTGAGCCGCTCTGCCCGGATCATGCCGCTCGCCACATATCGTCTACGCGTAGAGGAATTGGAAAATGTATCTGGGCATCGACCTCGGCACCTCGGAAGTCAAGGTAGTCCTGATGGACCAGGCCGGCAATCTGCTGGCCGACGCCGCTTCCGCACTGAATGTCTCGCGCCCGCAGCCGCGCTGGTCGGAGCAGGATCCCGAGCAATGGTGGCAAGCCACCGGCGACAGCATCGCCAAGCTGCGCGCCAAGGCGCCGCAACAGTTCAGCGAGGTGCGCGCCATCGGCCTGTCCGGCCAGATGCATGGCGCGGTAGTGCTCGATGCCAAAGACCAGGTATTGCGGCCAGCGATCCTGTGGAACGACCTGCGCAGCATCAGCGAATGCGCTGAACTGAGCGCGCGCGCGCCGCAACTGCACCAGATCGCCGGTAACCTCGCCATGCCCGGCTTCACCGCCCCCAAGCTGCTGTGGCTGGCGCGCCATGAACCTGAAATATTCGCCGCCATGGCGACCGTGCTTCTCCCCAAGGACTGGCTGCGCCTGAAACTCACCGGCCAAAAAGTCTCCGAGCCGTCCGACGCCGCCGGCACGCTGTGGCTGGATGTCGCCAAGCGCGACTGGTCCGACGAATTACTGGCCGCCACCAACATGCGGCGCGCGCATATGCCGCGCCTGGTGGAAGGCGGCGAATCCTCCGGCACATTGCTGCCCGAAGTCGCCACGGCCTGGGGCCTGTCGACCCAGGTCATGGTCGCCGGCGGCGGCGGCGACGGCGCCGCCAGCGCGGTCGGCATCGGCGCCGTCAATCCCGGCGACGGCTTCATCTCGCTAGGCACCTCCGGCGTGCTGTTCGTCGTCAACGACCGCTTCCGCCCCAATCCGGCGCAAGCCGTGCACGCCTTCTGCCATGCCCTGCCGGGCCGCTGGCACCAGATGAGCGTGATGCTGTCGGCCGCCAGCTGCCTGCGCTGGTTCTGCCGCCTGGTCAGCGTCGACGAAGCCACCCTGCTCAATGAAATTGCCGCCCTCGGCCCGGCCGAACTGGAAAACGCCCCGCTGTTCCTGCCCTACCTGTCCGGCGAACGCACGCCTCACAACGATCCCTACGCCCAAGGCATATTCCACGGCCTGTCGCACGCCCACGGCCGCGCCGCCTTAGGCTACGCCGTGCTCGAAGGCGTCAGCTTCGGCATGGCCGACGGCCTGCACGCCCTGCACACGGCAGGCACCGAAGTCACTGAGTTGTCGCTGGTAGGCGGCGGCTCGCGCAGCCCCTACTGGGCGCAACTGATCGCCGATGCATTGAACGTGAAGATGGTGACCCACATCGGCAGCGAAACCGGCGGTGCGCTTGGCGCGGCACGCTTAGCGTGGCTGGCCGCCAATGACCAACCCGGCAAGGAAGCCATCATCTGCGCCAAACCGCCGCAGCGCGAGGCATTCACGCCGAATCTGCGGCGCCATGCGGCATTGCTTCCTCGCCTGGAGGCTTACCGGGACATCTACCGCTGCCGGCCGCAGCGCGTCGCAGACCCTGACCAGGGCCTGCATTGAGCGGGCTTCACTTTTGATTGATTGCTGATAAAATCATTACCAGCTTTTGCAGTATCTTTTGCGGAAGCAGTGCCGGTGTAGCTCAGTTGGTAGAGCAATTCATTCGTAATGAAGAGGTCGGGGGTTCGACTCCTCTCTCCGGCACCAGTTTTACCCAATAATCTGCTTCCGCCTCGATTGTCGATATATCAAGAAATGATCGTATCTCAACGGCCAATCTGGCAAGAATAGCCTGCTCAATACGAATATTTTTCCTGTCGATACCGGCCATCGCGCGCACCGTACAGACTGGAACGCAGCTTGACGTCATTAAGCACCACTCCCTGCGATGAAATACCGGCCTGCGCCAGGCGCTTCAAGGATTCCTTGATCGCCCCCGTGCCGCTGACTTCCGCCCGCGCAATCAATAAAACCGTCGCGGCATGCGCGGCGGCGATGACAGCATCGGAAACCGCCAGCACCGGCGGCGTATCGATCAGGACATAATCGTAGCTGGCGGAAAGCGATTCCAGCAGCTTGCCGAAATTCTGATGCGACAGCAATTCCGACGGCTTGAGCGGCAGCTGGCCGGTGGAAATGAAGCTGACGTTTTCCAGCAGATCCTTGTGCAGCACCTGGTCGATATCCTGGCTGGCCGTGATCAGGTCTGACAGGCCATTGCCGCGCTCCAGTCCGAAATACTGATGCAGATAGCCCTTGCGCAAATCGGCATCGATCAGCAGCACTTTCTTGCCTGCGGCCGCCAGCACGGCAGCAAAATTGGCAGCAACAAAGGATTTTCCCAAACCCGGGGTTGGACCGGTAATCAGCACGATATTGTTGCGCGACTCCAGCATCGAAAACTGCAAGGCCGTGCGCAAGCCACGCAAGCCTTCGATCGCCATGTCGGTTGGAAAATTTTGCGCCAGGACGGAAATCGACGGCGATCTGGCCTGTATTTTCTGGTACAACTGTTCTTGCTTTTTACTACGGGGAATCGACGCAAACACGGTCACGCCCAGCGCTTCCTCTATTTCAAAGGCATCGCTGACGCCGTCGAACATGAGCTTTTTCACGATGGCGCACAACATCCCCGCAAATAGCCCCAACGCCATCGAGATCAGAACGATCATGGAGCGATGCGGCTTGAGCGCTTGTTCAGGCACCAGCGCCGGATCGACGATGCGGACGTTGCCGACCTTGCCGGCCTTCACCAGACGCAGCTGCTGCGCCGAATTCAACAATGCCGTATACAGATCGGTGTTGACCTTGACGTCGCGGTTGAGGCGGAACAGGTTCTGCTCGAGCAACGGCAAACGCTTGATCTGCGCGGAATACTTCTGCAGTTCGTCGTTGATCTCGGCAATCTGGCGGTTAATGCCGACCACCGCCGGATGATCGTTCGTGAAGCCGATCAGCAGGCCTTCTCTTTTCTGCTTCAACTCGATCAGCCTGGTTTGCGCCGCCACGTTCTGCTGCAGCATCAGCTTCGATTCCTCACCCAGGTTGATCGTGCTGCTGCTGTTGCGGAACTGGTTGTATTTGTTCTCGGATTGTTCCAGCTCTGCCCGCAGTTCCGGCAATTTTTTGTCGAGGAAAGCAAGCGTCTGTTCTGCCTCTTCCGATTTCCTGGCGACATTCTGGCGCACGTAATCAAGGCCGATGCCATTCAGAGTGCGTGCAATCAACTCGGGATCATGGCCCTGCAGGCTGATGTTCAGGATGCCGGATCCTTTACCCTTTTCCACGATGGTCATGGATTTCTGCAACTCGGCGACGGTCTGCATGCGCGACGCATGGCGCAAAATGAACTGGGCTCCCGGCTTGCCATTCAGTGCGGCGACCTTGAGCACGATATTGCCTTCGCCGATCGCGACATTCAACTCCTTGCCAACTTCGCCTTCCAGCGCAATCTGGCGGGCATTCTGGCGCATGACGAAATGCCCCGGTGCGGTCGCCGTCAGCACGAAATCCTGGCCATCCAGCGATTTCGGAATCTCAAAACGCGCCACCTCGATTCTTTCGGCGCCCCAGGCGTAACCGCCGTGTCCGAACAAGCCTGGCGTAGACAGTTCATCCTGGCCGGAAGCCATCCAGGAACCGATCAAGGGAAAATATTTAGCGCGCGCAAACACGTTTAAATGCAGATTGTCCACAGCCTGCGACGCCAAGCTGCGCGAACGCAGTATCTCGATTTCGGCAGCGGCGTCGGCTTTCACATCGACCAGCGACGACAGCGACGACAGACTGCCCAGCAGGTTCTTGGATGTATTCGGACTGTCTTCCACCTGGACCAGCAGATCGGTGCTGTAGACCGGCTTGGCGATCAGCGCATAGCCGGCTCCCAGCAGGCTGACGATTAGGAAAATGCCGATCACCAGCCAGCGATGGTCAGAGATTGCATCGAGAAAAGCGACAACGCTGAACTCTTCAGTCGAAGATTCTTCTGCCGCGGAATGTTGTTGGGCGTTCATGTTAGATCTGTTTTTTCTATAAAAGTAATTGCTGCTTTCCCCAAGAAAGATGCGACGGACATTGCCGTCTCATGAAAAAGGATATGGGTGAATGCAGGCTGGTCAGCCGATTTGCACAATTTTCCTGGACAAATCAGACATGCCTTGCGAAATCAGGCGATACGCTTGCCGAAAGCTGTTCATGTCCTGCTGATAAGGATCGGGGATATCGAAATCGCCAAACTCGCCGCTGCGCAGGACCTTGCCTTTGGCCGCGGGATATTTTTTTTCGATATAGCGTTTTTGTTCGGCATCCATGGTCAGGATCAGATCGGCTTCGCGCACCATGCGGTCAGTCAGCCTTTGTGCGCGGTGGTCACTGATGTCGATGCCCTGCTCCAGCATGATCTGGATCGAGTGCGGATCGGCGGGATAGCCGACCATGGCGTCGATGCCGGCCGAACGGATCGTCTTGTCCGGGAAAGCCTTGTGCAACAAGCCTTGCGCCATCGGGCTGCGGCAGATATTGCCGATGCAGATCACCAGAAGATTATTCATTATTTCCCCGCCTGCACCGCACTGGTGACCGACTGCGCGCTAGGAATGATCAGGCTTACCACGCGCGACCAGAGCGCCAGCGGCGCGGCATCGACATACACCACGTCCCTGGCCTTCAGTTGAAAATTATTGGCCAGCGCGAAGGCTGCCGGCGAACGCGCATCCAGGTGATACACCTGCGGCTGCGCCGTATCCCCTGCCGCGTTCCGCACCACATAGACCTGGCGGGCGTCGCTGGTCAGCGGGCTCAATCCGCCGGCTTCACCCAGTGCCTCGCTCAGCGTCATGCGACCGTCGCGCAAGGTCAGCGTGAGCGGACGCGTCACTTCGCCCAGTACGAACACTTTGCTGTCGTCGCGCGCAAACACCCGCACCGCGTCGCCGTTGGCCAGCAGAATACCCCCGGACGGACCCATTCCCCGGCGTATAAGCAATGGCAGGTTGACCCGATAGTTCGCACCATTGCGCGTCACTTCAACCTGGCTGGCGTCGCCGCCCTCCAGCACGCCGCCGGCGCGGCTCAGCGCTTCTGCCAGTGTCATCGGAATATCGTTGATCGCCTGTATCCCTGGCGTCTTGACTTCGCCGCTCAGATACACGCGCTGGCTGCGATAAGCTTGCACGCGCAGGGTCAAATTCGGTTTCCGGAAATACTGCCCGAGTTTTGCTGTCAGCGCATCGCGTGCCTGCGCCTCAGTCAGGCCCGCCAGCTTGAGCATTCCGACATAGGGAAACTGCACCATACCGCTCTGGTCGACCACGAAGCCTGGCGCGGTGCTGCCCTCGATGCCAGCCACCGCCGCCTGGGCGGCCGCCATGGCCGGCGCCGCCAATTCCGGGTGGTCCCAGACGATGATGGACAGGATGTCGCCATTGCCGATCAGATAGGGCGCTGGCGCCTTCATCAGCGGCGTCAGGTCAGGGCCGCTGCGCTGCTGCGCCACAGCCTTCTCCTGCCGCACCAGGTCCGGCGTGATCGTTGTGAATGAGGTCGCGTCATGGCCGCCGTCTTTCTCGGAAGCGCTTTGCTCCATGCGCATCCCCGGCACAGTGACGCAAGCCGCAAGCAGGAATAGCGAGGCAAGGGCGGCCCAGCGCCGCAAATGTTTTTTCAAGTTAAATGACATATTGTTTTCAATCTGACTGCAAATAAAATCGCGTCGAACCGCGGCGGGCGGGCCGCTCCGCTGGAACCGATGCCATCGCCGCTGGCTACGCTCTTGGCGTAGTGCCGGACTGACCACGGATTGACGCATGAATGCGGTGCCGGCAAGATCTTGCGATTCCAGGTTCTGCCTGGGTAAGCGCCGGCTGTCTGGTGCATATCCATTACAGCGAGCTCTATCCTAGATAAGCAGGGTATAAATGTATGTAGGGAAAATCCGATATGGAATAATGACTTCCCCGATTGCCGGCGCAAGGTCCGCTAGACCGCGTAACGGCGACCCGCTGCGCCATGACATGGGAAACCGCCTTGCCGTAACAGTGCGGCTTTAAAACCACAGCTGCGCTAGGCGGCAGCGGATTTCTGTATCATTCCCTCATGCCAATGTTCCAAAGCATCAAGTTCCGCCTGATTGGCCTCGGTATCCTGATTATCGTGGCCGGCATCGGCTTGCGCCTGTTTTTTGCCCTGCCCTTTGCCCAGGGATTGCTGAAGGACGAAGTGGCGGCCCAGCAACTGTCGGTGGCGTCGTATGTCGCCCGCGACATCGACCACAGCATCCAGGCGCGCCGCGCGCTGCTGGCCGAACTGAGTTCGGCGCTGCCGCCGGCGCTGCTGTCGCAGCCGGACCGGCTCACGCTCTGGCTGCGCGAACGGCAACGCATCAATCCCTTGTTCAACAGCGGCTTGCTGGTGGTGCCGGCGGACGGCAAGGGTGTGCTAGCGCAGTATCCTGCGGTGCCCGGACGCGAGGAGCTGCTCTTTTCCGCAAGCGACTGGTTCCGCGCGGCGCTGCAGGCAGATACCCCCGTGATGGGGCGGCCGAAGCGCGGGCGCGCCATTCACGAACCGATCCTGGTGATGGCGGCGCCGGTGCGCAATCAGGCCCGCCAAGTGGTGGCGGTACTGGCCGGCGTGGTGGTGCTGAACACGCCAGGCTTTCTCGACCGCCTGCAGGAAACCAAGCTGGGCGTCAGCGGCGGCTTCCTGCTGGTGTCGCCGACCGACAAGCTGTTCGTCGGCGCCAGCGATCCGGCGATGGTGCTGACGCCGACGCCGCCGCCCGGCGTCAACCTGCTGCATGACCGCGCCATGGCCGGCTATCGCGGCACCGGCATCACCATCAACGCCAAGGGCGTGGAAGAACTGGCGGCGATGGTGACCGTGCCCAGCACCGGCTGGTTCGTGGTGGCGCGCATTCCGACGGCGGAAGTGTTCCATCCGATCAATGCCATGCTGGGTTTCTATCTGCGCAACACACTGGTGATCATCGTCGGCATGGTCATCCTCATGCTGCTGCTGTTGCCGCGCACTTTGCGGCCACTCACCGATGCCGCCCATGCGATGCGCGACATGGCCGATGGCAAGCGCGCGCTGGCGCCGCTGCCGGTGCTGCGGCGCGATGAGGTCGGCAGCCTGGTGCTGGGTTTTAATTACCTGGTGGAACGCCTGCGCGACAAGGAAGCCGCGCTCAAGGCGAGCGAGGCGCGCATGGCGTTCATGGCGCATCACGATACGCTCACCGGCCTGTGCAACCGGGCCATGCTGGAAGACCGCCTGCAGCAGGCAATGGCGCGCGCGCAACGCGACGGTTCGCATTTCGCGCTATTGTTTTGCGATCTCGATAATTTCAAGCCGATCAACGATGTCTTCGGACACGAGGCCGGCGACGCCATCCTGTGCCAGGTGGCGGCGCGCCTGCTGGATGAACGCCGCAGCACCGATACCGTCGCGCGCCTGGGCGGCGATGAATTTGTGATCTTGCTGACCGATCTCGGCGATGCGCACGCGGCATCGGTTGGCGTCGCCCGTCAATTGCTGGCGGCGATCGGCATTCCTTTCAACATCGGCGGCCAGCTGTTCGAGCTGAGCGCGTCGATCGGCATTGCCTTGCATGTGCGGGCCGGCATCTCTACTTCGCAGCTGATGTCGCAAGCCGATATCGCCATGTACCAGGCCAAGCGCGCGGGCAAGAACGAATTCTGTGTCTTCGACGAGACGCTGGAGCCGTTCCGCGTCTAGTGTCGTGCCTGCCTCATCTGTCGGTATATCGCGCCGGCCTTGGCCCGTAGCGCTAGGCGTGCCAAGGAGACATAGCGGTGCTATGGCGACGAGGCGCAACGACGCGATACGGGTCAAGGACCAGCGAGATGCCGACAGATGAGGCAGG